>CAYWJO010000003.1:0-142674 GCA_964458565.1 uncultured archaeon | reverse complement strand
TCACGATTATGACCATGATGTCTCTCATGAGGTCGAACATGATTACGATCACGATTATGACCATGATGTCTCTCATGAGGTCGAACATGATTACGATCACGATGTGGACCATGATGTTGACTCTCATCCCGATCATGACCACGATGTTCATCATGATGTAGAACACGATATTGATTTTGATCATGGCGAGCCCCAATCTGGATTCTTTGAATTCGCACGGGGCCCTCCACTTGGAGTGACAATTGGCACATCACTAGTAAGTTTTGGACTCTTCGGGTCTGTCGTCTACTACCCAGGCATTTTGTTGCCATTCCTTGCAAAGGTATTAGTCCATGTAGGAGCTACTGTTGCAATGGTGTGGACTTTCCGGACTATATTAGGTAAATTCATGGTTGAATCTGGATTTCTTATCGAGCCCAGACATATAGTCGGAAGAAAAGTAGAAGCAGTATCAACAATATGGTCAGGATTTGGGGAAGTAAGAGCTGAGACCGAGATGGGTCTTCGACGTTTTCAGGCAAGACCACTCCAGACAGGCGATACGTTTCAGAAAGGAGAGTGGCTCTATGTCGTATCTGCAAATGAAAAGGTTGTGTTTGTAGATCCCAGAGAGGAAATTGCAAAGGGGCAGCAAAAACAGAGTGGTAAGGAACCTGAAGGATAGCCGCCTATCTTTTTGAAAAATGGGTTATCCACTCCTTCCAAAAAACGTAAAAGCAGCAGAACGATAATTTTTCTTGCGTTGGTTTAATGGAGGTTGTTTGACTTTGAAAAAGTGGTCAACTCTGTTCTTAGTTCTTTCCTTGGCTCTCGTGGTGACTACATCTGGTCTACAAATTACGACACAAGACATGTCAGGTATTTTCCAGAGAGAGATGGTATCTACTAATTCATCGATAATCATTGGAACAACACATAGTGTTGAATTTAGTCTGGACCCTGCTCAATCCTATGATCTCTTTGGTTGGCAAATGATACAAACGCTTAGCTCAGGACTTGTGCAAATCAGGCCTGGGTCTCAAGCTGGTCTCGATGATATTATTCCCTCTTTAGCAGAATCTTGGACTGTGGACGGTAGTGGGTTGATTTGGGATTTCAATCTCCGTGATAATATTGTTTTTGAGAGTGGGGCTCCTTTCAATGCATCATGTGTAAAATATTCATTTGATAGAAATATTGGCTTGGCTCTTGAGGATGGTCCTCAATTGAATATAGGTTATGCAGAAATCATCAATGAAATTGTGGTTGTGTCTGAATACACCGTTAGATTCAATCTCAGTCTTCCTTATTTTCCATTCCTACAACTTCTTAGCTGTCCCGCATCTTTCATCGTAGATCCAGAATATGCCCCAATTGATGATTTTGTTCATTTTGCGGAAGGTGATGCCCGTGCAAGTCATCCAAATGCTCTAGGACCTTACCTATTGAGTAACTGGACTCGGGTTGGTGGATCTGATAGCATGATGAGGCTTGCTAAAAACCCTGGTTATTGGAATGTTTCTGATGAGATGGTGGACTCTATTATAATTCAATTCTACTCTTCGGATATAGCACTTGCAGCGGCACTAATGGCAGGTGAAATTGATATAGCTTATAGAGAACTTTCTATTCCCCAAATTCAATCATTTATGACAAATCCTGATTTTCGTGTCTGGCAATATCTCAATCCTAAAATCCAATTTTTATGTTTCAACCAAGATTTCTACCCTTACAATGAAACATTGATTCGGCAAGGTATTGCTGCAGCGTTTAATAGAACATACCTAGCAAACACCGTGTTTCATGATACCGTTGATCCATTGTATAGTGTTATCCCCGCCGGATTAGAATATCACAAACCATCTTTCGAGGTGTTTGGTGAGGCAAATTATACATACACACGTTTGGTGCTGGGTATGTATGGTTATAATGAAACGAATAAGTTGAATGTGAATCTCTACTTCGAAACCTCAAGTCATTATCCGCAAAGTACAGAACAGGCACTGGTTTACGAAGATAGTCTGGAGGCTAGTGGAGTTATCTCGGTTGATTTGACTGGTGTAGATTGGCCTACCTACAGGATGTATAGAAATGAAGGCCTGATGCCAGTATTCATGTATGGATGGTACCCTGATATATCTCATGCAGATAATTTTGGATTTCTTCCATTCGCCTCATGGTTGAATCTAGGATATAATTTAACATATCCTGCAGGGGGCGTTGCACAGTATTCACTCTGGCTCGAGGGTCGGTCTGCGAACACGATCAGTGAGGCGCGAGCAGCTTATCATGCTTTACAGGATCTTCAAGCCTCTGAATGTTCAATAATCCCCCTCTGGCAAGGTCGTACTTATATTGTTTCGGAACCGAAGATTGATGGCATAATAGGTGACATCACTAATCTCTGGTTTCCTTGGCTTTTCCGAAATAATGAATTCGTTTCATCTTCCACATCAAATCCGACTTCATCTGAAACGAGCAGTTCTTCAACGAGTTCCACACACTCATCATCAACAACATCAACAACTTCAACAACTGCGAACAATGCAAGTGATTATCAATTGTGGGAATTTATGTCAGTGGTAATCACTATTGGTTCAATCGTTGTTATATTGATTATAGTGGTTCTTACAGTTAAAGCAAGAAAGACTTGAAATCTTGTGAAATTACTTCCAAAATCCCTGCGCAGCTTTATATTGCTTCAATACAAGAACTACATGAATATGTCTGTCCTCGGTGCAATCTGAGGCCAACAAATCGATACCCCGTTCAAAAAACTGGGTGAGGGGGTTGGCCAAAGCAAAACAGATGATGATTCTAATATCATTGTCTTCAGAAAAACATCAGAGGAAAGAAGATTCATGCTAATACAAAGGTGAGAGTAGAAAAACAAATGCAAGCGGGATGGACGGATTGGTTGGCAGAAAATCTTGGTACCCTGATATTTGTGACAATCGTCCTAAGTGTGTTATTACTCGCTCTCTACGTTAAGAAATACGTACGTATCTTTGACCCTAACATCTTCTATGTGCATCTTAGAAGAGGTAAAGCCATCAAGCAAGGCGAAGGTGGTATGGTTGTTCGGATTCCTTTTTTGGACCGTATTCTTGCAGTAGACAGGACGGTACAACAGCTTAATATTTCAGCTGAGTCTGTCCTTTCAAAAGAGAAACAGAAGATTAAACTTAGCGCTGTACTTCAGTGGCAAGCTGAGAATGCTATTGCCACAATTAACAACGTGAAGTGGAGTGAAATCCCTGCGCGTCTTACAGCTATCATTGAATCAGTCATACGTACTGCCTGTGCACAACTTGCTGTTGAGGAGATATTGGAAGAGCGACAGTTAATTATTGAGGCTATCAAGAAAGAACTGACTGACATAGTAAGTGAATGGGGTTTGAAAGTAGTCACTGTAGAACTCGTTGATGTTGTTGTGGTCAATGATGCTTTTCTTAGTGATATGTCTAAACCACGTGAGGCTGAAATGCACAGAAAAGCACAGATTGCTCTTATTGAAGCTGAACAGGAAACTGGCCTAAAAGATATCGAAAGAAGCAAATTACTCAAACAACAGGAGATCGAACGTGATAAAGAAGTCGGTGTAAAGGAACAGTCACAATTTCGTGCTATTCAGGAAGCTGAGAAGCAACGTGAACAGAGTGTTCTGGAGATTGAGCTTCAGAAAGATTTGATGCAGAAACGCTATGAGAAGCAAAAGGCTGAGGTTGAGGCTTCAAAGGACCTTGAGGTTGCTAAGTTCGCGGCTGAAGCTGAGAAGCAGAGAAAGATTAAGCAAGAGGTTGAAGTCAGAGCTCAGAGTATCCTTCAAGAGGCCCAAGCTGAAGCTGAAAAGATTAGTGTGGTAGCTGCATCTGAAGCTGATAAGATTCGTAAGATTACAACGGCTGAAGCTGAAGGTATCAAGAAAACTCTCGAAGCAGCACGGGACTATTCCCCACAGGCTTTCGCTCGTGATTTCCTCCAAATGCTACCTAAGATCTACGAGCAGATTGATATCGGTGATGTCACACTGTTTGGTGGTGGTGCAGGTGGTAGTGGTGAAGAAGGTGAAGGTGCCGGTGCTGGCGCATTCCAGGTGTTTGGAAATGTCCTTCTCCCGATGCTCATGATGGCGAAAATGATGGGTTTCGACATGAAAGGTCTGATGAAGGAGTCGTTAGGTGAATTAGCGGCTCCAGATGAGAAGTAAATTACCTTCTCCCTGACAGCCCGGCAAAAATGTCGGGCTGATATTTCCTTTTTTAAGCTTTGAACATTCTTTCGTGTTTATTCGCGCCTAATGAGAAAGGATGAAAAGCATACACGAACAGTGCACTGAGGGACTCCCAATGGAACTCAATCATTTCAATCTAATCGTACCTGTCATGACAACAGGCACTCATCGATTAGAGGGGGGACCAATTGTTCAGCAAGCGGTTCCTGATGATTATTTCATTGCAGCTGTAGTATTAAAGGCTTTTCAGGACCTAAATGGTCGGGATTTGGAGTTTGTCCTGAAAGCATACTTACCTATCAGGATAATACAGATTCGTGATGCTAATCGTGTTTCGTTCGTTGAACACCTAGGTCTTGTTTCATCGGAATTGACACCTCTTCAAGATAGCCGTTTGGATGAACTTCTTGATTTTCTTGAGGATATTAATACTGAAGAGGATGTACTAAATGCAATCGCACTCTTTCAAGAAACATTGGATCTCTTGGATGAGAAACGTCAAGTGTCGATAGCTGGTTTAATCTCTAAAAATCACGATTCAAGTCCACATGAGTTATTGGAATGGCCAACGATTGACAATGTTGAACCGTACTCTTTCATTCTTTCTACAGGTAGCGAATTTCCAGATATGACAACCTTGGGCTCTCTATTGAATTCAACGCTTCGTTACCTCCATATTGCTGATGAAACCTATTCCCGTGCAAGGCGTGTGCTTACCAATATCACTCAGCAACAGATAGCGTCTCTTGAAAATGAGGTAAAATCTCAGTTAGATCGGCTAGAACTAAGAATCTCACATTTAGAACAAGAGGTTGCAAATCTTGAAATCAGATACACACAAGAGAAGACAAAGGAATCCGCTTCGACGCTGAAAGCCCGAAAGACCGCCTTGAAACGTGACGAAGAACGTAGGTCAAGTTTCATTGCAAAATCACTGAGGTTAAGGGAAAAATTCGATGAACAGCTAGCTATACTGGATGAGAAAATGGAGTGGAGCAGGAAAGTCATCCGTGAATTGAAAATCCAGGGTGACTCCATCTCGACACCCTGTGTTTCTGTTGACCTCTCATCAAAAGGGAATATACTTCTAGTGCCATTTATCCTGGTGGGATTCACTCGTAGAGGTAAACTCGAAGTGGAGATAACTCCTCCATCGCATCTTACATTCACTGATGAACGAGTGAGTCGTCGTAAGGATTTTGTTAATCCTTTTACCGAATCTTCGATTCTACTCAGTGGGTTGAAAGAACGTGTATCTGAACGGATGTCAACTGATGTAGCATTGCGAAAACATGTGCGTCTTGAGTCAGAAACACTCAATCTCTTATCATTGAAGATAGGTCGCCAAATTATTCGTGAAGGCGGAAATGGTCTAGTTGCCGATGGTTTTGCAAAACTTGATTTATACGAAAGCCTGAAGTCTGTTCTCTATGGTATCCCTGAGATCGACCTTCCTGATAGTATGAAAGCTCAAGTAATAGGTCCTGATGATACAATGTGCAATGTTAGGTTTCATCTAATGGACGAGGAAGGACAACCCATCGATGAGGCTAATATTGTATTTGGTTCTCAACGATTTCAATCACTATCAACTGGAATTGTAAAAGCATCACTTCTACCAGGAAGATATAGCGGAACTGTGAGTGCATTCGGGTTCCTCGACTCATCGATTGAGTTTACGATAGACACAGTTCAGGATGCAGTTATCCCTATAACACTAAAACCAATGCCCTCCGAAGAGCGACTAGAACTTGTTCTCGACCGACTTGTTAAGAGGGCTGGTCGTATTGATTCAGTAAGGTCCAGATTGTGGAATGCATTTCAGAAACATGGCCCAACACTCCTGAGTATTCCTGCATATCGTAGTGCTTTGAAAGAGTTGCTTATTGAGCTTGGATATGATCCGGAAAACTGGATATCTCAGGCAAAAACTCGCAAAGGTATGGTTAAGCGGTTATTGAAACGTGATGATAGGACTGATGGTATCAGACGCGATATTCTCAGAATTGCTGAGGACTCCAAACAATCTGGTGGTATCATGCTTCTCTCAGATCTTTTGGTTGAGCTTGATGAGCAAGGATGGGATACCGTACCTGATGAGATCGATACAATATTAGACGATATGAAACGAGATGGATTGATCGAAGGCATCACTTCGACATTATCCGGAGCACGAATTGCTCAATTCATTCCCGTTGCTCTTACTGATGACCCGCACCAGATACTAGAGATTGCTGCAGATCATGAAGGTGGTCTCACTATAGAGGAAGCAGTACTAACTTTAGGTTGGACTGAAGAACGTGTGATGAATACTCTGGAACTACTCATACAACGTGGAGTGGCAAAACTGCAGAAGAGTTTCTCAGGTGGAACGAAGTATTGGTTCCCTGGTTTGAGAGGGGGAAAGAAATAAGTCACTGTTCATAAGGAATAGTCAATTGATTATTGGATTCAGGAGATGCTGTGATGAATCGACTCTCACATATGGTTCTTGCTTTCTCATTGTTCGTTGGTCTTTATTCAATTGTATGGGGTTTTAGTGTCTGGCATTCAGATGCTGCCCGTGTGATTAATGGTCTTGCATATTATTTCGCAGGCGGAATAGGACTTTCAATATTTGCTATGCCCCTCCTCTATTACAAAGCACCTCACAAAGATAAAACACGAACAACGAGTGATAGGGGTGCATATGGTGCGATGTTCTTTATCTGTTTCTGCATAGGTTCAATGATGGGAATGTGGATTTATCAGATTCTGACAGGTGTGACAGTTATAGGAAATCTTTCAATCTTCATAGGTGGAGTAATCACTGTTACTGGAGCTCTCATGCCTGATTGGGATATTCCTCTCCTGGGAATTAGTCGCCATAGAAATCTGATTTTTCATTCGGTGATTCTTCCGTTCCTAGTTATCGCCGGCCTGGTTTCAAATGTAGCAATTAAAATTATCATGGGTGGCTCTTTAGAGATTGAGGCTAATGTGGAAATATACATTGGAGCTTTGTTTTTGATTGGATACGCATCACATCTCTATGCTGACATATATCCGAGTGATGCTAATTTTCTTGAGATTGTTTGGCGTTCCATAGATCCTGGTGCTGAAGCCCCCACTGGGTTGAAACCATTAGGTCCTATCAAAGTTAGCAAAAAATATGCTCGAGACTGGTTAGCGGCGAATGCAACCCTGTTACTTATGGTCGCTTTAGGTCTATTGGGATTATATTTCTATAATCTTCTCGCACCCTAATCCCAATCATCTTCAAACCCGAAGTCCTCTTCGAAATCTTCCTCATCTTCATCAAGATCTTCGTCGAGGTCTTCATCTTCATCATCATCCTCGAAGAGGAATGTTTCAGGATCCACCTCATCCTCATCAGTAATCTCCTCTTCGGTTGTTTTTTGTTTCTTTGCATTTGCCGCTTTTTTCATCTGTTCAGGTGCGAGGCAAAGGTAATCTTTCTCATCAAAATAACTACATTCTGGGCAGCACTCACCTTTATGATTGCATGTGAGGAAAGCACCACAAATTTTGCAGCATTTCAGAATTTCACTTGACAATATTCGCACCTGAATCAATTACTTTCCTATAACCCTTCACTTATAGTAAATAAACTTCACCGTAGGTGTCGGAGGATTAGGTTGCGGCTTGACCATCAGCGTTAAATTAGTTTTGCAATGTACAATCATGGAGCTGACTCGTATGACTGACTTAGAGAATGAAATCAGAAAGGTTGTTTTAGATAACGCCGTGAAATACGATGGTTTGCCAAATGTAAAGTCAGTAATGGGTGCGTTGTTAGGCTCAAGGGCGGATTTAAGGAAACAAGCAAAAGAAGTCAAAGACCTTGTTGAACGTATAGTTAGTGAAGTTGCATCAATGGATCCAGAGGCGCAAAGAGCTGAGCTGAAGAGAATCGCACCAGAGTTGCTCGAGGATACTGAAATAGCTCCCGCTGAAGAAGAAAAAGAATTACCAGAATTACCAAATCTTGACAAATGGGATAAAGTAGTAATGCGACTTGCGCCATTCCCTTCAGGACCTCTTCATATAGGAAACGCCAGGATGGTTATTCTAAACGATCAATACGTTAAGAGATATAATGGGAAGCTCATCCTCGTTTTCGATGATACAATTGGTTCAGCTGAAAAAATTGTTGAACCTGACGCTTTTGATCTGATTCCTGAGGGTCTCAATTACCTTGGAGTAAAATGGCACGACACAGTTTACAAATCTGATCGATTGGAATTGTTCTATGATTATGCTGAGGATTTGATCAAGCGTCAGGAAGCTTACGTATGTGATTGTGATGCGGAGGTTTGGCGAACACAGCATAAAGCAGTTGGTATCCCATGTAATTGTAGAAATATTGGTGTCAATGATAATCTTGAGCGTTGGACTAAAATGCTCGATGGAACATATGAGGAACGTGCTGCAGCAGTCCGTCTCAAAACAGGAATGGATGATCCTGACCCTGCGATGAGAGACCACGTCATTCTAAGAATATCCGAGACCGATCATCCTCGAGTCGGTTCTAAATATCGAGTATGGCCCTTACTTGAGTACTCTTGGGGTATTGATGACCATGAGCTAGGTATATCACATATCCTTCGAGGAAAAGACTTGGTCAAAGAAGGAAAGATTGAGCAACATATCTGGAATATCTATGAATGGAAACACCCTGAATTGATGTACTATGGTCGACTACGATTTTCAGATGCAAAGTTGAGTAAAAGCAAATCACGAAAGGAGGTTCAGGATGGAACTTACTCGGGCTGGAACGACCCTCGCACTTGGAGCTTACAGTCTCTTGAGCGACGCGGTATAGATCCAAGAGCACTTGAGAAAGCAATGGTCGATTTGGGTCTTAGTATCGTTGACATCTCATTCTCAATGAAGGCTGTCTATTCTGAAAACAGGAAACTTCTAGATGCTGAAGCCCCCCGCTTCTTCTTTGTTGAAGCGCCGATATGGTTGAATCCACAAGATCTGCCAAATACGGTGAAAAATGCAGAAGCACCAGTTCATCCTGATTTCCCTGAGAGAGGAAATCGTGATATTCCGTTAGGAAACCCAATTATCTTAGGAATTTCCACAAAGGACTACTCTCGGTTGGGCAACGGTGATTTATTCAGATTGAAAGATTTAGCTAATTTCGAGCTAAAGAAAGGTAAAGTACCCTCATGCGTATTCCACAGTCTGGATGTTGATGTTGTACGTGAAACGAATAGTCCAATCTTACATTGGATTCCTAAGGAAGCTGCAGTTCCTGTTGAAATGATAAATATTGATGCTTCAATTATTGAAGGACTTGCAGAACCCTCAATTGCTAATATTGAATCAGGAACATTTCTCCAGTTCGAGCGCGTGGGATTCGCAAAGATTTATGAGACCAGACCAAAAATTCGAGCAGCATTCTCGCATAAATAGCCGCCAAAGAGAACATATAGTACTGTTGTTTTAAAATAAATTAGTGATTTCAAATGGCTAAGAAGAAATCCACAAAGGCGACACTTTCACCTTCTCTGTTCAAGGTGACAGGTGTACATTCAAAAATGAAGACTGTAAAGAAGAAAGAGAAGTTGTACTACTTCGCTGAGAAGATTGATGCTAATAAAGCAGCAAAATTAGCGGCTGATACTGGAGCTGAAATTCTGGGTGCGTCTGCTGATTCGCTCAAGGTGAGTAAACCCTCTCTGAAGTATGATTTCTATTGTATCTATGATGCAAACCTCGCAATGAAGTTTGTTCGAGTGAACAAGCAAGAGATTGGAGTTCTTGACTCACTAAAAGCAGCTAAGGTTGGTAATGATATTCTCACTCCAACGAAAGGCAAGGATGTACCCGGCAAAGCAATATTTCTAGATATTGTTGAACTTTTCGAGATGTCTTGGGATGACTCAATGGTTCTAGACGGTACAACAGGAATCCAATCCAAAAACATAGAGAGTATTTTGAAGGGTGCTGGGAAGAAGACGGCTTCTGCTACATTCTTGAAGAAGGCAAGTATTACCACTGGTAAGATGAATTCGATCGCGAAGGTCATCAAAGCAGTTGAGAAAATTGCTGCAAAAACACCCAAAGAAGCCAAACGTGTTGTGGAACATGTACTGACCTTCAAGAGGTTGGAGGGATATTATATTCCAACATATTACGTGAATGTTTCATTAGGTGAACAGAAACGGACTATTCGGGTTAATGCAGTTAATAAAAACGTAGCTCTCAAAATTTAGAATTGTTATCGGCGGTTGGGTATCCCCCAGCCACCCCCACCAGGGGTTTCTATTCTTATCCTACTACCCCTCTTTACTTCGCGTGTCACTTTTGCATCCAGTATAGTTCTCTTTCTTCCTTCAACGAGTATATTGATTCCTTTCTTTCCTGATTCTCCATCAGCAAGTCCCCAAGGACCTGTATTTCGCCTCTCTGATTGAATTGATATTATGCAATCATCTGCTAGGATTTCAATCTCTCTGACAATTCCATCTCCTCCACACCACTTTCCTTTTCCGCCTGTATTACGGCGTATTGAATATTCAGTCACTCTTAGAGGATATGCTGATTCTAATGCCTCTATTGGAGTATTCAGAGTATTAGTCATATGAACATGAATAGCGTGCGTTCCATTCAAACCATCCTTCGCACCAGCACCCCCTCCAATTGTTTCATAGAAGGTGAATGGTTTCCTTGTTCTTGGGTCTGTGCCTCCAATTGTAAGATTGTTCATTGTACCCTGACTTGCAGATGGCACTCTTTCAGGTACGATACCTGCTAATGCTCCTAATGTGACATCAACCACCCTTTGTGAAGTTTCCACATTTCCGGCAGATACAGCAGAGGGATAAATTGGATTCAAAAGTGAACCCTTCGGAATCAAGATATCTAGGACCCGCCAGCAACCTTCGTTTGTTGGTATCTCTCTTCCAAACAATGTGATGAATACATAGTACACTGCTGAAAGGGTGGAGGCTTCCGGACAGTTAATATTTCCTCTAACTTGCGGTGAGGTTCCAGAGAAATCGACTTTCACCTTATCCCTCATGAATTCCACATCGATCTTGATCGGAATCGATTTGGTACCTGCACCATCATCATCCATTTGGTCACTATAGGTACCCCGTTTACCAACATATTCTGAGATTACCATTTTCATCCTTGAGGTAGAATATTGAATCAATTCTTCAAAGGATTTGGTTAATATCTCCCAGCTGTGAATCTCTGCAATTTCAGTTAGTCTTCTTGTTCCGACAATGTTAGCCGCTACCTGTGCAGAAAGGTCTCCAAGTCTCTCGTCGGGAGTTCTTGTTGCCTCAAGAAGATCTATTACTTCATCTTTCATCAGTTTTGATTTCTGAACAACCAATCTTGGTTCAATTAAAACTCCCTCGTCATGAATTGATGTTGAACTTCCAGGCATCGAACCTGGTGCAATACCTCCAACATCCGCATGATGAGCTCTGTTTGCAGAAAATGCTTTCAAATCCCCCTCAGCGAAAATTGGTGCAACCAATGTCAAATCCGGTAAATGCGAACCTCCAGCAAAGGGATCATTGACTAGAGCCATTGTTCCTTCAGTCAACTCTGGTCCTAATAGTTCAATACAGGATTTTACCGACAAAGGCATAGCCCCTAAGTGAACTGGGATATCCTTTGACTGAGCAACCAGTTTACCTTGCTCATCAAAGAGTGCACAGCTACAGTCTCTTCTTTCTTTAATATTTGGACTAAATGCCGTCAATCTGAGTGCAAGGCTCATCTCTCTTGCACAGGACACTAATGCATTCTTGATGACCTCAAATGTGATTGGGTCCTCTATCATTTCTCATCCCTCATGATCCACATACTACCATCATTGTTTTGAACAGCTAACCATCCTGGCTCTACATAGATTGTTGTATCAAGCTGTTCGATAATAGCTGCACCCTCAATCTCCTGTGTATTGGATAACCGTTCTCGCCTGTAGATATCCGCAAGAACTTTCTCACCGTTAGAAAGAACTACTTGTCTGGTATCAATTGGCCATCCAGCTCTCTGAGGTAGATTTGGAGGTTGGAACTTTATATCACTTTTAGCAATAGCTGTAACCCGTGCTGTGACCCACTCAATTTCTCGATTTTGTATATCGTAACCATATCTCTGTTTATGGATTGTTTCAAATTTTGTTCTTGATGAATCAGCGATTATCTCCGATTTAGAATCTAATGGTACGCTAATCTCATGAGATTGACCAACGTATCTAATATCTATCATCCATTGGGTTGAAATGGATGCCTGGATTGCACCTTGTTCTTCCAAAAATCTAATTGCCTCACTATCGAGGTCTTTCAGAACATTGTAAACATCCGATTCAATGAAATTAATTTCCGAAACTAGTATTGTTCTCATCAAGTCCGTTCTAAGATCAGCAAACACTAAACCTTGTGCTGATGTTATTCCCGGGTATGGGGGGATTAGTATTTGCTCTATCCCCAGCATAGCTGCAATATCAACACACTGAGTTGGTCCAGCTCCACCAAATGGAATCAGTACAAATTCTCTGGGATCATGACCTCTTTCTATGGTCACTTCTCTGATTGCCTGCACCATGTTAGATGTCGAGATTTTAATTATACCCAAAGCTGTTTCTTCTATAGAGAGATTAAGCTTGTCAGATAGATTTGATATCGCAATATTTGCCATTTCGCGTTTAAGACTGACCCCTCCCCCAACAAAATAATCTGGATTTATCCTGCCTAAAACGATGTTTGCATCTGTTATTGTTGCATCCATTCCTCCCTTACCATAAGCTGCAGGTCCTGGTTCTGCTCCTGCACTCTGTGGTCCAACATGAAGGATTCCCACCTCGTCCAACCATGCAATACTCCCACCTCCTGCTCCTATAGTTTTGACATCTACGGAAGGAATCCTAAGAGGCAATCCTGCTATCTCATTATCCGGTTGGACTTTAATCTCTTCATTTATGGCGCTGATGTCGCAACTTGTTCCTCCCATATCTAGCGTGATACATTTTCTCACGTTCTGAGATTGAGAAATCTTCCAGCTCCCAATAACACCACCCGCAAGTCCTGAAATTGCTAACCATACAGCTTTTCCTTTCACACTCGCTCCGAGCAGAGAGCCACCATTAGATTGCATCAAAGTCAACTTTGCATTTGGAAAGTGTTCTTGTAGACTATTATCCAAACAATCAATGTAGCCAATAACTAGTGGTCCCAGATATGCCTCAAGTACAGTTGTCGATGTTCGTTCAAATTCTCTGAATTCTGGTAGTACATCAGAAGATGTGACACTATAGAGACCAGGAATTTTTTGGAGCGTTTCTAAAAGAGTACACTCGTGCTTAGAGTTTTGATATGAGAATAGAAGTGACACAGCTACAGAGTCTGGTTTTCTCTTCATGATCTCCTTTTGCACTCGCTTGATCTCTTTTTTATCAAGTTCAGTAAGGACTAGTCCTTCAACATCTATTCTTTCATGGACCCCAATCCGATTTTCTCGACTTACTAAAGGCTCAGGTCTAGAGGCCACGAGGGAATAGATCTCATCTCGATTCTGTCTGCCAATTTCAATAATATCCTCAAGTCCTTTTGTAGTGATTAAGCAAACATTAGCTCCATTTCTCTGAATCATGGCGTTTGTCGCAACAGTTGTGCCATGCACTATGAGAACTACATTCTCTCTCTCTATACCTTCTTTCTCGCATATTTCGATGAGACCTCTGATGACTGCTCTATCTTGTGATTCTGGAGTAGATGGTACCTTGTGTACGATTTGTCTTCCTGATTCGGTATCAACAAGAATGATGTCTGTAAATGTACCTCCGACATCAACACCTGCAATCATCATAGTTACTATAATGTCGAAGTATACCACAATAAGAAATCTTGCTATCCTCCGAACTAAATGACAATATCTTTGTAAAACACGTGTGATTCGGATTCAATTTTGAAACCAACCTTTTGATACAAGTTGAGTGCAGGCTGATTCTCTGTATCAACCTCTAGACTTACTGTGTTATATCCATGTTCTGATAATGATCTGATGCTAAGCAATGCAAGAGCTATTCCAATTCCTTTTCTCCTATACTTAGGGTTGACTCCGAAAGGACCAAGGTGTGCAGGGGGGAAGTGCTCTGTTACTAGTGAGAATCCTGCAATTATATTTCCATCTGAAATGACATGACAAGCATCTCTGATGGTATGATTTGAGTCAAGCATCCCAAGAAACCGATTCTTTCGGTTTTCTTCACTTCGTTGAGCATGAAATCTGTCTGAACTTACTCTGAATGCATTGAGATATGTATCGCACAAATCCTCTGGATCCCAATTATCTATAGATGTAACCCTAAAGCCAGTTGGGATATCAACAGAATAATTGTCCTCTTCTGCAAGAGTTCTTCTCATAAAATACTCCTGATGAAAATCGTAAAAACCTTGAATAGAATACCATTTCGCTCGTTCATGATATGCATCTAGACTATTATCATCAACTCTACTAAATGCAACATGTATTCGATTCAATTCCTGTTGTACTGTAATCTTGATGATTTGTTCGATGATGCATTGAGCTATTCCTTTGTTACTATCCATAACATAGGGTTGCCAATTACTGATTCTTAGGATGTCAATATCCCATTTCCAGAGAGTTACCCAACCTAAGAGTTTGTCTTCCGTTCTTGCTAAAACAACCCAGTCATACTGTGCACTTTCATATGACCCTTCCAGTTTTTCGACAAAATCTTCAATGGTTTCGTCTAGCTTGCTAATTCCCATTTCTCGTCGGCATTGAACGGCTAGTGTAGCAAGTTCTTCAATATTAGTTTCGTCCCATGAAGCGACAATGAGTTCTGGCATTCTACAAAACCATCACCAACGGCGCTGGATAAGGTTTCTTACTATAGTCGTCATTTCACAACTGTTAATTGGGATATCAGTAGACTATCATTTATTGAGGAATCTTTATGGAACCTGAGTATTCTACAGTATTATTACGATTTGGTGAGATTGGTATTAAGTCAAACCAAACTCGTAAACGAATGACTGCAATGCTTGTGAAGCACATTCGCTCAACACTTAGAGAGAATAAGGTTTCATTTGATAGCATACGACAGGAATGGGGTAGAATCTTTATCGAAACCCCAGATGTCGAAAAAGCTTCTTTGGTTGCATCAAGAGTCTTTGGAGTAGTATCCACTTCGCCTGTTGTAGTCACAACCTCGGAACTGGACTCAATAACCTCAGCGGGTATAAAACTTGCTAGGTCTGAATTTAAGAAAGGATTGACATTTGCTGTACATGCGCGTCGATTTGGTAACCATCAGTACTCAAGCCAAGACGTAGGGGCACAATTAGGTGGCGCAATTTTTGATGACCTCTCAGAATACAATCTAGAGGTAGATCTCTCAAATCCTGAGCAAGAGATTTACGTCGAGGTTCGCAAAGAAGCTGCATATCTTTTTGCAAAGACCATCAAAGGTGTTGGAGGAATGCCTACAGGCACCCAAGGCAAAGTTGTCTGCACCCTCTCGACAGGACTTGATTCTCCAATGGCTGCATACAAAATAATGAAACGAGGGTGTATCCCTACCTTCGTCTATTTTGACAATCTTCCTCATAGTGATGAATCATGCATCGAGTTGGTCAAGAAGCAGGCACAGACTCTTGCTGATTACATACATAATTACAAGGTCAAGTTGTACTTGGTACCTCACGGTCCAGATCTCGATGAAGCCATGGCTCAGGGCGAAACCAAATTGACATGTGTGTTCTGTAAGAGAAACATGATGCGTCTTGCTCGAGGTGTTGCAGAGAAGGAGGATGCAGAAGCTATTGTAACTGGGGAGATAATCGGAGAACAAGCCTCGCAGACGACACGTAATCTTCGAGTAATCGATGATGCTGTTCGAGACCTGCCAATTCTACGACCTCTTGCTGGCGATGACAAAGTGGATATCACTGCTCTTGCTCGAGAGGTCGGTACATATGATTATGCAACAGATGCACCATCCTGCTGCACACTTGCTCCAAAATATCCTTCAATTGGTGCGGATCTCGAAAAGGTGCGTCAACTAGAGGCACAGATGGATCTATCAGTCTTGGATAACGAACTGAACATGTCCAAGGTAGTAATTCTTCGTACAGGGAAAGAGGGTCGATGAGGTAAAACCTACGCGCCAAACGTACTCACTTCAAATGGTTGTTTTTCCAATATAACAAGCCTTTAATAGGCCATCCAAGAGATAACAGGCTGAAAAGGCCAAAAATGCCAAAAAAAGGAGCGATAACTTTTGCCAAGATCACGAGATGACAGAATCATACCCGTTGCACCTATTGACCGCTTGATTAGAAAAGCTGGTGCTGGACGAGTCAGCGATAAGGGTGCTGAACGACTTGCAAAAATACTGGAAGATGTAGGAATATACATAGCTCGCAGAGCATTCGAAATTACAGAGCACACACGAAGAAAGACCATCACAGACAAGGACATTGACTTAGCCTATAAACAATGGAACAAATCAATATGAACACTATTTCTTTAGTGGTGTGCATATATTACCGCATTGTATAGTATAATGGGGATATAGAGTTGAGACGGAAGTCTGAACAAGTCAAAGAGCAAACCTGTTTGGTTTCTATCTCTGTTATTTCTCCTGCATTTGAAAATGATATTATTACAACTATCGACCGAATGGATGAGATAGGTATTGATAGCTATACGTTACTCATCACTCCCATGTATGAAATGAAGGGGTCAGCTAATTTTGAGAAACATGAAATCTTTGTGAAATATCTAAAATCTCTCGATCAGGAGATATCCCTTCATGGATATTCATTTCTAGCCAAATCTGGAGGTGCGAGTGAATTCAAGAATTTGAACAGCGAGCAGATGACTTCAAGAGTTCAGCGAGGAGTGACTTCCGTTCGGAAGGTGTTTGGTTCTCGCCCTGTCGGATTTATTCCTCCAAAATGGTTAGCTCCTCCAAGAATCCTCAAGATTGTTGAAGACATGAAATTGGATTATTGTGTGGTTGGAAACGAAATTCACCTGCTCAAGAAAAAATCTGTCTTATCTACAGCCGATCACTTTGTGAGCAATGGCGATGGGAAATTAGAGATTGTAGATTCTTTGCTAGAGCTAGAGATTGGAGGCGCGATGCAACTTGCCATTCATCCTGCGGATTGTAGGTCTAACTCTGTGTTCAATTTGATTGCAGATATGAAAGATCGGCTTGGTTATTCTTTTGTAAGCTATAGAGATTATCTTAATGCACCCAATTAGCTATTTTGACCTGATTTGTGACAAGTATTCCTAGAATTTCTCTCCGCGAATTCAAACAGCGTAAATATATGAGTAGATACGTTTGAATTCTATTTGGTTCGTTGGGCATAGGTAATAGATGGATAAAGAAATCAAAATGAATGAATGTGTGATCGCATGTATCTTTGATTGGGATTTCGAAAAATTGGCATAACCGTCTAATCACGGAATTGGTCAGACATACAATTCCTTCTTATGTCTGTAAATGAACCAAATGAGGAGTGTACACTAGGTCTTTCTGACCTAACCGTTTCATAACCAAAACAAAACGGACCTTTATGACCCAGGAGGTTCAAATGAATGAAGAGAGCAAGTCTGGTTGCATTTATCTTTGTAGCACTATTTCTAATCCCGATGACCGGTGGACCTTATTTAGATGCAAATAGTAAACTAAATCAAAAGAATGATGAATCAACGAATAGTGTATGGTCTCAGGACTCCGAAGCGTACTCGGGAACTGGAGATCCTATCTATTATGAGATCAGTGGGACTGCCAAGAACGGTACTACTCTAACCATAGACTCGACAACATCTGAATATGGTGTTGTTGGAATAGATTCAGGTTTTTCTGGATCAAACCTGGATGCAGTCTTGGACTCTCTCTCATTGAATATTGCCAATGCACTTGCAAATCCAACATGGGACACTTACACTCAGGAAAAGTTTCTAACTGGGGGTGTAAGTGGTTATGACGACCAGAATGTAGCAGTTCCTAATTTTTGGACAATGATAGACGCTGAATCTTCTGGTAGTGATCATCCATTAGACGGTCTGTTCCGAAATATCGATTATGCTGGTACTGGTTATGGTGGTTCACGGGGTTTCTCGTTCCGTGCAGATTGGCAGACCGGTTGGACAGTATACTCCTCTGATGAACTTTATATGAGTCAAATGGTGGCTGCTTCATATCGAGATGTGACATCAATTCATGTTAGTTTCTACTATTATGTTGAAGCAGCTTCTAATTTGAATGATCAATGTTATTTGTTTATACGAGTAGGTGGCGATGAAACAAAATTCAGAGTCTTTGAAAGTGGGGACTCAACAGGCACATGGTTGCAAGCTTCAGTAACAATCTCTTCTTCATTTATCAACACCCTCTCTTTCCCAAATTCGCTCCTCTTTGAGATTGGTCTTGGAACCGACCAAAATGGCGTACAATCAGCAGCAAGAACTAGCAGAGTGTATATCGATGAAGTTGTTATGGAGATGGATGTACGTCCATTCCCAGAGCAAATTGATCTCAAATTGAATGAAACCAGCGTGGTCGGTTCAATACCTGGTTCAATCTCACAATATGTACCATATGGAAGTGGTCGTGACTGCTATGATGATAGTGGTGGTAATGGGATTGACCTTGATGGTTATCCATGGGGTAGTGGGGATGGAGATTTAAACATTGGAATTTATGATGGGTCTGGTAATTGGGCTTCAAATCCATTTCAAGGCGGTGTGCAATTCCCTGTTAACATTCCTCGGGGTGCCGCAATAACATCTGCATACTTCGAATTGGAATCATCAGGAAGTCCTGATGGTATTGCGGATATGAGGATATATCTAGCAGATGACGATGATACTAGTGCATTTACGACAGGTATACCTACCCTTGAAGACAGATACACCTGGCTTGGTGCAAGTATTGTATGGGATATAACAAGCTGGACTACTAATACGAGGTATAGTACACCTGATGTAAGTTCACTCCTTCAGAGTGTGATTGCTCGATCAGGGTGGGAACCTGGTAACTATGTCACATTCATGTTGGATATCATGAATGGTGTAGACGATATTTCGTATAACGATTTCAAAGGAACCACTGGTTTTGATTCAGCTAACGCATATCGTAGTTATGATATGCCTCGATTGGTTGTTGAATATCTAGTACCTCTAGAAACTGATATTATTCAGAACCAGCATTACAATCTGCCCTATTACAAGGATATAACCATTCATTCATCTCAGGTTACAGCAGTTCTAAATGATTTTCCTGTAATGATTGATATTTTTGATAGTGATTTGCGAACAGATGCTCAACCAGATGGCTCAGATATCATGTTTACAGTTGATGGAAATCCTGTTTATCATGAGATCGAATTATTCGAATATGAAAACTCAACTCATGCTCATCTTGTCGCCTGGGTAAATGTGCCTGCTTTATCGAGCTCTGTTGATACTGTAATCAGAATGCATTATTGTGGATCTTCAGTTGATTTGGATTCCACCAATATATGGAATAATTACGAGATGGTTCAACATATGGACGATAATCCCAGTGGCACAATCTTTGATAGTACATGGAACAACCATGATGGATTTTCGAATGGTTCAATGTCTTCTAATGATGTTGTTGCTGGGCAGGTGGGTTATGGTCTCAATTTCGATGGTGATGATGATGTATTAAGTGTTGGACAAATTGCTACAGACGATTGGTCAAGTTTCTCCATCAGTGCATGGATATTTCATAATGACACAGATGACGATCGAATCTTCTCAAAAGCCCCTAATACTAATCCAGTTGATGCGATAATTCACTTTGCTGTTCAAGGAACCAACTTCAGAATAAGATACAGCACAGATTATAGTACAGCTACTTCAGTTGATGCAGGCGGCGTGACCGTACAGAACTGGCATCATTTAGTGTGGACATGGAGTGCTGCCACTGCTGAATCGAATATATATGTTGATGGAAGTCTTATTCAAACAGATACAAAGAATGGAGTCACTCCTGAAGATTCTACATTGAACTTTACTATTGGAAATTGGCAAATGATTGATGAAAATAATCCGGTATTGGATCGATTCTTTAATGGGACAATTGATGAGCTCAGAATGACGACAATGTTTCTATCAACAAGTTGGATAGAAACCGAATTCAATAATCAATATAGTCCTGATACATTCTACTCTGTTGGTTCCGAGAATACAAACACCGTAGGTTGGTCCGCTGACGAACAGGTGCAATTCCTGATTTCAACAAGCTCGACTAGCCCGATTGATGTTGGTATCACACTCAGCATGGACTTCATAGGAACTGGTTCGTCTCTTGATGAGAATATGCAAGAAGGAACTTCCTTCTTCGTGACCAATTCGAGTTTGGTTGATTGGACAGCTAATATCCTTGTTTCTCCTCCTGCTTTAACTGATTCAATGGACTTTGTCGTTAACTATCCAATTACTGAGTGGATTCCCACCTCGGTGACTAATCCTATTGGTCAAGCAAAGATTGAAGGTACAGATTGGGATTATACTGGTGGAAAGCTCACTATATTCTCATCTGCGGTTGACATTTGGGGCGTTTGGGAGATTAAGTTCCAGAGCTGGAATTATGTTCAAAACGTCCAATTAGGAATCAATGGGCAGAGCCTGTCAGATACTGCTATATTTGATATCAATGATGTGGCTCAGTTCAGAGCAACAACTCCATGGATTGAAAATGCAAAGGTTGGTTTCGTACTATCAGATCCTACTGATACAGTCTGGTATGAAACCTCCGCAACATCTGGTACCCCCGGTACAACATGGCATGTCCCATCGTTTCAATATCGAAAAGTCCTAACTATCCTCGCATCTCAGGTTGATGCAGATGTGACAAACTTCCCAGTTATGGTGAGTTTCTCTGATACGGATTTAGGAACTCGTGCCCAGTCTGATGGTGATGATATTGTCTTCACAGACAGTATTGGCAAAGTATTGTCTCACGAAATTGAGCGATATGATTCTGGTGCACTTGTAGCTTGGGTGAAAGCGAATCTAACCAGTACACTTAGCAACACCCTGTATATGTACTACGGGAATCCTGTGATTGGTCCAACTGAGCAGCCCACGGAGGTCTGGACTAATAATTATGATGCAGTATGGCATCTCTCAGAAGATTATACAGACGAAACATTTGGTAATGCCTTCTATGACTCAACAATTGGCAATTATACTGGAACTGGAAATGGTACAGACAGGACAGTAGGGATGAGAGATGGTCATAGTTATGGTCAGGACTTTGATGGTAATGACTGGATATCTATCGCTGCTTCAGAAGGTCTAGACCTAAGTGGTGATCTAACACTTTCTGGATGGTTTTACATAGCAGATTCGTGGGGTTCAACTTCTAGTCCCTCAAGACTCCTGATGTCGAAGTACTTGGATGGTGATGACAACTTCCATATCATGCTGATAGGCGCTGACTATTCCGAATCCACAAACTCTCCTGGTAGTCTGGCATTTGGATTTGAGGTTGGTGGCTCAGAATACACTAAATACACAACTACTACATCTTGGTCATCTGGATGGTATTACTATACATGCTATATGGATGCTGACGCTCCTTCAAATAATAAGATTTTCATAAACGGAGTTGATGACACGAGCACAACAGTCCATACTGGTGCAAGCTCTCTAAATCTAGCTTTCACAACTGATTGGGGTATTGGTGGTGGGTATTTAGACCCCTCAGAGGTTTCAGCAGGTGAGGCTTATCACACAGGAAAAATAGATGAGGTCCGAATAGCAGGTGTCCAACGTGTAAGTGGATGGATTTCCACCGAATACAAGAATATGTTTGCACCGACCACATTTGTTCAGAGAGGATCTCAACAAACACGTACTTCTCCAGAACACTCAGTCACCAAGACAATTGATTCAACAGCACCAGCTGGGATTTGGACTGTTTCAGTATACTATAATGATACGGGCGCATCTGTTAGTGATAAGACAGGCCTCTATGAACGTGAGTTTCTAGTGAAACATGATTCATCTCTAACTCTTGTTTCTCCTGGTGATGCTGTCAGCGATCAGGTCTCACTCAGATTTGCTGGAGACTTGCTCTACGTAGAGGTCTATCTCGATGACGATGTGAACTCCCAGAGTATCACTGGTGCGACTGTTTCAATGAATTGGACGGTTTCAGGTTCACCAACAGCGAAAACGTTCAACGATTATGGCACAGGATATTACGGAATTGCAGTCAATACTTCTGATCTAGGAACTGCAACTTCTTGGAGGATAGATATACAATCATCACACCCATACTATAATGATGCCACTACTCATTTTGACCTACAACTCTATCATCATACTTCATTGACCTACCTCAATGTTTCCACTACACCAGTTGGATTTGACTTCAAGGCTACTCTGGTCTTTACCAATGCATATACAGGCCTACCCATAACGGGTGCGACAATAACGCTCTCAGATGGTAGTCCTGTTACCGTTGAAGCACAGGGCGGTGGAAAATATAATATCTCAGTATCCACTTCAGGTCTCAATCTTGGCGAACACATATTTGCGTTCAATGCCACCAAATCTGGTTTCTTCTTGGAGCAAGGTTACACAGAAATCACTTTCATTCTCAGAAAACATTACACCACAGCATCAATTGTTGGTAATACCATAACACCATATGGATTAGAAACTAATCTCACTGTTGTAGTAATTGATACTGATCTCGGTATAGAGTTGGATGAAACCTATGTTGATTCCTTCATACTTTCATGGTTTGGTGATTCACAACCATTTGATGGTAGTTCGTTGAATGTTTTATTGGACACATCTGACTGGAGTGTTAGTACCAGAGTAGTCACATTGTCACTTTTAATGAGTCATGTTAACTACTCTAATCCAACTGATTATTCATTTGATGTAACTATTCGGACTCATTATACTGCAGTGTCTGTAAGTGGAGGATTGACAACACCTTTCGGAGTTAATACTCCCATCAATGTAAAGATAATTGATCTTGATACGGGTGATGATATTGGAATACTCAATGTTAGTCAATTGAGTTTCACATCTTCCTATGGCACTCAGGATGTTACGACACCTGGAAATAATTATGTCACCCTTATCACCAGTAGTTGGCTTGTTGGCGCTGAAACTGTCACCCTTTCAGTCAGCTTTTCAAATCCAAATTATGCTATTCCAGATGATTATCAATTTGATGTCCAGATTCGTGTGCACTACACAGCCCTTATGATTACAGGGGATTTCACAACTGCACATGGACTTGACACAGATGTCAGGATCATTGTTTTAGACACTGATACAGGTACTGAGCTTGCAACTGACGATGTTACATTAGTACGTTTCCAATGGACAGGGGGTTATCAGGATGCGAATCCAAGTGCTACTTCAACATTTGATTTTGTTTTAGATACAAGTCCATGGCCTGTGGGGCTTAGAACGGTCACCACATTCGCTGTTGTGGATAGCTCATCATATGACTCACCTGATAATTTTGTATTTAATGTCACAATTAGAGGTCATTACACGTCTGCTTCGGTTTCTGGAGATTTCATTCAACCGTTTGGTAGTACATCACCTCTCACAATCAGCATCATAGATTTGGATACCGGAGCATCTGTAGCACTTGGTAATGTCGGTAATTATACATTCAATTGGAGTGGTGGCTCTCAGTTTGAGCAAGCAACAAGTTGGGATGTGACTTTAGATACTAGTAGTTGGCCAGTGATGACACGGATTGTCAATCTTACAATTAAAATGTCTAATCCAATATTCGCTGCTCCAGATATCTATCAATTCAATGTTGAGATTCGGAAACACTACACATCAACAAACATACAAGGGGATTTGGTCACACCGTTTGGTTATGATACAAATCTAACTATTGTTTTGACTGATACTGATACTGGTACTCAGTTGGATGATACCTTCGTGAGTAGTTATTCATTCCTGTCAAGTTATGGTTCAGATCCAGGTTCTCCATCAACTCTCAATCACTCACTTGACACTGATAGTTGGTCCGTTAGTCAGGTGTCGGTTACACTAAGTCTGTCTATGTCTGGTGACTATGAAAGTCCTTCCGATTATGATTTCGTGGTTACAATAAGAAAACACTACACTGTTGTTGGAGTCCAGGCTGATTTCCTGGTACCTTACGGGTTTACCACAGATGTAACAATCGTCCTTACGGATGTTGATACAGGCTTGTTACTCACTCAAAATGAGATCGAATCATTCACTTTCACTTCCTGGGAAGTTGAGGGTGATAATCAACCCGGAATCAGCAGTCTTGATTTTACATTAACAACTGATGATTGGACCCTGGGACCTGAAACTGTGGTGCTTAGCGTTATCATGGATAGTGACTATTTCAATCCAACTGACTACAGTTTTGAGATTTTAGTCAGAAAACATCACACAGCTATGTCAGTACAGGGTGATTTTATTACACCTTATGGGGAAGTCACTCATGTTACCATAGTCCTTGTTGATCTCGATACAGGTACTAATCTTGATCATACATTCGTCAGTTCGTTCACATTTACATCGTCTTCGGAATTTGAAGGAAAAAGCTCAGGTATAACAAATCTCAATTACACTCTTACAACAGATGATTGGGTAATTGGTTCTGATACAGTGACCTTGACCTTGACTATGAATAATATCTACAGTAGTCCTGATGATTATGATTTCGCTGTGACTATACGAAAGCACTACACGTCTCTCAGCGTTGATGGAGACCTTCTCACTCCATTTGGTTTCAACACTCCATTAATAATTGTCATTGTTGACTTGGATACAGCATCCGAATTAACTCATACCTCAGTCTATTATTTCAACTTCACATCTATTCCTTCACCATATAGTGAGGTAACGCCAAGTGATCTTGATGTTAACTTGCCCACAAATCTCTGGAGTATTGGAGATGAAATAGTCACTCTCAGTGTCACAATGGTTGGCAGTAGCGAGTATTATGATCCTACTGATTATGATTTCACGATCACTATTCGAAAGCATCACACTGCTATGACTGTTCAAGGTGACTTTGTCACAGCATATGGCTATACAACTGCAGTTACTATCCTACTAACAGATCTTGATACTGTATCTATCTTAGATTATTCGGATGTTGGATCATTTGGATTTGTTTGGGCTACGGGGAACCATAATGAAACCTCCCCTGGAATCTTTGATCTTGATGTACTACTCGCTACAGACACATGGTCTGTTGCATCTCATCCCGTTACACTTGGATTGGATATGACAGGAATCTATGAGAGTCCAGATGATTATAGCTTCTCAATCATAATACGAACTCATTACACTGCAATTACTGTGATTGGTGATTTAGTGAGTCCATATGGTAATGATACACCACTCACAATTGTAATAACTGATTTAGATACAGGTGCTCAACTCGATAATAGCTCTGTTGCTGGATTCACGTTTAGTTCTGGGTATGCACCTTACTCTCCCTCAAATACTCAACTAGACTTAGTACTTCCAACAAACATCTGGAATGTAGGGACTGAAACTGTAACACTATCAATGACGATGAGTGGAATATATGGCCATCCAGGGAACTATGTTTTTGATATTGTCATTCACAGTCTGAAAACCTATCTTTACAACGAGCCAACAGATCTGATTTACCCAATTGATGATGATTTCCAAATAATCATCCGTTTCAATGTAAGTGAGGACGGGAACCAATATAATGGTGCACCTATCAACGGAATTACTCAGGGCGAATTCACAGTAACAAACGGGACAGGATACACATTTCCTGCATCAATTTCATTCTTATCTGATGGAAGATATAATTTGAGTATCTCTGCTACTTTCTTCCAAAAGAAAGGATCTTATTCTATTACTATTCGTGTTATTCCTTCAGACTCTCGCTACGGTTCAACAAGTCTGATAATAATTTTTGAATATCGTGAGGCTCTGAGCTTCCTATCTTCAGACAATTATCCGCAAGTCATTACTCCATATGGAAGCGATGTCTGGATTACTCTGAACTATACTGATATCGACCGAAATGCTGGAATATCTGGTGCTACAATAACTGCTACAGGTATTTCCATATCTTATTACGAATTTCCAGGTACCCCCGGACTCTATAATGTAACACTTCTTGTTGGTGGTCTTGATAGGGGTATTCACTACTTTGACCTCACTGCAGAATCAACTATTCATGCTGCAAGAACATTGAGTAACTTCCGGATTCTAGTCCGAATTGTGTATACCTATGCAATTCCAACTGTTGGTGCATTAGATATCCCTGTTGGGAATGATCCTGTATTCTATGTAGAATATTGGGATATTGACAATAATTTGCCTATTGATGATAGTGGACTTTTCGAATTGAACACTGGATGGGATACTCTGTTTGGGCGTCCTGTTATTATGCAATACCTCTTGGGTGAAGGTAGATATCGAATCACACTCCCAACTGAGGTGGATGATCCCCTACAACAGAACGTCGTTGTTCTCTTTAATTTCTCAAAGGGCTCAAACTATCAATTTGGTCTATTCAATCTTACAATCTCTCTCAGAACACATAACACGGACTTTAGAACAGTTAATGCACCCGAGCCTACTTACTTCAATGCTAATATCACGATTGATGTGTTCTACGGTGACCTTGATGATCAAGTTGGCATCAAATCAAAGTATGTGCTCCATCGAGTAGAAGATATCAATGGACTACCAGTTACGTCATACCTATTCAATGGAACTCTACCTGGTTACTACGTAATCAAAGTACCTGCAAATCAATTTGGTCCAGGTCTCTTTGGTCTGAAGATATTCTTCAACTGGACTGGTCCTGTTTATACCTATCAAAATAAGACTATCAACACCCAGGTCAATATTGGTGGTACAGAATCTGCATATGCTCTACTAATCACTGCTGAACCGACACCCTATCTTGAGAATATGACTTACACGTTCTTTTACAGTGACTTCTTCACAGGTATTGGGATTGATAATACAACATCTGGGAATCCACCAGGTGGTAACGTTTTCATATCTATAGAATTCCAAAGTTATACGGTAGATTTGTCAAAGGTGACTATAACAGAGGTTATTGGTCAACCTGGAAATTACTCTATCTCATTTAACAACACCATATTTGGAACCACAGGCGTCATCTTGATGAATGTCTACATTGGTTGGAATCCTGGAGTAGATCCATATTACACTAATAGAACTGATGTGATTGCAGTACGTGTGAATCCAAGAGACACAATACTCTCTGTTACACCACCTACTCCTACTCCCTATGGTGAGAATGCTACTTTCATATTCACATACGATGATGTCACTGGCGCAGGAAGTGTTCCGATTGCTTATAATTCAACAACAATGGAGATTATACTCAGTCTCGCAGATTTCTCATTGTTCTATAATGATACTGACAAGACATTCACAGTATCATTTGATACTAATCAATTCACTGCACCTATTGAGAAGAAATCCTTCACACTCAGTGTGACTTGGGATGGAGCACCATTCTACGCTGATCGATATGGGCGGCAAATCTCAGTCACGTTGACATTGCGGCAAACTGTAGTGGAATATCAGACTCCTTCTCCCACTCCATTTGGTGATAATGTTGTGTTTTCAGTGATTTGGACAGATGTTACGGGCACTGGTGGTCCTATCGATAATAATGTGAATCTAACTCTCTATGATGTTCTTGGGTCCATCTATATACCATTCTCCTACTATTCAGTCACACCTCTTGGAGATGGTGAATATTCTGTCGATTTCAATGCATCATATTATACAACTCCTGGAACATTTGGTCTTCGAGTATATCTAACAAATTATACATTCTTCATGCCTGATGTTACAGCATCAAGATTTTTGGAGATTAGGTATCGAACAACTTTTCTGACTGCTGACCCGGTTCCAAGAAATGCATACAACACCTCAGTTGACATTATACTCTATTATCAGGACTTCCTGACTCTAGACAACATTGACCACGATGTTTCAGTGCAGATATTGAGTCCGGGTACCTGGTATTCCAGCATGTCTTGGCTTGGAGCACCCTACAATTATTACTTACTAACAGTTCAGACTTATAATCATCCAGCAATGGTTCCTGGTAATGTAACCAGTCTGATAATTCAATTATCATACCAAAATGCTGCACCATTCTATAGTAGTCGAACTACTGTTGCGGATATTGAAACTAGAGCGCGATACTCGACTCTTGACCTTTCAGTCTCTCCAAGCGATACACCTTACCTTGAAT
This sequence comes from uncultured archaeon, assembly GCA_964458565.1. GTDB lineage: Archaea > Asgardarchaeota > Thorarchaeia > Thorarchaeales > Thorarchaeaceae > CAYWJO01. Next base: position 114,145 of record CAYWJO010000003.1, on the reverse strand, counting down.
ATGTTAATTTCACGATTCGCTACTACGATGTGGATCTTGATGCCACTATCTCTGGCGGTACAGTCTCGATCTATAAAGGCTTAACGACCTTGGTTCAAGATGTTGACTATTTGGTCACCCCTGGCTCTCCCGGTTACTACGACGTATCAGTATTATCCACTGCATTGGATGGATTGGGTGCAACAAGTCTGAAAGTAAGTGCTAGTTACTCAGGTATTCCATATCATGCAATGGCAAACCTAACAGTAACAGCACAAGTTGTGAAACGAACATCAAACGTTGAGATACTTGTTGCTCCATCAGCTACCAATTATCTCGAGGATGTGACATTCATTTTTGCTTTCACTGATGCAGTAACCGGTCAGAAGGTGCAAATTAGTGATTCTGACATCAAAATCTACGACCAAGGTGTTCTGCTTACTCAGGTTGTAGATTATACTTTGAATGGTACAACAGGTACATCATTTGAGGTTACAATCAATTCAGTAACCCTAAGTACAGTATTGATAAACAACTTACAAATCACCGTTGAAGTCATTTGGGATGGGTCTGTTCCTTATTATCGTGATGATTCGTCTACTACAAAGGTTAGCATCATACCCCGCGACACACTTGTTTCAGTATCACCACCAATCAATACTGCATATGGCGAAAACGCTACATTCACCTTCTCATTCCTTGATGTGTCAGGTGGTGGAGAGAGTGCTATATCCTTCGATCCCACTCACATGGATATCTCAACCAGCTTGTTCGAAACACCTGAAATCTTTGGTGTGACAGAATTTACAATTGAATTCGATACTGCACAATTTGGTGGGATAGGTCAAAAGACATTCACTTTGAGTGTGACTTGGGCTGGTGCGCCTTACTACTCAAATAGAACATTAATTACAATCAGAATCACCGTCACACTACGAGCATCGATAGTCGAGTTTCAATCTCCTGACCCAACACCATTTGGTGATAGTGTAGTGTTCACAGTAGAGTATCAAGACATTGCAGGGCTTACTACTACTGGTATTCTAGATTCTGATTGTGATTTTGCATTATTCTACTCTAACATCTCTGGTAATTATCCATTAACAGGATTTTACTCCGTGAATTACTTGGGTTCAGGTGTATTCGAAATAGACTTGGACTCATCCTATTTTGCTACTCCTGGATTATTTACCCTTAATGCTAGTTTCACATATACGGGTTCAGAATATGTCGAAGATGCATGGTCTATCCGCCAGTTTAGTGTTAGATATCGATCAACAATACTTTCGAATGAGCCTGTTGGGCGGATTGGTATTGATACCATAATGAATGTGATATTAGACTATCAAGATATTCTCACTCTTCAGACCATAGTGAATGGCACAACGTTTTACACATCTTTCGAAATCCTCAACACCACCGGACCTGATTATGTTTATTCAATTACTTGGGATTCGGATTCACAGAAATATGAACTGCAGGTTGAAACTGCAGGACGTGGATTTGGAAGTGGAATAAATTACACCTTGCACGTTCGTATGTCTTATGTTAATCTTGAGCCATTCTATGCTGCTGATGAACTTTACATTGCATTCTCAATCAGAGGAAGGATTGCTTCAATAGATCTTGAAGAATCTCCTCAACCTACCGCTTACAATGATATTACAGAATCACCTCTCAATCCATTCGTTGTACTGTACCTTGACACTGATGCAAGTATTGGAATTGATGGTGCATCAATCAGCCTTGAATACAGTAATGGTTCACCTATCGCATTGATGTATTATACTTGGGATGCTCTAACGGCAGGTGAATATCAGATCAATCTGAATACTTCTGCTTTAGGTGCTCCAGCACAATATACGATCTTCGTCTTCGCTAACAAAATCGGTGCACCATACTACTACAACGAAGCTGTCATCAGTGTTCGAATCACCGTAACGACAAGACCTACTAATGTAGATGTGAAGGATCCTCCTCAGCAGACGAAATATCTTGATTTGTTCAACTTCACATTAGCATTTACTGATGTAGGAACTGGGAATGATATTATCATTGATTCTGGTGATGTAATCATATACAATGGAGGTACATTACTCAGTCCGTCTAATTATATAATTACACCTGAAATCAATTATTTCAGAATAGTAATTAATACAACAAAGATCGCCAATGCGACTCTGACTCGTATTTTAACGATCACGGTCACATGGTCTGGAGGTGCACCATATTATGCGAGTGACAGCACCCCTGTCAGTGTTACAATAACTAAACGAGTGGCTAGAATCACGATTGGTCTTTCTCCTGACACTCCAATGCAAGATCTCATGAGGCTCACTTTCAATTATACTGACGATACAACCGGGAACGGTATTGTCATTCCATTAACCCAAATCACTTTAGCTTGTGACCAAGTTACTCTAACATGGGGCGCTAATTACTGGGTATATTCTGGAGCATTGCCTGGTGAATATTACATCGATGTAAGTACAACATTCTTGGGAAGTTTTGGTATTTTCACTTTCCGTCTTAACCTTGATTGGATTGATTCATCGAGACCCTTCTATAGAGACATCTCCGGAGTACCAATGGTTGGATCTGTAAGAGGAATTCGCACATCCATAACTCCTGACTCACCGGTACCTTCTACAGTTCCTCTAAAGGATAACGTGTCTATAACGATTACTCTAAACGATATAGATCACACTTTGCCTGATCCTCGTCATTATATTAACGACGTTTCATCATCAATTACTGTTGTCTACAGTAGTGGCTCTGAACCTGCCATATGGGATATTGAATTTCTGTTTGATGGTCAGTATCTTATTACTGTGAACACTTTAGATGCGGGAGCTGCAGGTCTCAAAAGTCTTGTAATTACATTCAACCTATATCCATATGACGAGGCAGAATCACAGGTATCCTTCCAAGTCCGTTTGCGTCAAGCGAGTATTCAAGAAGTATCATCAACAAAATCCAGGTTTGCTGGAGATGAAGGTTATATTCTGGTTTGGTTGAATGACACAGATGCGAATGTTCTCGTGGATGGTGCAAGTAGTACAGTTACATGGTTGAGTGTATCTGACGTTACACCTATTTCTGGTGGTTTCTATAACATTACATTCCAGACAACTTCGATTCCCTATGGTGTAAAGATACTCAAAATTGTGTTATCTCTGTCCAGCTATTCAATCTCTGCTGTATACTTCGACATAGAAATTAAACAAGTAGAGACCGACCTTACTCTTTCAGATTCTAGTATTTCTGTTTACTGGAGAGACGAAGTGACGATTACAGCTGTCTATTATGATACTGTACACAGTAGACCAGTCCTAGCTGGTGATTTGACCTATAGCTGGATTCTAGGTTCAGACATCCCCCTCATAGCTACAGGAGTTCCTGGTAATTTCACATTCTCCTTAGATACACAACTAGTACCTCACGGAACCTATGCCATCCAGATAATTGCTAGTTATGAGAATCACATAACTCAGACAAAATCAGTCACATTGACAATACTCCAAATTCCTGTGAGTATTAATCCATCAGGTGATGATTTCACTCTTGATACAACTAGGGGTTCTGAAGTGACTATCCGAGTGAATCTAGAAGTGAGTGACTCTCCCTATGCTGGTGAAGGAGTAATTGATGCAAATGTACTAATTACTTGGGATTTTGGTAGCGAGCAATCTGAATACTTCACGCAGGAAACCGGAGGCAACTATTCCTTTATCCTCGATACTGATGATGCAGAGGCTTCTAGAACGTATACTCTGGTCATTGAAGCATCAAAGAACAACTATCTCATCTCACCAATCATCATGACTCTCGTTGTAAAACAGACTATGACTGTTGTTCAGCTTGATATTAATTCACAAAGCATTGCTGATGAGAACTTCTATTGGTCTCAGATTGTTGAGGTGGGTGTGTGGGTATATGCACCTTATATCAATGAAACAGAGAATCCTGACGAACATTGGAGAAATGATGCAACTGTAACAATGAGCCTGATCGGTGAAGGAACACCATATCCGCTATATCTCTTAAATCGGTCAGTTTTTGGAGCAAATTATTGGGGATACTACAATGTCTCTATCGATACCAGTCAATATCCAGCACAGACCTATACATTGAGAATATCTGCTGTTCCACTCAACAAGGAATACACATCGAATAGCACAACAACAACCCTTAGTATCAGAGCAATTCATACCTTGGTTGAAGCACCAGAAATACCCGCAATATTTTGGGGTGGAAATGGAACTTATGGTTTCAATTTTGTTGATGAGGATCATGAATCACTTGTTATCAATGCAACTGTTACATACCAGTGGGCGAATAGGAAATTCAATGCGACGCCATTTGGGAATGGAACATATGGTATTTTCATTGACAGCACTCTTGTCGAACCAAGTACTGAAGAGTATTCCCTAACTGTAGACTTTAGAAAGGATAATTATGATTATATTCCTAGAACAGTTCGGGTGAGGGTAAGATCCATTCCAACGGAGATTGTTGTTTATCCGCCAAAGTACAGTAACTCCAGTATGGATGCCACTCAGCTTGTGGTGCCATTTGGTGATTCTATCACAGTGATATTATTTTATAATGCCACAGTTGCTCCATGGGACACACCATTTATTGGAGGGGTTGAAGGAGCCAATTGGACCTTGGATGAGGTTGATTATGCTAGATACTATCATCCTGTATATGATACAAGTCCTCTTGACATTATTGAGCTCGGAAATGGTAACTACAGTTTCACCTTTGATACGAGTCTTTTCAGAGTTGATGATGCTAGATATCGATTTACAATCCCTCTCAGAACTGCGAACAGAACTCAATCTATTATCACCATATTCATCACGATTATAGATGTCCCCACAGATACTGCCTTTACATCAAACAATGTGGACAGTGAGGATAGAATCAATATTAATTATGCTGTACCGACTACGGTAGAGCTAAGATTCTATGATGCATGGCCCGGTCATGTTGGCGATGGAATAACTGGGGCTTATATTAAGGTCATATCATCAAATCCCGAAGTTGTAAATGTCACATCTTGGGAAGAAATTGGAAATGGAATTTACAGACTAACAATTGAAGCTCCTGTTCTTTTTCCGATTGGTCTTCCTGATGTGTCTTCTGTTATTGATATTAGAATCTATCGCGTTAACCATGTTGATGGTGATATCGAATTATTGGTTGGAATAACTCCCACAGAATTTCAAGACACACTGACCACTGTCACATCATATGGAACTCCAATAGTATTCATTCTACTATTGCTTGGTGCTTTGTACGTGAGAGTGCTAAGCGTACCAAAGAGACTTCGTCAGATCAATGGACAGATTAAAGCTCTAGGCAAAGGTAAGGTTCCAAAGCCTATTGATGAGGCTAAAAGGCGAGATCAACTGATTGCTGAGCTATTCAATGATACCTTTGAACAGGTCAAAATCACTCGAAGACCAGACCAGCTGCCATCAGAATCTGTTATAGTTGCAGTGCCAGAGATGGGTGAGTTACTCGTACAGCTCTCTATTCTTACTCATCTGAGCCCTGATGAGCTTGACGAGTTCAAGGCTGACATCTCCAAGATGAGGTTGAGTGAGCAGGCTGCTTTCGTGAAAGAAGTCATCTATCAGGAAGCAATCAGAGCAGCACGACGTGATGGTAAGAGTGTTGAGAAGGTACTCGAGGAGGTTGCAGATCAGGCCTCAAGAACGGTTGCAGGAGTTGAAGAGGGTGAGGTCCCAAGAGTCGACTATCGAGGTCCTGAAGAAGACTCAATCTTCCTTGTTGATGAGGACCGACCTAAGAAACCACCAATCGACTTCGATGAGCCGATCGATGTGGACGAAGAGATGGAATCCACTATCATGAAAGCTGAACCCGAAGCAAAACGGATGGCTGATAAACGACCTGAGGACTACTTACCAGAACGACCTGCTAGCCCTGATGAGAAACTCAGTCCCTTTGAACTAGCAGAGTTGAGAAAAGAACTCGAGGAGAAGGGTGTGCCACCTCACGAGATCGATACTATCATGGAGCAAGCCGAGCATCTCTCACGTGAGCTGGTTGATGAATTTGTGAAGAGTCTCACAGGCAAGAAGTAGAGGGTACACGCACCCCCTCTATTCTTCCTCTTGATTGAGGAAGTAGGATAGAGGAAGAGTGCTACCAAAATCTATGGTCTTTGCCCGTGAGGTTCTGCGTACCGGAAACTGCGGATGCTTTGCAAGAGTGTAGTGTGTATAGGACTTTGACTCCTCAACATGAACATGAATCTGTGCACTGCTGGACAGTGCTTTTCCTCCGGCAGGAAACCGTGGATTCTTGGGTGAAGGTTGTGTGGTGACCAAGGTAGCAATGTTTCTCTGAAGAGCCAGATTCTTCACCTTGGTTGCCATATGCGTTATCTGCTGCAACCCCTCTCCATCGATTCCTTCACTGAGGTAGAGGTCCGGCAGTCCTGAGACTATCAGTAACTTTGCAGGGATTCTTTCTAGGAACGACTCGAGCTGATTCATCACGAGGTCGTAAGTCTGTGAGCTATTGAATGCCCGTGAGATATAGACCCTATCCATCACATACTCCGGTTCAAGGTCAAATTCAAAGGCGTACTCAGTGAGTGCCTCAATCTTCAACATATTGGCGCTATCGATGACGATGGTTGGACTAGATAAACCTCGACGTTCTTCTGGTAATTGAATGTGTACTGCCATCTTCAGGATGTCCCTGTAGAGACTACGGTCGCCATAGAAGAGATGCATGATTCCAAGTTCGAGACCGCCATCTAGAAGAGTGTCTAATGCCTTTATTCCGGTGCTCACTGTTCTCCGGATGGCCTTGTCGGCTGTCTGAAAGCCTAGTTTCATGTCAGAGTGCGGCAACCTCATCACTAATACACTGCCGTATCAATGAATATAACCACCCCCGTGTTTTTCTTAGACGAATGTCTATGAATTACCGCTAATTTAAAAACCATTGAGATGTTAGTAGTAGCTTAGCCGGGAGAATTCATTATGACTGCAAAGATACGTGTGTGCCCAAAATGTGGTGAACCCACTATCAGGGAAGCACCGAGTTCTGTGAGTGGTTGGCTTGTGCCTGCTACCTATTATTGTACGGTTGAGGAGTGTGGTTATTCGGGTCCTGTCTATGTTGAAATTGAGCCCGATGAACTTGATACACTCAGAGATGCCATAAATGGTAAGAGTAAGTAAATCCCATAAGAATAAGGTACTTAAGTGAGGATTGAACTCAGAATTTTCAAAGATAATGGGTGATAAAACCATGGTAGAAGTGGATGGCTTCAATTTCCCAGACGATATGTACTACTTCGCCGGCTCCACAGATTCAAACTGGATTAAGGTAGAAGGTAACAAAGTGCGAATAGGACTTACCACGTTAGGCACCTACGCAGCAGGCAAGATCAAGTTCATTAGACTCAGACCTGCTGGCAAAGATGTAAAAGCTGGTCGTAGCATTGGTACACTTGAGTCCGGAAAATGGACCGGTGCAGTAAAAGCTCCAATTTCAGGTACTATCGTAGAAGTAAATGAAAAACTGAAAGATGATCCTGCACTTCTTAATAATGATCCATATGGTGCAGGTTGGATTGCAGTCATTGAGGCTGAAAACCTTGAGGCTGATCTAGCAACCTTACAGGGACCTAATGGTCTAGCTGAATGGGCTACGAAAGAGGTCGCTGAAAAGAAAGCAATGAAGGGTGATTAACCCTTTGAAAGGCCGGATTCTCCGGCCATTATCTCTTTATTTTTAATTTTATGCTATGAGCTAGCATTCTATTTTTCGGCAACTATTCCACACTACGGATAGAGGAAACAAGAGATTTGTTCTTATATAGATGGGACTATCCTCCAAGATGTACGAGTCATTTCTGCCCACACATATATTACCCCCAACTATGAATCCCGCTACATCTTCCAGAAGGTCATCAAAAATGAGGAGAAGCATATTCCTAGGACTAGCTGTATTTGTCACGCTACTTATTTTGCCAGCTGTCCAGACACCTAACATATCCACAACATTGAGTACTGCACCAAATCATAATCTCTTTGACTTGGCAGAGACCGGCTTATACTCAGGCACTGGCTCTCCTCTGAATGTCACACTCAATGGTCAATTTGCTAATGGTTCCACATACATTGCTTCTGGGCAGACCTACTCTGAGGATATTACAATAGGTTCATCATTCACAGTAAACAATGCGACAACAGTGACTTGGACAACGTATGTATCGGTCTCACCACCTGCTGAAATTGTTGATATTAACTTCTCCGTAGACTATTTCCTCTCCGAATGGTTGCCGGTGAGTGTGTCCAATCCCCTTGGTGTTGCCAAATCAAATCCTTCTGATTGGACTAATTTTGGTGGCGTCATTATAGTCAAAAGTAGCGCAGTCGATACATTTGGGCTCTGGAAACTAACCTTCACTTCATCTAACCAAATTTTCAATTTAGAATTAGGAGATTCACTCGGTTCGCTATCTTCTACTGATGTATTTGACATTCCTGATAGCATGTTATTCCAAGGCCTCACAACCTCCATGAATGGAGGGACATCCCAATTAATACTCACAGATCCTTCTGGCTCAATATGGTATACGGCATCAAACACGACTTCGAGTCCATCCAGCCATCTTCTTCCTGCTTTCAAATACAGAAAAAACATCACAATTGACAATGGTCAGGTATTTGCTGACCTAACCAACTATCCTGTTCTTGTTGATATTATCGATGCTGATCTTAGATATGATGTCAAGAGTGATGCCTCAGATTTGGTATTCGTTCAAGATGGAGTGATTCTTGACCATGACATTGAGCTTTTCGCCTATAACGGTATGACCGCTCATCTAATTTCTTGGGTGAAGGCAAATCTATCAAACACAGTAGATACAGTGATATCAATGTATTATGGTAGTGATCTTCTTGGTCCATATGAGAACCCTCAAGCTGTATGGACTAACAACTATGCTGCAGTTTGGCACCTCGATGAAGTAGTCACTAATGAACAAACAAGTGGTACCCATCTGGATGCAACTGGGAACGGCTATTATGGCAATCAAGATGGGAATGATGAAATTCTAGCAAAATTTGGTTTTGGTCAATCATTTGATGGCGCTAACGATATGGTGAGTATATCTTCTAATCGGGACCTCACACCTCCAGCGGATGTGACAATCTCAGGCTGGTTCAAATTGGACAATGCATTTGATTCCACATCCAACACATTATTGGTTATGGAGAAGTATCTAAATGGTAACTACAACATGCATATCGCCCTTGCAGGCGCTGACTATGTTAGTGGCACCGTCGGAGGTGGTTCAGCACGTGGAATGCTTGTTCTCAAGGTTGAGAGTCTTGCCAGTGGAGGTGGATATAGCTATGTCTGGACATCAACTACCAGTTGGAGTGCTGGTGCATGGTATTCCTTTACATGCACGATGGATGCCAATAATCCTACTAATAATCAGATTTACATTAATGGTGTAAACGATGTGGGTGGTAATGGAGGAGCACCTTCTCTTGCTGATCTGAATTATGTTGCTGAGTGGGGTATTGGTGGAGGAGCTGCAGATGGACAAATTCCTGGGAATCTTGGTTTCTTCGATGGGGATATTGATGAAGTAAGAGTATCAACTGGAATTCGTACATCTAACTGGATTCTTACCGAATACTACAACCTTGCATCTCCCAATACATTCTATTCTGTAGGAAGTGAGTTAAACCGAGATACCTATGAACCCATCTTCTCGAAATCACTTGATGCCAGTGCTCCTGCTGGATTGTGGACTGCAAGTCTTCACTATAATGACTCTGGAAGTTCTGTGGGATATCGTACAGGTCTTTATGAACGTCAGTTCATTGTTAGACATGCAACAGACCTTACACTTGATTCACCCGGGGATGCTACCGGAGATGGTCTCTCAGCAAGAGTTGTTGGGGACCTCCTCTACGTAGCTGTGAATATGACAGATACCGTTGATTCAGTGAGAGTTGAAGGTGCAACAATCTCAATGAATTGGACTGTTAGTGGTTCATCTACGACACGATACTTTGAGGATTCAGGAAACGGCCACTACACACTTGCATTGAACACTTCTGACCTCTCTTCAGAGACACGATGGCGAATCGATATTCAAGCTAGTCATCCCTATTACGAATCGAGTTCAACATTTTTTGATCTCGACCTGTATCACCCTACTGAATTGACATACACATCTGTATCTACCACTCCAATAGGAAATGACTTCACTGCTACACTCATTTACCGCGATACCTATACTGGGTCACCCATATCGGGAGCGGATGTAATATTTGCCAACGGCACATCTGTTTCAGTAGTTGCAGAAGGCAATGGTTGGTACAATATATCGATTCCAACTACTTACCTGTCAAAAGGTAATCATTGGTACATATTCAATGCAACTAAACCTGGTGCATTATACAATATGGCAAGCGTCAATGTGACATTTACACTCCGAGCTCACTATACTGCAGTGTCAGTTTCAGGAGATTTTCTTGTTCCCATCGGTGATGATACTCCGCTGACAGTTGTATTGATAGACCTTGATACTGGATTACCTGCGGATGCTAGCAATGTCTTTTCAATAACATTTGATTCAATTCAGGGTACACAGATTGAAAACTCTCCAAGTGGCTATTCCCTTACACTTGACACTTCAGCTTGGCCGATATCTACTACAGCTGTGACAGTTTCAGTTGTCATGGCAAATTCTAATTTTATCGCACCTGTGGATTATAACTTCAATATCCAGATCCGGGCGCACTATACTTCAGCGAGTGTTGTAGGTATTCTAACACAACCATATGGCAATGACACACTAGTCACTGTTGTCGTAACCGACTTGGACACGGGATTGCTTGTGTCAGTAGAGAATGTCACAGGATTCTCATTTACATCATCTTATGGAACTCAACCTGATGGTGCATCTGATTTCAATGTCCTTCTTAATACTAATACATGGGCTGTAGGAACGACCTCAGTAACATTGACTATTACTGTTAACTCAACCTTCTACCAAGCACCCTTGCCACATGGTTTTGTAGTAACAATACGGAGTATGACTACACTCCTCTATCACGCTCCTAGTGATCTTATCTTCCCCAATGGTGACGACTTCAAGATTGTTTTACAATACAATGTGAGTGAACAAGGACAATATTATGGGGACTATATTGATGGATTTGCTGGTGATATAACTATTCAAGGATACCCCATCGAAAATGTCACCATTGTTGGATGGAATAATGGACGTTATAATGTAACGATTGATTCATTTCATTTCCCTGAAGGTAAATACACTATTACTATCGAAATCACTCCTTCTAGTTCTCTTTACGCTCCCACGTTTCTTGTGGTGACATTTGATTATCGACCAGCAAGGAGTGACCTAACATCAAACCTCTACACAGTTTCCACCCCCTCGGGAACAAACGTGACGATTACACTACATTATCAGGACCTTGATAGAAGCGTTGGGATTACAACAGCCACCATATCACCTACTCCTATTGACCAGTGGATTGATTATAGTCACATAAGTGATGGTGATTACATAGTTGAGATTGGTGTCGTAGACTTTACAATTGGAATACATCAAATAGATTTGACAGCTGATGCTGACGGCTACGATGCTCGAACTGTGACTATCGCAATAATTGTGACTAGAATCCATACTGACCTTGAACCAGAGTTGATATCAGTTGACATACCTGTTGGAAATACTATCCTTTTCGAAATAGAGTTCAATGATTTGGATAATGGAATACCAATTATCGGAGCAGTTACTAATACCAACTGGACAACACCTGCTCCTTTCAACTTACCAGTTCAAATCACTTGGATTAGTCCTTACTACCTTGTTAATATCACAACGAGTGATTCTGATCCTTTGGGTACCTACCTCATTTGGTTTAACTTCACCAAAGGCGCAGAATATCAACCAGGATACTGTGAAGTGGAGGTGACAATACGAACCCACATCACAATCTTTTCTTCTCAAAGCGCTCCTGCTCCCACTCCATACAATGGGATTGTCAATATTTCAGTTAGGTATTATGACTTTGACAATAAGGTCGGAATAACAGATGACTCCAATATTCAACAATATATTTGGAACACGACGCATTGGGTTCCATCAACATTAATCAATAACAACAACGGGTATTATACGATTCAAATAGATGCCTCCCAATTTCCACAAGGATTGCAATCCTTTACTGTTTATTTCAATTGGACGGGCCCTGTTCAAAAATTCGAAAACAGACAGCTTCAGACTTCTGTCAATATCATCGGAGTAGATTCCAAGCTCACGCTTATGATATCTTCAGAACCCACTCCCTTTGGTGAGATGATGAATTATACTTTCTTCTACAGTGATCTATCCAATATTGGTATCGATAATGTTACTGCTGGTGGTGGAGGGAATGTATACATTACCGTGACTTTCCAAGGTGAGGTAGTTGATATGTCCGAAGTTGACATTCTGGAGGTTTTGGGGCAACCTGGTAATTATTCGATAGGATTCAACAGCTCACTATTTGGTCGCGTTGGGCTAATCTACATGAATGTTTCAATAAATTGGAAGGAAGGAGTCGCACCATTCTATACAGATAGATCTGATATCATCTCAGTAAGAGTGCTGGCTCGCGATACACTTGTTTCTATTGAACCTGTAACTCCCACAGCCTATGGTGAAAATGCTACTTTATTATTCTACTTCGAAGACGTCACTGGTGGAACCAGCACTCCAATTTCGGATTCCTCCTCATTATCAATAACGACGTCACTCTCTGAAACACCTCAAATCATATTCAGCACGATTGATCGCTCATTTACAATCTCATTTAACACAGCTCAGTTTGGTGCTCCACTTGGAGCTAAATCATTTACACTTGACATTGTCTGGATTGGTGAACCCTTTTACAAGAATCGTACAGGTCGAGTAATTCTGTTTACAATCACTGCGCGTTTAACAAGTGTAGAATATCTATCACCTGATCCCACTCAATACAATGATACTGTGGAATTCACAGTTGCATGGAGTGATGTAACCACCCTTCCTGCTCTTGGTATCTATTTGGATACAACAATCGAGCTCTTCAATGGTTCAACACCCATGATTGGATTCTACGATGTTGTCAATGAGATGGATGGAAATTACACAGTTACGCTAGATACGAGATTCTACTCTCAACCTGGGATATATGATCTCACAATCAAGTTCTCGAATGGGTCATTCTTCATTCTTAATCGGTCTGTGACTCGATCGTTCAATGTGAGATATCGTGTGACTTTGTTATCTGCAATTCCGATTGAGATAACGCCTTTCAATTCAACACTTGAGTTCACCCTCAATTTCCGAGACCTATTCAGTCTAACAACAATTGGGAATGTGAGTGGAGATGTAGAATTCTCAATCACCGGTGCGACATGGAGTCCAGCGCCTTACCTCTATACAATAAATTGGCGTGGAGATCCATTCAATGATTATGTCTTTGATTTTGAAACCTATAATCAACCATTCTCTGTGGGTGTAGTATATGGCTTTACCCTTAGGATGGTATATACCGATCAGTCACCGTTCTATGACTCTGATGCGGTTTTTGTGGAATTTGAGTTCAGAACCAGAGCTTCCTCGCTTGACTTAATCGAACCTCCAGAATCAACTCGATATCTTGACTATGCTAACGTGACGATTTTGTTCCGTGATACAGATAGTGGAACTGGGATAACTATTGATACAAGCGATATTACAATACCTGCCATAAGTGATTATATTGTATACGACCTAGGTTTTGGATATTATATGGTCTCAATCAACACAACGGAACTTGGTGGCTTAGGGCAACATTCAGCATTAATTCAAGCAGATTGGACTCTTGGCTCACCGTATCATGATGATGCTTCAAGACAAGTATCTATTATCACTACATCACGTGATACTAATGTTGAGGTCGTTGAACCCCCATCATTAACCAAGTATCTTAACAATGTGACTTTCATCTTTACCTATACCGATTTGGGAAGTGGTGAATATATCACAGCAATAACAACCTCAAATATTGAAGTCTGGGGTGATGGTTCACTTCTTGGAGGTAGTGCATTCACTCTCATACCCTTAACAGGTGGTCGTTATAGTTTATCTATAAATTCAACAGAACTTAGTCCATCGCTCGTAAGTGGATATAATCTTACAATTAGTGTGGATTGGAATGAAGCAGTAGCTCCATATTATACGGATGACTCAACAATAATCAGAATTACAACCACCTATAGGTCCATGGCGTACTCGATAGAATTGATTGAGAGTGGAGCACTTGGTGAGAATCTAACTTTTGTCTTCAAACTACAGGATGCTGATACTGGAGCTTCTATCTCCGGGGCATTGATTGGATTTGATGCACAAAGCGTTGGTCTGGCAGAGAACAGTGACTTCTGGATAACTGAAGGATCTGGTGCAGATTTGGGTAGATATACAATCAATGTCAGCTCGCTCTCATTAACGAATCCTGGTGACTACCTCTTTGATTTGAATATTCGATGGAATCCGTCATTACAACCATTTTATGGGAACCTATCGCGAGTGGTTCTCACCGGTACAATTCGTGAAATCTTAACCTACCTCACTACATCAATCGATACAATCATAATTCCATGGAAGGAATCCAGATCCTTTTCGGTCACCTATTGGAGCTATCTCTATGGGAATGAAACATCTGGCGCAACAGTAGTCTGGGTTGTACCTGGGTTTGCATCTGGAAATCTTACAGATCCTCTCAGTACAGGTATATATTCAACAAGTATTGATGCGAGTTTTGGTGATTCAGGAACATACCTAATAAGAATCGAAGCTAGACGGGATCGCTATCAAGTTGCAATTGCTTTTATCACATTAATTATACAACCTATTGCGTCTGATATTGAACTTGTTGATCCTCCTGATGTACTAGTAACTATTAGTCGCGGTGCTGGGTTGAATATTAGCATCGACTTGATTGACCTTGACAATGCTATACCTATACTTGATGAATATGTCACAAATGTGAGGGTAACATTCGTTGGATTTGATGGTGACGATATCTATTATATGTTCTACACTGGAATTCCTGGTCGATACAATGTCACTATTCCTTCTGGGTCCTCAACAGTGCAGAATCCAGATACGTATGATGTTAGAATACTAGCAACTTTCACAAATTATAATCCCGCAACAAGCCTCCTTAAGGTGCTCATCGAGGAAACCAGGACTCGTCTTTCCTTTATTGGTGATACAAGTCAAGATGTGAGTGCGGTTTACAGTGAATTTGTAAACTTCACTGTTTTACTCACAGCTCCTGATATATCTGAAAACATAACAGAAGCCTGGGTATATTGGTACTTGTCGGAAACTGGTGATAGTGGTAATTTCACTCATATTGGAAATGGAACCTACTCGGTTCTATTCAACACAACAAGAATTGGAACTGGCATATGGAGCATAAGTATACGCGCCAATCCTGATGATGATGTCTATGGAAACTCCGCTACATCGCTTACTCTTACAGTCAAGCGTATTCTGACAACTGTCAGACGTCCAAGTGGCCAGGAGAAATTCTGGGGATGGAAAGGGTATTTCAACTTCACATATTGGGACATTCCCTTCAATAGAGGAGTCAATGAATCCAACACCTTGGTTACAATCACAATCACTAATTTACCAGCTACAGAGGCTCTTGATTTGGGTAGTGGGACATATCTTGTATATGTTGACACAACTCTACTCCGTCCAGGGCGATACTCAATTGAAATAAAATTTGAGAAAGAAAACTTCCAAGATGGTAGTGCACTTATTGATCTCATAATTCAAGAAACTCCAACAGATCTCAATGTTTCGACAACATATGTGGGAGATCCACTAAACTTAGAAGTACCAATTGGCGATTCCGCTGAGATACTCTTCTTCTACAATGATATTGATGACTCTGATGGATTTATCGGAGGAATTTCTGATGCTCAGACGAATTCAACGTACATCTTTGGATCTTATCTTGGAATTACTTACATAACTTTGGTAGATGTGGGTGATGGCTACTATCGATTTGTTTTCAACACTCTAGATGCATGGTTGTTCAATAGTACTGGTGGGGTTCCACAGAATGATGCAACATTCACTCTTGATGTTTCAATTAAGCTAGAGAACCGGAGTCTATCTCATATACGATTTGACCTTCAAATAGTCAAGATTCCTACCACAGTAGATATCGTGGATTCATATGCAATATTGGAATATGGACAGGACGGATACATTATCCTCCAACTTACTGATTCTTGGCCCACACATAATGGAAATGGCGTTACAGGAGCTAACTTCACTGTTACCAGCAGCAATAATGAGTATGTTGCCATTAAAGAAATTGAAGAGCTCTCAATTCCTGGACGATATCGAGTTACCTTTACTGCTCAAGCACCACTCTTGGAGATATTTAAGCGTCAGCAGACTTCGTCATTGACTCTGATTCTAAGCATTGAGAATTATTATATTGATCCCATTCCATCAGTTCAGGTTTTTGCCAATCCCACACAGATTGATGTTATGATTTCTACATATGTACCAATTGCATTCCCTGTACTTCTCATCCTAATTGTAGTAGTAGGACTATGGACGCGTGTTTACAGCATTCCCAAGCGTCTTCGGCAGATCAATGGTCAGATTAAGACAATGAGGAAGGGTAAAGTTCCAGCCCCAATTTCTGAAGCCAAGACACGCCAACAGCTAGTAGCTGACTTGTTCAATGATACCATGGCAAGTCTGGAAATAACAAGAAAACCTGACCAACTCCCTGGGGAATCCATTTTAGTTGAGGTTCCTGAGATTGGTGAGCTTCTGATTCAATTATCGATACTGACCAATCTAAGTCAAGAAGAGCTTGATGAATTCAAGGCTGACATCTCCAAGATGAAGATTAGTGAACAGGCTGCCTTCGTTAAGGAGGTTATACAGCAGGAAGCAATAAGAGCTGCCCGACGTGAAGGAAAAGGCTTAGATACAATCCTCAAGGAAGTCGAGGAACAAGCTCAGGGCAGACTTCGCACAATTGAAGAGGGCGAGGAATTTGTCATCGATGAACCATCCGAACCCGGAGTCTTCGACGCTGATGAAACACCTCCTCCTATGATCAAACCCAAAGATGCTGTTGATCCAAGAGTTAAACTACGTGAGGAATTAGAACACCCATCTGACTCTGACCAATTGAGCGTGTTTGAGCTTGAAGAACTCAGAATGGATCTTGTTCGTCGAGGAGTTCCAGCACATGAGATTGAAACTATCATGGAGCAGGCTCGTGAACTCCCAAGAGACCTTGTTCAAGAACTCCTGAAAAGTATGGGTATCGAAGACACAGATATAACTGATACATAGAATAGGGGACACAAAACCCTATTCTTGTACCGCAAAAGAGTGGATCACTTCCTGCGAGCTAATTCACGTCTTAAACTGAGCGAGGTATCGTGAAGAATTTCAGGTGGTACCAAAACATAAAGGAGATTCCTCGAATACCCTGATTCAAAGATAATGCTTTGAAAAATAAGAGTCTGCAGGCTTCTCTCGATATCTTCATTGGAATAGCGGACCTGAAGCTCTTCAAACTTGATAATCACGAGCTCATTCAACGTCTGCCTATCAATGTAGGTTTCTGTCTTGTATCGCATGAGATGTTCGCTCATTGCTTCTAGAACCAGCAGAGTCATGAAGTCGTTCATGCTTATGGTTTCAACAATATCCATGTAATCCTGATCTTGAATGAATGATGTAATCTTGGATGTAGCACCTCTTACAATATCCGAGTCAATCTCTTTTCCTTTCTGTGCTAAAGGCCAGAGAGCTTTCAATGCTTCAATTGAGGTCTTTGGTTTTCCTGCATCAAACTCAAGCACGATATCTGTGATGTATCGTATGACCTCATCAGTAAGTCCCAAAGGAAAGGTATCTTCTACGCGCATTCTAATAATCTCATAAAGCTGGGATTGAGTGTATGTGTCAAGTGGAATTTCAAAGTCATATGCCATCTGTGTAGCCATGCCCTTCGTCAGCATTCTGTAATCGTGACTATTCAGCACACCGATTGTGCTGGCTTTGATCTCCTTAGAGAGTTGTGCTACCTTCGTGTAGATTTCCTCGTTGTTCTCATTAACATTATCAAGAACAAATACAGTCCTCTTGGAAGTATCACTGGCGGTTCTCTTGAATTGCATCCAAAGAACATCAAGATCGAATGCTACGGTAATAGGTCTGTTTGCCAACCTGTGAATCTTATCATTCAGCTCGCTCACAATCTCAGTAGGACTTTTTCTCTTTGCGTCCACATAGATTGTATGAGCTTCAAATTGCTGAGGTACTATCTTTGTCAGAAAATACCTTGAAAACACAGTAGCCCCCACTCCAGATATTCCGTGAACAAGACAGTTCACACCGTATTCGCTCTCATAAGAGTCAGAATAGACTCCTTCAATCTGATCGAGTTCTCTATCCCTGTGTAGGATATTCTCTGGTACATAGTAAGGGTCAAAGAGTCCTTTCGGACTGCGGTGCGGCTTAACCATTTCTATCATCTTTTTGTCTCGTAAAGGGTATTTAAGCACCTACAGAGAGGGATGACTGAAAGTATTCTTCCAATCTTCACACAAAATAAAAATGATAAAGTAGATATCAAGGCTCTGCTACTGACACAATTGCTATTCGTAATTAAGGAGGCATTAGTATTGGGTGTAACATCTCGAACTGCTGGAAATTTATTTGGGATAGCGGGAATAATTGGCTTCGCTGAAGTTGGCATATCTCTCATGTTCTATCAAAACAGCATTCTCGCTTTAATTGGTGGTGTATTCGGAGTCTTCTTTATAGCTGCAGCGATATTTGCTTACAGAGGAACCATGGTTCCAATCTATGCAAAGGATGCATATGGGCATGACATATATTCTCAAAAAACCGGGGAATATGAAGCTGCTTGCTATTGCGGCCTTCTAGGTCCGCTTGCGATTGTTATTGCGTTTGTTGGTGCAAGTATGGCGGGTGGTGTCGGTCCAGATACTCTACCAATAATTATCCCTGGCGTATTGGGAGGCTTGATTGCTACTACTGCAGGACTTATCTTTGGGAGAAAGGTCCGGAAACATAACTTATCCAAGCCAAAACGGACTTATTATTGAAACACAACCATGCTTGCACACTAAACCATGGATGCAAGGGTTTCCGAAGCACAATTGGGTTCAAAAATAAATGAGTTCATTCTTTCACCTAGAATCATACGAAGTTCTTGTAGCCTTGCCTTCTTGACCTCATCCGCAAAAGGCCATTTGTGTTCAGGTTTAGGAGTGATACCGAGCTCTTGACATTTTGCGACTAATGCTTCAACAGTTTTGTAAATTTCCACTCCCGATTTGTTCTGCGGACGGATCTCTCTGGAGTGCATGACTATTCCATATGCAGGATGATTATCTCCCAAGTACCATTTGCTAGGGGCATGACCTGACTTTGCGAAGGGTACAAAATCATGTTGCTGCAATAGTGAATTTATCTCTGAGATCCCTTCTTGCATATTCAATAAATTTTCTCCATGGAATCCATACCCTTCAAAGAGAGCCACTTGAACTCCATCCTTCGGATTCCGCTTTGGAAGTTTGAGTCGTATCTCCTTCATTCGATTAAGTTCTGTCTTTGTCAATGGTTCAAAATGAGTGATTTCTCTCAAATCACACGAATAGTCGAACGGAAATTCCAGAATTAGTAGTGGTGGTTTGAGATCACCCCTCACATCAGGATGTGCTTCGACAATCGCCTCACCATAAGTGATAGGACATTTCTCTTCTATCATCGTAGTCAATACCTCTCCAAGGACATTAGCATTCTCATATTCTGCTAATCCCCCCAAGAGTCTCTTCCTTGGAAGTGGCTTAATCTTGACCCTGAGCTCTGAAACAAAACCTATTGTTCCATGCGAACTTGCTAAGTCATTAAGGTTCATCCCCTTCTTGTTCAATGCCGCTTCAAGGACTTCATTTTCACACTCGACTCCATCCCATCCGACTTTCAACTTTGTACCATCGTATAGAATTACCTTTGCATGAAGGGTATTATCCCGCATTGTCCCATTTGCCCATGTATCGTTCCCACCTCCATCAGTTCCCATAAGTCCACCGATAGTAGCGATATCTCTGCTACTTGGTGTTACTAGAAATTTCATACTCATGGTTGCGAGTATATCGTTTAACTGAACTGGTGTAATTCCCGCTTGGACATCAGCATGACCTTCTTCCAATGAGATTGATAATACTTTGTCCATTTTTAGACTACTCACAATTACCCGTTCTGCATTGCCTCCAGTACATCCTGCGCTTAGTCCTGAGCCTCCACCCTTTGGTGTGATTTCATACCCCCCCTCTCTAGCTCTTTTTACAGCCTCAGCTAGTTCATCTTCATTTCGAGGATAAAATGCTCCCTTAATTTTCTTGAAGTCCGGTCTATGATACATCGAGGCATTAGCAGCTGCTGCTATGTCTTTCAGTTTCATGTATTTTCCTCCTCAGTTCGAAGATTGTACTCTAGGAGTTCTGAGATGTCGACAGTGGCAATCTCTGCATTGAGGAGTTGTTCTCTGCAAGCTGGACATGCAGTTATCACAGTTGTATTTGCAAGCCTTTCCTTTTGTTTGCGAAGTTCAATTATCTTGTCACTGACTTCTGGGTCTGTCATTCGAAGAAGTCCACCACCTCCACAACAACTAACTTCTAGGTCTCTATAATTAACTCCCATTTTTGCTAGTAGAGAACGAGGTTCGACTTTGACGTCACATAATCGATGAAGTTCGCACGGATCATGATACACGAAATCATCTGATAATGTAAGAGTAGGTAGGCTCTCATAATGACGATCAAATAGTTGAGTATGATGGAGGGCTTCAATGCCTTCAACTTTGTGATTGTTCTTCAATTGATATAGACATCCCGGGCATGCCGTAACAACCTTCTTCGCACCCATATCCTTCAGGATTCCCTTGTTATGTTCTCTAAGTTCCTCAGCCCCTTTCTCATCTCCCATAAGATCTAATGGATGCCCACAGCAGAATTCTTCAGCTCCCATGACAAGATAATTGATTCCTGCCCTCTCTAATCCCTGAATCATTGTCCTTACTACATCAATCTGAGTGCTTCTGAAAGACATTAAGCAACCGAGAAAGACTGCAACATCTGCGGTCTTCCCTCTCTCGTATATTTTATCTTCAATTTCTGGAATATCCTGCTCGATCTCATCCGCCCAATATATTGCCCTATCATCCATAGGAAGTCCATAGATGTTTCTAACATTGGCAATAGAATTTCTTAATGATTCAAGGTATTCAAATTCATCCGGAGCGGTTTCAAATGCCTTCAATCTCTGTTCATGCCAAATCCTCAATAAATCCACATCAGATGCGCAAATCTCTGAGCATCGACCACACATGGTACATTCAAAGAGAACTTTCCTGAATTCCTTAGCCAATTCCTCGTCGTCCTCAATTAAATCCATCACTTGAAGAAGGTATATTTTTCCTCTCGGCGAATATTGCTCCTCTCCGATCGCATCGAACATCGGGCAAAATTTCACACAAGATCCACATCGTACACATTTGTCTTCTAGCATTGGTTTCACTCCGTGTTCAGGTGCATTGTCGTAGAATATTATTCAACTTGCATTATTCTTTATTAACTTGGCCAAGTCGCACTTTTTTTCACATTCCTAGAATTAGTGATTTTGTAATGTTACGCTGTTCAGCTCATATTTATGCAATTCCTGACCAATCTGATTCATTTCCACTGAAAGTTGAGGTCTAGTATATTGAACCGTCGAAGATTGTTTTCCATCGTCGCAATCGTTGTTATAGTGTCTACAGCAACATTCTGGGTATTCTATCCAAATCTACTATCTGATGACCTCGATAAAGACAGTGAAAATGAAAATGAGCGAACTGTGAACTATTCTGATCTTAATAATCTCAATTGGTGGGATATGGCTTGGGACTTCATCGAATATGGTGATATATTTGATCCCCTTGTGGCAGTTGCAGCCTATCCTAATCGTTATGGTCTATCTTCTGATTTTTATGAATCTAGTGAATATCTTATTGACCGCTTACAAGGAATGGGTCTGATAGTATCTTACTTTGGTAATTACGAATCTGTTGTTGCATTTCAACCTGGTTATGCTAATGATAGCAGAGCCATTGTCTTTGGAGCTCATATAGATACACAGCAGTCAGGTGGTCCTCAAATCAATCGGAATGCGATTGGATGCAGTGTTGTGACAGCAATAGCATCTTCAATCTCACAATTCAGATTACCTGTTGATGTCTACTATTGTTTCTATCAAGGTAGCTGGGTTATAGAAGGTGCCGACTTCAATAATATCATCCGAGGATTATGGGGTGCAGAAGAAATCACGACTTATTTTCAGGAGGAGCAGATAGACGTTATTGCGTCCTTTAATTTTGCTGAGATGTTGTTTAGAGATCCGCTACAGAACGAAGAGGATAGAATTCATGTAGATTATCGAAACCTTGCCACACATGGTTACTATGAGACAAAATACATCGCTGACATCTTTGTATCTTTTATGAAAAAATCCGGTCTGAATATAGCTACTGCAGTTCAAAACGAGTTCTCACAATCTGATCATTGGAAGTTCTGGGACTCTGGATATCCTGCGTTGTATATACATGAGGGACAGATACGTGATGAAGATTTCACGGTCGTAGATTCATTTGGTACCCCCAACTATAACTATACTCAAGCTATCATCGCTGCAAAGGCAGCTGCTGCAACTGCAGTTTATCTGGGTATGAAAGGTAATGGTGAAATCTCTCGACAAAAGATGTATTATGATATGGACGCTGGAGATGTTGAGATTCTCCGTATGGTAACATCGATTCCCCAGCGGTTGAGATTAGAGGGAATTGTTTCAGATAACCAGAGTGTGTATGTACAGATTTCCCAATCCGGAACCATGATTCTTAACTCAACATTGATCACGGACATAAACTTCACACTTGGTAGCTCAATCAACGTAACACTAGGTCCTCTTCTGATTAAAGTGATCAATCAGGGTAATGATGCTGTACAACTTAGACTTAATGTCTTCTACGAATCTGATCTTGATGGAAATGGAATATCCGACTCTGAGCAATATCATTGGCCTGATCCTGACCCTCCTCTTGACTGGGATCATGACGGTTTGAGCGATATGGATGAACTCGCTTATGATACTGACATGTTTCATCCTGACACCGATCGAGATGGTATGAGCGATAACAATGAAGTCCTCTATGGGCTTGAACCCCTTCGTCGTGATGCTCGAGAGGACAAAGATGCAGATGGTCTCCTGAACCAGCGAGAGATTCGGATTGGAACTCACCCAGGATTGAATGATACAGATATGGATTCTATGCTAGATGAGTGGGAAGTGGTATTCCAGACAAATCCTCTACTGAATGATTCAGCACTTGATCTTGATGGTGACAATCTGACAAACATCCAGGAATATCTGTATGGTTCGGATCCACGGTCTGTTGATGGAGATTATGATGGTGTGCCAGATTTTATGGAGTACCAGCTCGGAATGAATGCGTTGAACGATGATACGGATCAAGATGGATTAAGAGACCTTATCGAATTACAGGAAGGGTTAGACCCTCTAGTTGCGGATTCTGACATTGATTTCGAAATCGATGGATTTGATCATAATCCAAGAGTCAATACACTACTAGTTCTGGTTCTGGTTTCGTTAGTACCTGTGAGTATTGGCACCTTTATTTTCTGGCGCCGTGTTCGACAATAGAAGAATTTTTGCTTGGAAAAAAGGAAGTATTATCAATGAAACTTGTGCTCCTTTCGGCGCATATTTATGTGAGTCACTATCGGACATTCTTAGCGAAAACCACCATTGAGGACTCTTTCAAATGAATCGACGAAGGTTAGCTGCAATTGCTTTAATTATTGTTGTCGCATCAGGAGCACTCTGGTTGCTATATCCATCAATTTTTCCCCCTGATACTGATGACAATGGTGGGGGAACTGGTGGAACAAATATCAATTATTCATCGTTGAACAATCTCAACTGGTGGGATATCGCATGGGATTCAATTGACATTGGAGATTTGCTTACTCCGTTCAGCATGGTGGCTTCCTTCCCTAATCGGTATGGTCCAAGCTCAGATTATTATGCGGCTGGAGATTATCTTATTGAACAGCTTGAAGGAATGGGTCTAACTGCAGCATATTTTGGTAACCATGAATCTATAGTTGCATATCAGCCAGGATATGGAAACGACAGCAGAGCAATTGTCTTCGGAGCAAATTTAGATACTAGAGAAAGCATAGGTCCTCAAATTAACTCTAATTCAATAGGATGTGGAGTTGTGACAACAATTGCTGAAGCTGTATCGCAGTTCAGGTTACCGATTGACATTTACTATTGCTTTTACCAAGGGAGTTGGGTGATACTTGATGCTCTGACAGGTCTACGGGCAATGTGGGGATCTGTGGAGATTGTTGATTATTTTGATTCGCAAGGCATTGATGTTATTGCTAATTATAATTTCGCTGACCTTCTATTCTATGACTCCAACCAAGACGAGTCCGATAGGATACACGTAGACTATAAAATAGATGAAGGTCTAAATTACCAACGGTCCAAGTATCTTGGTGACATCTTTGTCAGCTTCATGAAGAAGAGTGGACTAAATATCGCTACTTCTGTTTATGAGGCTTACACTCAATCTGACCACTGGAAGTATTGGGCTGCAGGAATTCCTGCTGTTCATGTTCATCAAGGTCAGGTACCTGATCCTGAATTTCCACCTCAAGATGCACTTGGCAGTGCTGATTATAATTACACCCAAGCTCTAATTGCTGCAAAAGCTGGGGCAGCTACAGCTGTATATCTCGCAATGCAGGGTAACGGTGAACCGACACATCAGAAAATGTATGTCACTCTTCAACCCAATGAGTTTGATTACCTTCGCGCAGTGTTATCAATTTCACAAACACTTACAATAAATGGTACAGTATCGAAAAACGAAAGCATTCTTGTTAGAATAACACATTCCAGCTCGCCAGTGATTCCCCTGACTCTTATTGAGGACGATAACTTTTCATTGACTGCAGAGAATGCAACCGGAATTGGAGAAATTGCAATCTATGCAAGAAACTCAGGGAATGAGACTGTGAAACTAGAATTGGACCTCTTCTATAATTCTGATACAGATGGAAACGGTATACTCGACTCTCAACAATACCATTGGCCCGATCCTGACCCTCCTCTTGACTGGGATCATGACGGTTTGAGCGATATGGATGAACTCGCTTATGATACTGACATGTTTCATCCTGACACCGATCGAGATGGTATGAGCGATAACAATGAAGTCCTCTATGGGCTTGAACCCCTTCGTCGTGATGCTCGAGAGGACAAAGATGCAGATGGTCTCCTGAACCAGCGAGAGATTCGGATTGGAACTCACCCAGGATTGAATGATACAGATATGGATTCTATGCTAGATGAGTGGGAAGTGGTATTCCAGACAAATCCTCTACTGAATGATTCAGCACTTGATCTTGATGGTGACAATCTGACAAACATCCAGGAATATCTGTATGGTTCGGATCCACGGTCTGTTGATGGAGATTATGATGGTGTGCCAGATTTTATGGAGTACCAGCTCGGAATGAATGCGTTGAACGATGATACGGATCAAGATGGACTACGAGACCTGCTAGAGCTCCAAGAGGGTTTGGATCCGTTGGTTCCAGACAATGATATAGATCTAGAACCCGATGGACCTGACCACAATCCGAAGATCAACACTATTATAATGTTAATCTTATTTACACTCATTCCTGTAGGGCTCGGGACCCTTTACTTCTGGCGTAGACTTCACTGAACCTCAAGGTCAACACCCCTTCAAAGAATCTTCAATCCAATAGATGATAGTTTGAATCTGATTCCGATATTCACAGCTATCAAAACCAAAGACTCATTCCCAGAAACGATTGGTTCAGAAATGGAATCTGTAACTAAAACTATCTGAGATCTATTGCGACAAAATAATCTTCAGACTATTTAATTTTGAAGTCAACACTAAAAAGAGAGATTGGGCTGGTTAGGCCCATTCGTTTTCAATCAGGTCGGAGGTGCTTTCGGGATGTGACCTTCTCTGTACAGCATTTCAGAAGCAGCTCTTGCTGTACGAATAACGTCTTCTGCATGCTTATACAGCTCCTTTTCTTCCCATTGCACTCGCGCGATACCTTGCTCCATAGCTTTCATACCCACAGCTGTAGCTTCAAGCGGATAGAGCTCCCACTGATCCATAGTTGGAATTACCTTCTTGTCGCTTGCCTCTCTAGCGCCAAGATCTGCCAGAGCTTGGGCAGCTGCGACACACATCTCATCAGTGATTGTTCTGGCTCTCACATCAAGTGTACCTCTAAAGATACCTGGGAAACCAAGTGAATTGTTGATTTGGTTATCAAAATCACTTCTACCGGTTCCCACAATTCTGGCACCTGCTTCTATAGCATCCCAAGGCCAGATCTCAGGAAGTGGATTGGCACACGCATAAACGATTGAATCAGTGGCCATTTTGGCAACCCATTCTTTCTTAATTGCACCTGGAACTGGTCGAGAAGCTGAAATCAGGACATCCATGCCATCGATAACTTCGCCGAGGTCTCCATTCATTCTATCAGGGTTTGTCTTTTGAGCGAGATCGTACTTGAAGGTGTCATAATCCTTGTCCTTAACGATATCTTCGCGATCGGCATAGATAGCTCCCTTGCTATCAACCATTACTACGTTCTTTGGATTAACACCTGCTGCAAAGAGAAGGTATGCAGTTCGTGTGTTTGCTGAACCTACCCCAAGTAAGGCCACTCTGATGTTCTCAATGTCCTTCTTGACAACATTCAATCCTCCAAGCACACCAGCTAAAACAACTGTAGCTGTACCTTGAGCGTCATCGTGCCAAACAGGAATTTTAACCTCTGGGTCTTTCCTCAGTCTTTCAAGTACCTCGTAACACTTTGGCTTCGAGATATCTTCGAGATTTATTCCTCCAAAGCTTGGTTGAATGAGCTTCACTGTTTCAATAATCTTCTCAGCGTCTTTCGTTTCAAGACAGATAGGCCATGCATCAACACCACCCAGGTATTTGAAGAGGATCGCTTTCCCCTCCATCACCGGTCCTGCTCCATATGGTCCGATGTCACCAAGTCCCAATACACGAGTTCCGTCGCTTACTACTGCTACCATGTTTCCTTTGTTTGTGTATTCGTAAGCAGCTTCTTCATCATCCTTTATTGCAAGACATGGTTTGGCAACACCAGGTGTATACCAGATTGCAAAATCATCAAAACTACGGACAGGAGCCTTTCCTATGCTCATGATTTTTCCCTTATAGAATGGGTGTAAAATCATTGCATCTTTTCCAGGCTTCTCAGCCTTCTTCTTGAGTTCTTCAACAGAGAGTTTCTCTTCAGGCATTATTATGAGCCCCTACATCTAATAGAAGGACGGGATATATCCCCGTCACGCATGCATCGGTCGGAATGTGCTATGATTAAAGTGTATGCCTTGTGGTCAAAGGTTGTATGTTTCCAATAAATCTCCTATGTCCTTGTATTCATAAAGGAATTCCCGAATACGTTCAGTTATGTCGAAACTCGGTGATGACTTCTTTCTTGGGACCAAATATGTACGTGGAAAACTTCCTGCTCATCAGCTAGATTGGGATACGAAACCTCCTGTCTATAAGGAATATCCTTCATCACTAAAAGTAACTCTTCCTCCACCTACAACTGATTCTGGACCTCGACTGTGGGATATGATAGCCCAGAGAAGGAGTGTACGTGCCTATAGCACTGATGAGATCTCGAAGAATGAACTCTCTCAACTCATATGGGCAACACAGGGCGTAACAGGAGTCATATCAGACTATCAGCTTCGTGCTGCACCCTCAGCTGGAGCTTTGTATCCTATTGAAACCTATCTACTTGTCAATCGCGTTTCTGGAATCGATGCAGGTCTGTACCACTATCCAGTTAAAAGACATGAACTTGAATTGTTGAAAGAAGGTGATTATTCATTAGAAGTGAAAGCAGGTGCTCTCGATCAATCTATTGCTCAGCGAGCTGCTGTTGTTTTCATATGGAGTGCTCTATTCCCACGGTCGAAATGGAAATACCTCCAACGAGCTTATCGATATGTTTTCCTAGATGCAGGACATATAGCTCAAAATCTTGCATTAGCATCAGAAGCACTTGGTCTAGGAAGCTGTCAGATTGGAGCCATATATGATGATGAACTCAATCAGCTACTTGATCTCGATGGAGTCAATGAGAGTGTGATTTACCTCAGTAGTGTTGGAAAATCTATACGCCAATCAGATTTGTAAGCCCCAATGACCCAAGATTTGATCTGCGTGCTCACTCGAACGAACCTTATCTAAACCTTCTGAACCACCAAAGATGGCTTCGATTTTTCCGGTTTCGTCGATAAGGTAAGTAACACGTTTGACTCCCATTCCAATGAGGTCAAGTTTACTGTAGGCGTCATATAATTTGGCTATTTCTAGATCCTCATCCATTAGAATTGGAAATGGAAGATTGTATTTCTTTCGAAACTTCATGTGTGTTTCAGCAGACCCTCCAGAGATGCCATAGATTGGAATCCCTGACCCCTCGAAGAGATGATAACTATCTCTTATCGAACATGCTTCTGCAGTGCACCCGGGTGTAAAATCCTTGGGATAGAAATACAAAACAATTTTCGATCCCTTGTGATTGCTCAGCTTGAAGGTAGTACCAGACTCATCGGATGTTTCGAAGTCCGGTGCTACATCTCCTATCTTCAGCATAAAAATCCCTCTATAGTTTCAAACCCCAGACCCTGATGACTTGTTCAGCATGTTCCTTGGTCTGGACCTTCTCTTCACCATCTGGATGATTGCCAATGATTTTCGCTATTTTTCCCTTTTCGTCGATCAGAAATGTCGTTCTCTCAATTCCCATGTATTCCTTGCCATACATCTTCTTTTTCTGCCATATATCATAGAGTTTAGCAATCTCATTGTTTTCATCCATCAAAAGAGGGAAGGGAAGATTATTCTTTTCTTTGAATGATTGATGTGTTTTCTGAGTTCCTGGTGCAATACCAAAAACCACAGTATCATTGTCAACAAAAACTTTGTAGTTATCACGGAGTGAACATGACTGAGCTTGGCATCCGGTTGTGTTATCTTTCACATACCAATAAAGGAGGACTTTCTTGCCTCGATAGTCACTGAGTTTGAATTTCTCTCCATTCTCTGTAATTGTCTTGAAATCTGGTGCTTTATCTCCAATTTTTATCACTAATATCTCTCCAAAATTATTAACAATTGTGAATTTAATATTGGAAAATTTGTTAATAAAGATTGGGGTCGTTTCAATCTTAGTTCTCTCAGCAATCCTTAAAGAGCGTGTGCCAATCCAGAAATGTGAGCGATACAAGATGATGGTGGAGCCAGTAATATACAAATCCATTAAAATTCACAAGATTCTTAGTTTCATACTTACCGCTACTCTGATACCCATTGGATATTTGATGTCAGATTGGATTTTTCCAAGTAATTCCGATAACATCTTTCTGATTTTGACAATATACTTGGGACTCCCATTAATCATCGCTTTTGTTGGAATTATAATCGGTAGCCACGCAAAGGGCCAGATTATCTATCACGCACCCGATTGGGAATACAAACCGTTTCAGATGGATATCGAAGAAGTTTCAAAACTGGAACGCAGGTACCTTCGTGAATATGTGAGATTAGCTCCGAATGGTTATTTTTGGCTCTTTTATGCTCCGCTGCTTATCCTTCTTGGTCAGATTACCTTGCCACTCTATGCGATACAAATTGACACTCAATTTATTCCCCTCGTTACTCCCATCTTCGCATTCTCACTTTCCTTACTCTTCATCCTTTCAACGCTTCTAGGGATGTTAGCTACATCAAACGCAGCATCTGATGATTTCAAAGTCCCTCTGATCCGAGAAGCTGTTTGGTTATGTAGAAAACAATCAAAAATTCCTGGTGTAGAAACTGCTCGAGTCATCCTTGATAAGGCTGAGATTGGAGCGTACAGAGTGTATGATAATCCACGAATCTTCCTTCGATTAAGTGGACTTAGTGAAAGTGCGTATATTGAAACATGGACCCATGAACTGCGAGCTATTGATAGCATTCTGTGTCGACTACATTCATTTGATGAGACCCCGCAAATAGTATGGTGGTGGGTAGCTAGAGATCGAATGTTTCGAAAGTATGTGGGGGACGATAATGAGGGTTACTATGTAAAATTCCCGGTCCAATCAAATATAGAGGAATATGGAGTAAGAGATATCGATCTATTAACCAAGAATGCTGTCGCCATCCTTTATCGTGAATGGTTTAAGACGCATGAACGAGATAGTGCAATTGCTGATATATTGAACCAGCTTAATGCAAAGCTAGAGTGAAACTGATGACTGATGAGCCGATCACAGTAAAATCGATGATTCCCTTCAATATCCTTCAGTTTGTTATCATTCTCTTGTGGTCTCTCATTGCATTTTCTACAGGTTGGGAACATCTAGCAAGTGCGCACTCTGACCCAATTGGGTGGATCGCGACCTCGGTAACAGTTCTTGGAATCCTCTCCTTACCCTTACTGGTCATATCTTGGTATATGAAGCAACAGGTTGTTATTCATGAAGTTCACTGGAATCTCAAAGAGCAAGAGATTAGTATCGAAGAATATGAACGAATATACGAAGATTATCTAAAGAATTATTCACATCTAATATCATGGTTTGATTTCAGCGATTTCATATTATTCACAGTTATTCTTACTTCAACAAACCTGATTCCCTTACTCATGGCACAATCAATATTCACAATTGGTTCTGCTCCATATGTATATGGTTTTCTAGTTATTCTATACGGTTTGCTTCTCTCTAGATTCTCATTCAAACTATTTCACAGCACATCGAGTATTCATTCAGAGCTTGTTCCACCAAGAAAGATGCGCAAATTCATCTCTTTGAGTTTGGACATTGATGGCATCGCATACGCGGGTGTAGGGATGCAAATCAAAGAAGCTAGTGGGTATTACACGCTTACAAAAATACGGCCAACGATACGACTTGAAGGAATTGAAGGGGTTGCGAAGATACAATTTGTGCTTGATGGTTCATTTCGACTCACATCTCTGATATCAGAACTGTCAATGACACATGAGAAGATAGATGTTAATATATTATCCACGGATCCACTAGAATTAGACCAAGCAATTCGGAATCTCATGATTTCGACATACCAAAAATACATTGAAATCAAGGGTTCAGATCCACTACTTATTGATCTGCTAAATGAACTTGGGATTGATATCCGCGATGAATGAGAGGCGATGCGCTTATTTTAGATAAAGTTCATCAGAGAGTGAGGATGAGATATGGACGATGAGATTATCGATTATGGTCATAGCCGGACTATTGGTGCATTATTCGGGGCAGTTCTTCTTTCATTGATTGGATACGGGCTCTACATTATGATTACAGATCCTGGAAATCCCAGCGTGATAATCGATGTATATGCACGTAATTCATTTATCATCGCTATTCTTTCGATTATCTTCGGAATCGGATCAAAGAAATCAATTAATTACATTCCTGGGAAATGGGCCTCATCAAAGAGATGGGTCACCTTTGGGGAATACGATACAATTCTTGAAAAGTACAAAAAAGCTTATGGCGGCCTATTCGCTAAACCAGGCGACCAAAGTGCATGTTGTTTTTGCTATCTTCCTATACTGATGATTTTAGCACTCTTCTCAGTCTTCTATCAAGAAATTGTTGGACCTATGTTTGGATATACTCTTGACACAATACTTACAGTACCTTTGTTTCATGGGCTCATAGGTTTTGCAGGATTTTTAATTGGATTCAGATCTGTGACCATCGATTCCGATGAATTCTTCAAAGCCCCCGAAATGGGTGATAACTATGAATATGCTCGCGCACTCTCAAACATTCCCTATCTTCGAGCTGGTGTGAATGTTGAACTAGGCGAACGAAAAGGTATGTTAACACTGCTTAATGCAGAATGGAAGATATTTGTCAAAGATTTGCCTGAAGCTGTTGCAGTTCAGGTTCAGGTTTCTCACTCAGGTTTTGCCTATCCATACTTGGTTGGTACAATCTATAAAGGTCCTGTAGTTGAAAAGAGAGAAGAAACTCTCAAAATTGGTACAAGATATCCTGCAATAATAGAATATTCCATGGATGACGATGTAACAGTTATGGTAGCCAGATTCAAAATTCCATCAAGGACAAGTAGCGTTCCAAGTATTTCTACTACTGATTTTCAAAAATTGGGAGCTATGATTGCTGGAAAGCTCACATCTTATTATGAAAAGGCAACATAGTAATATCACTTGAGTGATTTAGAGGAGATCAATTGAAACCTCCTCTGAAAATCTACTGCTATTCCTCGTAAACTGACTGGTCGGTGCCGTCAAAGGTTGGTTTTCTTGTGGCTGGGACTTCGTCTTCCTCACGAAGTTTATGGCGGAATGGTCGACCCTGGCTATATAGAGCTGGATCTGTATCCTTTGTCTGATTCATAATTACTGCAAAGCCGATGATTTGTATTATGATGGATACCATTCCAATTAGGAACACACTAAACATGTAATCGTATGAAGGTGAACCTACAAAAGTGCCCATGATGAAAATTGCCGGATAGATAACAGTCTGAATTATAATTCCCAACAAAAGCATTATGACCCATTTATTTGTCCAATTACTCATTTTAACCACCTCACCACCTAGGAGCCGGAACAGGAGGTCTTCCTCCAGGAATTGCTCCAGGTACCCAATATTTTAGTAAAGGCATGGATATACCTGCCATTGCAATTATCATAGTGCCAAGAACAAGCAACGCGAATGATAATGTGTGCACTGCTGTCACATATGTATAGTATGGCCTGATGTAACTATAAAATGCAAATGCAGGTATTGAGAGAGCTGCCATCGCCATGATCTCAATTGGATCGAAGAAAAGGGGCATTGTTATTGGCCAAAGGAAATAGAAAAATGCCGTAATTCCTTCGTGTGCTGTTTCATGATGAGCTATTTTATGAATTCCATCAACTGCTTGGCTAAGGAAGAATACCGGTATTAGGAGCCACCATTGCAGACCCACAAAGAAAACCGCTCCTGCATAGAAGAATAGATCTCCAACACTTTCCACTCTCTCCCATAATGGATTTCTACTAATGTATTCAGTAGCTTCCGTCATATAGTAACCAATCATTTGCATAAGAACAAGAAGAGGAAGTAGGATGAATGAAATTGCAATCATTATTACTGCAGCTTTTGGTAAATCTGGTATCTTCCCTTCGTGATAGTTATCTAAAGGATAGATGCCATGTAAAACGAATGCAGTAATAAACGCAAGCACACCACTCGGCAAGAAAAATAGTGGCTGAAGTATGAATGTTAATGGTCCAAGTAGATCTCCAAGCACTAAATCATAGACATTTTGAGTTAATGATTCTGGAACTAGATACCACAGGGCAAATACAACAAGTAGCTCAGGAATGAGCATCTTGAAGCGATAGTCTTGGATGAATTCCATTACAGCACCGGGTTCTGATTCGGCTTCTCCCATGGTAAACACCTTGTTGAAACTGAACGCATCTCAAAGTAACACGCACTTAAGCATATCTTCTTGGAATAGATAATTATCGTTTAGGACGCACCTGCATTCTCCATTACACGTTCGAAGATTTTTCGGGACCCAAGAAGCGTTTCGTGAATTTCTCGTGTTAGTTTTATACTTGCACGTGAAAGACCGCATTGTGTTGATACCAAGGAGTTACGATTCAGAAGTTCGATACTAACTCCACTTTGCTGGAATGAATTGATTGCATTCATGAGATTTCTTTCTAAAGTTGATGCAACTGATTCAGAGTAACTATCATCTACATTTGGTAGAACTCCCAGAGCTAATGCTCCTCCTGTTTCAAGAAATCGATTAAGTTTTTCAGCTTGCTCTATCTCTATTATTGGTGGATAATTAACAAGATCGATATGAGCGATTTTGGCTGGGGCGTCCCAAAGTGTATGTACTCCATCAATATCCAGTTTCCGCCAATCATCACAGTAATGATATGCGGGAATCACTTCCTTAGGATAAATTGTATCAGTTGTTTTAACGATGTCTTTGAGAGTCAAATCAGGAACTTCATCTCGTCCCATTTTCTCTAATACTAGACCAAGTGCAGGGTCATCCTGACAAAGAATAATATTTTCACAGGAACTCTGCATATGCTCTATTTGCCCCTTGGCGATTCGTTTCATCAGACTCACATACAGATGGAACATAGTTCGAGTCAGATGCTGTTTTCCATCCCTAGCTCTTGTACTATAACACATCGTAATTGGTGCCGTCTGTTGAGTCTTGAAATATTGATATGCTGTTCCGTCTATTAGCAAATAGAAGCTGTGCGCATGATTCATATCTGGCAAGAAACCATCGCTTGATTCCGTTATCGATCTATACTCGTGAAGATCGATGTCTATCAGAAAATCTCCTTCCTCTTCGAATCCATCAATCAGATATCCGAATTGCCTAATCATATCTTCTTCATGAAGATATGTCACTTGAAATGCATACGGAATTGGAAGTTTTTTGATGTATTCTATTGGTGTTTCTGGGTCTTTTTCCCCAAGACTTCCCACACCAAAAAACTGACCTACTAATCTCTCAGGAAGTAGAGAATTTGACATTATGCAGTTCCTCTTTTCGCTTCAGCCTTTCTTCGTACTACCCTGTTACACGAATGGACTGCGGGACAACCAACACATGCTTCAGGAATATCTCCGATATCCTCACCTACGAGTAAAACCTGATCTGTTATTACCGTACTAGGGGGAGATTCACTCTCTAATGCCTTCTGCCCAACTTCTTTGATATTGATCTTGTGATCTCTCAAATTTTCAGTTATTGCTTCAGGCTCTCCCGACAAAACGACAGCTGTCGGTCCTATTCGTCTCTCAACATATTTACAGAAGTCTGGTATCAACAGGAGATTTTCCATGTCTTTTTCGGTTTCGGTTTCAAATAATTGAACATTCGATAATGTGGCGAAGGTAGTCTGTGATGTCCAATCATTAATGGACCTCACAACATTGGCGGGTACAGGTTTGCTACTTTCTTTTTCTAGGAAGGTGAGTATATCACTTTCTCTGAGTCCAATCTCTATTGCTTGAAAGATGGATTTGTCTGTTATTCGAAATGTACTAACGACATCAGTCTTGACTGGGCTTGTGAAAAGCATCAATTTGTAGAGTTTAGAATAGTCCATCTCACTCGTAAATACTGTTAATTCGAAATTAGGTTGTACAAAGAAGGTGTCTTGATGCGAAACACCTGATAACTCCGATTTGGCTAGGACTACCTCCCCAATATCTGTAAGTTTAACTGCTAACAACTTCTTACCCTTGAATGCACCTTCAATAAGTCCTAGAAGTAATGGGGTTTCTAATGCCATTCTTACCCGTTCATCATCAACTTGAATCCATTTCAATGGCTCATTTTCAATGAAGAGTTCGGTTCTAATCCAGTCTCTCATCTGTTCAATATCTATCCACTCTTCTTGATTACTTTCTCTTAGACGACAGATTGACAAATTGAGTGTGTATTCAGTTGGTTGGTCTGGTGTCGCCCATATTGCACGGGTTCGTCCCAATTGAGTAAGAAGGATTCGCTTGACCACTTGATCTCGCTTTCCGGCAAATAGATTATCAATCTTTGATGGAACGACTCTGTCTTCTTCGACAATTGTGTAGACTCCAGCTTTTCTAGCGAATTTCTGAACGAGTTCGAATCTTTCCTCACTTGGTTCTGACATTGCTTCCTTGATATGATCAATCTCTCTTTTTGGAAACTCCCAACTACTTGTCATATTTACTTCATTCTTAGCAAGATATGAAACT
This sequence comes from uncultured archaeon, assembly GCA_964458565.1. Classification (GTDB taxonomy): domain Archaea; phylum Asgardarchaeota; class Thorarchaeia; order Thorarchaeales; family Thorarchaeaceae; genus CAYWJO01. Next base: position 78,027 of record CAYWJO010000003.1, on the reverse strand, counting down.
AGCAAAAGCATGTCAACAAGTAGTGAATCTCGCTCATTCACATATTTTCTGATTTTTCTTGGAGGTTCTGGATTCGGTTCAGGTTTTCTTGTGAAATATTCACGAAGATGTGGTACGAAAAAATCAATAATTTTGAATTCAGCAACTTCTCTTCCAAATTCAGTCAACCTTGACTGCATTCGTCTTATGATCAGTCCTTTCTTTCTCAAATCTCGTTCTGTCTGATTCAATTGTCCATAGCTGTATATCTTCCTGTATGGTTTAAGTCTATCATATGATAAAGCACCACCATTCAAGGTCAGCATACCTAGAAGATCCTTCTCTCCCGGTGTAAAAGTAGCAAAAATGGTTTCGCGAGCTTTTTTATCTTTCATCCTCTTTGATAGAAGCTCTGTGAGCTGCGTTCCTGATTTGCTTGTGCTAACATCTATGTCCCAATATTGACAGGCAACCAACAGGTCTTCTCTAAACATGTGCTCAAGTTCTTTATCAAGAGTATCGGTTGACATCTCTATCCTGCTCCAAGAAACGCCTTCAATAAACAAGCGTCGCTAGATTCATCGTATAAGACAATTGCGGTAGTGTACCACAAGGTATGTCGTATAATTTAGGAACAAGCTTATCAGCCTGAGCTATTAATTAATTTTAGAGATGGTGAATATAGTGGAACCTGCTCTCTGGAGTGTGAAATACCGCCCAACAAAATGGTCAGATTTCAAGGGTCAAGAAAAAGCAATCTCCCAATTGTCCAACTTTGTCAAATCAAAAACTTGCCCTAATATGATTCTCTATGGACCTCCAGGAACAGGAAAGACTGCAGCTGCTAAGCTCTTTTCACGAGAGTTCCTTGGTTCTGCATATAATTCAAATTTCAAGTTACTAAATATATGTGATCTTCGTGATATCTCAATATCTGATGCAAAGCGTACAGTTCAACAGCTTGCAAAACTCTCTCGTTCTGAAAGAGACGAACTAGACGAATATATGTCAGTTGTATATAATGAAGCAAAGTCGGAATTGAAGGCCAAAGGTCACAGCAGAGACCCGAATAAGAGTCAGCTTTTGCAGACTGCTATCAGACTGTTTGCATCTACAATTACTGTAGCTGATGAAAGTGTGAAATTACTTGTTCTTGATGAAGCCGATGCACTTGATAACAACATGCAGCAAGCACTTCGTAGAACAATGGAACTGTACAACCAATCATGCCGTTTTATCTTAATTACAAATTCTGTATCTGGCTGGAGTCCAGCCGTGATTTCAAGAAGCCTAGTCTTACGATTTCCTGCTTTGGATGATCAAGCAATTCAGAACTTGATAATCGAAGTTGCGAAAAAAGAGAGTGTTGAGGTTGAGGTTGCAGCTCTCCAAGCTCTATCCAGAGAATCTTCTGGGGATGCGAGATATGCATTAGGTCTTCTACAGATATCCGCAGCTAGAAAGAAGGTTATAACTGAAGACATTGTCTATGAAAGTACAAGAGATAGTTTCAAAGAGAGTGTAAGAAACATCGTTTCAGCTGCTATCAAGGGGGCGTACTTGAAAGCGCGTGATGATATGAGAACATTATTGACTATTGGTGGACACTCCTCTGATGAACTGATTGTGGCAATTCAACAGGATATTCTTTTGAGACCGTTGTCATCTGAAAAAACACAGCAACTGCTGGATCGCATCGCAGAGATTGATTTTAGAATCACCCAGACAAGAAATCCTTTCATACAACTGAGTGCCTTGTTGGCATCAATAGGAAATATTGTATCCATAGACAAGAATTAAAGTAACTCTTCCACATTCTTATCGAGAAAGACTTTCTCATGCAGTATTTGTATGATGTTTGGCGATATCTCTTGTTTATCATACAGAAATTCCGCGTTTATCAAATCATTATCTTTTGAGATCATTTCATTCTGAAGTCCTAAAAATAAGAGTCTCCGTATATTGCTGGGTGTTCCATACCTGCACCGAAAAGAGAGATACTCTACGGCATTATCAATTGCTATACTCCCTCCCTTTTTTCTAAATAGATGTGCAAGAATCAGCAAGACATGTTTTCCATTCATAAGATATTGTGACTTGCATTATCCTTAAAGTGCTTTGGAATCTTTGGAAGACTACCTTGAATTACAATAAAATTGATAGCATTCGAAACAAACCTATCGAAAAATACAACGAATTGATTAACGAATCCATACGTGGTAAAATAGCAGAAATCAAGATACAACCAATTTCCATTGGAGGTTGGACAAGTATCAATCTCCTTGCATCAAATGATTCCTCCGATTTTGTTGTGAAACTCCCTGCTGTAATGCGGGAATTTTCTACAAATCCCTATGAGTATGCTTTCTCAATTGCAGACGAAGTTTTCCGTTTTGGTTTCTCTACAGAACCGATTTTCTTTGGTCGTATATGTGATAACCTGGAAACTCCATTTGCAATTTACAAATATGCCCAAGGACATCAATATTCCAATCTTTCCGAACTATCTAAAGCAGAGCTTGATGTTCTAATCAGTAGTAGAACACAGTTATCTAAAATTCGACCGATGAATATACGTTCTTTCTATTCGGCATCCACATTTCTAGACTCAGTTATTGATTTCTTAGGCATTACAACATCTGAGTTTCCTCCAATATCAGATGTCCTTAAATCTGCAATACAAAAATTGGATGCAGCTGCTTGTAAATTGCATCCATTACTAGAGGTATCCAACCCTTGGCCTTTGAATTTGATGCATGGGGATTTTCAACTGGGAAACATCGTTTTCTCAGGTAATAAAATAACATTTCTTGATTTCGAAGAGTGTGCACTCGGAAATTCCCTCTATGACCTTGCTTACATTTTGATGGAATCAGAACAAACATCAAAACAAATTTCTGTTTTGAAGTCAATGCTTTTGGGTATTGATGAATCTGATTTTTCGAATATGTGCAATCTTGCTCTCTTCTTTATCATTACTTGGACTGTTGAGCGTCTAATACAGATAGAACATAATATTGTAGAATCATTCTTATCAAGTAAGCAAGTGGTTAGTCAAATGAATGAATATCTAAATTCTAAGATTCATCTTCTAAATCAACCACTGCATAATATCTAGAAGAAACTCTCAGGTGCCCGTTCCCAGATGTATTCCTCATCAGAAGCTATTACATACTGATACCCTTGTTCAGTGAGGAAGAGCTGTCGTTTAGCTGCAAAATCCATATCTCTAGTGTCTTTTGTGATCACTGAATAGAATCTAGCAAAACTTCCATCGGTTTTCGGTCTTAGAATTCTACCAAGTCGTTGTGCTTCTTCTTGACGTGAACCAAATGTACCCGATACTTGAATCGCTACATTTGCATCAGGAAGGTCTAGAGCAAAGTTGGCAACCTTGGATACAACGAGGACCTTTATCCTGCCTTCTCGGAACTCTTCATAGAGCCGTTGACGTTCAGCATTATTGGTCTTGCCAGTAATTAGAGGTACATTGATTTTCTCAGCGATTATCTGCAACTGATCTATATACATGCCAATTACCAGAATATTATCCGCTTCATGATAATTCAGAAGAGTTTCGATTATCTCTAGCTTCTTTGGATTTTCAGCTGCAATTCTGTACTTCTTCCGATCTTCTGCAAGAGCATATTTTCTTCTCATATTATCGGGTAGTTCTACACGAATCTCATAACATATAGCTGTGGCAATCCACCCTTTATCCTCAAGTAACTTCCAAGGCATATCGAATCTTTTGGGACCTATAAGGCTGAAGACATCCTCTTCCCTTTCATCCTCTCGAACAAGTGTAGCCGTCAGACCTAGTCTTCTTGTAGCTTGTATATTCGCTGTAGCTCTGAACACTGGTGCTGGTAGAAGATGCACTTCATCGTAAATAATCAATCCCCAGTTTCTCTCTTCAAAGATACCAAAATGCTCAAACTGATCGTCTTTTGATCTTCGCCAGGTCAGAATTTGATACGTAGCAACGGTGATTGGTCTGACATTCTTTGAATCTCCAGTATACTCCCCAATTTGATCGGGAGTAATCGTTGTCTTATCAAGAATCTCATGAATCCACTGTCGCACTGCAACTGTGTTAGGACAGAGGATGACAGTGGATGTCTGTAGTTTGTACATCACTCCAATTCCGACCATCGTCTTTCCTGCGCCGCAGGGTAAAACAACAACCCCCGACCCACCTTTCACACCGCCTCCTGCATGAAATGTTGCGACTGACTCATCCTGATATTTCCTCAGAGCGAATGGTCTTCCTTCAAGAGTTGTTTCACGTAGCTCAAAGGGTAAGTGTTCTCCCTCGACGTAACCCGCAAGGTCTTCGACTGGGTGTCCAATCTCTATTAATGCATGTTTCAGAAAACCCCTCTCACCTGGTTCAACGAGGAATGTCCTCTCATCAATTCGTTCTTGAAGATGCTCTCTTACTTTCTTGCTTTGCCAAATTTCAGAGGCTAGGTCTTCATTGTCGCATTCAAGTATCAAATCAGATCCTTCCTTGAGCAGAGTGATCTGACCGAACCTAGTCATATAATCAATAATCTCTCTTGAGATATTACTAGGGATTGGATATTTGGCAAATTCTTCCAATGAATCAATAACTTCTCTAGCTGTAATTCCAAGAGCTGCTGCATTCCAGAGACTGAGTGGAGTAACACGATAGGTATGGACGTACTCTGGGCTCTTTACGAGCTCAGCAAATCTTGCTAGAGAATCTCGCGCTTCTTCATACCTTGGGTTGTCAACTTCCAATAGGACTGATTTATCTGATTGTACTATGAGTGGGTTCATTGGATTTGCCATTTGCGTCCTCCTCTGGTGTAATTGATTCAATTTCGTGTATGAGTTTCATTCTAAATCTCAAATAGAAATCGTAACACCGCTCAGAAATGATAAGATAAATCCTTCCCTGTCTGCAGGAATCTTGTTCTCCTTGGGAGGATAGCACAACAAACGTAATTAACCCTAGAATCTCGATGTTTTCATTCTAAGGTGATTTCATAATGGTCCGACGCATCGCTCTCGAATTTGTCTATCGACAGAAAGGTAAAGAGTTTGAACTTGAGTCTGATGAAATAGGACTTGCGATGGCCTTCATTCTAGCTGAGTCCAATAGAAAGGGGAAAGCAAAAATCACGCATCTTACGGCCGTTTCATTTCCCTTCTGGATTATTCAAGTGTCAGATTCAAGATCCATTGTACTCTCCAGTATTGGAGATGACTCCACCAAAATATCAGTCAGTGAAAGCAAAGCGCTTGGTCCAATAAGGCGCATTCTCACCAAGGAAATCATGAATTCTGAGGACATTCCTGATGCTGTTGCTAAGGCGCTTCCTCTGGTAAATGATATTGAGCAGAAGGAGCATCACATTCATAATCTCAGAGAGCCTGAGATTTTCGTTCGCCTTGCGAGCTGCTATACGCAAATAGAACCTAACATAGAATTGAATATACCTGAGATGAAGATAGATTCTCAAAGTTCCTTATCCACAAGTGAGGAGTTTCAATGCATTGTAGAAGATGCGCAAAACCGACTAAGTAACATAGAGGAATTGCAAACAATAGCGCATGACCGTCTAACTGACCAACTACGTATCTTAGATAACGTGATTTCATCTGAAATCAGTCGACTTGAGAAACGATATCAAGTCCAGCAAACAAATACCGATGCAAAAGTTGACCGATTAAAGGATCGCCTTTCAGATAAGACATACAGACTACGAGACCGAAGAAGGAAAGATGAAAAAACCATTGTAACCAAATTCGGTAGGGAGCTTGTTGATATCGAGCGTTTCTTCTCTGAAGCTATCGAACAGACCAAAATTCTAAGAACTGATCTCGCAGAAGGCGAAATGGACATCCAAACCGCAGTTGAGCGATACAGATTACTTGTGGAGGACCTTCGAGATATTCAGTCTCGTTTTGATGATGTCACCAATAGTATGGATGATTTGGCAGAGAACTCTCTCCAACAAGCAATAGATCTTGATAATGATCTTGACGATAATATTCGTCAAGAAGAAGTATCTACCGAAGAGCAAATAGCTGAACATCTTACTGCCCTCTCTGATTTGAATGAAGAAATCACGCAGAGGAAGATCGAGTTTGAGAAATTGAAGAAAGCTGTTACAGAATCCGTAACAAAGATGGAAAAAGTAGTAGGTGTCAGAGTTGATGATCTAAGAAAGGAACTCGAACGCATTCGTTATCTGACTTTGGAAAATGATGCGATAAAGGGTCTAGCACCTCTGACTCAGTTAAACATTAAGACATATGTTGTTACCTACAACAAAGGACCCCCTCTAATTATACCTCCTATCATAATACCAGAAGATCGTTTGTCTTTACCATATGAATATCAGCCGCTCGATGCTGAGCTTGATTCTATGTTACAAAAAACTGTCAAGAAATTATTGAAGGATAATCCAGCGTTCAAAACATCGTATGAAAAAGTGCTTCTCGCTGGTAATTCTTTCCAGAATCCTGAATCAATGAAGCTATTCAAAAAAGGAATAGATGTGATTTGGACACGCCAACTTCTCGTTGAAGGAGTGAGAGATTCGTTAGTTCCTATGTTCACGACCCTTGTTGGTCGATGCCCTGCATGCAAGGCGGACATTGGTACAGCCTCGAAATTCTGTCCAGAGTGTGGAGCTGCGTTAGCCTAGTTGCCTTTCAGATTAATTGGCTTTTCTGCCTGTTCTAACTCACAAATCCATCTCTTCATATGGGATGCACTGTAATGCTGAATAGGTTCAATTTGAAAAAATGCAAAAAACCGAACAGGCGCTGTGGCGAATCTTTATATGCAAGTTAATCTGGCTGAAGAATCACATGAACCACATTTGGAGGTGTAGATAGTATATGATTGTTAACAAACTTGAATTTGTAGTAGATTTCTGCACCTGTGGTGTATGGGCTTAGTTGCCCATTTCTGATTCTGTGTGCACTTCAGTCAGTCACGCATGTCATGCCTGAAGGAACGTAGATTTCGCTCCACACGTGTGTAGTATCTGCTTCTACTTGGTTTATTGAGCTATTAACGTAGGACATGTGCAACTTGGTCAATGAGAGTGAACAAAAAAATTGCAGATACAAAACCAATACCGACACCATACCAATAACCATGGAGGTTGTGCATAATGGGTGGTGTTGTAGAGAAATTCAACCCAAGGAAAGCTTCCGCGCTCTCTCATAAGCGAGATGCAAGCAGAGGTGATCGTTGGGGTAAAGCAGTGGATATCAGTGAAATCACCTTTGAGGATGTTAAGACTGATGCAATAGAGTTTATGCTTGCTACAGATGTAATCTATCAAGCAAAAGCTGGAAAGGAAGCGTCTATCTTCATTGCTCGCTGGATGGAACATCCTATCTTACTGAAAGCCTACAGGTTTTGGACAACCGCACAGGCGCAAAAAGGGAAAGGGTTCTATGCCCCTGGTAAGATGGCAATGTTGGCAGCAAGGGAATTTGACATACTGATGGAGTGCTTCAAAGCAGGTGTACATGTGCCAACTCCCATTGGGCGAGTTGGCAACTATCTAACGATGCGTTTGATTGGTGAGAATGGATTACCTGCTCCTCAGCTTAGAGATGTTGATCTCAAGAATCCGGAGTCAGTACTTGATCAGATTCTAGATGATTATCTCCTCATGTATCGGGATGCTCATTGGGTTCACGGTGACCTGAGTGGATACAATATTCTATGGTGGCAGGAGCGACCATGGATTATTGATGTTCCTCAAGCATATCGTGTGAATGCATGGGCTGACATGAAGCATGTGACTCAACTACTTCGACGTGATATTAGAAACGTATTGATGGATTTCAAATCATATGGGATTAGACGGGACCTTGATGAGATTGTGGAAATTTTCCTCTCTGAATATACACCATCCAATCTTGAACACTATGATGAGCAAGTGGGAGGGTTTGTCCATGAGTAGAGTGGAGAAGTTCCAACCACAGAAAGGTGGGTCAGTGTCACGTAAGGTCAAGACACTAAAGAGTGATTCAACCACCAAAGGATCTGTCATTCAAGAAATCACATTCGATTCCGTAAAGGAGGATGCAGTAACATTCGGGCTTGCAACTGATGTACTATACCAGATGAGTTCAGGAAAAGAAGCTTCAATCTTTCTCGCTACTTGGAGGAATCATCCTATCATCTTGAAAGTGTATAGACTCTATCAGTCCTCACACCAGCTCTCAAAGAAGAAAGGATACATGACCCAAGCATCAAGCAAGCGGACTTATTGTGTTCTAAACATGATGGAGGACCTAGCAATGGCTGAATATGACATTCTAATGAATTGTTTCAAGGTTGGCATGCACTCACCAACACCTATTGGTCGTGTTGCAAATATGCTAACGATGCGGTTCATAGGTGATGGTACTATACCAGCTCCTCAGTTGAAAGACGTAAAACTTGAGGAACCAGAGAAAGTTCTTGATCAGATTCTAGATGATTACCTCATCATGTACAGAGATGCACACTACGTACACGGGGACTTGAGTAGATACAATATCCTCTGGTGGCAGGAGCGACCTTGGATTATTGACGTCCCTCAAGCATATGAGGTTGGCCCATTTTCTGATATGCCTATGGTTGAAGCACTGCTAAGACGAGATATTCAGAATGTCTTGGGATATTTTGAAGAATATGGGGTGTACCGCGATTCAGAACACATCGTTGATGTGTTTCTGTCTGAGTACATTCCTGCGAATAAGAAACACTACCGCGAGATGATGCGGGAAGGAGGTGAACTGCTGTGATAAAAACAGCTAAAGAGATTGAAAGGACAAAATGTTGTATAAAGAAGGAGAAATTGCAGAGAAACATGAAACACAGTAAGGAACTTACAGAGTTCCTCTATGGTGAGTACGAAGCGCTTGGTCTCAGATTAGGCGCTTAATCACCATTTGACTACAAAAGGAGCGTGAAAATATTACAAAGAATATGTGATTTGAAATATAATCAATTGTCTATCAATGGATGGATTTCCATTGTGAATACTCCTAACCCTCAGAATATGCAATATCGTTCTGAGGGCCTTTTTTTCATAAAATTAAGTGGATTCACTATTTAGAATATTTCCCTATTTTTTGGTAAAATTGCTATGGAATGAGGATTTCATTCTACCTTTCGAAGGACAACTCTCGATACGCCGCTAATCTTTGTCAAGCTACCTTCTAGTTCTTTCAGAGAAACAGCTAATTGATCAGGTACAAAGTAACACTCATAATAACAACGTTCTCCACGAAGGCAAACACCGGTTGTGAAGATGATGTCAGATAGTTTGGCATCATTGAACGCGAAGTTGAGCTGCTTTAGGAAATTACGTGATAGGTCGCTAATCTCAACACGAAGAAGATAGACATCATCTGTGTGAATCGGAAATATTTTGACAACTCTATCCTTGTGATGATATATCATCAATCCTTCTTTATCTCCAAATTCTGACACAAACTGGGGTGGGAATTCAGTTGGTTTTCCAGGTACAAAATTCATGATTGTCGCGCTTGTTGCGCCATCTCTATCTGTTGTCAAGCATCACACTTCCTGAAATATACATCTCAATAATATTCGTAAATGCACTATAAACTCTTCTGTGCTAGAGTACATGCCCATTCGAAATAGGGAAACCAGAGTTGTTACTCAACTTTCTTGAGGACAACTCTCGATACGCCATTAATTTTCTTCAGACTCTCTTCTAGTTCTTTCAGAGCTATCACTAGCTGATCAGGTACGAAGTAGCACTCATAATAACAGCGTTCGCCACGAAGACAGACACCAGTTGTGAAGATGATGTCAGATAGTTTGGCATCATTGAACGCGAAGTTGAGCTGCTTCAGGAAATTACGTGATAGGTCGCTAATCTCTATCCTTAGAAGATATATATCATCACTCGTTACAGGGAAAAGTTTTACTACCCGATCCTTGTGGTGTAATATTGTCAGAGCAGCCTTTTCGCCTATGTCTGTCACGAACTCTGTTGGAAATTCAACAGCTTTTCCCGATTCGAAATGTAGGATTATCGCACTCGTCGCCCCTTCTCGATCTATTGACAATGAGTCTTTCACGTCCTTATGGGTCTGTATTTCGTTTTGGAACGTCTCTATATATAATTCATTCTGTCGTTTAGACCCTTGAGTAAATGAGCCCATTTTTTGATGAATTTTAGGAATTTCTCGTTCCTGCACAAGCTATAATTGGATTTTTGTACCTAATTTTGATGGAGTCAAGCCTATTGAGCGGACGTTTGAAGCAGCTAATTGGAGTCTTTCTATTCATTGTTGGAATAGCAATGTCATATATTGTGTATCAGGCCACAATGAATGTTGGTGGTGATACAACCACATTAATCACTTCTGGAATTATTTCTTGGGGTCTTCTAGCATTGCCTGAAATCGCAATTGCACTTTGGTTGATATCTTCTGGTGGTAAGGAAGCGCGTGTTGGTGATATTGCTGGTGATTTGATTCCCCTTGTGCAAAAGGAGGGACGAATTAGCGTAGACGACGCGGCTAGAGAACTAGGAGTAGATTCAGAGTCTGTAGCTGACGCAGCAGAAAAACTTGCGACTCGTCAATTCCCATTGGTTTACTTAGATCGCAGTGCCTATGAAATCGTTAGTCCTCGTGCTGTGACATTGAAAGAAAGTCTATTGCATCTATTGTTAGCACAGAGACGCATGACCTTTGAACAAATCAGCAAGGTCACCGAAGCGAATGAAGAACAGATTGTAGATGCTATGAAGGAGCTTTCTCGAGAAGGACGATTCAGAGGTGTAATTGATGAGAACTCAAAGGTCATCTATACGAAAGAGGCTGTTGAACAGCTGACGAAAGCTGTAACCTCATGTCCGAATTGCGGAGGAAAGCTCGATAATCCAGTTTTGCCTGGTGAAGAAGAGACTTGTCCCTATTGTGGACATCTCATCACAAATCGTCTGAGAGCCCCTTAATCTAATGATTAAAGGATTGTCGAAAACCTGTCCCAATTGATGGACCATTGATCAGTGATTGTTTCATCACTTGAAATGAAGAACTTGTCAAATAAGTTCGACACCAGACAACTGTGATTGGGTAGTATCCTGATGTAGTCACCAGGTCTTTTTCCCCTTAATGGTGAATCAGGTCCAATCTCAATTTTTCCAAGTTCTTGGGAGAGTGATGTAATCTTGGTGTCCTCAGCAAGTTCGCCCATTTGGTAATCCGAGAAGACTTTTCCGTATCCACAATCCAGATCTATGTGCGTTGGTCCGTTGTCTTTTGATAGAGCTGTTGCTCCGGCATCAACTATGATTCTATCAGAATATGAGCTTACAACCTTTGCAAAAACCGAGAGCGCGCAATCATTAACTGAACAAGACTCGAGTGCTACTTGTGTGTAATCAAAGAAGACATAGTTGCCGGGTCCAATCTCAGTTATCCCTTTTTTGAATCCATTTGTGTTCATAACTGTCGGAGTAGAGCCTATGCTCACAATTTCGCTCTCAATATCATTTCCCTCCAACTTTTCTACAAATTGAAGGACTGCATCTTGTTCCTCTTCAGCTATCGCACCTACTTCTTCAGCAGACCTCGCATTGTATGCATGACCCGCGTGTGTTAATACTCCTGCATATGCAATGTGATTGCAATCCCGAATTGATTTTGCTAGTTCCAAAGATGATGGATGATTGGGATTTACTCCAGATCGATGATAATTACAGTCAATCTTAATCAGGACCTCAATCTCTTGCTTCTTCGATTTGCACTCTCTCTCAAGATGATGTAAAATCATCTCATTGTCAACCAGGACTCTCAGTTTAGATTTAGTGCTGAGTTCCACTGCTGCAGGTACCTTATCAGGTGTTATTGGAGTTGCATAAATAATATCCCTGAAACCGCTACCTACAAATGCAATTGTTTCTCCGATGGTTGACGTTAATATTCCGTTCGTGCCTTTGCCTGTTTGTAGAGTCGCAATTCTTGGACATTTGTGAGTTTTTATGTGAGGTCTTAACCCAACTCCAAAGGATTCTGCTCGTGCTGCCATTCTTTCAATGTTAGTTAGAAGTCTTGAAAAGTCAATAACAGCAGTAGGAGTGATAAGGTCAGAAAATTGCATAGAGTTGGAATATTGGTTTGTGATATTAAGTTTCACATGATGCTACTAAGTAATCCCGTGTTGATCACCTTTGATTCTTCTTCGAAGATTTAGCCGCATTTGATCAATTTTTGATACAACTCGACTCTTTTCAGGCCAGTAACTTTTAATCTCATCAAATCCATGAACATCCCAGTATAACGGACAAGCTCCGTAGCAGTAATCGAATTCTTTGCACTGCTGGCATCCTTCTGGTGCATATGATTTACTTCTCCAGAATTTAGCAGCTCTGTTGTTCCAAACTTTTTCAAATCCTTCTTCTAGTAGATTTCCTACGGGTTCGCTAAATGAAGAACACGGGAGGAGACCGCCTTCTGCATCAACAGATAAGAGTCCATCACAGGCTGCACACTGTTTTGCTCCAAGTCCATGTGCTATGGGATTGAATAGACATGTTGGTGTTGGGGCGTACCATACAAATTGGATCCCCTTCTTATTAGCTCGTTTCTTTACTCGTCTTACAATGCTTCCAATTTCCGAGAAGGTTATTTCCATTTCATCTCGCAGCTTAGCAGCAGTTCCTGTGTAGATGACCATGTTCATACTGAAGTATGATAATCCAAGCTCATCTGCGTGAAAATCAACTAGTTCTTCAAGTTTATCGACATTTGGTTTACAAATTGTAGTGTTACAATGCGTATAGATGTCGGTTTGTCGAAGATTCCTAATACCTTGAACCGTTTGGTCAAATGCACCAGGTATCTCTACTATTGCATCATGTGTAAGAGCATCAGGCCCTTCAATTGAGACTTGGGCACTGTTCAACCCTGCATCGACCAAACGCTGTATATAATTCGAATCACTACATTTACGTCCATTGGTTATCAGGTTGACTCGCAATCCCTTGGAACGACCATATTCTATCAGTTCAAAAAGATCATGCCTGAGAGTGGGCTCACCTCCGGTAAACGAGAGACTAGGAACATGCGCATCATCAACAATGATATCGATGATTCTCTTGACCTGTTCAGTACTCATCTCATTGGATTCCCGATATGGTGAGTATGCATAGCAAAATCGGCATTTGTTGTTGCATCGATAAGTCAAAGCGATTTCACTCAAAACTGGGTAATTTATTGGTTTCTCACCAAAGGGCATAATTTTGGCTGTTTGATATGAATAGATATTTTGATTTCCTGAAACCATGTTTCTCAAATCATTAACAAACGCAGCAATGTCATTGAGAACAGTTTGCTGGTCGGCTCGGTGGTTTTTGATGAAATAATCGACAACAGCCTCTAGAGAATTACCATCCAGTAATAACTTTAGCATCCTCATTCCGGTTTCATTAAGATGCATGACTTTGTTCGGACGTAAAATGAGAAGGTTGTCTTCAGGTCGAGCAAAGAAGTAGTCTTTGACTTCTTCAATAAATTTTGGTATCCACTTAAGATCGTCTAATGTATAGTCGTAATTTAGAGGATACATCGTCATTCTGTGTTTTCGACCTGATGTCTTAAGGATTAGTATTTGTTATTACACCACCTGAAAGGCTTATCAATCAACAGGAGAAGAAATTGATAGCATAATCTTGAGGCGAGATAACATGAGCACAGGAGAACTTACTCTACCTTTTGGAAAAATCACTGACAAGAAGCTCGTAATGAGTTTCTCTGCGTATGATATTGATTTGCCTGTCATAGCATCAGGTATACGTGAACGCATGGACGTTCTTAAAGAATTAGAAGTAGCATTTGCTGGATTTGGAACAGAAATCCCAGAACAGATGACTGATCAGTCTCCCGCTTCAATCAAATGTTTCTTCGAATACGTTGGCAAAGAATCCGACCCTCGAACAATTCTGAAGCGTGTCTATCATCTCATTTGGGGTGGGATGATTCAAGAATTTCCTGATCTTGTAGATTGGGCTGAGGCTAAAGCCGACCTATCTAATTTGACAATTGCACAGGCTGACATTCTGAGAGCAAGACGTGGTGATTAAGCAATCAAGCCATATCATCTGAGATTCTTATCTACAGAATGATGTGATATAGATAGGGAGTGAAGTAATGAGATATCTACACATGAAAACTGTAATTGCGTTCGTCTTTCTCTTGACATTGATTCCGTGTACATATGCTAATCCTGTTCTGAGTCAGGATCTTGCATATGATCTTGAAAGTGTGTATGTTGACGTTGTCGTCATGCCAAATGGTCGAATCAATGTCACATATTGGATTACACTTACCGTAACGAGTGGTTCAATGGGAGGTCTCTTTATCGAGGGTATTCAGGAGAATTACCAATATGATACGAGTAGAGCATATGCAATCGTTGATGGAAACCGTAAAACTCTGGATCGCGATCCATACGGCGGTGGGTTTTACCTAGATTGGTCTGAGCCTTATGTTATGGATGACCCCGATAGGGCGCAAACCGGTGATACTGTTCAGGTAGTATTCGGATACTTCAGCACAGAACGGATAATAGTGAAAACAACAAGTACAACTTATGGTGATTTGGGAGTCTTCAATTGGGCTCCTGTTGAATGGGATCACCCTATTGATTATGAGCAGGTTCAAGTAATCTATCCAATTGAGATGGATCCCTCATGGATTTCACTCGACCATGGTATAAATGCTTCAGGTGCAGCATACGCTGGATATGTTGAAGACACAGAGAGAGGCATCTGGAATCAACCACACACTGTACAAGTTGAATACGATTATGAAGAATTACTCGCCTATCCCTTCAATTCCGGAGCAAGTCCTCGATACTTCACAGTTGTTCTCGCACATAATTCCCTTGACGCGTACGACCACTTTCGTGTTTGGCATTACACTAATTGGACATTTTACGCACCTTTCATTGAACCTGGCGTTATCGGATATTCAATTTCAAGCTATCAAATCAATGCATATGCAGATGAAGAATTCATACTATCATTCAATGTCTTCAATTTTGGAGATGATACCCTTGAAGATGTTGTTGTAGACCTGACTATTCCAGAGAACCTTACACTCCTTTCTGGTTCTGATCCAACAAACATCGGTGATTTAATCGCAGGAGAGTCAAGAGAATTGGAATTCATGATTCTTCCAGCAAATGTACCTGAGATAATCCCAATTGGAGTTGTCATCTCCGCTTCGAATCTCAATTTCAGTGATTGGATCGGTTTTACTGTCGATATTTATGTGACTGAGTTCATTCCACCTCTGATTGATGCTGATACTTTGACTCTCCTCATTGTCTTTGGAATCGGTGGGAGTCTGTTACTCGCATTGATTTATACCACCTACAAACGTGTAGTCAATCCATATGGTGCAAAATGGGAAAAAACCGATACAACGACAGGATATACAAGTCCTGAGATTGGGATTGAAACTTACGGGACTCCAGGTACAGTTGCAGATTTAGACCCCGTTGAATCTGCATTTTTCGTGAACACGAGCAGACAAAAATTAGTTTCTATGATACTCATGTCCTGTGTGAAAAAAGGTACTGTACGGGTCATCTCTACTGATCCCTTGAAACTTTCAGATACCGGAATCAAACTTGAAGAACTCACATACTATGAGCAACTGCTTGTTGATGCAATAAAGGACGATGAACTAGACCCAGAATTACTTGAAGACATGATTGAAGAGATAGCCAATAAGGTGCAAGAGAAATCCTGGGATGCTGATTTCGAGGCAACCAAAGAACATCATGAAGAGATGGTTGATGGTGCATGGGACGAATTGGCATCCAATCCCACTGTTGACGGTCGCACAGAGTACTACTTCACCAGACCATATCGTACATATGGGTGGGCTTGGTATTGGATCTATATGCACCCAAGGCATGATCGTGATATCGGTCGGGTCTTTAGAGACCCTGGACCATCTTTCGGTACGCCCCAGATTCCACAGTGGTTTCAGGATCTTTCCACTGCAACAGGCCATGCCGTGGATGGTGTTGGTCGTGCCGTCGGTGACATAGCCTCTACTACATCCCAGATTATTGGCAATGTTACCAACACTATTGGTGATGTAGTAAATGGAGTAGGTCAGATTATCAGTGAACCTTTGAAACCAATCATCGAAGGAACAAGTAGATGTGTATCCCATGATGCATGTCATAGTGCCTGTGTATCACACGATGCTTGCCATTCAGCTTGCCATAGTGCATGCCATAGTGCTTGCGTATGTCACTCTGCTTGTCACAGTGCATGTCATAGTGCCTGTGTGTCCGGAGGCGGAAGATAGTTGGGCAAAATCGTGAAAACTATTTTTCATATGAGTGATATTCATGTTGGAGAATACGGTGTCACGATTGAGGACTTCCGTGATATTCTGGACAAGATTGAAAAAACAGCTAGTGATTGTATTTCACCTCTCTTAGTAATTACCGGCGATTTGACAAGTGAAGGATTAAAGGACGAGTACGAATACTTCCAGAGGGGTATTGACGGATTCAATCTCCCAACAGTCATAATTCCTGGTAACCATGATGAGCGAAATTATGGTTCTATTCATTTCGAGAAACTATTTGGCGAACGTTTCAAGATATTCGAAGATGAGAGCATCGTTCTATATGGTGCTGACACCGCTGAGCCTGACAATGATGCTGGTCACCTAGGTCGTGAAAGATATCCTCAAATCAAGGACCTATTTGGTAGGGCTAAGGACAAGATTCGTATTCTTGCATTACATCATCATCTCCTACCGGTCCCTCATACAGGGCGAGAACACAATGTTCTCGAAGATGCCGGTGATGTTTTGGGAGTTCTTGATGATTCAGGATGCTCTCTTGTTTTGAGTGGCCATCGTCACGTCCCGTGGATTTGGCGTCTCAATGATATAATATTCTGCACAACTGGAACCCTGCTATCAAGACGAATTCGAGGTGCAACATCCCAGCTTCATACAAGAATCGAGTTGACAAGGGAAGATGCTACATTCACTTTGTGTAATAAGGATGGGACTGAGAATAAATGGGCAACATTCAGTATTCGAGCTTAGTTTGATTTTGTCTTCAATAGATGTTAAATAGATGACCTCTGATTGAATTATTGATTTCAATGGACACCTTAGAGCGATACGTAAGACTCTGTGGAGAAGCAAGTAACTTCACCAAAAAAGTAACTGGAATCCCACTAGTTGATGCGTATTTTGGACCTGATGATTTATCTCCAGAGAAGCAAGCAACTGGACTACCTGCTGAAGAAATATCAAGAAATCTTTCGTCCTTGATTGATGATCTAGATGAAGTTACACCAGAGCTTCGTAAAAAGTGTATAATCGGTGAGGTAAATTCCATTAAGGTTGTCGTCGACTGGTTGAGTGGTGAGGAAATTCCATATACTGAACTTGTTGAAAATCTATTTAGTATCAAACTTCAAGAATTCTCAGAGAAGGAAATTGAGGATGCACATATTGAGGTTGATGAGGCACTGTCCTATATGGATGGGTCTCTTGAAGATAGAATTACTAGATTCAGGGCTGAAGGAGAGGTGAGGGGTGAAGCTTTGAAAGATGTGATTCTGAATCAGCTGCAACCCAAATCAAAAGAAGTTGCTAATCAGTTTAGAGAGAACATCTACAAGTACATGGGTACTGAAGTTACTGATAATGGAGTCGAGTATCGCACTGTCCGTGATGAACCTTGGAGTGGATACAACTACTATCAAGGGGGATTTCGTTCTGTGAATGAGTTCAACATTGATCGGCCCATGAATAAACATAACCTTCTTGCTGTTATCTACCATGAATACGAACATCATGTTTCGAATCTATGGAGAGAAAAAGCCTATCTGGATAATGACTTGCTTGATTTAACAGTGGTACCACTTCACACAGGTCGATGTGTTATATCCGAAGGTACTGCCGATACAGCCAAGGAATTTCTTGGACTAAAAGATACTGATCCTTCAACAAAAGCTGTGGATGTCTTGTATAAGCTAGCTAGGATGGTGTCTATCAATGCAGCTCTCTTCATGAATCGAGATAATTTCACAATTGAGGAAACGATAAGTTACATTGCTGAGAAACAAATAAGGCCAGAAGATGATGCCAAGAATTCGATTGCTTTCATGCGTCCAATGAATCCAGATGGAAGTCTAAACTTTTGGGCACCTTACATCTTTACTTACTATATAGGTCGTACGCAATTTGTAAAACCAACATTTGATAAAGCTAAAGCAAAGGGCAAAGAAGTTGAGTTCTTCAAGACTATATATCTCAATCCTTATTCAGCGTCGAGTGTAACTTGGAATGATGCTTTTGAATGGTTGTGACATGCCTTTTATCTGAAAACGTACAAGTTGATTGTGGAATATAAATGGCGTCCGTAAAACTAACATCTGATAAGGTCCCTGGACCAAGAAAAAACACGCAATGGAAGAAAGGCGTTCGTATGCTTGGCGTGGCTGAGAGTTTTCATCGAGATGATAATTGGAGCAATGTTGTAGGTGTAGTGATGCGTGGGGATTTTCGTATTGATGGTTTTGGATATTGCAGGCCAACTATAGGTGGTGTTGATGCAACAGACGAAATCCTTTCTATGTTCATAAGAATGAAGCGTGATGATATCAGATTCTGGATGCTAGGTGGTGGTATCATATCATGGTTCAATATCATTGATAACAGAAGATTGTTCGAAGAAACAGCCATTCCCATAATTAGTGTTTCATATTATGATTCTGAAGGTTTAGAGAAGTATGTAAGAGAATATTTCCCTGATGATTGGAGAGAACGTGAAGAAGCCATCAATCGGAATGGTGAGCGTCAGAAAGTGGAACTCGATAATGGTTATTCATTATACCTCAACTGCACAGGAATCACGAATAAAGAGGGATTACGACTTGTAAATGCGTTTACTCTTGAAGGCCGGATTCCTGAGCCTATACGAATAGCTAGATCAACTGCAGCTGCATTACGTAGAGACCTCTTGAATTATGAGAACTCTTCTAATCAATAATGAGTTTCCCATTCTCCATCACAACTCTTGTACGTCCATCCGAATATGTTATTGTGACTGTTGGTTTGTCAACCAAGAAATCCTGATGGTTTGCGGAGTTGTTTGCAACTACTCCGGGGTAGTCCATGTTATTACCAAATGCTACATGAATTGCACTTCCTACCTTCTCAGACTCAAGGAATTCCTCAACAATCCGGGCTTTCGGATTCAAACCGAAAGCAAATTCTCCTACATGTTTTGCCATAGTGTCTGTAGCTTGTGCTTCTTCTATGATTCTGAGTGCTTCTTTGTCTTCAGTCCCGATTCTCTGAACTTTACCATCTTTCACTTCTACACTCACGGGATGTTTCAGAGGTCCAATTCCTCCGACTGCCAGGTCACTCACAAGTATCCCATTCATTGAGGTTTCTATCGGTCCAACCAATACTTCTCCGGTTGGTAGATTCATCCACTTCATGTCCTTCCAATTGATGTAAGTGTCGCTGAACCATGTCCGTCCTTTAACTCCCAAAGTAAAATCTGAACCTGCTTGTGCTTTGACATGTACTTCTGTAGCATCTTGAAGAATTGCTAAAAGGGAGCGAGCAAAATTCTGCATATCTGTGTT
Source organism: uncultured archaeon (assembly GCA_964458565.1). GTDB lineage: Archaea > Asgardarchaeota > Thorarchaeia > Thorarchaeales > Thorarchaeaceae > CAYWJO01. The sequence goes on along the minus strand of CAYWJO010000003.1, from coordinate 58,372 downwards.
CTCTTCCCTGGTGAGTGAAAGAGCACCTTCAGTCATCATATCTAATGTAATTCCTGGGCAATGTCCGAGTCTTGATCTCCCCTTTCTTGTTTCTAAATTTATCAGTTTGATTCTAAATGGTGTTTCCTCTGCATGTCCTCTCAGTGTATTGATGAATATCTCAGGTTGATTTGGCGAATTTATCATCTCTTGAAGATGAAGGGGAATTTCTGTCCTTTGTTCATCAGCTTTGGTATTGAGTACAATTAACCTTGTCCAGAGACCGAGTTCCAATGCTCCATCTGCAAAGGCTTGACCAACTTCCTTCTGGACGTCATCAGTTATGATTAAAATCGATTCACCAGGTTTTGCTTCAAGCACCGCTTCTAGAGCGTTTGCCGCTGCCTTCTTGGGTTCCATCTTTAACCATCCATAATGGAATTTCTACAAGTTCCCGACATGATATCGTCACTTAAGAAAGAAATTATCCAGTCACTCTTTGAAATGAAGATAAAAAAAGAGAAAAGTGGTGGATCATTTCCACCACTAATTTTTGATTATTTTCCTCTTTGAGCAGTTCTGTAGGCACTCTCGAGTTCACTACTCATGGATGCTGGAATTGCAGTCTTGGTGAAGTCACCCTCCTTCTTTCTGATGAAGACATAGAGTAGGGTGATGTATACCATGTCAAACGTTCTCATGACTAGTGCGCTTGGTATTGATGCAAAAATAATGAATACGATTGCCAACACCAAACCTGAGAGTAATGGGTCATTACCAACAAAGCTAAACGGAATCATCCACCCGATGAGAAATCCTCCAAGGGCAAACCCTAGGAACATCATTAGAGATAGTGCAGTAAAGCCCCATCGCACTGCGGTTTCCTTGACCAGGACATCCACAAAGTTATTCTTTACTAGTGATGCACTCCTCTTGATGCCGTCCTTAGCTCCTAGATTCTCACCAACCATTGCTGGAATTGTGAAGTAGTTAATCAGAGCCCAAACCCATCCTATCACACCATCAGCTACTCCTCCAATTGCTCGTCCTCCAGGTCCTGCTTCTCTCGATACTGCTCTAATGACCATGCGTATTATCGCTACAATCACACTTGCAATACTAAGAACAATCAAACCACCGATAACGTTCAATGAAGCTTTGACTCCATCACCAAGACTTGGGTCTTTGCCGCGCATATAGATGTAGACCACTCCTGATGTTGTGGCATATGCGAAATTATAGAAGAATATAGTAACGAATAGATAGACTACAATTCCAAGCCCACCGAATAGGAGATCCTCGGTTGTTGCCTCTGCTCCTAGAAACACCACATCAGCGACATGCGGAGCAAACCAAACTATTATAGCTCCAAACATCATGGCTGATAACAGAGTGAAAAGCATTGTGAAAAGTGGTGGGACGAATACACCTTTTTCATCAAGACAAACCTGTCCTGTCAGCTTAATGATTTCTCCGGCTCTTCTTACTCTATCCTTGAAAACCGTGAACAAGAGAAGTGTCATGAACAGAGTAAAGATACCTGGAATCATTATTGGCCAAGCTTGAAGAATAGGCACTCCTGAAAATACTGCAATCAGTACGATTCCCCATGTAAGTAGATTCATCAATCCTGCACCAATATAGATTAGGGTTCCTCCAAGCCTACGAGCAGCTGCTGAGGCACCGAATGCCATCAAGAGGCTTAGTAGGATTAACGCTCCTAATACGAGAAAGATTCCCAAGAAGTTATCAGTTAGGAATGAAGGAAGATTAAGACTACTAATTATTGTCATAATTTGCGTTTCATAAGCCAACCAGAGATTCCATAATGAATACATACCCAGAACAATGAAAGCGCCGAAGACTACGAGTAGTCCTGCAATTGCTCCCTTATGACTGGGATAATTTTCTTTTTCGTAATAATCTAATAAATCCACGCGTGCCAAGACACACACCTCTTAGAATTATATATCGCAATCCCCTGTTAAACTTTAGTGCAGGTCAGCTCTGACATTTTTTGCGTAATGACAATATATTTGAGAGTAGAATTCAATAAGTTTGAGATATGAACGAGATTCTCTACTGTGAACCTGATAGAATCTTTTGCAGAGCAAAAACACTCCTGTTAGCTGTAGATGGAAGTGAGAGTTCAGCAAAAGCAACTTCTGTAGCTTTTGAAATTGCTGAGCTAACAGGAAGTAAGGTATACATAATGCATGTTGTACCAACTCCAACAGTAAAGCAATTTGCATTGATGGCTGACACTGATCCTGAGGTTGTGCTTGCGAAATTTGAGGAGAAGGGTAAAATCCTTCTAGAAGGATATCATGTTGCATCCAAAGATTATGATGTTGAAGTTGAAACCATACTCGAGCATGGTCTCCCTGCTGAGCGTATCATTAAGATTGCTGATGAAAGAGAAGTTGACATGATAATTCTTGGAACCAAAACTACCGGAAAGCGTGCTGGAACTGGTTCTACAACTGAACGTGTTGTTCTTGGTTCAAATCGTTCGGTGATTGTAGCAAAATAGCTTCAAAGCAATGCTAGAATAATCTGCTTGGATGAGTGGTGAGGAGTTATTCTTGTGTTATCTCTCTCACCATCTTAATCATGTTTCTGATTTTTAGCATTTCTAATCCCGGGTTCGTAAATGCATAGGTGATAGCTTCAGCTGTCTCTTCAGGTATCCCGGCATCAACCAGTTCTCCACGAAAATGTTTCGCTCCGTTCTTGACCATACTCTTTCCTCTATTCAGATGCCAAAATACCTTGATAGCTAGCTTAGTGCCTCCAGTAAGTGATGTCCAAACAATTGAGGCAATTGCTCGTCCTGACATTACTCGTCATCGAACTCCTCGTCGTAATCATCGGATTTTTTCCGACGTTTTGATGAGCGTTCGGTATCAATTTCGCTACTTACCAGACTCATAATCTTACTGAAATCTAATGCTCCAACGAATTTCTTTGTCATATCGAGAGCGGCATCTTCTGGAATACCCTGATCAATAAGTTCTCTATAGAACTTGCCTACAGCCGCACCCATGTTACCTGCTGCTTCGGGACTGTATATACTACCGATGAGTCCTGTTATCAACTTCGGAATCGATTCATTGATGGCACCAAATAGATCCGGCAATGCTTCTGCAATTGCTCTGAGCTCATCCGCATCGTCTGAGGTTGATTTCCTCTTACGCTTTTCACGATCATCATATTCTTCATTCAAAATAAGGTTCACCAAGTAGTATATTGGCTGGTCACTAGATATAGAAATAGTGGGTAAAAGTGACCACACCATTTCTCCACTATTTTTTTAGGCTATCCACGCTTGAATTTGCGAATAGACATCAGCGTACTGCAACATTGCAGCATTAGTCCATGCAGTCATTACTTGATTTCTATAGCTGCTGTCATAACTCAAGTCACTATTAATTTCAATCGCGTAATCCATATCAAAAACTCGATTACTCAGAGAATAGGGGTCTTGAATTGTTACTGGTGCTCCCATGAGTCCTGCAAAATATTCGAATTCCTCTTTTGTAATATCCAGATCGTAATAGGCTTGGATCATAGCATTCCAACATTGCACCAATTCATCATGAGCATTTGTTAAAACCGACTCAAAGTAGTACCTGACAGAGTCTTGAAGCTCAACACTCTGTGTAATGTTGAATTCCATGGGTGTTTTTCCAATGGTATTATTATATGCTGAGTACATGTCTGGAGCTACCAATCCTAATGGTTCTTCAAAGGCTTCTTGCATTGAGGGAAGGCGACGAATATTATCATCCAACCATAATGATTGGCCAAGAGGTGACATCACGAAGTCAATGAAACCAAGAGCAAGGTCCATATTAGATGTCTCGTTGGCAATTGCTATAGGTTCGCTTTCAATATAGGCTCCATCTGATGGTATTATGTATCGGCAATCCGGATTACTGAATTGTGAAAGGTAGCCATAGAAATCAATGGACATTGAAACACCAACATCACCATTTTCACACGCTGATTGACTTTCAACGGAGCCTCCGTATATGTTGGAACTACCCGCTATTCTTGTGAGAAGTTCCCATCCTGCATCCCAGCCTTGGCTCTGTAATATTATTTGATATATTTGCAGGTTAGACGTGGAAGCAGGTGCATTAGCCATTCCTATTGTTAGTACGGACGGTAGGTAACTACCGTATGTCGCATTTCCCAAATCAGTCCAATTTACAGGTGTAGGAAGTGAATAGGTGTCTAAGTAGTCTTCATTTATTGTAATTCCGAATGACGTAATACTAGACCCAATCCATTTCAGGGAATCATCATCATAATGAAGAAGATATTCCAGTGAGCTATTGTTGATTCGACTCACAATACTGTTAATCGTTGGACCTTCTAGGGTTAGAAGAAGATTTTCAAGCGATAACTGGTTATAAAGAGTTTCACCTCCACCCCAGCAAACATCCACAGCACCTGACATTATTATATCATTCCAAAAAGCACTAGATGCGGAGTTCCAATTAATACTCGTAATATGATTCGTTACCGCGAAATCACTACTCAAGAATGCTGTTTCAAAAACAGATCGGACAGCCACGTCATATCTGGTTAATATTGTAAGGGTCCGAGTTGGAATTGTAGTCGTTTGAGTTGTTGTATTGAACGTTGAAGTGTAAGTTGTTGTAGTAGATGTTGGCCAAGTGGTTGTTGGGGTTGTGCTGGTTTTTGGTGCAGTAGTAGTCGTTGTTGTTGTAGGTGTTTGATTCATCATCAAGAAGAAAAGAGTAAACCCTACTCCTACAAATATAATTACAATTACAATCCCAGCCATTAGAATTCTACTAGAAGATGATGCCATATTTCAAACTCCAAAGAATGTTTGTGAATAACACTCTGATAAGAGTTTCTTTCACAATCAATCGAAATCACTTGTTTTCTTTTTCTAATGTAAAGTAGCGCGCTCTGTCATCCTCATCATCAATAACAATGAGAACTCCTCTCTTGACTAAATCATTTACTCTCTCTCTGATTATACGTCTGGATGCGGTACCTCGTTCGGATCTAACAGCAGCAGTTAGTTGACTAATATTGAGTGGTCTTGAATTATCAAGTATCTGGATTATCCTCCAGCTGATGTCATCTTTTTTCAAATCCCCAAATCTGGATTCAAGACGTTCAGCTTTAGTAAATTTGCCCATCAACTTCACCATGCTATCGTAGAATTCAAATCCTTCTCTGACAACTCTTGCAGAATCTTTTACTTCTTCAAAACCAGGTCCAATTCGCTCAATGAGAGTTTCAACGCGAGCAAGTCTGCTAGATATCTCATCCAATCTTTCTTGCACTTCTTCCAGAGAGAGGGACTTCTTTCCTTTGGAAGAACTCTCATCATGCGACAATTCCAATCACACTTAGTTTAGTTAGATGTCAATGATAAATCTGATGTATATGATATACTTTCTTTAGGGTGCATGTTCCCAATAATATTGCACAAATTGAGGACCAACTATGACATCAAGGAAAGCTGAAAGGAACTCGCCTGTTCCCCTACGGGAGATATTCCATTTCTCACATTTCTCACATTTCTATCGACTCTATGTACCAGCTTCAATACTAATTGGTTTAATTTGTGGACTTTTCATGGTTGCTTTCAAACTCCTAATAGATGGTTCAATTCTGCTATTCTCTGGAATTCCTGTTTTTCTCGCACCTCTTATTGGAGGATTCTTCTCAGGAGCTCTCATTTATTTTGGGATTAGAGAGGTGGAGGGAAGTGGTATTTCGAAGGCAATCGAGATGACTCATTCTCCGGGTGAGTTACATGATCGAACTGCTGTTACTAAACTATTAGCGACCTCAGTATCAATTGGTAGTGGTTGTCCGGTTGGACGTGAAGGTCCTGCTGTCTTGATTGGTGCATCTTTAGGTCATACTATTGCTCGTTGGTTTGGTTATCAAGACACTCCCCATCTTGGTGTGTTCCTGATGATGGGGTCAGCGGCAGCAACAGCAGGAATATATCAAGCTCCTTTGGGAGGTGCTCTTTTTGCAACAGAAGCACCATACAAACGCGATGCGCGTCTTGGTTATTTTGTTCCGACTGTTCTTGCTTCAATTACATCTTTCATTGTCTACTTAGTTATCTTCTCTATAACCACCGGTGTTCAACCGCTCTTCACATTTCCTGCAACATTTGTCTTCTCAATTGAAGTTCTTCCAATGCTCATTATCTTTGGATTCATTGCTGGTTTGGTTTCGATAATCTTTGCAGTATCACTAATGTTTACTCGAAATATCTTCAAAGTTCATCTACCTGATTGGGCCGATCCAATTATTGGCTCTCTTCTAGCATGTGTCATGATTTTTCTTGTACTTCTTGTGCTTGGGACAGATGCAGACCCTCATCTCACCGTCGCTGGTCTAGGGTATGAAGCAATCAACATCATTGCCACAAATGGTATTCCACTCCTACTACTTCTTGTCTTAATGTTAGGTAAGCTGTTTGGAACATCGTTTGTTGTAGCTGGTAGAGTTTCGGGTGGAGTTCTTGCATCTTCCCTTTTCGTAGGTGCGTGCTTGGGAGCTATGTTTGCAGAGATTGTTGATCCCACCCTCCAACCTGCATTTGTTGTTTTAGGTATGGGGGCAGTTCTGGCTGCAAATACAAACACTCCCGTAGCTACAATAATCATGATGCTAGAGATGAGCCTATCCTTTGACTTGGTAATTCCTCTAGTAATTTGTATCTGCATTTCATATCTTGTTGCAGGAGGAACGTCATTATATGAGGGTCAGAAAATTTCTCGCGATGATGAAAGTCCTGGATTGTTCCCAACTCCTAGTGACTATCCCGGTAGTTTCGGGTTAGTTGGCGATGCGAATAAAATGAATTCTGTTAATGTAGGTTCGAGTGAGGACCGAGAAAAAACGGAATCTGAATAAGTTATAAAGATAAAATGCAGATATTATATGTCAATAATCGTTAGGGTCTATGACTCGGTTCGCACCTATCGATTAGGAGGAGATTGAAGTGAGAAAATCCTTAGCATGCACGCTACTGATTCTAGTATTGATATTCATTCCAGTATATCCAATAGATGAAAATGGTGATGATCGAATAGTTGATGAAATGCGAAATAAACCCATTACCAATATCAATTTCCATTCATTAACAGAGCAATTTGGCGATGAGATTCCGGTTGTTGTTAAATTCTCTACACCACTTGACTATAACATTCTCAATATCTTAAACTCGCTAGAAATTGAGTTTAGTTTTGGTTCAGCATCAGACAGCAACTTTGGTGACTACTACTTACTCCGTGGTTCTCCTGATGGGTTGGATGAACTTCTCAAGGCAGGAGTCTTGGATGCAATCAGCCCACAGACATCTGCGGAACATCTTGAATCACCAAGAGACGTATCGATTCCAGAAATCGATGCTGACTATGTCCAGAATCAATTAGATACAATAGGAAAACCATTAACTGGTGAGGGATTATTAATCGCTGACCTTGATTCTGGTGTAGATTGGACTCATCCAGACCTTTGGTTTGCTGATGGTCCTTCTTATAACTGGACCGATGATGGCGATGAGATATTAGAAAATATCACTGATTATATTGACTTGAATGGTGATCATGCCTCAACTAGTGATGAAATGGTGACTTTCATTGATATGGATCAGGATGGTACTTTCAATGCTTCTCTTGACTGGATATGGACCGAGTCTGTTAATCTTAATGGCATTCCCGACATAGGTGAACCATTTTTCGTAGTCAATGATACTAATCAGAATGATGCATTAGATGTGAATGAAACTGTTATTCGCTTATCAACTCCGAAGACACGTTATATTGTAGAAAAGATAACTGGAACATTGACTGTTTGGGAGCGTAGCCAGAATTTCACAATATGCACTCATGAAGATACTGATGGTCATGGAACAGCAGTTTCAGGTATCTTACTTGGTGGTCAGCTAGGCCATCGTAAATATGTTGGCGTTGCTCCGGGTGCAGAATTGATGATGATAAAAGTTCTAGGTCAACCGGGTTCGTATCTGACTGTTCAAGAAGGTCTTCTATGGGCTTACAATTACGGTGCAGGCGTCATCCTTGTTGAGATTGGTTCTTGGACATACCAATTTCTTGATGGAAGCTCAAGTACTGAGGTGTTGATTGACTGGATTGTGGCCCAAGGGATTCCTGTTATTGCACCAAGCGGTAATCTTGGTGGCAAGGACAAACATGCATTGTTCAACACAATCGCAGATTCCCAATATAGCGTTGACTTTAGTATACCTCCACCCGGAGGTCCACCGGCAGAAGGAGAATACATTGTAGAGGATATTGAAACCGTTTACATCACCATATTATCAATCAATGATACGGATTTCCAATCGTGCAATTTCAGTGTGACTCTGTGGCTTGCTGGTCCCATTCAAACTGTCTATCTCCATCCAGGAATAGGAATGTGGAATTGGTTTGTCGAGCCTATGATAATATGGGTGGGTGGAGGAATACTTGTTGAATCATTTACATCTATTTCCAATAGCAGTACGAGTATGCTTGCAATTCGCATAAGTGGGACATTGCCACAAACAGTGGTAGCTCCGTGGTACTCAGTAGATGTGACCAGTCCTCTTCCAACAACTTTCCATGCATATATTTCAGATGATAAAAGTTCATGGACTGGTGGCGCTATCTGGAAAACGGACGTTTCAGATGATTATGAAATAACATGGCCTTCAACTGCAACTCAGGCAATTAGTGTTGCTAGCTATCGAACCAGAGATCTTCTGCACTCAATTTGGAACGGTCCAGACACTCTTTACGATATAGCAGGCTTTTCATCAAGAGGTCCCAGAATCGACGAAAGTCCCAAATTGAGTATTAGTGCTCCTGGAGGATATGATATTATTTCCGATTATACAAATGCCTCCGTCTGGGAGTCATGGTTCAATGCTGAGGACCTCTTAGATTTCACAAGAAAATTTGGGGGGTATCGACTTTTTAGTGGTACAAGCGCTTCTGGTCCGCATGTAGCTGGAGCTGCTGCATTATTGCTACAATATGATCCTACATCAGGTTCTCAGATGATGGACATCATAACCCGCACATCTAATAATGACGCCTTTACAGGTAATGTTCCTAACAATATCTGGGGTTATGGCAAACTCAATGTCACCGCTGCTTATGAAGACATTCTTCTTGATACATCAGGTCCCACTTTTGGAATTCCGATAACTGATCCTGCAGTTCCGTTTGATAGATTCATTGTATTAGTTAACATCACAGTTAACGATCCCTCTGGGATTGATACAGTGCTTTTGTCATTCATGAACACTACAGGTTGGTTCAATACGAGTACATTGTACATCGTTTCAGATGATGTGTACATTGGAATTATCCCTGATCATCCTGCAGGTACTGTGATTCATTACAAATTCTTTGCAAATGATACTTTAGGAAATTCCAATTATAGTGATGAATACAACTATACTGTTGCGGCATTAGTAACATCTACTACGCCTTCTGGCACAACATCAACAAGTACTCCAAGTGAAACAACTCCATCGGGGACAACAACAACGACCGTCATAACCACAACAGCACCATCAACCCTACCTCACACATCTACAAGCAGTACTTCGTCAACGACTGAAACGTCGACTACAGGTACTATATCTGAAGGTCCGGATTATTTGTTACTTGCAGCTTTGTTAATGATAGTATTGAGTATCATTATTCTTGCAGTCTGTGTAAATCGAAGAAGATCATGAGGGGATTTTTATACCCCTCATCTCTTTTTTTTTAACGAATACCCTGCTGACAAGGTTTTTCTGTTGTAATTGCACAGCAAAGAGTGAGTTATCTTGAAACAATTGGGCGCATTTGACCTTACCATGAAACAAGGTCTAACATCAAGAAAGAAAATCTCCGTAGAAATCTTTGTAGATTTTGAAAATACAATAGTATCTCTTGATGTTTCCTGTTGCCCCGAATATCTGGCTCGAAGATTGCCTGGTGGTGTCTTGATTCCAATAGCTTCTGCTCTCAAATCATTTTTCGAAGAACATGGAATGCGTAATGTTGATGTTACTGTTCAGGATAATTCTATGCATCGCACATATCGTGGAGTCATAGATGACTCATCACTTCCACAGTTGGAGCGTGAGATGCAAGCATCAGTAGATAAATTTTCTAAGAAACGTAAAACAAAGAAATGAGGAGCCATCCCGCTCCTCAAGATGTTTCTATTGATGTTCTTCCCTGAACTCGGTCAAGAACTTAGTCAATTCTTTGACACCATCCAAAGACATCGCATTGTATAAAGAGGCTCTCATGCCTCCCACAGATCTGTGACCTTTGAGTCCAACAAGGTTCCTTTTTAGGGCTTCTTCAACACACTTGTCTTCAAGCTCTGGGGATGGCATGGTAAAAGTGACATTCATCAGAGACCTGGAGTCTTTTCTTGCATGCCCTTTATAGAAGCCATTTGAATTATCTATGGTATCATAGAGAAGTTTGGCTTTCTCTCTATTTTTCTTCTCCATAGCAGGTACTCCTCCAGTTTCCTTCAAATACTCCAATGAGAGTTTACTGATATATATTGCAAATACCGATGGTGTGTTGAACATCGAACCTTTTTGAACGTGAGTTGTCCACTTCATCATAGTAGGTATGTTTTCAGGTATACGTTTTAGTAAATCTTCTCTTACTGCAACCAACGTGACACCAGCTGGACCAAGATTTTTCTGAGCACCTGCATAAATTACTCCGAATTGTGTATTGTCAATTACACGATCCATTAAATTCGACGACATGTCGACTACAAGTGGGACATCTTCAGGTACTTTTGGCCATTCGTGATATTCGGTTCCGTAAATCGTGTTATTTCCAGTTATGTGTGCATATGCTGCATCTTCACTGAATCGAATATCTTTCGGGATGAAACTAAAATTATCTTCCTTAGAGCTCGCCACAACTTTGACATCACCATAAAGCTTTGCTTCTTTGATAGCATTAGTTGACCATGTACCTGTATCCACATATTCCATTGGTTTTCCCTTAACTGAGATATTTGCTGGAACCATGTAAAATTGTGTTGAAGCTCCTCCCATCAACCATAATATTTTGTATTCAGTGGGTAACTTCATCATTTCGTGAACTAAATTTGTTGCATCATCCATTACGGACTGCCATTCCTTTGTTCTGTGAGAAATCTCAACGACAGATATTCCAGTTCCCATAAAATCCAAGAACTCATCTCTAGCTTTTTCCAAAACAGGAAGAGGCAGAGTTGCTGGTCCCGGATAGAAATTGTACACTCTTTTTGTCATATTAGTCACCTATCTACTTTAATTTATTAATGGTAAATCCACTCCAAATCTTTGGGTGGAAGAACGTACTTTTTTGAGGCATACACTCAAAATTGTTTGATACTGCTTCTACTTCTTCAACTCGTGTTGGATTCATGAAAAATACGGCTTGTGCATCATTTTTTACCGAATTGATAGCCTCTTCTACAGCATCTCCTATTCCTTTAATGTAAATAACATATCCTCCTCCGCTCATTGTTCCCTGAGCAAGTTTCTCCTTATCAATTCCGAGAACTTTGTCCAGAATTAATGAATGAAGGATAGTAACATCAAGCTGTCTTAGTTCCTTCGATTTTTCTGGAATTAATTTGTGGATTATGTCAACATCTTTTAGTATCAATACATAGTAAGTATCATCATTCATGAAAAGCCCAAATGCATGTTCACCCTTTTGATAACAAATGTTCATCTGTTTGAACATTTCATCCTCTGATGAATAGTGTAAGACATCAAAGTATTTACTCACTCCCTCAAGTACCATTTTCGGTGAGAATTTGTCAATATTCTGAACCAATCTATGTGTTGGAAGAACTACGAGCCCACTGTTTTTGATGTTGACAAAAGTCAACATTCGATATCTTGCTCTCTCTAATTCAGGATTTTCCTCCTGTAGTGCTAATGCTGTCTTGTATCTATGATGGCCATCTGCGATAATGACATATTTACTTAGCATTGCGTCAGTAATCTTTTTTGTATCAATCTCATCATCAATTGCCCAGATTCTGTGACGAACGCCATCATCATCTGTCACATCAATTATTGATTTCTTATTCATATTACCTTGAAGTATTGTATCTACTTCTCCTTCCGCATCAGGATATATAACAAAGATCTGACCAAACTGCGCCATGCACTGTCGGCATAAATTCAGACGGTCCTGAATGTCTTTAGGAAGAGTTTCTTCGTGTTGCAGAACTCCCGTAAAGGTATCTTTCTGCTCAATGCCTGTCGCAAATTCTTCTAGTTCTATTAATCCGATGAAACCAAAACGGAATAATTCCTTGCCATCAATTATGAAGTTTTGACCGTACACATAGAATGACTCATTCTCATCCTGTACAAGTGCATTCTCATCTATCCAAGTATTCAGTAGATTTTTGGCTCTAGTATATTGATTATCTGTAGGGCTGTCATCGTCAGTTGGTTTATTCTTGATGATCCATGCTATATTGTATTTGGATCTTGATTGAAAATTATCAACTTTTTTCCCTTTTATGATATCATAAGGAGGTGCAACAACTTTCGAGACCTCTCCCACCTTATCCTTATTGTACCTGTAAGCGCGAAACGGAATGATACGTACCATACTGTAACCATCCAATTGACCTGCGGCCTTAACCAGTGCGCAATAAATCTTTCTTTAGGTTCAGAATGCGCTATCGTCAACCTTAAATTAGAATCATACGCGCAACCGAAGACTGTAACAGCTCAGGGTGGTATTAAATTGGAGTTCTGCGAAAAATGTGGTGCCTTAATGCTTCCAAAACGCGAACAAGGCAAGAAACCAAAACTAGTCTGTAGAGAATGTGGTTATGAAAAAAGAGCTTCAACCGATCCTGAGTATAAAGTTGAATACAGAATCAAACACTCGCCTCGAGAAAAGATTGTTGTAGTTGAAGATGATAGCAAAAAATATGATGAGCTTACCGAGGATGAGAAACGGGAACGTCAGAAGGCTATCCTTGAATATTATGAGTCTGAGGATTGATGGAACAAGCTTTAAGTCCTCAGTTGACATTATGTAATAATGTAAAGTCGGGGCTAAAATTGCATTGTTTTCTTCGTAGATACCAAGTCCAAATGGACAATTAACTGAATCTGGAAGGATGAAATGTGGATGTGGAAAAGATTAGTCTGAATTATGACATCGAGAGTTTTGTGATGGAGAATGGTGATATTGCTGGCAGGCTTCGATTAATTTCTGCAGGATATAATGGAGCCAAGAAAGAAACAGAGGCTGTACTAAAGGAATTAGCAACTTTACTCAATCCAGATGGTGGAGTTCCATTCAATCTCACACAAGGAAATCCCAGTTCTGTAAAAGACACATCAGAGCTTCTTCCCCTAATAATTACCCTGAAAGAGACCAAACCGGATTTTGTTGAAAAAATGATAATGTTCCTTATATCCAGACAAAAAGCAGATGGTGGATTCGCTGAGGCATTGAATGTTGACCCATATATAGAGGATAAGTGGGGTGGAACCACTGGGCGGGATTGGTATCCTGTTGGTAAAAGCGTGACATGGCTTACTGGGAAAGCACTTGAAGCCCTGTGTTTGGCAAAGTATGAAGATGAATCAAGAATTTGGCGTGCGCGAGATTTTCTCCTCTACTCTCAGCATGAAGATGGTCACTGGCCTGATTATAAGGATCAGCAAATTTCTGATCCTCTCGCAACCGGGAACATACTCCCTGCCTTAAGAGCTGCAGGCGTTGATTTAGACAAGAAGGTTTACGTAAATGGGAGAGCCGCTTTATTCCATCATCTTAAGGAATCTATTGATGCCAATTCGTATCTCGACATGGTGGATTTAACTGCAGTGGGAAAACCTCAATCTGATAAGGAAGTAGAAGTTCTAAACCAAGGATTGGGGTTGATTGCCCAAAATCAAAACAAAGATGGTGGCTGGTCTCAAGCTGGATCAAAGAAGAGTGACGCTGAACTTAGTTCAATCCTTGCCTTCGTAATTAAAAGGTGTTGTTAAGATTTTGAAAAAACGACTTGCTATAATTGAAAGAAATGGGCAATTTGTTGCTGGTGTTTTTACAGAGAAGGGTCTGTATTCTACAGCACTCCCTGGAGCTTCGAAATCTGCTGTTATTTCCAACATAGGTGGTTCTGACTTACCATTATCATCAAATTTTCATGATATCTCTATACTTGAGAAGGTGTATCAAATCTATATTGGTCAAGAAGATACAGATATTCAGTCTATTGCATTGGATCTTTCTGATATGAGCGAGAAGCAGCTGCGTGTTATGAAAACTGCTATGAAAATTCCGAAGGGGACCACAATCTCCTATGGAGAACTCGCAAGAAAGGCTGGTTTTCCCAATGCCGCTAGATTTGTTGGCAACGTAATGGCAAAGAACCGACTTGCACCAGTGATTCCTTGTCATAGAGTTGTGTCTGCATCTGGGCTTGGTGGATATGGTCCTGGAATTGATGTAAAGATTGCTTTTCTTAAAAGAGAGGGCGCAATCGCGGATTGATTTTCTAGAAGCCTTTTCACGGTAACGAGAAACATTTTCTGTGGGACCATCATATGGAAGTGTAGCAAGTGAACCTCAAAGTAAGACGAAATGGTGATATCGTTGAACTCAGGAAAGTTGAGTTAGATATCCTAAGTCCACCACTATTCAGGACCATGATTGGTTATAATTCTCTAAAAAGATTAGGATATTCAATTTCCTTCATTCGACCCAAGAAGAGTGCGAGTGGTGATTTTGAACGAATTAGGTATAATTTCATGGAACGTGGTGTGATGACCCGGCAGCTGGAAGATGAGCTCGAGCCTGATATGAAGCGAGGTATTCTGAATCAATTACCTCGTGGGGAATTTAAAATTGTACTACTCTTAACCCAGGTCCCCAGACGTGGTGTCAACATCCGCCTAGATAAATTTGAGTATGAATTCTTGGGTTGCATGTTGATGAAAGAAGACGAGGTCCTTGATGTGGTAATGAATACTTCTCCAATTCGCGATATTCTTTTACCCACCTATGATGAAGTACCTGCTTGAAGTATTGAATTCGTGATGACTTCTACTGTTCTCCCCAAGGTTTATTCAGGGAAAATACGGAGCGACGACGGGCGAATTGAATGTCAAAAAGTTCTCGAGCTATACCTAAGGAGATTGCCGCATTTGGAGAGCGCCAGTTCAATGAAACTGGAGCTGAACTAGTCGAAGTCCTGCGTGTTAAGGCTTCAACAATTAGGAAACTCTTCAAAAAAATCAGCGGTATTTCTTATATTGTTGCAGTAATTAGTCGAGATCGAGTTAGAGTGTATTTCTTCATTCAATCTGGTGTATTGATTGTGGGGGAGAACATTGATCATCAAACATATGCCAAGTTAAGAAAAACATCCCGTCTATTGAGTAAATTTGAGAAAGAAAAACCACCAACACCTGAAGAATTGAGAATGGAGGCTACTGAAGAGCTAAGGACAAGTCTGAGTAAGGTACTTCGTAGATCCGCTCGAATGTTGGGCATTTCTGAACCCCCTTTTCCTGAAATCTATGTTACCCGACAGAAACTTGATAGCAACAGTCAACATTTTGGGATGGAGCTAGATGAGGATGGGACAATAATCTTTGAGGAAAGCTCACTTAGAAGTGGGTTGTCTAATGGATTACTCAATCGTACAGCATTTCTTGTGCATATAAATGAAAAAACTTCTCAGTCACAACGAAGCCTTCATGAGTTCATTCAATGTGTAGCTAATGGTTTTGCTTATGCACAATTGAAAGATGAAAAAATGAAAATTGAATGGGCCCATAATTGGAGGGATTCTAGTAAACCCGATTTTATACCCATTTTGAACCATTTTGTTGTCCACTCAGAAACGTACGAGGGTACTGGTTTTAGAAGGTTGTTAGATCTTGTAAGCGAAGGCTCTCTTGATTCTGGGATAGATACTTGGAATAAAGCTCTAGATATTATACACAATACTCTGGAAGTTTCAGTGGTTCAAGATGACTATCATCTCATCAACCGATTCTGTGAAACCCTCTCTAATACTAATAAACTGTCAAAGAAGAAACACCTTCTTAACAAGATTCATCTAGCTCCTAGAGCTATTGTTAATCCCTCCCCTCTTGGAATCACTTTATCTGCAACAATCGTTAATGAACCCAATCCATCTAACTGGCTCAATGTGAAATTGCTACAGGGAAATAAAATAATCAATTTCGAATTAATGGAAGAAAATATGGAGCCACTAACATCCATAGACTATTGGCTTGATGTTTCAGATATTTTCCCAAAGTCTGCTGGTCTAATCTCTCACGGTAAATCGATACAAGCTTGGGTTTTGAATTTATTCGGAAAACAAAAGCCGAACACTCGTACTTATGAAGCTAGTATTGAATTCGAAGATGTTCAACTCTCAAAATCTGAGTCTGCTGTGATGGAACGATTGCTAGAGGGTAAATTAGAAATATTATCAAACACTCTCATCGGGTCACCTGGTATTGTTAGGTCTCTTGCTGAACGTAAAGCAATCCTTCTTCTTCCAAACTTCAGTCATCTTGGTATATCTCCAAATCTCTATGTCAAAGGGACAAGAGATGAAATTCTACAGGTTTTGGTGGATAACGTTATTGAAGCTACAATCTTCCATACCGATTCAGCTTCTCATGCTGTTGTATCAGCACATTCTATTTGGAGAAAGAGACTCATTCAATCTATAGCTGAGATGGGTCTATTCGTACATGATATTCTTACCATAGATTCTTCAAAGCCATTCCTACGGCAGGAGGATATTTGGCCTTCTACTAGTGAGATTCTTCAATGGAGTGATGGTATAGTTACTCAATAATGCTTACAACTGTCCCAATAGCTCTTGTGTTTTCTTCACGAAGTACGATTTTATCTCCAATTGCAATTGGTTCGGGGTAGAGTAGAAACTCTAATTTTACTCTAGCAAAATCTCCAACACTTAAGTACTCTGCATCATATATCTCCTTCAATGTTACGGTTTGTTGTATTGTGTGGCACTGCAATACAGGAGAATATCCAGCAGAAATTCTGGTTGGGTGTCTTGTTACAACGATGTTTGCTTCAAACACTCGACTTGATGGAAGTTCATAGTCGACATCTGTAATCATTTGACCTCTTCTTACCTTGTGCTTCTCAAGTTCTTTGATGTCAAATCCAAAAAGGTCGCCTGCTTTAACACGTGATATACGTTTCTTGAACATCTCAATGCTGAACAACCGTCCTTCATGAGGCATTCCTGTTGAGTCTGGTCCTATCTGTATATTCTGACCTTCTTTGAATACTCCTGTGCTCACTGTACCTGTGACTACAACGTTAGTTCCTCTAATTCCCCGATATACTTTGTCAACAAATGCAGTTGCAGCTTTCGACACGTCTTCCGATTTCTGATCGATTGGCAACTGTTTGAATAACTCTGTCATTAGATCAAGTGATGACCTCTTTGTTGCAGATGTACGAATTATTGGAACAATTGTTCCGTATCTTATCTCTTGAATTATCGGAGATATCTCAGATACATTTGAGAGAGCTACAGGAATTCTTCCTATTTCTTTCAGTGTTGATCTAAGAACAGAAGAAACAAGGACCAGGTCATCTGGTTTAGTTTTATCAATTTTAGATATGGCTACAATAAAGGGTACGCTACGACTTGACATAAGGATGAGGTGTTCTCTAGTAATATCATCTAGTCTCCGAAGACCACTAACTTCTTCTTCGGATCGTATTAATGCTGCCCCTTCAGGTCCGGGAACCAACACTAAGCCATATTGAGCATCTGCACCCAAGATACTCCGAATCATGGTTTTGCTGTATTCCTTATGTCCAGGGGCGTCAAAAAAAGTGAGAATTTTTTGTGATTGATCTAACACACGAGCCACCTCGCTTTTATTTAATGGATTATCTAAATAAATCGCATCCCCGTTTTTTTGAAATCCCATAAAGGTCATATGAATATCTGCGGTTTGGCCTCTAGTAATCTCCTGTGGGTGTGTTAATAGAAATGCTCGTGCCTTGCCACTCCCATCATCTGTTGAGCCGGTTACAATACAACCTATCAATGTTGATTTTCCTGAATTTACTCTTCCTGCTACATTGATAGTACATGTTTCTTTTATTTCTGGAGCTGCAAGGCGTTTTAGTAAGTAAATACCAACGAGACCTTTCGGTGTTTCGACTGACTCCTCCTCAATTATCTCAACTTCAGCCTCTTCGCATATTTGATTTAGCACTTTTTCTGACTCTTTCCTTTCCTTCTCAGAAAGACCATATATTTTCCATTCCTTTCCACTGATGTCTTCAATTCCAACGAGGAACAGTCCTTCAAATGGGGTTTCACAAGTCATGAAGCGTATTCTTGTTATTAGTTTCTGTCTTCTATCAGATTTGAGATCTACCTTTGTCAGTTTGCGTTTAAACTCGGTATTCCTGGTTTCACCGTTCTTTAAAATCGATTCAATTTCCTCTTGATTTGTCATGACTTATTATTCCTCTATATTGAAGCTCTTCTAATCTTCTCCTTTTAGAGCAAATGCAAACAAATTTTCTACTATCTCTTCTGCTCCATCGTATTTTGAGGTTTCAATTACCTCATCCTCGTCAGGTGGATATTTCATATCAAATTGATCTGCAAATTCATGCAGCCGATATCTGATTTCGAAGGTTTCTTCACTCGCAACCAACGTAATGATTCGAGAGGCAGTATATTCCATCATTAACACAAATCCCTCATGGTTTATCGACCTTAGGAGACCTTTGTCTCCCATGAACTCATTTGTGAATGAAGCTATTGCAGAGATGAATCCACTGATAATTGAACTATCAACACGAGGACTATCTCCAAACGAATGCACAAATTCTGGAAGACCCGACCTTCGACTCAGTGCGAGGAGCGTGTGCAATGTTGGAAATGGAATACTCTTTAGTTGACCTGCAGGTTTGAATCCAGCAACACGATCGAGTGATTTTACCATCTCTGATTGAGCGAGAACTTTTTCCTTCTCGGATGTTGAGAGCATTCTTAATCTTTGGTTTGCTTGTTTCTCAAGAACCGTATTTTCTTGAAAAGTTGCTATGTTCAATACACGTTCGAGGTCTCCCTTAGCTTCGAGTTCCTTCTTTCCAATCCTAAGGATGTCACTTCTCAATAGAAGCGCTTCAGCATACAATGACTGAAGTCCTTGTTCTTTCGCAATTTGAATTAAGTCATTTAGATGGTAAGCGGCATCAGATAGAATCGTCGCTTCCTTAGATTTCATATACTCCTCAAGATAGAATCTAGCGAACTCCAACTTGACCTTGACTAGTACCTCGAAAATATTATTCTCTTTAGCAACTTCAATAGCCGCTGAAAATGCTTCTACCGCTTCCGAACGTTCTCCCTTCATGGCGTGATAGATACCCTTCGCATGCAAATGAGCTCCTATCTGTTTTGGTTTCTCTGATCGCCTTGATATCTCTTCAGAGATTTTCAGGTTGTTCATTGCATCTTTGAATTTACCCAGACGGGAACAAAGTATGACGGTCCAACTATACGCCTCAATAATATCACTCCTTGTTTTTTGTTCTAAGCGTACTGCTTCCTTCAGGTGTATTATGGCCTCATTATACATCCCCAATACGGTTTCAATCTCACCAATATTGGTTAAACTTACGAGTTTTCCCCGGTCCATATCTAGGAGCTTATGCGCTTCTTGAAACATCTTCAAAGCATCTTCCAATCGAAGCGAGTTCAATCGAAGGACACCTAAATTATTAAGTGCCATTCCTAATCCTAATCGAAATTCTAAATCCTGACTGATTTTTTGCAGGCGATAGTAATGTTCTTCAGCATCTTCAAAATCACCCATCTGATTTGCGATATTTCCTCTAAGATTTTCTACTAGTGCTATTACCATTCTGTGATTTCTTTTCTTTGCCATCTTTTGTAGCGTATCTGCTATATGCAATGCGCGTTGTGATTGACCTACCTCAAGAAGCAATGATCCAACGACGTATAATGTGAACATCGTTTCAATAATTGGTTCTTCTATCTGCTCAGGATTGTTTTCAAGTAGATTATCGAATTCCATAACACATGTGATAACACTTGTATCGCGTTCTGCTGCAGCTAGAAATACCTTAGCGGTGCTTAATCTTACTCTGTCTGTTGGGGCTGAATGCTCCGTAACTAATTCTGACATTAGATTCAATGTAGTTGTAAGTGCTTCAATGTCTGATAAGACAAAAAGTACCATTGATCTTAAACTCAGAATCTCAATACTCTCAATTTCAGTTGAGAGGAATAACGCCTCAGCAAGTCGACCTCTTACAAGAGCGGATTCAACACCTAGTCGTATCAGTTTCTCATTACCATTTACTTTCATACTTTCATCAGTTGCGAGTTCAATTGCAATATCTGTAATCGATGTGAAATAAGGCGACCCCTCTTCCCTTTTCTTCTTTGCAGTTTTCAGAATCGTGTCCCAAGGAATTTCTTTGTCATTCTGAAGATGACCAAATTCAGGGGGTATCTCCATCTCTTTCATAGCCAAGCAGATTGTCATGTATCTGAATCGTATTTGGCCTTTTGGTCAACATATGATACAGGAAAACAAAAGCCTATTAATTCGCATTACCCGTATTCACATGCTTCCTAGGAGTAGATATAGTTGATTGACAAATTACAGACTGCAATTGAAGCCGGACAAAATGCTGGAGCGAGTTACATAGAAGCTCGAGGTGAAGACGGTTTCATCGAATTCATCAAAATGGATGATGGACGAATCAATGCCTTGACACAACGAATAGAGCGAGGGGTTGCTATTCGTGTTCTGGTTGATGGTGCATGGGGATTTGTGTCAACAGGAAACCTAGCTGATATGGAGCAAGCTGTTGTTGATGCCTGTTCAATGGCAAAAGCTGCAGCTGCAACTCGCAGAGAACCGATTGAACTTGTTGAAATAAAACCGCATGAATCTAAGCTGACTACTAATGTTGAACTCGACCCAAGACATGTTCCTATTGAAGAAAAAATCGAATATATGTCAAAACTAACCAAACATGTTCAAAATTACGATAAACGAATTACTGCAGTAACAGTGAGTATTCGGACTTCTTCTGTTACAAAATATCTCCTAACCTCTGATGGAACGAATCTTCAATCATCTGGTATCCTTGTTTGGGTTTACCCTTGGGCTACAGGGAAGGAAGGAACTAGGTTGACTACAGCACGGTATGAAGAGGCTTCGTCAAAACAAGGCTGGGAATATATGAATAAATTTGCTACTCCTGAATATATCGGTGAGAAAGTAGCTGAGCGTGTGACGTTGCAGCTCGAAGGCGTTTCGCCAAAAGCAGGTTCATACCCTTGTATTTTTGGTCCTCGTGTCATTGGAATTCTAGCTCATGAAGCGCTTGGTCATCTCTCAGAAGCAGATTTGAATGTAAATAGTGCATTCAATGGTAAGGTAGGGGAGGTTGTTGCTGCTGAAGGAGTAAATATGACTGATGATGGTACTCTAGAAGGTCTAATGGGGACGAGTAAATTCGATGATGAAGGGGTTCCTACGAGCAGAGTAGAGATTATCAAAGATTCAGTTCTGGTCGAATTACTTACCAATCGGGAATATGCTCAGAAATTAGGATACCGTCCGACTGGAAGTGCTCGCGCTGAAAGCTACTTGTATCCTCCCATAATCCGAATGCGAAACACCTACATTGAACCAGGTGATATGTCTGATGAAGAACTCTTTGAAGGAATCGATTTCGGATACTATTGTGCTGATTTCCGCGCTGGACAAGCACAAATGAATGCTAGTTTTCAAGTTGGTATTCAAGAAGCCTATGAGATTGTAAACGGAGAACTGGGAAGATCATTGACCGATATGTCGATTTCAGGAATTGCCACAGATTCACTGTTTAAGATTACTGGAATCTCTAAAGAGAATCTTGAATGGGAAGTGGGACGTTGTGGAAAAGGTCAGGAGGCCTTCATAGGTTCTGGAGGGCCAAAAGTCCGTTTTGCCAAAGGTGGTATCACCTTCGGAGGAAGTAGCTAGGAGGAAGAAGAAAGTGGACGAGAAGCAACTTTTAGATTTATGTAAGCACATTATATCCTTTGGGAAAAACAGAGAAGCTGATTCAATAGAGGTTCGTGCAATTTATGAATCGGAGCTGGAAACAGTTGTTCGAATGGGTCAAGTCAACTCAGTCAACATGACCACAGGGACCCAAATAGCTATTCGTCTCTATTTAGGTAAGAGAATGGGTTCTGCATTCACTAATCTATACACAAAAGAAGCAGTCGAGGAAGCAGTTGAAATGGCACTTGCAGCAGCTAGAGCGACAACGGAAGATCATGAATGGATTGCATTGCCCTATCCATCCAAGTACGCTGCTATCGATGGAATCTGGGATGGTTCCATAGTTAGTGCTGACTCTGCTAAGATTGTAGAGATGACTACGTCTCTACTAGGTGAAGTTACTAAAGCTGAGCCCTCCATCATCCCTGCATTTGGGTCCTCTGGTGCGGGATATACCTATTCCGCGTACGCTAACAGCAATGGTGTTGAACACTGTGAACGCAATTCCGCAGGTTATACAGTCATTCAGTCTGTTGCTAAAACCGAAACCGGGATGACTCCTAGTGTTGGATCATATGACATTCAGCGTGGGCTTGAGGTTGACACTCAATCTGTGGTTCGCGATAATGTTGAGATGATACGGATATGTATGAAGACAGCCAATGGGAAAACTGGGAAGTATCCGGTTATCTTTCATCCAAACGCATATAGTCAGCTAATGCAATTTACGCTAGTACCCTCCATAAGTGGTGAAAATGTTACCCGTGGGAAATCAAAAATTGGTGATATGATTGGTCAACAAATAGCGAATGAATTTGTAACAATCTATGATGATGGAACGGACCCAAGAGGTATAAACACATCAATTGCAGACGATGAGGGTGTAGCAAGACAAAAAACTACAATCATCGAAAATGGAGTGCTTAGATCTTTTATCTGGGATACATATTGGGCTAACAGGAATGGCTTGAAGAGCACAGGTAATGCTAGTCGAAATATGCGACAAGGTCTTGTGCAAATTTCTCCCTCCACAGCAGTAATCGAACCAGGGACACGCGATGTATCTGAACTCATCAAGGAAATCGATTATGGATACTATATTCGTAATGTTCAAGGTGCACATAGTTCCAATCCTGAATCTGGAGATTTCAGTATTGTTGGAAATCCAGCAATACTCATAGAGAATGGAGAAATGGTAGGTGCGGTACAAGGATTGATGATATCAGGTAACATCTTCGATTTATTGAAACAGGTAAAAGAAATTTCATCCACAACAAGAATCTTGGTTTCAATAATCGGACCTGATATTGCGTTTGATGATGTCAATGTCATTTCAAAGGAGTAGACTTCAGATGATTTCGCCATTGGCATATGATAATAAAAGGCATAGGTTGATATGAAGACGAACTGCAGATATGTAATGGAGTGGAGTTAGACTGCGTCGAGCCGCCATAATTAAAATTCTCCTAATCCTAAGCGTTCTGGCAACCCCTCTAGTGTCCTCTCTTTTTACTCCATCTATTAAGTATTCAACAGTAAGAACTAATACTAGCCAAGAATCAGTACTTCTATTTAATACAGAATTATATCCTAGTCAAATAGAACTTGCAGAGGAATCAGGGGTTCATTTTAAGCGCCATCAGGATGAAGTGATTCATGTTGGGCGTGTCTATAGTGCAAGAATTGATGCTGATATTGATGCATCATTGCTAGATGAACTTGGACTTATTAGAATTCAAAATGGCGATAAGAAGTTCTATCCCTCACTACTCACATCTACTTCCACAATTAGAGCTAATGATGTTTGGAATTATCAATTTACTGATGATAGAATACTAGGTACCGGAGTAAGGATTGCAGTAATCGATACTGGCGTTGAATGGTTGCACCCCTCATTCTGGCGTAATTCCTCAAACCCTGTTTCAGTTTTGAAAGATGGGTCATTCTACTATGCTGATATTGATGGAGACCTTCAACCAGATGAGGATGAAGGACCACTGTCTCATACAGATGCACAGAATCCTTCGCAGATTGACTCAGCGAATGAATATTTGTTCACTGACATTTACCATGACGGTGTTTTCTCTCCGAATTATAACGAACGTTGGGTTGCAGGAATTGATCAAAATGACGATGGGATAGTCGATCTGGATTCTGAAAGTGTAGTTCTGCTAGATGAATCAAAGGTGTGTGTTTTTCTCGACCAATTTACTGACACAATTTATTTTCGTGGTGTTAATCTTACATCTTTAGCTCAAGGAGATGGTGACTATCATGGTCATGGAACTCATGTATCGTCAATTGCTCTTGGTGGCCACCCTGATTTCACTGATATGGTGGGAGTAGCGCCTGGTGCTGACTTGATTGCGATTAAGAGCACACTAGAACTAAGTGATATTATTGAGGCTATTTACTTCGCAATCGAAAATGATGCTGATGTTATCAATATGTCCTTCTCTAATTATGCTGGTTACATGGATGGTACAGATTTTGAAGAACTCTTGGTCAATGAGGCTTTTATTAAGCATGGTATAATTTCGACAGTTGCTTCTGGAAATTTAGGTGGGCGTCCGAAACATGCTCGCGCAATTATCCCTTCTGGTGGTTTCCAATCAATCAATATGCAATCATCCAGTCCAAGTACAAATTCATACATCAACCTATTGTGGAAATCAATTGATCTTGATGAAGAAATCCGATTGATTTCCCCCACAGATGAGACTATCGATTTGGGGCGATTCATGGATATTGAAAATTCTTTGTTCACAATCGATTACCAATCGATACGTGCTGAGATATTTGCTGACTCAAGCCTAAGGGGTACGCATAGATTATTGATTCAGTTATCTGCTGTTGATCACTTCATCTATTCAGGTGCATGGGATATTGAGATCACTAACCCTGATGGAGCTGATGTTATTCTGGATGGCTATGCTTGGGATAATAGTTGGAGTGGAAGTGATTTAGTTTTCACTAGCCATATAGATTATACGAATATCGTCAGTTCGCCTGGCACCTCAGATTTAGGTATCTGTGTAGGAAATTATGCAGAATCCAGCTTTGGAATTTCTAGTTCATCTGGGGTTGGACCGAGAATTGATGGTGTTATGAAACCAAATATTGTTGCACCTGGTACGTCAATAATAGCTGCTTCATCAAGTCTGAGTTCATTATGGATTACTAGGAGTGGGACAAGTATGGCTGCTCCTCACATTGCAGGAGTTATCGCTCTTCTGAAGCAAGCTTCCGATGACTCATCAGGGTGGTTAGAGTATACTGCTACTTTAGCTGGCGCAGGCGGTAATAATTCTCATTATGAAGAATGTGATATTTCGTGGGGCTATGGACTCTGCGATGTCTTGAATTCGTTGGGCCAAGAAATGGGATATCATGAGAATCCTACCTACATCTATAGACCACTTGTGAAGAATTTGCAAATATCCCAAACTGAGACCGACATCGAATTAGGTTTTTCAATTTATGATGCTGATTCTCCAACGTCTGATTTGAGCGCATCTTGGGCAATACATGATGAACTCGGATATTATTCATACGTTGGAAGTGAGAATCAGTCCTCAGACATCACGATTGCATTTCCGAAGGCTGATGCATTTTCGCCCACTGGAACAAGTCTACTGCTTCAAATTGGGGATGCCCTCACTGATTTTCAGCTTCCACCACTGCTTATTGACAAAGGAACCGGCGGTCATTTCTTCATAACAGAAGCGTATTTAGAAACACATACAGTTTCTGATACCACACAACCTCTTGTTGGTGCGATTACTATAGCGAACTATCATTTCTTATCCGACGTTACGATTGGATTTTCATCATCTATGAACTCATGGGATAATACATCACTTGCTGGCGAAGATGGGTTCTACGAATTCGAACTGGACATAAGTCATCTAGAACCAGGTGAATATGCGGTCATTGCTGCAGCCCACGGTCAAAGTGGTCGTATAGATGAGTATAATCTCGGAACGCTATCTATTGAAGGCGAATCACAATCTTGGTTGTCGATAATTGTTGCTTCTTTGATTGCGCTTTTCATTGAACCTATCTGTCGCTTGTTCTCAGATAGTGGTATAACTGAGATTCCATCCATGGGCAAAAGAATATCAATGATTCATCCACGAAAATCTATAACACTACGGAAGTAGTACCTATGAAAAAAACCCACATGATCATCATCCTGATAGTGTTGACGATGTTTGTTCCTATTCATTCGTCAACCACTACATTTCGAGTGCAAACCGATGTATTAACTAATAGCACATCTCATCAGTCTACAGCTATCTCTCTCATCGGAGAGGAGCTTCAAATGACCGAAACGGTTTTGCAGTTTGAAGATGAACTAACCTCAGATGAGATTAGTTATGCTCGTAGTCAAGGGGTCTACTTCAAAGAACGCGAGTCTCACCCAATTCACGTTGGGGTTGTTTATCTCGCTACTATTCAAGATGAGCACGCATTAGCTGCTCTTTACAAGATTGGACTTGATCAGGCAAGTTTGGCAAGCAAACAATACTATCCTTCATTAGAATCTGCCGTCGAAACGTTGAATGCAAGTGATGTCTGGAATAGTCTTACTCAAGATGGTCTTCCTATAGATGGTACAGGTGTTTCAGTAGCTGTTATTGATACAGGAATCAACTGGCAGCATCCCAGCTTCTGGAGAGTAAGTTCTGAAGAAATTGACGTAATTCTATATGCTGGAGATTTCTATGTAGATTTTGATGGTGATTCGATTGGTGACCCAAATGAAGGACCTATAGATAGCGTATTGCATCAGAACCTTTACAACTTCAGTTATGGCGCTGATTACATGTTTATCGACCTCGGAGGAGATGGAGTATTTTCATACGCTGATGGAGATCGATGGCTGGGTGGTGTTGATGCCAATCAAAATGGCAAAATTTCACTTCCATTTGAAAATGTGGTCATCTTAGGTGAGTCAAAGGTTGCAATTTTATATGATCAAGAAAATGGAGATGTCTATGTACGAGGAGTGAATTTAACGACGCAGGCATTATCTGTGGGCGACTATCATGGACATGGGTCTCATGTTGCATCCACTATTGCTGGTGGTCAAGTTGGATTCACTGGTCGTGTTGGAGTAGCTCCAAACGCGGATCTTATCATCGTCCGAAGCCTTCTAGATTCTGGTGACATAGTAGATGCGATTCATTTTGCAATCGAAAATGATGCTGATATTATCAACATGTCATTTTCTAGTTATTTGGGATTTCTAGATGGGACAGATATTGAGGATCTAGTGATTACTGAAGCATTTATCCAACATGGCACAATCTGTACACTTGCTGCTGGAAACCTTGGTGGAAAGAGTAAACATTCTAGCTTCAGCGTTTCAACAGCATCATCAATAGATGTTGGATTCAGTGTTGGTTCTCCTCCTGCGTACTCATTCATCAATGTCCTTTGGAATAGTGATGATAAGGACGAGTCAATTATACTAACAACTCCCTCTGAAGACACTGTTGTTTTAGGGCCTTTCAAAGATCTTGAAGGCTCAGCTTTTAGGGCTGAAACAGATGAAATAATTGCAAATGTATTCTGTGATGTCAGTTTCAGAAATACCAGTCGTATAATTATTCAGATCACAGATGATCAAATTATTGCTGCAGGGCACTGGGTACTCTCCGTAGAGAATCCCTCAGGTTCTGATGTCTTTGTTGATGTATATGTGTGGGATAATGACTGGTCATACAATGGACTAAGATTAACTACAAATATCGATAATTCTCGTACTATCAGTTCCCCTGCAACATCCGATTTTGGAATTGCAGTAACTGCTTATAGTGAAACTTCTAAATCCATAAGCTCATCATCAAGTCAAGGACCAAGAATCGATGGAATCCCAAAGCCTGAAGTCACAGCACCTGGTGTTAGTATAACTGCTGCTTCGAGAAGTCTAACAGGAATCTGGAGTACACGTTCTGGAACAAGCATGGCATCTCCACAAGTTGCTGGAGTTCTAGCACTTATCCGTTCAGTAACTAAAAGTGAAACAGGTTGGATTGATTATTCAGCTTTAATTCAAGGTGCAGGAGGTCCTAATAACCACAATGCAATAGCGACGAGTTTTTTTGGATACGGACTCTGTGACGCCCTTTGGTCAGTCCAGCATGTTTTAGAACACAATTTCAATAGCAGTACTTCATTACTTGATTGGACTGGTATCGATTCATTCATTTATGATGGCGTAGACCTGTCATTAGATCCAAGCTTGGATATTATCTCCATTAGAATACTTCAGCAAGTGTCTAACAACTACTTTGCCATCGAATTCAGTGGAGTTCCCAATATTACTGATACGGATGTACTACAACTTCTTTGGGATGTAGATGATAACCTATCAACAGGATTAGATGGCATTGATCTCTTGGTCAATCTTACAGATGGTTTTGGTAGTATATATGAATGGAGTGGAAGTGCTTACTCATTAAGCTCCGAGAATGCTTCATGGTGGATATTTGGGAAAACTATTTTTCTTAATCTGCTCAAAAATAATCAATCTGACAGAGGTGCAATCTCATTCAAAACCTTCTCAGCAACTGAACTTGCTGATGATACCCTTGCAAATCATCTGACAAACCAATGGAGGCCTTTACTGTCTTCTGTTTCAATTTTAAAACCATATACAACGACATATGATGTTCTCATATCGATTACCGATCAAGATTCTTTTTCGGATTCCCTCTCCTTGAGTTGGAGTTATTTCGAAGGTGGATACAATATAATTCATGAGGATAGCATCTATGGAGTATCAATTGCGACAATTCGTGTTAATTTTACAGGTCATGATGGTCTGCTAGGAATACTCTTAGAAGTAACTGATGAAAATGGAGTTTTGAAATATCCTCCCATTATTCTTTCTGATGGATTGAGCATTAATCAAAATATTCTTTCAGCAGTTATTAATGAGGATGTCGTGTCAGTTGGTCTCTTTAGTTCAGGAATGATTACGGGATCTGTTAAGATTGATGGGTATCTTCTTGTGGATCGCCTTTACCTCGCTCTTGAATCCGAATTTGGATTTTGGGTGAATTTCACAATATCTGGGTCAAATGGTGACTATCCAATCTCGATTGTTCTTTCTGGATTTACTGCAGGTGAGTATGCGATTCACGTCGTAGCTATAAACCTTATTGGCAAGGTGACCACACATTATATCAAGACGATTGATGTATTGGATGATAACTCACTCATTCTTCTTGGTGGCATTGGCCTGGGTGCTATCATTCTGATTGGAGTTGTCTTACCAAGAATACGGAATAAAGGTGACAGTGGATGAAAGTTGTAGTTATTGGTTATGGTCCTGGTGGTGTTGCGGCAGCTTCCGCCGCCAAGATGTTTGACAGTACTGTCGATGTTACCATCCTAACATCTGAAACTAGTGATGCGCATAGAAAACCAGGAGTATCAATGGTTTTTGAATTCCCTGACACGAGCGACCTTGTGATAAACGACTGGTCCTTTGAAACATTAAAAAAGAGAAATATCAAAGTCATTTCAGGTGTGTCAGTAACTGAGGGTGATTCCGGATCTAGAGTTCTGAAGTACAAAGATACCAAGAGTAATGAACAAGAGCTTAGTTATGATAAATTGATAGTTGCTACCGGAGGTACGCCAGTGGTTCCCAAACTGTCTGGCATTGATTTACCTGGTGTGTATACAATACAGGATATGAGTGACGCGAAATTTCTTGAGAGAAAATTGGATTCGATAGAACGTGCAATAGTGGTAGGTGCTGGTTTCAGCGGACTTGAGATTGCCGAGAAATTACATTTACTTGGTAAGGATGTTCATCTTGTCGTTAGGTCTCGTCTTATGCGTAGACTACTAGAACCTCCTATGAGTGAAGAACTCCAAGACCGAATATCCAAAACCATCACACTCCATGTTGGGAGGTCTCCAACTGAAGTTATCGGAGAAAAACGAGCGACTGGTGTTAAGATTGGGGATGATGAGTTATCGGGAAACGCAGTCATCTTCATGACAGGAGTCAAACCAAACACCTCTCTTGCGAATTCCCTTGGTCTTAAAATAGGGACCACAGGAGGTATATCAGTAGACTCCAAAATGGAAACATCCATTGAAGACGTTTATGCAGTTGGCGATTGTGTTGAGATTATCGACCCTCTTACAAAAGAACCTATTTTGATGCCAACTGGTAGCACTGCAGCTCGTGCTGGAAGACAGGCAGGTGTTGCTGCTGTTGGAGGGAGGAAGGTCTATACTGATCTTGCTCTTCGTTTGCAATACGATCGAATTTTCAACACTGATATCATCTGTGTTGGGCATTCATCTGTTACCGCTGCCAAGATAGAGATTGAGCCCAAGTTGCAGTATCTTGAAGATCCTGCAGAATTCTCCAAGGTTGCCCTTGTGACAGACAAAGAAGGATATTTGCTTGGTGGTCAGGTAATAGCCTCTAGAATGGGAGCACGAGTAGGATACCAAATATATAACAAAGTTCAAGCCAGAGCGAAACTAAAGGATTCGCCTCTCCTAGAGTCAACACACCATAGGATGAAAGACCTCATCGAGAACATGTTTGGTCCTATTCAATAGAAGGTGGTCGAGAATCACTTTCCCATTCAGGTTCCCATTCTGATTCAACTCGTCTTCTTGACTTCCTACGTCCACCAGCGAATCGTTTAACACCAACATAACCTAATCCAATCGCAACAACACCAAGCAATGACCAAAGCACAGTTATGAAGACTAAATCCTCAACCAATGAACCCTGTACGAGTACTAATTTCTCAAGTATTCGATGATTACCTTCACTATCTGCTATTTCGATGTTGACTGTGTAGAATCCTCCTGATTCGACAATAAATGACTTGTAGTATTTGTATCCTTGACTCTGCAATACATCTCCTTCGATGATTATCCCTTGCTGTGTAGTGACGGTCATATTTACACTTACAAGATCCTCGTCAAAAATATAGGCTGTAATGTTTCCAGGTGAACCAATTCTATCCATGATAATCTCAACATCATACAAGCGAGGTCTATCTGGTATGATTTCACGTGCGATATTCCTAAGTAGCTGCAAATTGTCTGCACCACTCTGAATGGCATCAAAGAGAATATCATCATAGAGTGTTGACCCATCAGAAACTGCTATCACCTGACCTTCGCCATATTCTGCATAGGCAATGATGGCGTGCTGCTTGTTATTGTCCGCCCAGAATAGCCCTTCTGCTTTGCTCTCATCAACACTAAGTGTACTACCCGCAAGAACATAAATTCCATTCACACCATCTGTGAGTGGACTGGGCTCAACTGCTCCAGTTGTGTTTGGACCATATACGCTACCAAGTCCAGCTACAGGGACTCCTATACCAATTTGTTCACACTGGATTCCGAATGGTTCTAGTATGTCATTGTAGGTTTCTAATCCAAATGATGCTTGCCCTGTAGTACTATTGTAAAACTCAGAAAGAATCAGCAATGTTCCTCCATTCTCTACAAAATCATGAATGGCTTCAATTTCAGTAGTAGTGTAGCTCAACTCTGTGTCCATGATCATGAATACCTCGATTGTATCTAGATCAGACTCTGAAATTCTCTCTATCACATATGGGTTTGGAACTCCAAATTCAGAGAGAATCATGCCTTGTTCCTTGAGATATTGCTGGAAGTATCTATATTGGTCTGGATAATCTGGATCTGCATTAGGATATGCTAGCTCATGATGTGTCATATCTACCAAGAGACCTCCACCATAGGTGGTTAGTAAGATTTCCAAATTCATAGTTGCAATAGATGACGCTCCTGATTTTATGCTCAACTCACCTGAGTATAATCCAATATCTGCGATTGCAATGTTACTCGGCATCTCAATTCCTAATGAGAAATAATTGTAACCAACATCAACAAGGACACTCTCATCATTAAGTTGGAGAAATTGTGAAACATTCCCTGTTATTTCAATATCACACAAACCTACGTTATGTGTTGATATGATTGTGATATTTGATGGCTCTCTATCTTCACCAACTATCATTATTGAAGAACCACCCGGTAGGGTTGGATACCTATTTGGGGAGAGAATAGTAATCTCCGGTGAAGCAGGTACGAGATATTCTGAAGCTTTGCTCGCATTTGCCAAACCCCAACCCTGTGCCATTGGGTCCTCTCCAATATCCGTGGCACTGATCATCAGTGCTGCTTTCATAACGATTGGGTCTACTGATCCATGTTTGTTGAGTAGTAATGCTGCTAGGCCTGCAATCTGTGGGCAGGATGCCGAAGTACCAGACCAAGATGTATATGATGCCCCATATTCTAGAAAATCGTAAACTGGATATTCGAATGGATTCACTCCAGAAGCACGTCCCGAAACGACTTCACGACCCGGTGCAAGAATATCGGGTTTGGGAAATACACCATTTGGACTTGTGACATCCCTCACGACTGGTCCTCTGCTACTGAAGGTAACAACACTTGTGTTTCTGACTGACGATCCCACTGTGATGACTTCTTCAGTTATACCAGGAGATGTGATCGTGTATGCTGCTGGACCCGAGTTACCTGCTGCAACCATTACGATAACTCCTGCTTCAACAGCGTTTTTACATGCAGCTGCTGAAGGTTCTGCAAATAATCCATCAATCCAGGTCCCTCCAAGACTCAAACTGATAATATCAGCTCCATTGTCTCTAGCAAAATTTATTCCCTGTGCAATTTTGGAGTCATCACCAGCTCCAGTAGAATCTAGAACCTTAATGATTAGTAAATCAGCACCCGGTGCCATTCCTGAGAATGTACCATTGCTTTCCACTCCCGACCCTGCGACCAGCCACGCGCATGCTGTTCCATGACCGTTATCATCGTATGCATCAATACCATCGATAGGATCAAGATCCTCGCTATCACCAATATAGTCCTTGAATCCGATTATCCGCCCTGCTAAGTCTGGATGGTCTGGATCAACACCACTATCAATAACAGCCACGGTTACTCCTGATCCATTGTACCCCTCCATCCAGAGATCATCTGCGTACATGTATTTGTCAGAGTGGATGTATTCTATCTCATCTTTTGCTTCATACTCTGTAGAGTCAATAGGTATCTCAGATATTGACCATTTCTTATCAAGAGTTATACCATCTATGGACTCCATTGATGCAAGTGTTTTGATAATCTTACTAGATGCATATGCAGATATCATCTTCATATCTGAAAAAACATGTCTGATGATTGTATCTTGGGGAATTTGTCTTTCTACTAACCAGTCAATCCCGAATTCGTCAATCTCTTCAGATAAATGAATAATTATTGGTATTTTTGAATCTCTAGAGTTCATCTCTTCAATTAGCAAGGGTTCAATATATGCTAGAGCTGTGCTTGTCGTGTCTGTGGTCGTACTCAGTACCATAAGGGGTTGTGGTAGAAGTAATAGTCCAAGAACAGCAACCAGAAGAATTCGATGAAGGTGGTTTCTCTTTGATAGCGTCATCTGGGAGTCAAATTCAGTTTTGAAGGGATATCAGATAAGGATTGTCTTACATGCGGATTTGTACTCTTTATAATTACCAACTCGGAAACTACGAGAAATGATGTATTATTCTGATATGTAGTATTTTCTATTGAAAATAATTTGGAGTTGCAAATAAATGGGTGACAAACCAACTCTTTACGAACGTCGTCTGCAATTGAAACACTTCTTTGATGATAAACAGACCGGTCAAACACGACGAACTTGGCTGGAATTCCAATATCAACCCCCTGAGAAAACTGAAGAGGGCTGGGTGAATGACGGACGTGTTCGTTTATCACTCGGTGAAGAGAAGGACATCAAGGGTGCATTTCTCTTAAGCATTGAAGAGGTGGCTCGTTTACACAGGGTTCTTGAGTTGATTCTCAATGAACATGAAAGCACAAAAGCTGACCTCTGGAAAAGATAGAACAAAAAAGTGGACGCTCTTTATTTTTCTTGGAGGTCCGCACTTCTTTTTACCATGATAGGATAGCCAGAATAGATTTATTCACAAAAGTGTTACACATGAAACGTTAGGAAGTCCACGATATGCTGGTATTTAATAATCTCACCGGACTTGAATCTTTGATTGATTTCGATTTGCATGGTAGTAATCTCATTGCAACATTACCTTTCGTACTACCAGCTATAATGATTGGTATAATGCTATTTCTTCATCAACGCGGTCTTCCACAAACGGAAACGAAACGGAATCTGGTTCTCATCATGACCATTCTGCTGTTCGGTGGATCCTTTCTCCTGATACTATATGCAGGATTTGGGGATGTCTGGTGGGCTTCTGTTGACTTTCAATTGGGTTCCTATGTTACAGTACTCGCTGTGCTTCAGATTCTCTCGGATTTGATTTTTGGTAATGTCTTTGTAGGTGTTGCATATATCATACTGGTTGGAGTCATCCTAGGAATAGTAGCTCACTCCACACTCATTCCTGTAGAACCTGATATCGTAGCTATGCAATCTGAATTGAATGAAACCATCGATGAAAACGAGCAACTCAGAAAAGATCTTCACTCTATTGAGGCTGAGAATAAGCAACTTCAAGTCTTCCTTAGTGAGAAAGAATCATCATTAACTGTGATACAGAGTGAACTTGAATCCCTAAGAGCAGCTGCTGTTGAGGCAGCAAAAGCGCCCATTGATGAGATGCCACCAGAAGTGGATCAGGATCTTCTTGCTTCAATTTCAGAAAAGGATGAACAGATTCAATTACTTGAGAATCGGATAATTGAACTTGAAACACGTATTGTGTCTTTGAGTGAAACATCTACTCCATCTGCAATGTCACCTGATTTAGTTGTGAAAGAGAAACTCTTAGCGGAGTTTACAAGAAGGGCTGAAACTGCAACACAAGTGGCAGATAGCGTGATTTCGGATACTATGGAAGTAATCTCTATGATACAAGGTAGCAATCTCGACGAATCAGCTAAATTAACACTCATCAAACTAATTGAAACTCTTCGTAAATCACTAACAAAAGTAGCAGGTTCTCCTGAACTTAAAGATAAACAAGAGCCAAAGATTGAGATGATTGGTGCAGTCATGATGGTACACGAGATAGTGGACGTAGTCAAGAAGATGTCACGAACATAGAATCAATTAGCTTTGCGTCGACATTTTCATCATATTATTGAAGAAATACTTGTTCTACAACTAGAGTATATAAGGAATTATCGAATTTTCATCCGTCTGAATGATAACGCTTAATAGTGACTACTCATCTGGACGATACTATCACATGTGACTAAGAGAACGCGGATATTTCGAGGAGATTTGCGTGCTTGGCCGACGGGCAAATTATGAGCATGCAACAGAGGTTTACTTCGCTGAGAGTGCGTTCTATCTCGGTGACTTGTTCTCTAGTTAACTCGTGAGGAGAAAGAATAAAAATGAGCACAAAGCGAAAGGCGGCAGTCTTGCTGTTCATCTGTGCCTTGACATTTTCTATTTTCATGGCACCAGTTGGACCTCCAGCCGCAGTCGAGCTAGCTGCACCACCTTCTCTCTCCCCAGAAACCCAAGACAAACTTGAGCAGTGGTATGATACCCTGTCTCAACCCGGCTTCAGTGCAAAGATTGATGCCGTCTTGGCGGAATGGGCAGAGTCCGGTGTGCTAGCAGACAATGTCGTCACCAGAATCAATGGTGATGTGGGTGCTTTGGTTGTAGCAACCCCTGATGTTGCCTGGGAAACTATATCCGAGGTAGCAGAAGTTGGTTGGTGGGTAAACTTGAATGCATTCAAAGTATTTGCTGTTTACCTGTCTTCACCAGAAGCATTATCCACATTAGCATACATTGATGGTGTCGGTATTATCGACGCAGACTTGTACAAGAACCCAGTTAGAGACGACCTAGTCAAGGAGATTGATATTGCTCCTACTCCTGGTGACAGGGGTATTGACATGGACGTCATTAAAGAGGTTGTAGGCGCTAATGGCGGTACAGCTAGTGGTTATGATGGTACAGGTGTTGTAGTCGGTCATGTTGATACAGGTGCTGACTTCGGCAATCCCGAACTGCAAGATGCCTATGATAGTGGTACATATGATGCGACCGGAGAAGGTCTCACATTCATGTACCGAGCAAACTCAACAGTTGTCAACGCGACTGCTTGGTTAGAAGCTGGAAACCTATTGACCTATGAGGTGGGCGGTGAATATTATGTCAACGTCTCAGCTTGGGGTTCACAGGGTCCAATGCTAAACAATGAAGGTGGCGGAAGATATCTGATTGGTGATGGGTCATTTCCAAATGTAGGATACGTTGATTATGTCGGATTCGTCTATCTCTATGCTTGGGCATGGGGTGTGGATCCCGGTGATCTGTTGTTTGATATGTTTGGTCCTGACATGAAGGTACCAGCTCCATCAGACGTTAATGGTGACTACATGCTAAACTATATCTTCCAGCAGAAGGGTGGACCTTATGCAAAGATCTTCGCACCAGCTCTTGTCTACAACTCTACTGTAGATGATGAGTGGAAGCTAGTCATCAACTGGGACGATACTGATGCATGGAACCTATACTGGACAGGTGGTTTCTACTATGAGACCTTAGATCTCACAGATAATGACACTGCCGACGCAATCAGCGCCCTGCTTGACTACGACTTCACGGACGACGAGGTCTTTGATCTTAGCAATCCAATTGTAGCACATGATTACACTGGTGACGGAGTCGATGACTTCAGTCTTGGTGCATTATCCTGGTGTTACGATGGTCTAGGATGGTTCGATGACGAACCACTCTTCAACGGTTTCAGATCCGACGGTGAGGCTTTCTGTCTATACTTTGACGATGCCTCTCACGGTACAGCAACCGCACTCCACGTTGCAGGTCAAGGTCTCTATGACTGGTGGAATTTTGACAACGAATCATACTTCAAAATGGAGGGTATCGCTCCTGGTGCTGACATCATGTCAGTAAGAGCTTTATCCGGTCAGTCAGACTATGCAAGCTACTTCTGGGTATGTGGTTTCCACATGGCGAACATGACAACCCGTGAATTTGCATACAATCCCGCTGGTCACGGTATATCTGACCTGACTACCAACTCTTGGGGTTGGGTCACAACACCCGACAGTGAGTTCAACTACCTGGCATTCACTTGGGACATCTTGTCCACTCCTGGCTACCTCGATGGTGCCTATCCTGGAGTACTTCAGGTATTTTCAGCAGGTAACGAGGGTTCAGGATATATGACAATTGGTCCACCTGGTGCTGCTAAGGGTGTTCTAACTGTTGGCGCTTCTACAACAAGTCACTGGCTTGACTACCTCTACGGTCCTGATCAGATGGACTATGAAGGTATTGCTAGTTTCACAAGCAAGGGACCTGCATTCTCAGGTTATCCAAAGGCTGATGTTTTAGCTCCTGGTCTTGCTGGTTATTCTGGTATCCCATGGCACTCAACATTCTATGCTGATGCTTGGGGTGTGAACCCTGAAAACATCACACTCTTCAGTGGTACAAGCCAAGCAGCTCCAGTATGCGCTGGTGTTGTCGCTCTACTTGTAGAAGCCCTAGGTGCAAGTACTCCCGGTTTACTGAAAGTCATCATGCAGTCCACAGCCGTTGATATGGGTTACGACCCAGCAACTCAGGGCTTTGGAAGAATTGATGCTGATGCAGCATGTGACTTTGCAGCAAACAATATCGGTATGATTTCACAGAATGTAGACTCACACAACAACTTCGCCCAATTCATCGGTGATGCATGGGCATATTGGGGTATCTTACCTGGTAGTTACACTGGTGGTATCTCAGTAAACACAACTGAAGACTCTTATCCAACAGACCTCTGGGATGGTTCAATCTTCTTCGGACAGGTTGCTCCTGGGGACACAGTGACATTCTATGAGAACGTCTGGGATGACGAAGTTACTCTCCTGGATTATGTCGATGACAGCTTGTCTGCAGACGCATACTACATGAGAGAAGCAACCAGAATGTCATTCTCAAGCACAACCTTCTCATACAATGACACAGTTGTTGCAGACGAGCAGATGTACGGTTGGTTCGACCTTAGTGACGAGCTTGGTTCAGCTTACGACACTGCTGAAGGAACCTACAGCTACATGACAATAGTTGTCGGATTTGATGCTGCAGATGTTGCAGGTGCCGAGCCATGGATGTTCCTCTATGACTGGGAAGATAATGACCCAGCTGATGGAATGCCCAACCTCTGGGATGGAGTCAATGGTAACGAACTCAGTAGAATCACAAGTGCTAGTGATCCTAGCAATGTCAACATGATGCCATTCGCAGTTTCAGGCTCTACTATTGGTGCCGTACTCGAAGGCGATGTGACACTTGTCATTCACGATCCAGCTCATGATGTTGCTACTGATTGGTGGAACGCAACAGCTACACCCGGAAATAACTTCACTTGTACAGTGATATTCTGGGAAGCAGTCACTGATGCCCATATTTCATTCGCTGATGGTACAATGGGTAACACCATTGATATCACCTTGGATGCTTCAGGTGCAGACCCAGGTATTCACCAAGGATTCATCATGATCGATGATGGTGGTGGTCAGACTCTCTGGATTCCATACAGCTACAATGTCTATCATGCAGTTGGTGGTGCTGAGGGTGCGGTCAATCCACTCGTTGTCGGCTACGGTGCTGAGCATGAGCCATACGATAATACTGTCTATGGTTGCATGGAAGAAGATCCTGACGATTGGGACTTCCGAAGCTTTGCTTTGATGGTGCCAAATGTCAACTACCTTGGTGTCCGTGTTGAATGGGCTACAGGTGGTAACGATATGTTCGTATCAATTCTCGATTCAGCTGATAATGAGCTTGCCTCGGGAAGTGGTATGACTCCGACTTCAACTGCTCTAATTGCAGAAGTTGATCCAGGAATGGTATACATTATCGTACATCCATTAGCTTTGAATGGAACTGGTACACTGCCAGCTACATACAACATCGAAGTTATGTGGTACAATGAGACAACCGAGCAGGACCTTATCCTGACTTGGACCTCAAACGAACATCCTACTCCAACGGTGTTGAACGACCATGAGACAGCCACAGGTGATCACGTTATTGTGAATGCAACCTACCCCGAATTCAATCTACCCAACATGCCTGAGTTTGAGGTTGATTCTATGACTATTTCATTCCTGTCTGGTGTCTACTTCGTAGATACTAAACCACTGGTAATTCCTGATGGTTCCTATGATCCATTCAATGGAATCATTCAGCTTGACCAGTTCGGCTGGAATGTCGTGCATGGTATCAACGAATTCGATCTTGTAGACATTGAAGTGGACTTCACGAACAATGACTGTGACGTCATGGCGTGGTGGTTAGGTACTGACAACTCAACCTGGACTTACGGCAATAACATCTTAGGAAGTGTTATGGCATCTGGAGCTCATCCAGAGCATACTACGTTTGTGGCTTCCCAGACTGGTTCAATAGTTGTTGGTTGTTTCGACTACGATCTTAATCCAGGGACTTGGACCCTTACTGTAGACACCCGTGTTGGGCAGTCCGGTAACGCTGCTGGTGGAACTGTACTGTTTGACACCTACGATTTCTTAGCGAACAGTGAGTTCCAAGTACAGGTGGTTGCAACTACTGGTACCAATATTGAGTTCGAGGTCAACTATGCATCTCTGACATTCGTCAACTTCCTCACACCCATCATTACAAGTGTTAATGTCACAGGTGCAGGTGCAGTGAAGACAGTGAATTGGACTGTTGTGGACAATGCTCAGGACGAACACACAAGTGAAATCCTGTTGTCATTTGACGATGGCGCGAGCTACATGCTTATTGCTGTAGACGTTCCTGGCTATTCATTCATCTGGAATAGCACAGGCTGGCTGATTCGAGACTACATCATTCAGATCAGGCTGTCTGACTCAGATCCATTGAACCCGTCAGTTGTTAGTCGATCCACCATTGGATATTCGGACCCATTCGAGGCTGGAACGGTGCCAATAATAACACCAACACCGACTCCAACACCGACTCCGACTCCAACACCAACACCGACTCCAACACCAACACCGACTCCAACACCGACTCCAACACCAACACCAACACCGACTCCAACACCATCAGAGTCAACATCAACAACAACTACCGAAGAACCAACTCCAACAGTGCCCGGTATTGACCCAGTCATTATCGGCCTTCTGGCTGGAATTGGTGTAGGCGTTGTCGTTGTATTGATTCTCTTCTTGGTGAAGAAGAGGTAGTGGAACTTTATTGGGGGCTAATGCCCCCTACACTTCTTTTTTTTTCAGCTTGTGCAGTGGAATTTGAAAATACTATCATCTAGAAGTCATCAGGACGATTCTAAACTATCAAATTTAAAACGAGTTTTGAACCACAATCTCAGATATTGGACGTCTGGGTCTGAGTTGTGGATATTCTCCCGCAATCTTCCCAATCGGAATGATTGCAATAGGTCTAATCCCCTCTGGAACATTGAGCGCTTCCGCAACCATGGCATCATCAAATGCTCCAACCCAGCATGAACCATAACCCATTGTATGAGCTGCAAGAAGGATATTCTGTGTCAATGCTGCTGTGTCCTGGAATGCATATAATGTTCTACCCCGATCCCCGTATCTTTCTGCTGATTCTTCAGGCACCATGCATACTGAGATGACAACAGGTGCTTCGGAGATGAACCTTTGACCAAAGGCTCCTCGTTTCAATTTCTCCTTTATCTTAGAGTCCTTTGTCACCACAATCCTCCACGGCTGTCTATTTCCTGCAGATGGCGCACTGATACCACTCTCAATCAGACGTTGTATATGCTTATCTGGGATTTCATCTGGATGGAACTTTCTTATCGAACGTCTACTTTCTATAACATTCAAAAAATCTTCATTCATTATCAAGCACTTCCGGATTTACAATGTTGGGTGGGATTTCATTTCTCTTAAATGCAATCAAGTTTTCGGCTACCATATCTGCCATTCTATCTCTTGTCGCAGTAGAGGCACTACCTATATGAGGTAACAAGACTACATTTTCCAACTCTAAAAGCGTACTGTCTTCTGAGATTGGTTCTATTGTGAATACATCCAAACCAGCAGCACGTATTTGATGACTACTCAATGCTTCATAAAGAGCGTTCTCATCGATTATGGGTCCTCTGGATGTGTTAATAAGAATAGCATTGCTTTTCATCATTGAGAATTCATCTTTTCCAATCAGTTTGTAGGTTTCAGTTGTTAATGGGACGTGCACAGAGATGATATCTGCTTGTCTAAGCAAAGTGGTAAAATCCACTCTCTCGGCATTTGTTTCCCTTTCTACAGCTTGACTTATCTCGTTTTCAGAACGAGACGTATACATAATTTTCATTGAGAAACCTGAAGCACGTCTGGCAACAGCAGCCCCTATTCTACCAAGCCCTATTATTCCCAAAGTTGCATTATGAATATCCGAGCCAAGAAGCAATTTTGGACTCCATGCAACCTTCCATTGTCCTCTTCTTACGAACTTGTCTGCTTCAACAACTCGTCGAGAAGCTGCAAGGATTAATGCCCAAGTAAGATCTGCTGTTGTTTCAGTAAGAACTCCTGGTGTATTTGTAACTATAATTCTTCTCTTGCTGGCTGCCTGTATGTCTATATTGTCATATCCAACTGCATATTGAGCGATTATCTTCAATTTTGGAAGATTATTAATAATATTCTGGTTGAGATCATCCGAAAGGAGACTTACAAGTCCTTCGCAATCTTTCGAATTTTCAATAATTTGTTCTTCTGTGGGTGGCATTACTTTATTCCAAACCTCTGTGTCGAAATTAGTATGTATCTTTTCCAATCCTGAATCTGGAATTTCTCTACTCACAAAGACTTTCAAAGAAATACACCACAACATATGTAGTACTATCTGCATATTGAAATCTTATGGATTAGCAGTATGAGAATGAATCTAACTCATATTTGGGTAATCACCCTTTATTGGAGAAAGATGCGGTGAGCAGTTGCCTTATATTCAAAAAAAGACAGCTTGTACAGTAAGAAGAAGCGGTGAAAAGGTGGCCAGAATGAGTATATCACTTGAACTTCCAAGAAGTGCAATCATCGTACTTGACCGACTCACGCACGATGGTCCGCTCACACCAAAGGCTTTGTCACAGAAAGTTGATCTCGCACCGAGAACAGTTTCCTTTGCTCTTCGCAGGTTAATGGGTCAGAATCTTTGCAGAAAGATTCCAAATCTGCGTGATATGAGACAACCTCTCTATATGGCTGACTTAGAACGTGCAAAGGAGCTACGAATGAAATACGAGCACGTCTTCAGACAAGTGCTCATGTAAATCCTGAAACATCGCTTGGATAATGGGTCCTGATTAGGCTCTGCTGCAAATGTAAGCAGACCTACTCTCTGGTTTTTTCCAAGTTGTCTTTTACTAATTTGCAATATATCCCAGCTGATAGTAGATCTGCTGTTGTCCCCGGATTAAGGATATTTCCGTTTTTCCGTAATTCTAAATCAAGTCTATCGATTAGTTCTAATTCGTCTAGTTTATGATCTTGCGTTTCGATTATTCGTCTTGCTATATTCATGACTCTTTCTGCCTCTTTAGCTCCAGCTTTCTTCACAATCAAACCATCAGGGGCTCGAGATAATCTCCAAACGAAAGTTCTAACTATAGCTTCTTCAAGATTTTCTAGAGAATCAGATAAGCTGTCGAGATAGGGGAGTGTTTCATCCAAGGTGAGATGAAAATAGGATGTCCATTCTTTTGATATTACATCAACATCTTCTGCCATTTTGAATATTTTTGGAAGTGTCATATTATCAATACGGATGTTCTCGAAGACTTCTGGATTGCTAATATCGTATTTTTCATGCTCATCGCGCCATCTATCTGAGAGGTTCTCTAGGTCTCCTTGAGGAGAGGCGAGGTGAAATGCATGATACAGATTTTCACTATCCTCCACAGTCCCCGCATCTATGATTCTTTTTAATTGTGTTTTAAGTCCCTCAATAGAGAACTCTCCTTCCAACTCTATCATGGTTGAAGCTGAAATAATTAGTGGGATATGGAGAAGAATAGTTCCAAAGATTGCATTCCTTCTGTTAAGATTCCCGAAGACATCATGTGTACACTCATGTATTATTGATCCAATCTTCACCTGTTCAGGTTCTATCAATCCCTCTGCAAGGTGTTTTCCTCTCGTAGCTGCAAGATAGTAACCTCTTGACGCTAAGGCTGCACTTGCTAGAAAATGACGATACCCAGTATCTGAGAATCGCTGCAACCGATTAACATTCCCAGGCTTTGGTGCACTAGCTTCTAAGGTTATAGCTAATTGCCCTA
This sequence comes from uncultured archaeon, assembly GCA_964458565.1. Taxonomy (GTDB): domain Archaea; phylum Asgardarchaeota; class Thorarchaeia; order Thorarchaeales; family Thorarchaeaceae; genus CAYWJO01. Next base: position 14,896 of record CAYWJO010000003.1, on the reverse strand, counting down.
GACTTGCCAATGTCCATGCGACGTTTTTCATTGAAGAATTATGGGTACTACGGTGTTATAGAAATTGTCATTCAAATTATTCCAGAAGTTGTGGAAGAATATCTTTGGCTCTACCTCTAATGACAATGTCTGCAACATTTTCTCGGTTACCTCCCTCTAAGTTTATGAGAATAACCTTAGCACCAGCTTCCTTGGCTAATTGGGGAAGATATGCTGCTGGATAAATTGTGAGACTAGTCCCTACAACGAGCATTAAATCTGTCTTTCTACAAAGATTCACAGCTTTCTCCATTGCATTTTCAGGAAGCGGCTCACCAAATAGGATAGCTTCAGACTTGAGAACACCATGACATTTATCACACAACGGAGGTATTTCTCCATCAACTACTCTTTGATGGACTGTTTCTCCAACATAGATTTCATTGCATTCCATACAATATGCTCGGAGAAAATTGCCATGAATCTCAATCACTTTCTTATTACCAGCAACCTGATGCAGATTATCAATATTTTGAGTTATAATTCCGATGAGTTTACCTCTCTCTTCAAGAGTTGCTAGAACTTTGTGGGCGTCATTTGGTTTTGCTTTCAATAATACAGTTGCCAGTTCTCTTCCCATTGTCCAGAATTTCTTAGGATTTCGCAGAAAGCTCTCATAAGTACCATATTCAAGAGGGTCATATCTATTCCATATGCCGCCTTCACTTCTAAAATCTGGAATTCCAGAGTCAACGCTAATCCCTGCCCCGGTTAAAGCTGATATCTTAGTTGAAGATGAGATGAGGGTTCTCGCCTCTCTGATTTCTTCAGTTGCCATAATTCAGATAGGACTGCATCTACTGAAAAGAGTTTTCGAATATACTGTCATGTCGAAAGCTTTTAATTTCTTGATTAAACTACGAAGTACGAGTCACCGAGGGGATAAGTGCAAAGATTGCACCCCTTACTGGATTAATTATCCAGATTTTTCTGAGTGTGTGTGCTAGGTCAGTAGATACTAAGAAGCATAGAGTGATACCAAATGGAGAATCGGAAAAACGAAGAGCATGAACCTGACACTACTGAGGTTATACTAGACCTATCTGAAGATGAGGAGACAGAAGATCAAATCAGTGAACAGGAAGTCGTAAAAGAAGAGAAAATAGACCCTGTTAAAGAACTGGAAGATAAGTTTCTCCGTCTTCAGGCAGAGTTTGATAACTATCGAAAACGTATGGAGAGTAGATTTTCAGAGATTGCCAAGTACGCTGCTGAGGGAATTATCCTCAAAGTTTTAGAGATCCGTGACAATGTCGAACGTGCTCTAAGTGCTGATTTTGAAGCCGATCCAAAGTCTGCAAAACAAGGAATAGAAGGAATTGAACAGCAGATATCCAAAATCCTAGCTCAGGAAGATGTAAGACCAATAGTGTCACTCGACAAACCCTTTGATCCATACTATCATAATGCTATAAGCAGAAAATACGATGATTCCAAAGAAGATGGCGTAGTGATTGAAGAGTTTCAGCGTGGATATATGCTAAAGGAACGAGTGCTTCGTCCTGCAATTGTATGTGTTAATAGGCAAGAAATTTCGGTTCAGGAAGAACCAAGTATTGATGATAACGAAGAAAATGGTGAATGATAATGGGAAAAGTAGTTGGTATAGATTTAGGTACAACTAACAGTGGCATTGCTTACATGGAAGGCGGCAAACCTACAATAATACCAAACGCAGAAGGAAAACGATTAACTCCTTCTGTTGTTGGAATCACACAAAAGGGTGAGATTGTTGTAGGTGAAATTGCAAAGAGACAGGCTGTTTCAATGCCCGAGCGAACTGTACGTTCAATCAAACGGAAGATGGGCCAAGATTACAAGGTCAAGATTGGTGATAAAGAATATAGCCCTCAAGAAATCTCCGCGATGATTTTGACAAAAATGAAACGAGATGCAGAATCGTATCTTGGTGAGGAAATTCGGAACGCAGTAATAACCGTTCCAGCATATTTTAACGACAGTCAGCGTCAAGCAACCAAGGATGCCGGTCGAATCGCTGGTCTCGAGGTTCTGAGAATCGTCAACGAACCCACCGCTTCAGCATTAGCATATAACCTAGAAAAGGGAGAAGAGCTAAGAGTTCTCGTATACGATTTAGGCGGTGGCACTTTTGATGTTTCTATTCTTGATATTGGTGAAGAAGTATACAAGGTTCTATCAACAAGTGGTAACACACAACTTGGTGGTGATGACTGGGATCAACGAGTCATCGATTGGGTTGTAGGCGAATTCGGAAAAGAAACAGGAATTGATCTAACAAAAGATCTAGTTGCTATGCAGCGAATCAGAGATGCTTCAGAGCAAGCTAAAATTGAGCTTTCGACAGTTATGCAGACCAATATCAATTTACCATATATTACTGCTAATGAAAGTGGACCGAAGAACTTAGACTTGGAAATCACTCGAGCACAATTCGAACGCATGACTGACGATCTTGTCCAGGCTACATTAGGTCCAATACGACAGGCACTTGCTGATTCTAAACTTGAGGCTGAACAAATTGATAGAATACTTCTTGTAGGTGGAGCTACAAGAATGCCAAAAATTCAAGAAACTATCCGGGCTATGTTTGGAAAGGAAGGGGATAAGAGTATAAATCCGGATGAGGTAGTTGCACTTGGTGCAGCGGCTCAAGCTGGTATCATTGCTGGAGAAACCGATATACTTCTACTCGATGTAACGCCGTTGACACTCGCCGTAGAAACCTACGGTGGGATTGCTACGCCTCTGATTGAACGAAACACAACCATACCTACTAAGCGGAAAAAAGAGTTCACAACCGCGGCAGATGGGCAAACCGTAGTAGAGATTCATGTCACTCAAGGTGAGCGAAAGATGTCTGCGGACAACATGACTCTAGGTCGTTTCCAACTTGTTGGGATTCCTCCTGCTCCTCGTGGTGTACCCAAGATTGAGGTCAGCTTTGATATTGATGCAAATGGAATTTGCAATGTCACTGCAAAAGATCTTGGAACAGGTAATGAGCAATCGATTACAATAACTGCAACAACCAGCCTCACAGACACAGATGTTGAAAGGATGGTGGGAGATGCAGAACGATATGCTGAGGAAGATGAGCGACGCAAGTCCCAAGTGGAAGCAAGAAATATGGCCGAACAGGTGATCTATCAAGGCGAGAAGCTCATTAAAGACAATCCGGATAAAATATCTGAAGATCTCAAGAAGGAATTTGAAACAGAAGCAGAATCTCTTCAGAAACAAATTAAGAGTGAAAACTTCGAGAGTATAAAGTCAGGGACTGAGAAATTACAACAAGTCATCTTCAAGATTTCTGAAAAGATTTATGGTCAGCAAGGTCCAGGTGCTGCTGGTTTTGATCCAAGCCAGACGCAATTTGATCCAAGCACGATGACTGGAGCTGGACAACCATCTGGAGCCTCAAGTGCGAAGCCAGACGATGAAGATGTTGTCGATGTCGATTTCGAAGACTTAGATGAATAATCTTCTATAGGTGATAATTCTTGGCAGAGGATGACTACTATAACATCTTGGGTATAAATCGTAGTGCAACTCAGGATGATATAAAAAAAGCATTCAGACAGCTTGCTAAGAAATATCACCCTGATAGAAATCCGGATAATCCTAATGCAGAGGATATGTTTAAGAAAATCACTGAGGCATATGATGTTCTGAGTGATCCGGAGAAACGGTCTAATTATGATAGGTATGGGACTGCGGACTCTCAAGGGGTTGACATGGGCGGATTTGAGGATCTCATTAGTCAGGTCTTCGGAGGATTCGGTGGATTTGGTGGAATGGGTCGAAGAGGTCCAACCGGTCCACCAAAGGGTCAAACTCTTCGTATGAAGATTGATCTTACCTTTGAGGAAGCATTCTTCGGTACTGAAAAAGAAATAGCGTTCAGACGACATATCCACTGCAGTAAATGTAATGGTAGTGGAGCTGAACCCGGTTCATCTCCAAAGACATGCCGGTCGTGTAATGGTCGTGGACAAGTTGTTCGTACAATGGGTGGATTTATGCAAGTGGCATCTACATGTCCTACATGTGATGGTTTAGGTGAAGTGATAGAATCAAAATGTTCTTCATGTAGGGGTACTGGTTTAGAAACCGAACGACGTGAAGTGACTCTACCAGTACCTCCTGGAGTTGAAGATGGAATGGGCCAGCGGATTCGTGGGGGTGGAAATGCAGGTCCTCGTCGTGGACCCTATGGTGATCTAATTATCATTTTTGAGGTCGAGCCTCATAAAACATTCATACGAAGGGGATTGCATATCTATCTTGAACATGATATCCCATTTTCATTAGCTGCTTTAGGTGGAGAAATGGAAGTACTAACCATGCATGGTTCAAGTGTCATGAAAGTCAAGCCAGGCACTGAAGGAGGCACCGTTCTTCGAATGAAGGGAAAGGGAGTGCATACACAGGATGGACGGACTGGTGATCAACTAGTTCGGGTGAATATCCATATTCCTAAGAAATTGTCTAAGGAACAAAAGGAATATCTGAAGCAGTTCGATGATGCATTTGGAAAATAACTCAGAACTCGATTGGTTTGCATAGACATGCTTTCATTTTCAATTCGGTAAATGCGTTTGTATTTGCAGGTTGAACAAGCCATGCTGTATCCGCGCCTCTTCCAGTTCCCGCAACACAAATTATATCCTTATCCACAGGAACCATACCTGCATCAGAAGCCATGAGGGCAATTTCCGCACAAACTTTTGTTCCTTGACCGAAAGTTCTGAAAGCTAACGCCATCATCTCAACAGGAGTCCATGTATTAACCTTGCGTCTTATTCCTCTTGAAACTCCTGCAAATGCATGGGATGAGGTTAGAATTGCCGCTCCTGTTTTTTGTATGCTTGCGCGATTCTCTTCCCTCAGTTCGTTAGTATTTGGTTCTTTAAATCCAGTCTGGTGCGTTACAACTATGACTTTCTTATTTGGAAACGACTCTGAAAATAATACGCCAGTAGATCCTTCAGTGGTTGCGACAACTATATACTCAATCGCTGGATTTTCATCAAGGAAGTGCTTCAGGTGGTTCAAGACTTCATTTGTATTCTCTCGTGATGCTTTTTCGAAATGGATTGTCTTTATCTTCATCCTATTCACTTCTCCTGTAAGAATACCGTTTATCTTTTGTCTCAGAATCAATCCTCTGATATTCTCCCATCTGCCATGCTCTGATGCTCCACTCGGCAAGAACAAAAATCATCAGAACAACCACAGCAAATAGAAAATCTACAGCACCTTCCGTTACTATGGAAACTATCCATGATGCTAATACAACAACAATGATCGCTGCTAGAAGGCGGATAATTAGGCTATGTCCTTGAAATGGTCGTTTCTCAGATTTTGGCTCTGATATCTTAACCTGACCGAATTCCTCTGCGATTTCCTCTGGTGTTCCAAGATTTTCAATAACTTCGATTAAGAGGATTTTTACATCCTTTGTGGGGCATTTTACCTGTTTTTCAGCAAGAGCCTCGATGATGTGAATTCTCAGATCATCAAGAAGGTCTTCTGTTTCAAAACTCTCTGGCAGTTTTTTCCTCAAACGATTGATATATTGCTCAATTTCCTTCTTAGTCTGATCATCACTCATTTTTCTAATTCCTCCAATTTTTCGATGTAGAGTTGGAGATTTGCTTTCAACACACGCAATACTCTATCACCCTCTCCTGTAAGGACATACACCTTCCGTTTAGGTCCAGCTTCTGATTTTTCTGTTCTGAAATCAAGGATTCTTTCCTTTGTTAAGCGATGCAATATTGGATACAATGTACCTTCCTTGATTTCTAGCAGCCCATTTGTTCGTTCTTCTAATTCTTTTACAATACCGTATCCATGTATCCCTTCTTCATGCTGTCTGACTATTGCTAGGACCGCGTATTGTAGGAGACCTCTACGAATTTCTACTTTCCAAGTGTCTTCGAAATTCGAGGTCATATTACAATCTCCTTATTGTTGATTAATGGATGGTTTATTTCTTTCCTTAAGTTCTCTCCTCTAAGTGAATCTCACTTATTTCTTGCTTCGGAGATATGATAATCTATACAATGAATTTCTTATTTCAACTCTCAGAGTTGAAGAATAATTCCTCGGTTCTGTTATCAAGAGATAGAGAAAGGATGCAAAGAATCTGAGTATCCCACTAAGCAATAACATCAAAAATACTGCGATGTACCTACTTGAAAGAATAATCTCTATACAGTAACCCATAACTCCAGAAAAAAGTGAACCGAGAAGAAAGACTCCTCCTGTGAATGTGTTGTACACTGCTAAATATGCACCTCTTTCTTCCTCTGGTGAAACGTCGTAAACATAAGCAGTTATCGCATTCATTGTTATTGCTGTTGCAAGGCCTGCAATGATATTCGCTAGGTAGACGGTAACAGTTCCATAAGGTGGAATTGAAATTGCGTAAAGTATTGGAACAACGAAAAGCATAACTCTTCCGACTACAATCATCGGTCTTCTTCCTACTCTATCAGCTACCTTTCCCATCGAGGAAGTAAACAGAATGATTGTAATTGTCATAAGAGATGTCGTAATAGCGATTTCAAGCGGTGTCTGACCTAACCATTCGCTTTGAACAACCATAAAGAGAGGCCAGGCCATTGACATAGCGAATGAAAAAAAGGTCGCAACAAAACAAAATTTCCGAAAATCCCCTGGTTTTGATAGTATTTCAAGTATTGGTGGAAATACCTCACTTCCCTTTTCTGTTTCAGGGCTTTCATTCAGAGTTAATGCAATGAGCGCTGTTATGATTCCAAGTATTGCTGTAAACAGAAATGGTAGGTAATACATCTCCCGCCATGCCTCCGCGGTGGGGAATAGAACCAAACCGAAATCTCCAAACATCATCCTGAGATATGGCAAAATTCCTGGGAGTACAGCAATTACTCCAGTTAATAGCGTAGCTATTAATGATGCGATATTTGTGAAGACTGCGAGTTTTCCCAGTTCATCACCACGATTCTCTTCTTTCATATATCCTGAAATCAATGATAGCCAAGTAGGTATCTGTATACTTAGTAGAATCGACTGAATCCCATAGAGAATGATCATTTCAAAAGGCGTTGCAGCAAAGAAGAACATGAAGACCATAGTCAATCCACTAAAGGTTCCAAATGCTACGAAGTGCTTTCTTCTACCAATCTTATCAGAAAGAGCTCCCCAGAGGGGTTGCATCATTGTTGGAGCAAAGTTACCTACACTTCTAAATATCCCGAGTTCAGCTAATGTTGCACCCATCTTTATTACATAATCTTGGAGGAACGGAGAATGCAGTCCTATTGCAAGTTGAGTTAATGAACCCACTGCGAATGTACGACGTGGCAATTTGCCAACTTGTATATTCTCGGATTCTTCACTCATGTGTCATCTCAAGTGGCCCATTTCTATCCTATTATTAACTCTGTTTCTTAGTACAAATCTCGACACACAAACTTATTCAAGGGAAATTATCCCTTTTAGGTTGTTCTTGTCATTTGAAGTGAGAGCTGAATCATGCTTGATGAAAGCCTATACCGAAGAAGAGTAGAATATGTCCAACGTTATTTACGAGATGAAGACGTGGATTTTGCGTTGTTGACGCCCTCCCCTAATTTTCAATATCTGACTGGTATTGAAACAGAAATGCGAGAAAGATTGGTCGCATTAATTATTCAACAAGAGGGTGAACCTAAAATAATCTCACCTTCTTTCGAAGTTAACAATCATAGTAATCTAAGTTGGATCAAAGATTTTGCAGGTTGGGAGGAAGATGAAGATCCCTATAAAATGGTCTTTGATTGTCTTCATTCAAAATCACAAGAATATCATGCAACGTTCGATAATTCATTGCCTATGGGTATATTCTGGACTCTAGAGAGAGTATCTGGTGGTTTCACAAAAACAACCTCTTTATCCCCTTTGATCAATAAAATGCGCATAAAGAAAACTGACGCAGAGCTTGAATTGATGAAAAAGGCTGGACACATCATAGAAGATGCTGTTACAAAGGCTTTCAATTCAGCGCATCTGGGAATTACCGAGATAGAATTAAAGCAGATTATTGATAATGAGATAATCCACGCAGGTGCTACTCCAACATTTGCTGCAGTTCAATTTGGTGAAAATAGTGCAATCCCTCACTACGGTGCTGGCAACAGGAAGTTGGTTAAACAGGATATTGTACTAATGGATTGTGGGTGCGCGTTTGGGGGATACAACACAGATATGACGCGTGTGGGTGTTGTTGGAGAACCAACAGAGGATCAAGAGAAGGTATACTCAATTGTGTTAGCAGCCGAAGAGGCTGCAATTAAGAAATTAGAACCTGGTATTCAATGTGGATCTGCAGATGGAATAGCTCGCCGTATAATAGAAGATGCTGGATACGGACAATACTTCACTCATAGACTTGGACATGGAATTGGGTTAGAGGTGCATGAGCCCCCCTATCTTGTTCGTGGTAATTCTAATCCACTTGAAGTGGGAATGACTCATAGTGTTGAACCAGGTATATATTTAGAGGGTCTCTTTGGAATTCGAATCGAGGACCTCGTTTGTATCAAGGAAGACGTAGTTGAAGTAATAACCTACATGCCAAAGGATCTCATTTTGATTGAGGGGTGATCTACTCCGTTTCAGGCTCTTCTTTTTCGTCTTGCTCTTTAGACATCAGTTCTTCCAATTTCTCACGATCCTCGGGTTTCATATCCTTCATCATCTCTGCAGACTTTCGCATCATGTCTGTGATTATGATTGAATATACTCCAGGTAAAGCCCCTAGAGTTGCAGATCTTTCTCTATATTCCTTATCAGCTAGATCTCGTGCATCCTTGAGAGCTTCCTTCGTAACTTCACCTTGCCCAATTCCTGAACAACTATTGTCGGTAACATAGAACTTCTCCCCGTCATAAGCTAAGGGGAATGTTTGACATGAGATGGGTCTTGAATATCTGATAGCACATGCGTTTGATTCCTTCACAAAGAAAATACAGGCAGTTTTGTCTGAACCCTCTTCAAGAGGATTTCGCAGGGTTTCAATCGAGAAGATTTCCCCTTCATCTTTTGGAATATTCAAAGTGAGACCTGGAAATATCTCCTGCACGAAATTCTGGGTTATCCATCGTGAGATGTCACCAAATGTTACTAACACCGGGCTTCTTGTACAGCATACACGATCAGCACAAGTTTGTTCATAGCACTTGAAGTTGTATTTTTTCTTCTCCTCTGACATTTTTCCCACCTGTCTTAAAGACCTAACACTTTGATTATGCTCGATTTTTTAATACTTTCGAAGTTGACCTGAAAATGTCGTCTTCGAAAGGTATTTCTTTATACTATTTCACGCTCGAGGTACCGGTGCGACAAAATCTCTCATATGTATTGGAGTCCAAAGAATGCTCAACGATGAATGGTATAATAATGATTCTGAATTTGCCTTTGCACGTCTTCAAACTTCTGAGCAAGGTTTGACTAATAAGGACGCGGAGCGAAGGGTAGAAGAATTTGGCTACAATGAACTTGTAGAAACCGGGAAAAAAAGTCCTGTGGTGATGTTCCTTGAACAATTCACAGATCCTATGGTAATTATCCTTCTAATCGCCATAATCATTTCAATTTTCACGTCTATTATAGCACAAGGCCATGGTGAAGATCATGGCTTCATAGATGCAATAGTAATTTCTGCAATCGTGATATTCAATGCAGTTTTTGGATTTGTGCAGGAATACCGCTCAGAACAAGCCCTTGAGCGACTAAAGGAGATGGCAGCACCTCGAGCCCGTGTATTACGGGACAGATTATGGATTGATACTGAATCACGAAATCTTGTTCCTGGTGATGTAATTAGTCTTGAAGCAGGTGATATGATACCAGCTGATGGAAGAATTTTCTATGCTGTAGGTTTTTCTGCTGACGAATCTATCTTGACAGGTGAATCCCTCTCAGTAAGGAAAATCAGTGACACAATATATCTAGACCATCCCACTGTTGGGGATATGAAAAATATGGTCCATCAGGGAACTACTATCACGTCCGGTAAAGGCCGTGCCGTAGTTACATCAACTGGAATGAAGACACGTTTTGGATCAATAGCAGAGATGGTTCAAGAGAGTGAGAAAGATATGACTCCCCTACAGCTGGACCTTCAGGACCTAGGCAAGAAACTAGGGGCTCTTGTAATCGTCATGTGTATAATTGTATTTGCTGCTGAGGTGCTCCGAGACATATCTGAAAGCTGGCTTGATCAATTGCTAGCTGCGATTGCACTGGCAGTATCTGCAATACCAGAGGGTCTACCTGCAGTAGTTACCATAACACTGGCTATTGGTGTCCAGAGAATGGTAAATGAGAATGCAATTGTAAGACGTCTTCCTTCAGTAGAAACTCTCGGGTCGACAACAATCATCTGTTCAGACAAGACTGGAACGATTACGAAAAATGAAATGACTGTGATGAATCTCTTCGTAAATGGTCAAACGATAACAGTGTCTGGTGTAGGATATAACCGGAAAGGTGCATTCCACAGAGCCAGCACACCTTTTAATGCCAAAGCTGATATTCACGCTGTTAAACTTCTTGAGATTGGTCAACTCTGTACGAATTCAATGTTACAAGATGACCCCTTGGGTAAAGCACACTATTCAGTTGTCGGAGATCCTACTGAAGGCGCTATTCTTGTTGTAGCAGAGAAAGCAGGTATTCCTCATTCTGAAACCTTATCCAAATATGAAGAGATTACTGAGATTTCATTTGACTCAGCAAGAAAGAGGATGACTTCAGTTTGTCGCGCATCCGAAGATGGGTCTCTAATTGCTTTCTCGAAAGGTGCTCCTGAGGTATTATTACCCCTCTGCACATCTATCTATGAGCATGGTGAAATCAGACCGTTAAAAAACAGAGAGCGAGATACTATCCTGATGATCAATGCGGGATTTGCTGAAAACGCTTTAAGAGTTCTTGCTTTTGCTTATCGACCCCTCGATGCTGAGATTCCAGACTGGGAACCAGAGAAGGTAGAGAAAGATATGGTCTTTGTGGGTCTTATGGGAATGATAGACCCTCCACGTGATGAGGTGAAAGAGGCAATCACAACATGTATCAACGCAGGTATTCGCCCCATAATGATCACAGGTGATCATGAGCTTACAGCAAGAGCTGTTGCCATTGATGTTGGTCTTATTGAGAGGAAAAGCCAGGTTGTAACTGGTGCTATGATTGATACGATGGAGCACCAAGAATTCCTTAACATTGTTCGAGATGTAAATGTCTTCGCACGAGTTGCTCCTCGTCACAAACTTCAGATTGTTAATGCATTAAAGAACATGAATGAAGTTGTCGCGATGACTGGAGATGGGGTCAATGATGCGCCAGCAGTCAAAACCGCAGATGTCGGAGTTTCGATGGGTGTTCGAGGTGCTGATGTCACGAAGGAAGCGTCTGATGTCATTTTGACAGATGATAACTTCGCTACGATTGTTACCGCAGTTGAAAAAGGTCGTGAGATTTATTCCAATATTAGAAAATTTGTTCGATTCTTGCTTGCAGCCAACTTCGATGAATTATTTCTCGTCTTTACTGTTATAATGCTCGGTTTTCCATTACCTATAACTGCCATTCAAATCCTGTGGCTTAATTTGGCTACAGACGGCTTTCCAGCTCTAGCATTGGGGGTCGACCCTCCTGAAAAGGGAGTGATGAATAGGCCGCCACGCAAACCGGGTCAGAAAATGATGGATCGCGGGATGATATCCTTCATCCTTGTGGCAGGATTCATGGCATTCCTTTCTTCTGCATTTATCTTCTTCTGGGCTTTGGGGACCTATGGTGGTGGGTTACCTACAGCTGAGAATCTCCTTCAACCTGATTTCTGGTCAATTGAATCATGGGAGAACGCACTTACTCATGCAAGAACAGCCGTCTTTGCAGGCGTTGTGACATTTGAGCTTCTATTTGTTTGGAATTGTCGTGATGAGTATCGCCCCATATGGCGCACTGAGATTCTGAATTCACGTGCATTGATTGGCGCTGTTATGTTATCATTAGTACTAACGTTGGCAACAATTTATGTTCCATTCCTGCAAGGACTATTCGGAACGGTGCCTCTCAATCTAATTGACTGGATTGTGATATCTGTTACATGTCTTCCTGCCTTATTGATTCCATCATACATTATCTTCGGACATAATACGAAATCAGATGACTAGGAATTAACTCTTTCATCGAGCCAGGAGATGAAGTCTTCTAGAACCTTCTCTCCTCCTGGTTCTTCAAAAGGTTCATGATATAAATCAGGATATTCCTTGTATGTCTTATCTTGAGCTGCAATGGTTTCATAATATTCCTTTGTTTTCTCTGGAATGAGGATTTTATCTTCAAGAGTGTGCACAACAAGAATTGGAGTTTTGATCAGAGGACCGGTTGTTGCACTATACTTTCGTGCTCTCAGCCCTTCGATTGCATATTTAGGTGTAGCAAGATCATAGCGTAATGGGTCCTCTCTGTTTCTCCTTACTACTTCAGAATTTCTCGAGATATAATCATAATTGAGTCCATTTGGGAACCTCTTCTTTATTCCTAACATTGCGAGCAACCTGGCAATAGTTCTCGTTCCCCTTCCTATTTCAAGTCGCTCGGATACAGAGGGACACGCTGCGATAGCTCCATCAAAACTATCTGGATGCACAGCTATGTAGAGCAAAATGAGCATTCCTCCCAAAGAATGTCCGTAGAGGAATATGGAATGTGTCATATGTTTACTTCGGATATATCCAGCTAATCGATCGATATCCAGATTATATTCCTCAAAACTGTCAATATGGCCCTTCTCCCCGACCCAATGGCCGAAGCCGCGTAAATCTGGTGCATAGAACACATATCCATTCTTAGCCATATATTCTGCTACAAATGAAATCGAACCACTATGGGCTCCCAACCCATGAAGTCCCAGGATGACCCCTTTTGGATTTCCTTCAGGACTCCATTTTCTCATAAACATCTCAATATCGTCATAGCCTAGGTATTCAGTTTCCTCATATTCTACCATGTTCATCACACTCAATTCGGTAATCTTTTGTTTAACCAAGCATACATGTCTTGTAGTACTATTTCTTTCTCTGGTTCTTCATGTATCTCATGATAGAGACCTTCATAGAGTCTCCATTCTTTGTCTTTTGATGAGATTCTATCAAAAAACTCTCTATTCTTCTCCGGGGATACAAGATTGTCATCTCCCGCTTGCTGAAGTAAAACAGGGCGAGTTAACGACTCAGCAGCTTGAACGCCTATCTTGGCTGATTTCAATCCGGAAATACCAAATCGTGCAGAAACCTCTTCTACTCGAAGTGGATCATCTCTGTGCCTCTTGACAACATCAGGATCTCTGCATCCTGCCTCCAGTGGAACACCAGAAGAGAAAAACTTCTTGATGTTCAGTAAGGAGAGTATTTCACCAACGAAGCGTACTAACGGATTAATTGGGAGCGTCTGTGATACCCCCGGGCACTGAAGAATCAATCCATCAATATCCTTTGGATACGTTGCTGCATAACGGATTACGTTTATTCCACCAAGTGATGCTCCCATGAGATATGTGATTTTATTCAGATATCGATCCTTGACTTGCATGATGATATTTTGAATATCTTCAATATACTCATCATGATTCATTAAATGACCTTTAAGTCCGGTATAGTGTCCAAAGCCTCTCATGTCTGGAGCAAAAACAGCAATCCCTCTCTCTGCAAGATATTCTCCAATAGTGAACATATCTCCTCCATGGCTACCCAATCCATGTATAGCTACTAAAAGAGCACGTGGCTTATCATTTTCAGGTCGCCATAGATGCATGAACATTCGCAAACCATCGTATCCGATATAATGCGATTCCTCATGAACGAAAGACATGATTTTCACAAGTGCAATCGTTCTATATTACTTTGAGCATTGAAAAGAAAAGATGTGTGGAGCTGATTGTGCTCCACTAGAATCGCATTGGTTTTGGCTCGTCACCAGAATAATCGTAGAATCCTCGACCTGATTTTCTTCCAACCCATCCAGCGCGAACCATTTTACGCAGTAGAGCTGGTGCTCTATACTTGCTATCTTTGAATTCATCAACAAAGTAATCCGAAATGTACAATGCGGTATCTAAACCTACAAAGTCTAAGAGCTTGAGTGGTCCCATTGGCCAGTTAAGACCCAATTCTATAGCGAGGTCCATATCTTCTACAGTTGCAATCCCTTCCTGAATTGCAAAGACTGCTTCGTTAAGTGCTGGAACAAGAAGCCTGTTGACTGCAAAGCCAGGTGCTTCATTTACTAGGACTGTCTTCTTTCCGACCTTGTGAGAAACCTCTTCGATTACCTTTGCTGTTGCATCTGTAGTAGCTTGACCCTTTATGATCTCCACAAGACCCATCACTGGAACTGGGTTGAAAAAGTGCATCCCAATGAATTTCTCCGGTCGTTTGGTAACAGCAGCCATCTGAGTTATGCTTATGCTGGAAGTATTTGATGCTAGAATCGCATGCTCTGGAGCTGCTTCGTCCACTTCCTTCCAAGTATCTAGTTTTATCTTCACAATTTCTGGAATTGCCTCAATTACGAGGTCTACATCTTTGACTGCATCTTTAAGATCTAAAACTCCCTCGATACGTCCTAGAACTGCATCAATCTCTTCTTGAGTTATTTTACCTTTCTTGAGACCTCTCTCTAAGTTCTTCTTGATTGTAGCCATTCCACCGTCAATGAACCTTTGTTCGATATCTCTCATCTTCACGTGGTAACCCGCTTGGGCGCATACCTGAGCAATGCCATTGCCCATCTGTCCTCCACCAAGGACTGCTATCTTCTTGATGTCCATGTAATT
>CAYWJO010000002.1:216821-238327 GCA_964458565.1 uncultured archaeon | reverse complement strand
AGAATCGTGCTACGCAAACTGGAACAAAGAATCAGAGACGATACAATTCTGATGTCCATAGGCTATGCTAGTAATGAGATCGGTACAATTCAGCCAATGAAGGAGATAGGAAAGTTAGCCGAGGAACGTGGAATCGCTTTACATAGTGATGCTGTTGCTGCTGAAGGGTTAATTCCAATCGATGTGAAAAGAGATGGAATACATCTGATGGCATTATCATCAAACGATCTTTATGGACCAAGGGGTGTTGGTGCGCTCTACATGCGGAAGAAATACCGAATAAACCCACTGTCGATTGGTGGTGGTCAGGAAAACGGTCTCCGTTCAGGAAGTGAGAATATCCCCGGAATTGTGGGGATGAAAGTAGCTTCGGAGATTCTTAGGAGCGAAATGGATGAGGAAGTGAAACGATTCAAAAAGTATCGAGATTTGCTCATATCCACATTACTAGATACAATCCCTGACACATACCTAAATGGACATCCAACAGAGCGCCTACCAAGTAACGTTCATGTCCGATTTGAAGGTCTTGAAGGTGAAGCATTACTTCTTTCTTTCAAGGACAAACAGATTGCCATTTCAACAGGTTCAGCTTGTACCTCAAAGACCCTAGAACCATCTCATACCTTGATTGCAACCGGTTTGGTGCATGAAGAGGCGCATGGCTCAATGCAATTGACCGTAGGAAGATTCACAGAACAGAGTGACATTGATCGTGTTCTTACCGCGACACCAGAGATTGTATCAAAACTTAGAGAGATGTCACCCATATACAAACCAAAAAGAAAGGTGTTGAGTTAAATGAAATCCACAAGTTATTCAGAAAAAGTATTAGAACATTTTAGAAACCCAAGAAATGTTGGAGTTCTAGAAGGAGATGATGTAGCTGCGGGTAAGGTAGGAAATCCCACCTGCGGCGATTTAATGGAAGTCTTCATCAAAGTCGAAGATGACGTGATTGTTGACGCAAAGTTTCGGACATTTGGATGCGGTTCAGCCATCGCAACAAGCAGTATGACCACTGAAATGGTCATCGGAATGAAGCTTGAGGATGCAATGAAGATTACCCGAGAAGATGTTGCAACCGAGCTAGACGGACTCCCTCCAATCAAGATGCATTGCTCCAACCTTGCAGCGGATGCACTTCATGAAGCAATCAAGAATTATAGGATTGCTCGTGGAGATGTCATAGAGGAGGAGAAGGAGGAAGAAATCCCAGAACCAGAGTGTTATGTTGGAAAAGAGAAGTTTCTTGACAAGGGATTCTATACATCTGTAGAGGATGCAGAAGATTTCCAAGGTTTGCGCGTGTTAGTTGTCCACACAGGCGATGAGTCAGTTGACACTGCTTTAGAGTTAACTTCGCAGACGGATCGAGTCATTCTTCTCACTGCCGCTGAAGAGATTCTGACAACAAAAGAGTTGTCAAAAGAGCTAGAAATGTCATCAGTCAAAGTGCTCTATCAATCCCGCTTACTAGAAATTCGTGGCGAAATTGAAGTAGAAAAAGCATTGATTCGAAACCTCGACGAAGAGGAGGATTACGAACTCTTTGTTGATGCCGTAGTTATAATTGACTGATCATCATTCTTCAATGAACTCACACACCGACTGAGGAACATGTGATTTCTGGCCCGATTCATGCTCCTCAGTCACCGCTTTCTGTACATTCATATTAGAGTTAGTTAATTTCACAGTCATGCATTCTTTCAAAATTGCAACTGAGGAAGACAGGGATATTCTAGTCGAGATGTATTATCATGAGATTGAAGAGAATCAGGTTCAAGCGCAACAATTCGCAGATGACTTGATTCAGAGATATAATACGATTCTGAATATATCCGATAGCGAGATTTGTGGGACCTTATCATGGGAGATTCGAGGAGGACTTGATGATGGAGTTATTGAACTCGTTGCCATGGGAGTCACTGAAAAATATAGAAGGAAAGGTGTAGGTTCAGGACTAGTTATCCAGATGCTAGAGATGGCAAGATTAGTATTTTCTGAATCAGGTTCTATGTTAAGGATTGTTTATCTGTTTATGGAGAATCAAAATGAAACCGCCAGACAATTTTATGAATCTCTTGGGTTTGATGAGGAAATAAGACTATCAGCATTCTACCCTCACGATGATGCCGCAATCAAGATTTTGAGAGTGGAATAGACTTTTTTAAATCCAGCAACTCCTAGTTTAGTGTTGTATTGTAATGAGCCCTATAATCGAGAGATATCACCCGAGATTTGAAAAGAATAATTCAATATTATTGCCATATCTCTGGATAGCCTTGGTAGTTTTAATAGGAGTTCTAATAGGGACATTTTCTCCTGAAACACAAGAAGAAACTACTGTAATCATGATTCTCCTTGTGATGTCTATTGGTTTCTTTATTCCACTGGCAATCCACATTTTGAAGAGAGTTCTTTATTCACATCATGAATTGAACGATGGGCCTTTCTATCAAATGGTGGAACAGATCTCAAAACGAGAGATGATTCGACCAACTCCAGACATATGGATTGGAGAAGAAGATTACATCTCCATGCATGTGCTCGTAGGAATTAGAAAGATTACAATTGCAATATCAAAATCAGCAATGGAAGATATTCTGAATAGTCCTGAAATGGGTGAGATACTTATAGCATGGCAGATGAGTAATGAAAGGACAGTACACCCAATAATCAAACACGTGTTCTATTCACTTCTCTTTGGATTAAGTTTCTTTTTTGGATTACCACAGGTTGATGTATTAAGCACGATATCTCAATGGATATTTTCAATTCCTGCACTCGTTTCATTTGGCTTGCTGATTATTTTTCTTGGCGTAGAATTATCGTTGAAGAAGAGAGAAAGAGAAAGAATCAGAACCGTTTTTGGATTAGATCCTGGACATGTACATGCATCAATTTTTGGAGGGTATGCGTCTACACAAGAGGTTTCGCACCAGCGAGCGAGCGCTTCATTCCTTCTGAGTATTCTAAACACACTTGTTACACTTTGCATCTTTATCTTGGTCTGGGAAACTGCCCCTTGGTTGGTTTCCCCTCAACCACTGGAACACTATACAGTGTCTTTCATCATAACAGTCATGATAGTTACTGTTTCTATGTTCAATTTAATGCCATTGTCACGTCTATTTGCATTCTATTCTAGGAGTCGTTTCAGATATACCTCAAACATCCTACAAGAGGTTCAAGATATTTTAAGAAAGATAGTTGAATCTGACAGTATCACTGTAAATCAAACGAAGGGCAAGGATATTCAGGTGTTTGATAGGAAAGGGAGCCTTTTCATCGGGGGATATTACGAATTACCTGCATCAGTATGTAGGAATTTAGACTCACACAATAAATTGGTTGCATTTATCCTGTCACAAGCTTGTATTGCAAATAAATTTCGAGATTACTCGTTCGTAGCATCTGGAGGGCTGTTACAGATTGGGTTAGTTACTGGGGCATTAGCTATCTATGGATATGTCAGAGCGGATCTCTTTGTTCTTGGCGGCGACCTATCGGTTCTCCTTGTTATCATAACATACATTGTTGTCTATGGTATCATGATAATATTTCTGAGGAGGAGAAAGGACATTGCATACGAACGGTGCGATAGTCAAATTTACAATCAATACCATGACCTTCTGGATTCTTTGAGATGGCTATTAGAAAGTAATCATTCTGCATCACCTGGACAGCCAACGCTAGAGTTTAGAGTTGATGCACTTCTAAAGAAGCGAGGGGAGAAAGTTTGACAAGAAATCGTACAATCTTACTTTCTATTATTCTAATTATATTGTCACTATCTATTACAACAATAACTACATACAATTACACCTCGAGTGATTATCAAAAAATAGTAGTTGATGGAAGGATTCGCTCGTTTATTGTAAGATTACCAGATAATTACACAGAGAGTAAGGCGTATCCCCTTGTTCTAGGATTTCATGGGGGCGGAGGAAATGCAAAAGGGTTTGAAGCTAGGTCAGGACTAACAAAGATTGCAAATCGTGAGGAATTCATTGTTTGTTACCCAAATGGGAATGGTAGATTAGACTATTATTTCCTAACATGGAACGGAGGATATTGTTGCGAATACGCATTGGAAGAGAATATTGATGATGTAGAGTTCATTCGGCAGCTTCTCAATAATCTGAATGAAAGTTACTCTATTAATAGCAGTAGGATATATGCTACGGGAATGTCAAATGGAGCAATTCTTACTCACCGATTAGGAGCAGAGATGTCAGAAATTTTTGCAGCGATAGCTCCAGTAGCAGGGTCGATTGGTGGATATGAATCTAGAAATTCTGAGCTTTATTTGCCTCCACAACCTATAGCACGTTTACCAGTCCTTCTTGTACATGGCACTGCTGATACACATGTAGCATTTGAAGGAGGGCATGCAATTCTAGCCGCAGGGTCACGTATTGATTTATCATTTAATGATTCGATCTCCTTCTGGACTAGAGCAAACAATGCAGTCCTTGTTGATAATTATACAGCTGGATCATTGGTAATAACCAGGTATGCTGGAGAAAATACTAGGTCTGATGTACTAGCATGCGTCATTTTAAGTGGAATACATGTTTGGCCTGGCGAACCAACTGATCCTCTAAAAGCACTTGAAGCTAGTGAATTGATATGGTACTTCTTCAGTAATCATACAAAATAGTGCAAGAAGAATGAAATGGATGTATGAAAATGGCTAACTCGAATCCAGTAATTGGGACGCTGAATGAGTGGTCATTACATTCGTCTCTAAAGGAGTATTATCAATTACCGGGGGATCAATTAGAAGCAACCGTTGATGGCTATGTAATTGACATATTAAGGGAAAATCTCCTTTTAGAGGTTCAGACATCCAATTTTATTTCTATGAAGAAAAAACTCCAACGACTATTACCAAAATATAGAATTAGATTGATCCATCCTATTGCTGAAAAACGGATCATTATCCGAGAATCGCTGGATGGATGTGAGGTTCTCTCAAAGCGGAAATCTCCAAAACGAGGGAGTTATGTCAATCTATTCGAAGAATTAGTCTTTATCCCATTCTTAGCAAAACATGAGAATTTCTCTCTTGAAATAGCCATTACTCACGAGATTGAGAGGAAAAGGAGAGATGGAAAGGGCTCTTGGAGAAACAAAGGATGGAGTATTGTTGACAGAGAACTTGATTCAGTGATTGAAACAAGGTTATTTGAAAAACCACATGATTACCTTAGCCTGATTCCAGAGATAAATGAACCATTTACAAATGCGGATTTAGCACGGTCCCTTGATGTACCAAACTACATCGCACGAAAAATGACATACTCATTGAGAAAGATGAATGTGCTTCAAAAAGTTGGAATGAGAGGGAGAGCACCAACCTTTTTACAGTACAAATAGTTGTTCCCTTTAATACACAACGAAGTTTAACAGTTATCGACAATATATGAAGTATGTACAAGTCTTTTACGGCACATGTCGAGCTAAGAGACCTAAGATTTATCCGAAGAAAAATACTTCAGTAGTATCTATCCAGTAATGATATGAAAAAAAAGTTGGGATGAAAATGCGTAAGACCTACAACCTAGCAACCAGTGCAATGATTGTACTTGAGCAGCTTGTAGCAGAAGGCCCACTTTGTCCAAAGGACATCTCAAAGAAAACAGGCCTTGCTCCTAGAACAGTAAGTCATGCATTGAAAACCTTACTAGACAGGAAAATTGCCGATAGGACACCTAACTTTCTAGATATGCGATCACCGCTCTACCACATCAACGAGAAGAGAGTGCAAGAACTTCATATTACTGTCGACGCCTTACGCGCACAAATTGAGTTCCGCCTAGGTCTGTTGCGATAGGAACGAAACATTGCTTTTATTGTCACAGTTATATAATAGTTTGAGAATAGTTATACTTGGAAGGTATACGAAACAAGTGCTGTATCGCCATCCTAGAAGGTGTCTTCAAGGTGTCTTTGCCAGCTAGATTTAGGAGAAGTACCCTTATCGTCTTAAATCAGCTTACAACTACTGGTCCTATGTGTCCTGATCAAATCATTACAAAATCAGGTCTCTCGCCAAGATCTGTTACATATGCTCTAAAAGACCTACTCAGATTCAAAATATGTCGAAGGGTACCAAATCTCAATGATATGAGAAAACCATTGTACGAAGTCGACCGAGAGCGAATGCAAGACATAGAACGACAGATCGAGGTTGGACGAGCTTCAACAAGGGCTATGATACGTTAATCCAGAACCCTAAGAAGACATTCTTAAGCGAATGAGAAGTGCTGCATTTGCTATTCCAGCTCTAGTACTTTCCAAGCAAGGACCGTGCCAATCGACTCTAGTGGACGCCACCTCTCTGCTAACCCTTCGACTTCTTTTGAAGAGGGCGGTTTCTCAAGATTGTAGAGTATTTGCACCCCCTTTCTTACTCCAAGATCTTTTGAAGCAAGAATATCAAGTCGACCTAATGAGAAGAGCAGGTACATCTGTACCGTCCAATCACCCACACCTTTGATTTGCGAAAATAGATCGAGAATCTCGTCAGATGAAAGTTCTGAGAGAGAATCAGTTGTACTGTACTTCTTTAGGAATCCATTCTTGTCAAAAGCTTCCGCAACGTTCACAACATAAGATGCCTTTTGCCAGGACAGACCAACACTCTTGAGCTCGTCTTGACTCTTTGAAAGTATCGACTTGGGAGTTAGGTCACCGACAAGCGCTAACAAACGGTCATGTATTGTCTTTGCTGCCTTGTAAGCAAGCTGTTGATAGACGATAGAACGAACCAACATCTGAAAAGGTGGTGTCATTGTCGGTTCGAGTTTCATCTTTACACGCTCTATATGATGTGCAAGTTCAGGAACTTGTTTTGCAAACTTTGAAAGAACCCTCTTACTGAAGATATTAGGCATGCTAAATGTGAGTACACTGTGTGTTTTGATTCTTTTGAATCACGAGCTATTAAAAAAATGAAACTTGGACCAAATTCTTGATCCAAGTCATTACGAGCATTATCACGAAGATCTCTGTTTTACAATAACTAATCCAATGATAACTACCAAAGCAATAACTCCCACGGTACCACCAATTAACACTCCGCTGTAATCAACGGGTTCACTTGGAGAGGTTGTTGTGGCTGTTGTGAGGGTTGTCACATTCGATGTCGGAGAAATTGTACTTGATGTGGTTGCAGTAGAACTGGTCGTTGTAGGACCTAAATTCCAAATATAGTATTGTAGATTATCAAGACTGATGATTTGGCAATCTGTTGTATCGTCAATATCATCACCATATGCAGCAATAAAGGCAGCATCCGCACCTTCAGAGAAATGAATTGGAATAAAGTAGTCAGGATCAATTCTTTGAATTGCATCAACTACTTCATAATCAGTCATCGATTGGCAGCCGGGACCTAATGGAAGTAGAGCAACATCGATAGTTCCCGAGAGTTGGTCGTATTCACTGATATTCTTTGAATCTCCGGCATGAAAGATACGGAATCCATCTATGTCAATGATATAGCTCGTCCAATTCGCCTCAGGAGGATGACTAGGATCATACCCTTCAGGAGCTATTGTGTACATGTAGAAAGCGGTTATGTTGATGGGGCCAATCTGTATGGAATCACTAGGATTCACACCAACACCATCATGTGTCGCTATTTCATCCGACATATTCGCGGGAAATACATTCACGGTATCATTTTTCTGTAGCGCGTTAACCCATGCTTCATTGTAGTGGTCCGCATGTGGGTGTGTTATCAGAATTGCATCTGCATCTAAATCACTGAAATTAGCAGTGAGCGTATATGGATCAATGTAAATCCTCACTCCTTTTGCCTCAATTCGGACTCCAGCATTATAGAGGTATTGGAGCATAATCGCGTTATCACCCGGAGTTGCTTCAACATAAGAGATGGGGATTAGCGGAGCTACTAGTATAGTTACTACCAAAATCAAACCCAAGCCCGTCTTCGTAATCGTACCTAGTCTCATAATTTCATTCATTGAGTCACTAGAATATAAGGTAGTATTTCAGCGCAGGTTATTTGCCATCGGGCAAAAAAGCTCATGAAAAACTATTGGTTAAAATTTAAGACTCACTATTCATTCCAATATCGCCAAGCAAGATATCCACCAATAGCTACAAACAGCACTGCAATAAGTGTAAACCCAGTCACAAGAAGCATATTGGCGTTAAATTCCTCGCTTAATATTAATGACCATATAACGAGGGGTAAACTTGACATTCCGACGGAAACAAATGCAAATGTGAGAGCTGCTGATGTTTCTCCAAGATATTCCCTTCTTCCATATCGACCGAGCCTATAGTAGCTGGACATATCACGATCAGTTGCTGCCGAATAGGTAGCGAGAATTGATAGGATTGCTCCTAGTATTAATATGTAGACACTGACATCTTGTGGGAATAAAAATACATCAAATATGGCTGACACAAACAATAGTATTGTACCGATCAATAGTACATATACACCGCCATAAAATTCGTACTCAGTCATTATTATATAACCTCTCTTAGCTAATGACACTCGTATGCAAAGATATCAATGCGCGTAACCAGTATTTATCTTATTTTAAGTAAAATCAACACATCAGAATAATCCATCAAGGCTTTTTCAAATCCCATAAGCGAATTATCTAAACGACACACCAATTTGAATGTTACAAAAATCTTGCTGCTATTAACCATAATGATGAGTTCTGATTCAATCCCTAGGATTTTCTTCGCATACGTATTATCTTGATAGTGAAGAGAATTATAATTCCAACGGATCCTATTGTTACTAGCCAACCAATAATAGTCATTAATTCACCAGAATTAAATGTTGGTATGGATGGAGTCGTTGAGGTTGTTGTTGTGGAAGTCGATGTTATCATTACAGTAGTAGGGGAATTAGAGGGGGTTGTATGTTCAGTTGTGGTGGGAGAATACTTGGTTGGAAAATGGTCAACGGAATGTGAAGTTCCAGGAATTGTATATGTACCAGTTCCGATGTAGTCATCCCAATGATTTCCTATCGAAATACCATCGTCCCAGCGTGAAGTGTCTCCATCATCTAAAGCATTCGAAACAGAGTTGCTCCAAAGAATGTTATTCACAAATGTATTATTGTAGCATTCTGCATCAACATGTATACCCATCTGGTTGCAATTGTGGATTTGATTATTTGTAACCATATTATGATTGGCTTCCTTCAACGTTATCCCATTATAATAACAATTGTAGATATGATTCTGGCCAATCAAGACACGGGCTGCTGAGTCTAGATAGACACCGTGATCCGCCTCATGAAGATGGTTTCCGATGATTTGCGTTCCAATAGAATATGAACACTGTATAGCGTTTTGAACCCACCAAATCTCAGTTGTTTCAACAATACAATTTCTTGAGAAGTAGAAATCGATCCCTCTCCATACACTCTCAATATAACCTTCGATGATGTAGCATGAATTGCTGTAATGCATATAGAATGCACAGCCAACGCTCCCTGTGAAATATGAATATGAAATGTTACATCTTGTAGAGTAGTAAAGAGCGATAAAATTGGTTGTTAGGTTTTGCCCTTGGCAACCCACAAGATCACAATCCATACAGAATCCGACGAGAACAGCTCCACCAGAGTCACGAAAGTCCCCACCATCTATCAAACATCGTGTACAGTTGGCGAGAATTACCTCTCCATAAGTACTTACATCGAAATTCATAGAATCTAATCCATTCAGGTATAGAACTGGACGGTCATTAACGAGATTATTCTGTATCGAATGACTTGCCCAATCTTCCACAACTTCACCCGAGAGCTTAACATATCCATAGTAAAGAAGATTATCTCTTACTGTGAAATTTCGCGTTCTTGCTAAACTTATGCCTTCTCTGATACAGTAGATTGTATTATTGAGAATTTCAGTATCATTGGACTCATATATCATTAGGCCATTCCATGTTGCATTCGTGATAATGTTGGATACGAACTTACACCTCTGAAGACTACTACCACCTATACCGGTCTCCGAATCTATGATCCTATTAAGAGAGATTTCTACATACATGTTGTTATAGATGGTTAAACATTGTATTGAGGGATACAAAGATTTCAGAGTGTTGTTATGGAAGAGAAAATGATGTGCATCACGGATGTAGACACTCTGACCAGGACCTTCAAAATAAGAGCTAATAATTGAGCAATTGACTGCTGCAAAAATACCCAACGAGTTCCGACTAGAACGAACGACGCAATCTTCAATCATACCATTTGTTACGTTCTCTAGAGCAACGCAATAGCGATGATATTTCTCAAGACCTTGTGTACTATTTGTGCATTCAAAATGGCAATTCTGAATCATGAAATGAACATCAGTATTCGCTATAATAATCGCTGTTTCATTCATTACTATCTCAAAATTCTCAATCACATACGGTGATTGTTCGGTTCCATTTCCAGACCATGCTTCAATAGACGCTTGTGTAATGAACTCTGCATTCGACATGATAATAATCGGCACATGAGGTGCATAAGCTAAATTTTGTTTGGTGCGAGGTGAGTCAGGTCTACTAGATAGATTACTTACTGGAATTCCTAATGATGAAATAATTACTAGTAGAACAGATAAAGAAACAAATCTATTCCACCCTTTCATGATGAAAATCTCCATAAATTAATCGATGAACTTCGATTTACATCTTTTCCAGTACTGGCATTAAAGGGTTCAAAAAATCCATTTTAGTCCTGATTCTTTTGAATGTGAGGAGCTATTCACATTGTAGCTCATTCCTGTGAATATCAAGAAGAAGGGTTACGCGTTTTCCGATGTTGAGGACCTCCATGCATTTGGTAGTTGAGATTTTATTCTCAAATAGACAAGCATAATGAATATGACAAGTGACACTATTACTATGAGCAGGATTAGTAGAATGAATTGGAGAAAATTATCCACTGGCAAAGATGATGTTGTTATAGACGAAGGTGTTGTAGTCTTGTCTGTAGACACAAGAGTAGAACTAGATATCACAGAACTTGTTGTCATGGTTAGAATGTAGACACGAGGAAAGCGATCTACAGACTCAGCATCACCGGGAATGTTGTAGACTCCCACGCCATCATAGTCATCCCATACATTACCAATTGAAACTCCATCATCCCACTGATTCGATACCCCTGTGTCATATGCATTTGTCGGGCTGTTCCCCCATAGTGTGTTGTTGTATAACACATTGTTAAACGAGTCACGCCCAAAATTAATACCCCACCCTTTATTCTTGAATATGATATTATCAATAATCAGTGAATTAGAGGGATCTCCGACTAGGCCATCTGAATAACAAAAGCTAATTGTATTATTCTTAATCAGCAAATAACTGCTATCATGAATTCGTATTCCTATGATAAGATTGCTAAATATATTGGAATCAATTATACAATTTTGGGAACTGAAGACTTCAACTCCAAAAGTTGAGCCAAACGCAGTATTGCCAACAATCTGTATGTTGTTGCTATCATGAGCAGAGTATGAGTAGGTACAATTAATGGCGTCATTATTAGATATTAGGGTATTATTACAGAAAAATAGTTCAATGAAGGACACTATCTCAAATCCTGTGCTGCCTTCAATTACACAGTCCTGACAAAAGCCAGCGACTATTGCAGTGTTTTGGTATTGAAAACTCCCGCCTTGAATTCCAGTTCCATAGCAGCTACTTAAGATAACAAGACCAGCGTCGCTAACATCTATCGATGATTCACCTAGTCCATTGAAATAAAGAATTGGTCGCTCATTGAAGAGGTTATTCTCAATGGTGTGTGTATTCCAGTGTTCAATTTCAGACCCGAGAAATGTAAAGTAATATGAGTTAAACTCATTATTGATGATGGTTAGATTGATGGAATTCTGGATGGTACAGCTGTCACAGGTGTTATTGACAATGAAGGAATTATTACAAGATAGTCGCATGAACAGAAGCACAGTATTATTGCGTACGATGAAATTAGTAACTCCTAGGTCAAGATCAATAGTATATAGCTCATTGAAGGCAATCTTAGCCCCTGTTGAATACCATGATGTAATTCCTGAGTTGCGTGTATCATCAAAATCAGAAAAAGTATTGTTCAGAATCGAACAATAGTCACTATAATAAAGAATGACTGTTTCGAAGATTTCTGAATGCTCGATTTTGCAATGCGTGGAATAGAGAATATCAACGGTGTACAAGTCTGAGACTATCTCGCAGTTCTCTACTGCTCCATGAGAAACGTTGATGAAATTCAGACACGCACGTGTATTTAGATGTGAATCTTGAGTATAATTAGTACGTTTGATAAGACAATTCTGAATCCTAAAATGAACACTAGTGTTTCTGATACTAACAGCCCAGCCATAGATGGTCATGTTCAAATCTTCTATCACATATGGATTGATTTCAGTTCCATTACCTGTCCACCCCTCATTGAGAGCTTGAGTTTCAAAGTCTTCATTAGAGGCAATCAGAATTCTGTCATGAGCAGTTAAAGCAGTGTGCAGAATCTTTGGTGATTGAAAAGACCTTTCGTTTCCTGATTGTAGGTCTATTGAAGTAGAAGGAATCATTCCAAGAACAAGAATGAATATGAGAAATATACCTCGCTTTCCACACAAAATCGTAACCTTCATCTAACTCTGCGGGTACGGTACCGCTTTTGAGAATTTTGCTTTCAGAGAGTCATGCCTCTGTGAAGTCCGGATTATGATATAGAGAAGGCTTTAGTAGTGGATGATGAACTGAGATTGAAATAGAAAGGGTGAGATTGAATGACCAACGTGCTCGCAATCAATGGTAGTGCAAGGATGGATAAAGGAAATACAGAGTTGGTTCTTGCATCCTTCCTCGAGGGTATGAAAGAAGCAGGAGCATCAACTGAGGTAGTTTACGCTAAGAAGCTGAAAATCCGCCCGTGTATCGGAGATTTCCAATGCTGGTTTGACAAAGTGGGGGAGTGCATCCATTCAGATGACATGCAAATACTATTTCCTAAGATAAGAAATGCAGACATCCTGATCCTTGCTACACCAGTCTATCTTCCTCTACCTGGAGAATTTCAGAATCTTCTGAACAGACTCATGCCAATATGTGAACCAATTCTTGAATTTAAAGATGGTAGAACCCGGATAAAATTCCATGATGATGTGAATGTTTCACAGATTGTCTTAGTTGCAACAGGAGGATGGTGGGAGCTAGGAAATCTTGATACGGTAGTACGGATTGCCAAAGAGATTGCAGAAGATGTCAGCGTGGAGTTTGCTGGGGCGATCCTTAGACCTCATGCATTTCTATTGATGGATTTTGAAGACAAAGCAGAGGTTGTATTTGATGCAATCAAAACAGCAGGAAATCAACTCATAATCGATGGTAGGATATCCCCGAACCTGTTTGAGATCATCAGTCAGCCCCTCATATCAGAGGAAGAGCTTCGTAAGATATACAACCAGAATTATGAAAAAGCAAAGCATGGTGGAAACTTGGATTGATTTTCTTAGAATATCAGATACCATGGCAATTACCAACATACACATGAAGAAAGCAAAACCAGATAACGATACCACATCATATTCAATACAAGGTGAGGTTGATGGAAGTATCACAAAGAATGAGAGATGAGGTCATTCTTCATCAATGGAAATTACTAAGAATAGATCGATGCAGATCACACTGGGGGATGACGGAGAGAGGAGGATACACATTTCCTAATGGTATATTCGTTTTCATGCACTTTGGAAAGAGACCTATAAGAATCGAGGTGGATACCGAGAGAGTCGGAGAAGTAGAATCACTTATTGAAGGAATGGAATACAAGAAGAAAGAGAAAGATGGTAATATTGAGTTCAGTGTTGCCTTCGAAAACAGGGGTAGATATTTGGATTTGCTCTGGGATCTCTATACGATAGGAATGGAAACCGAGTCACTTGGATGGTAAGCTGACCCCATTTCTGAAAACAAGTCATCTAAGTCTTGCATCACATTTCTTGCATCGTGGTAGTACAGCTATGTTGACGTAGCCACACTTTGAACAAGTAACAATTTCACCAAGTTTTTCAAACATCTCTGCTTTATCATCTTCTACATTCTTGAGTTTGATTTCAATTGGTGCTCTAGGATCGCTGATTCGAATACTATAGACAGGTCTATGATTGACCTGTGCGGTCTCCTTAAGTTCCAAAAACTCACTCCTAGGTCTACCTTCTAGATGGTCCAAGAATATCGCCTGGACTATATTTCCACCAAGGACATGTATTACTCGTTTTGTTGTTATGTAGTACATTGTTCTTCGCTCAGTTATGAACGACCTCAGCGACATGATAAATACAAGCAGGAGAAGTAAAAGAAATGTATAACCAATAACATCACCGAAAAGAACGAACATGAAGATTCCGGGAATCACCACGAGGAGAGGTGAACAGACACCACAGAAAATGGTCGTGAAACTTATACCTGCTGGACGACTCCATACTACACTCTCTTTGGGCAATAAGCCATACTCAGGAGGTTCAAAGCGAAGAGCATCAGATGGACTCATAGGAATACCCTACCGATGTGTGGTTTTCTGAGATTTGAATCTTGCCTGAAGCTTAAAACACGCGGAATAGGAACGATAGTCATAAGGGAAGAGAAGTATGAGTAGTATTAAGTTTACAGTTCAAAGAAAGTGATACATGATTGGTTTGGAGAGAGAAACACTAGAATGGTAGAGATTATGTTGACAGTATACCCGGTCGTCCCATGCACCAAAGACAAGGCGCGAAATAAAACGCCATGTGTTTGAGAGATTGAAGATTCCTCATCTCACCTAGATAGAAAGTGGAGGCTTGGAAGAGAGGCTCCAAGCCGGTGTAATCTACAGATTCATGACTTTCTCTTTTTGAGTAGAACCACAAGTCCTAGTGATAGAACGACTACAGTAGCGCCTATAGCAATACCAATCAAAAGTCCACTCTCAAATGGCATTGTAGTACTCAAAGTGGAAGTTGTATGTCCATATACAAGGTTGGATAAATCACTCAGATTGGGTACTTCGTCGAATGCTACCATAGCAATCCAGTAGGATGTATTTTCAGTCAGACCACTGATAATTCGAATTTCCGTTTCCCCTGATGCTAAGGGATCTAAGAACTCGATAGATGATTCTATTGCGTTCCAGTTTTGAGTGGTTATTGGACCTTCGGACGAGTATTTCACGAGGTAACCAGAAACCGTACCTGAAGTACCATCATCACCAGGTGCAGTCCAAGAGAGAACAATCGAAGTGCTGTTCTGACCAATCATAACCAAGTCAGTCACCGCATTAGGAGGCGTGTCTTCTAGTGTGGTAACTGAGAGGACATTGGAAAGCTCACCATAGTTTGGCACCTCGTCAAAGGCTACAATTGCAAACCAGTAATCGGTATTGGGAATCAAGCCTGTAATAATTCTTGATTCTGCAGTCCCAGAAACTGAAGGTGTCCATGACTGCTCGTAGATGATTGCTGTGTCCCAATTCTCCTCTGTGATTGGTCCTGTCATCAAGTACTTGAAGACGTACCCGTCAGCGATTCCGGTGTCTTGGTCATCACCTGGTGCAGTCCATGTGAGTGTGACCCACGTTGAAGAGATGCTAGAAGCACTCAGGTCTGCTATAGCATCAGGTGCTTCCGCCTCATTGGTCTGAACCTCTGGGCTGTTTGAAACCAGACCATAATTATCAACATCATCATACGCCTTGATTACAAACCAGTATGTTGTATGAATGTCTAGTCCTGTCAAGATCCTGGTCTCGGTAGATCCTCCAGAAAGAGGAATCCAAGATTGGCCATAGATATCCGCTGAGTCCCAATTTATGTCATTGATTGAACCAATCAGTGAATATCGGACTTCGTATCCTGAGGCTGTACCTGAAGCACCATCATCACCGGGTGCAGTCCAAGTCAGAGTCGCTGTAGTCGTTGTTGTGTTAACAACGGCTAAATCAATAATTGTGCCAGGTAGTATGTTTTCAATGATCGTAGTTCCAGGACTGTTTGACATTTCACCAATGTTACTGTCTTCATCAAAGGCACGGATTGCGAACCAGTATTCTTGACCACCTGACAGACCAGTGACTTGATGCGACTCTGGATTGTCTGGTGCAAGTGGCGTCCATGTCTGAGAATAGGTCGTTGCGCTTTCCCAATTCTCCTCAGTTATTGGTCCAGTGGTTGACCATTTGACTATGTAGGAAGAAGTCATTCCAGCAGCCCCATTCTCGCCAGGAGCATTCCAATTGAGTACGAGGGAGGTCCTTGTTACATCACTTATAGCTAGGTCTTCGATTGCTCCTGGTGGAACAGAGTCTACCATAGGATCAGATGACTGCAGGTACTCCTGATAGTCAGATAATAGATCTGTGTCAGGATCAGACGAGAAAACATCACTACCTGCTACAATCTCATAATCATCAACCAGGAAGTCGAGGTCAGTGTCAATATATCTCCCCCTATGTAGGGGGTCTCCAAGAGGTGCAATACCAAGCCATGGATAGGAGTCAGATCCGATAGAATCTGACACTACACTAAGACAGTATATCATCCCTGTGCCCGACCATCCAACAGTAACAATCATTTCAAGGATGTTGTCCCCATCAAAATCAACCACTGTTGGAATTCCCCACCCATAATCACCAAGGTAGTATGTCCACTCTGACAAACCACTCGGTCCATCAATACAGTGAAGATAGCCGTCACTGGACGTCACAAGTATCTCGAGATCCTTGTCCCCATCGATATCTGCCACCGATGCACCACAGTGAATATTGCCATCCGTATAATAGGTCCACATCATGTCCCCTGAAGCGTTCAGGCAGTAGACATTTCCATCACGAGATGGTGCGATAGCCTCGAAAGCGCCATCATTATTCACATCAACAATCGTAGCAGAAGATAGTGTGTAGTCTGTAGTGAGGAATCGCCACTCCATTGATCCATTAACACCGTTGATACAATGGATACGATTATCAAAAGCACCAACAAAGACCTCATAGTCTCCATCAAGGTCAATATCTGCTATCACTGGAGGATAGCCAGATGGATCACTGATGTCGGTGTATCGCCAAAGCTCAGTACCGTCTGAAGCATTGAGACAGTATACACGGTCGTCCCACGCACCAAAGACAATATCGAGTTGCCCATCATGGTTGAGGTCAGCTGCAGTGGGCGAAGCAGCTATCAGACCTGCTGTGGTGAAGTTCCATATCTGATTCCCAGTACTTCCTTCAACGCAGTATAGATGGAGGTCACTTGAGTGTGCTGACGCAAATACAATCTCAAGGTCACCGTCTGAGTCCGTGTCACATACACACGAAGCTTGGTCCAGCGTGTAAGGTGCAGTGTAGTTCCAAAGTTGAAATCCATCAATACCCCTGTAACAGTAGAGTACATTCGCACTCACAGCAAGTACCTCTAGCAAGGTATCGTTGTTCACATCCTCAACCATGATTGTATCAATCATTTGGAGGGTATAGGTGCGATTCCACAACTGCTCCAATGAAGAGCCATCAAAACACATCAACAGACCCGCAAATGCTACAAATAGGTCCATCTGTCCGTCATCATTGATATCCACAACGACCGGTGAACTAGGTACTAAAGACTCCACAGGGATTGACCACTCCACGTGGGGATATATGGTCATTCCATCAAGGGGATCTGTCGCGAGGATAAATTCCAGATAATCATCTACAGAATCCCCATCTGAGTCAGCCATGTTTTCTTCCATTCCTTCGATGATTTCATAGTTGTCAGTTAGGAGGTCACTGTCATTGTCCAAGAAACAACCAGTGAGATGGGGATCGCCCCTTGGACCAACACCAGTCCACGGATGAGATGCTCTTGGTTCAGGAGCTTCCAAACAGTAGATGTTTCGGTCATTGGACCCGAATACAATCTCTATCCTCCCATCATCATCCAAGTCTCCCACATAGGGAGACGACTCAATGAAACCTGCTGCTTGATAATACCAATCAGTTGAACCGGACCCAGAGTCAACGCAATACATGGCATAGTCATCCGCACCTACAAAGACCTCGAGTACATCATCTCCATCAACATTCACTACACACGGATCCCCGTCGACATCACCACTTGCTGCTTTTATCCACTTTTGAGTGCCAGATACACCATCAATGCAGTGTAAGTAGTTGTCCTGGGTACCCACAAACACATCGAGTGTCCTATCACTACCTGCATCACCAATACACGGAGTGGACATGATGGCATATGCTCCAACATTGTAGTCCCATTCGAGACCACCCATAGTCCCATTCAGGCAATAGACATGACCATAGTTTGTTCCAAATACGATATCTTTGACTGAGTCACCATCAAGATCTGCAACTGCAGGGGTGTATGATGAAGATACAGCTGTTGTAAAGTTCCACTCAGTAGATCCAGTATCACCGTTTAGACAATAGAAATTATAGTTCAAGGAACCACACAACACTTCAAGTTGGTCATCACCATCAACATCAGCAGCAGTTGGTGATGAGAGAGTAGTGAAATCCAAATCCGGAGTTGACCACTCTTCACCACCAGTACTATTTATGCACCGAACTGCATTGGTTGTGCCATCAACAACGAGAACTTCAAGTCGATCATCTCCAGTAACATCAGCAATGCACGCTGAACTCCGCGCATTCCCTGGTGCAGACCACTCTTCGGTGCCAAGAGAGGCATCAATACAATAGAGAGTTCCTGCTGGTATAATAACCTCAAGCTGTCCGTCGTTATCAATATCTGCGAGTGACGGCGAGGTTTCAACATTGTTATACCCAAAGAAGAATTTCCATTCAACTAACCCATTGGTCGCATCTAGGCAGTATAGGTAATAGTCGTCCGACCGGACAAGCACTTCTAGAACTCCATCACCATCTACATCAGCAACGCTGGGAGAGGAGTCAACAGCACCCCCTGTTACACGACTCCACTGAACCTCAGGCGTTACACCGTTAGAGAGGACAAAGTCTGTCTGTTGTTCGTCAGTGATAGTTGGTGCCCTAGGACTTTGAAACAAGGCAAAGGGCACAAAAAATGACGAGAGCACAAGCATTCCTACTATTAGAGTAGATGCGGTCAAAATAGCTGGTCGGGTATATCTAGAATTCATTCCTCTTGGAACCTCCTTATACCATTTAATCGCGAACGTTCTGTTTCCATATTGCCGTCTAAGCGACCGTCACTGGAAACATACACAATCTCTTTGGGAGAATCACCATATAGTTCTTTGCGGAAGAATCTGAACAAACTGAATAATGAGGTCAATCCAGAAACTCCTGTTTCTTGGAAGGGTTCCAAGCTGAAAGCAATTGTCGATACAGATTATTGAAATAAAAAAAACTGAGAGGTAAGGTTTGCCCTTCACTCTCAGTAATATGTTTGGAAAGAGTGAATATTCAACGTATACTTTCAAGAGAGAATGAATATGCCATTTCCAATATGTCTTGCATTTGGTGCCGCCTGTAGCAAGAACTTAACAATGGCTCTACCATACACATTGTCTGGTAAAGCGGGTCTAGGCACGGCATCAAGTGTGTTTATCTGATTTCTTGCATGGATTGGTTGTCCTTCGACCAATGTTGTTCGTTCTATGAACTGTCCAGATCCAACAGTATCATGATCTCCAGCATACCAATCTCGAATGGTTAAGAGACCATACTTCCGATCGAATTCAGCTCCGGGAAAACTGAATGCTGGGTCGTCAATTTGCGCCTCTGAATATGGAGGAGTCTGATTCAACTCCAAGTAGATCGTTTCCGTAGCTCCTGGACCTGGTGAAGGTTCACCATAGACAATTCGTTTCCACCCCTCACCATTGATGCAGGCTTGGAGATAGATTCGAGTAGAATGCAGGCTCAAGCTCCTCGTAAGATCATGCCAGCTCACTCTCTTTTGTTGTGAGGGTTTATATCCACACCATAGAAGTATGAGCAATCCAATGATGACTGCAATCCATCCAATCACATATCCCAGAGCTACTAACGCAAGCCCTAGGATAATGAGTATTATCACGATAAGAATTATTTTCCAATCACACCTCAACTAACCAACTCCTGGGATAGTTCCCACGTTTCATCAAATCGATGTCATATAATATTGTGTTACATGGGGGCTTAACATTTGGGTGTGTTCACTTGGAGATGCGAATGTTAGATTGATGCTGAAAAAAGAATAGAACCACCTATCAATGGACGGGGGGATGAAGCTAAGCTCTATCGACATCAAAGGAAGAAGAAGAAAAAACAGACATCTCTTGATGAATTCTAATTTAATAATGAATACCGATGCCTATCTAGAAACTCCTGTTTCTTTGCAGGGTTCCAGCTCGCGAGCGCCTGGACGTACCCGGTCACGCGCGAGAACACATCAACGCCAACATGACCGCATCGTGGGCAGACAATCTGACTGAGCTCCTCGATGGAGTTGAACTTCATTGTACGCCAGTCAATACCTGCCTGATAGTTGCAGGACCCGCACTGAAGCACGTCTTTTGTGAAGCTCCAGTAGCTTGTTAACGTATCTTTAGCGATAATCTTTGTCAACTCCCACAATGCATCGGGGTCAGGATTAGCTTCACCAAGATAGACATGAGTAAGAGCTCCACCATCCATGTAGGGATGGAACATACCTTCCTTTCTGATTCGGTCACTGAGGGGTAATTGAGCTGAAACATCCAAAGTTGTACTGTTTGTATAGTATGGATGCTCATTACCGCCTCTCAGGTATTTTCTGATTCCCGGATAAGCACGGTAGTCTTTAGATGCGAGGCGTCCAGCTGCACTCTCTGCAGGAGTGCGTGTGATACCGAACTGGAGACCGGTCTCCTTCTCAAACTCTGCAGCTCTCTTCTTTAGATGCATCAAGACCTTGATACCGAAACGAGTACCTTCGCGTTCATGGAGTGGGCAATCAGTTGCGATCATCGCCATCTCATTGAAACCAACTGTTCCAAGTAAGAACTGTCGCTTTGTCATGTCGATTAGAGGGTCGCCATTAGGCTTGGGCTGGGTGTAGAATGGAACGCTCCCACTTTCCATCAGCTGATCCATGAGCCTTTTCTTCTCCAGAATGACTTCCTTTGAGAGATCAAGGTATTCATCGATTTTGGCAAAGAAGCGATCTTCATCGGTCCGACCAATCCAAGCAGCTCGACCGAAGTTTGGAGTCACCATCTGTGATGCACCAAAAACCATATTGCCCGAGAGGAATTCCTCCAACTCTTCATCGGTACTAGCTGTCCAAAGATGTGAGCAGCAGCTACTGCAACCAGCTTCTATCTTTGACCTCCAATTGAGATAATTCTCAAAATAGGGAGAGCCATGTTTAGCGGTGAGCTCAGCAACGAGATGCCATGATTCTTCGAACTCGGGTCTCATGAATTCTTTTCTGAGAACGACGTTAGGTTTGGGAAAGCTGAATCCCTTACCCTTCATATCACCCTTAATCATGACTTCCATGAAT
>CAYWJO010000002.1:190334-216811 GCA_964458565.1 uncultured archaeon | reverse complement strand
AAAAATAGTTGTGCTTCTTCTTCAAAATCACCATATGTGATTTCAGTTACTTTCCCACCTGGGAGAACTGCAGGCACATCTTTCATGATATTGGGAATTCCGGGAGTGAGATCAACACTTGAGAAGATGACCTGTCCGCCACGTGCAACATATTGTTGTGTGAGTGTAAAGACGAGTTGTTGTGCAGCCTGCTTGATCTTTTTGTAGGGCAATCCTCTCAGGTACGGAGCAAGAAATGTATTGTAGAAGAAATAACCTTGACCACCAGCAAATGAACTTTGAGCAGCAGCTAACCAAATTGCTGAGTGATTCACTGCTACTTGGAGATGTTGAGCTGGACCTGCAGCACTCGAGTGCATTCCACCCAGTCCATCTGGTGCGATACCGAGAAGGAGAATCTGTCTCAGATCCCAAGTTGCACAATAGTCTCGAGTGGAGAAATATTCACGATCTTTAATGTAAATGTCACCACGCATGTGAGCATCTGCCAAAGGTGTAGGGATCGTGAGGTATGTATGCTGTTCCATCACTTGGTCATGAACAAGCTTAGCGATGGTTTCTGGATTCCTCATGAGATTTGCATTGGACGTGTGATCAGCAGGAGCATGAATGAGAAGGTTGAGGTCGTACATTGGTACACCCACTCTGGTGTACATCATACGCTCTTTCTCTAATCCGAATTCAGCTAGAACGCTATTACACATCTCACGGATAAGAGGACCAGAAAGAAACCTTATACCTGAAGACGCAATCCTGTCCATCACACGAATTGCGACAAGATGAGCATCTGCACGAGTGAGTCCAGCTTCAATGATAAGACTGTCAATGATGTTTTGAGCCCTGAAGGATTCCATTGTACCTAAGGTCGTTCGGACCTTGGGTAATTTCTTTTCGCGATTCGTTATCTCTTCAACATCATCTGTAATTGATTTATGAATATCAGTCACGAATCATCTACTCCCCAAAACTCTTCGTATGTCTTCTACCGAGGGAATACTTCCACTATAGAGTAACTGAAGTGCTCCTTCTTTGTCAAGAATGATGCTTGGTGTTGATGCTATGAAAATCTGATTCTCTAGTAATTTAAATTCAAAATCCGGATCCATGTTTAGGAGGTCGATTTCTTCGTAGGAGAACGGAGTTTCAGTGATTGCTTCAGTAACAATAGCTTTTGCTGCAGGACAATTCACACAATTCTCCTGTGTTATGATATACAGTATAGCATGTGGTGTTGTCTGTCCTCCCGGCATGGGCTACAAATTCCTCCTTCGCAAGAGCGACGGCATCTTGAGAAGTACCGCCCACCAATAATAAGGCTTGTCGTGATTGGAAAACGCTAGATACTGCATTTTTTTGCCTCTAGAGGGGAATGAGTGTGGGACTCAATTCTTCATCTTCATTTTTCGAACAACCCCTATTAAACTCGTCAAGACTAATCGATATTCTGTCCAACCCATCACCACTTTTGTGCAGAAAAAGGCAAGCTGAGAAGCACAAATATCTAGTAAAAACTACCAAAAAATAGAACATGCATCGTGTTCATATTTGGCGCGAAATTCAATCCTTTTGTCCAAATTACCTTTGAAGTATGATTCAAACTTCAAGAATAGAGTTAAAGCCACTTCGAATCCAACACTGATGTAGTAAGAGAAAATAGTTGATTACCATGCCCATGTATATTCGTGGAAACACACCAGTAGATGCTTGGATAAGAGTTGTCAAGAAAATCATGAAGGATGGCATTGTCCGTATTGATGAACGCGGATTAAAGACCAAATGGTTAGACAGTGTGATGATTCATGTAAAAGATCCGTTCAACAATCGAGTGAGTGAACAATACCCTTTCAGTGAGAGAGTCTTGAAGGAGAAATATGCAACTCAGCTCTTGACTCCAGACCGCTTGGACTTTGAATACACTTACGGTGAACGTCTGAATGCGTGGGGAAAGGAAGAAATAAACCAGATTGATTACATTGTGGAAAAATTAGTTCATTCTCCGCACAGTCGTAGAGCTGTAGCAAATCTCTGGGATCCAAGAGTTGATGAAAAAGCAGAGGAGGTCCCATGTCTAAATCACTTCGTGTTTATGAAAAGGCAAAATGTGTTAGACCTGACAGTATCAATTCGATCAAATGATATGTTTGGTGCATGGCCTGCCAATGTCTATGCATTGACGGAACTCTTGATTCATGTATCAGATAGAACACAATTCAACGCCGGAAGTATCACAACACTATCAGTTAACGCTCACATCTATCATCATGATTGGGAAAAAGCTGAACTAATATAGGTACGAATTCATAGGATTTTTAACTAATAAGACTCCAAAAGGTTACCACTGTTAACCTGTAAAAGAGTGGTGGTTTAATGACTGAATCCAAGAAAAGAACAATGGATGATAAGGACAAGAAGATTGTGTCTATACTCTATGAGGATGGTAGAGTATCACTCTCAAAAATCGGCGAGCAATTAGACAACATGTCACATGTAGCCATTAGTAAAAGACTTGACAAGCTGAAGAAGGACGGTCTTGTCAAGATAACAGCTGCAGTCAATGTAGAAAGCTTAGATGTCAAAGTTATTTTCTTGGGTCTTGAAACTGAAACAATTGAGGTTACAGATCGAATAATTAAAAAGTATCGCACCTGCCCACGTCTTTTAATGCTGGCACCGGTAACTGGTCGGTACAATCTTTTTGCTGTAATGGTTGCAGAGGATCTTGATTCTCTTGAGTCGATGCTGGGCACTTGTAGTATGAGAGTAGAAGAGGGGATTAGAAGGTCTGAAACCTGGTTTGGAAATGCTCCCGTTATACCAGAATTTCTTCCACTTGACCTAGCACCATCTAATGAAGATAAGAATCTAGATGAGTGTGGGTGTCTTTGTAGCAGCTGTAAACGCCATCAGATGAAAAAGTGTGTTGGCTGTCCTGAAAGTGATGTCTATTCTGGAAAATTGTGGGCAAGTAAGGAAGCATGATGTGGAAGTGGAAAAGGGGGAAAGAGTTAATTCGATAAACGCTTGGCTCCAGTGTGTGAGCCATATGAATGACTATTTCGTCCATGAACTTGCTGTTGTAGATGAAGGAGCCAAGATTGGCAAGGGCACAAAAATCTGGCATTTTGCACATATTAGAGGGACTGCTGAGATTGGGTCTGAATGCAACATTGGAAAAGGAGTCTATGTTGATGCAGATGTAAAGATAGGCAATCGTGTAAAAATCCAGAATGGTGTATCAGTCTACCATGGTGTGACAATAGAGGATGATGTGTTTTGTGGACCTCATATGACGTTTACTAACGATCTCTACCCCCGTGCATTTGGTGAAACTTGGGAGGTATCGAATACTCTCGTCAAGAGAGGCGCGTCAATAGGAGCACATGCAGTAGTCATTTGCAATCACGTTCTTGGAGAATACTCAATGATTGGAAGCGGTGCGATTGTGACTCGTGATGTACCAAATCATGGATTAGTTATTGGAAACCCAGCCAGACTTGTGGGCTTTGTGTGTAAGTGCGGAAAACCTCTGAAACTAATTCTTGAAGAAACAGACAACAATGTTATCTTCCAATGCTCTAAATGTGGGGAGAATATTCAGATTCCAACAAGTGATTATCTCAAGGTCAGGTAGTTCTGAGTGTCGCATTTGTATAAAAAGTTCGTAAATGAACGGATAACCAAGATTGTGAAAGAAATAGATCTTATCAGAAATTGCACAGTAATCGCCCACATCGATCATGGAAAGACCACCTTAACTGATTCGCTTATAGCGGAGTCGGGCTTATTATCAAAGGAAATAGCAGCTACTGCACGACTCCTCGATTATGATATGATAGAGCAGGACAGAGGTATCACCATCAAAGCTTCAAATATTTCACTTATTCATCGATTTGAAGAAAGGGATTATCTAATTCACCTAGTTGATACTCCAGGGCATATAGATTTCTCATCTCATGTAACTCGGGGACTAAGATTGACAGATGGAGCTATAATAGTTGTTGATGCGATTGAGGGAATTATGGTTCAAACAGAAACAGTCACTCGTCAAGCTATGAAGGAATTTGTACACCCGTTGTTAGTAATTAACAAAGTTGATCGTCTTATCAAAGAGAAAAGAATGGATGCAAAGAAAATTGCTACAGAAATAAACAGAATCGTGTTGGAATTCAACGGGATGCTTGGAAAATACCTTGATGAAGAAATCCATGAGAAATGGGAGGTCTCTTTTCATAAGCGGTCTTTAACGATTGGTTCTGCGCTCGATAAATGGGGATTTGGACTTGATAATCTTCAAACTAGAGCTGGTAGTATAGAACCTAAAGAACTAGCGAAGGCATTTCGTGAAATTCTCGTGGAAATAGTTGATTTATACTTGCAGGGGAAAGAAAAGATACTATCTGAGCGCTATCCGATTGCTAAGGCAGTTCTGGATTCTATTGTTGTATCAATACCTAACCCAAGAGATGCTCAGCACTATCGGATGCCTTCAATATGGAAAGGCGATATTGAATCAGAGGTAGGACAAGCCCTGAGAAACTGTGATCCAAATGGTCCTTGCATACTTCAGGTAGTGGATGTCCAACATGATAGACACACGGGAATCGTAGCGGGTGCCAGAATTTTGTCAGGTACATTGATTCGGGGGAAGTCATTACGCAACCTTAGGACTGGAAGGGAAGATAAAACTCTACAAATAGGAATCTCAATGTCGAAAACACGAGTCGCACTTACAGAAGTACCAGCTGGTAATTTGGCATTTATATCAGGAGTGAAAGATATAGCAATTGGGGATACTCTTACAGATTACAAAGAGAGCTTCATTCCAATCAGTGAGCTGCAATATCCAACAGAGCCCGTTGTAACTTATACACTCGAACCTCAGAGATTAACAGATCTATCAAAGATAGAAGTACCAATATCAGAATACGTTGAAACAGATCCAGCCCTATATTTTGAGATCAACCCTGAAACAGGAGAGTTACTGCTATCTGGTGCAGGGGAGCTACATATAGAAATCAGTATTGAAAAGATTTCCAGATTAGGTGTGGGTGTGAAGCTTGGAAAGCCAATGGTTGTCTTGAAAGAACAAATGAAAGTGGATGGAAAACCCATGAAATCAGCTCAGTCTGATGGAAGCCATTTCGTCATTCAGGCAGTCATTTCAGAGAATCATACTGAAATTGATGATAACAAGATTATAGATTCAGTACCTGCAGCAGGATGTTTCCTCTTTGATGCTACAGGGAAGATAGCAAAAACTCAGACCGAATTCGAATGGATATCTGAAGGCTTCAGATATATTATGAGATATGGACCTGTTTCGGGAGAACGAATGCGAGGTGTAATGTTGATAATCACCGAGGCGCAGATTGTTAGTAATGAACCAGAAACATCATGGAGGGATATAACTCAGCCATTTATACAGACAGCACGAGATAGTATTCTCTCAGGAAAGCCGGAATTGTATGAACCGTGGCTGAATCTTGAAATCTCGAGTCCGGAGGAATATGTTGGAGTCTTGACAACGATACTAGCTAAGAGAAAGGGACATGTACTTGAAATAGACTCAGAGCGGACACTATACAAAATTCATGCTGAAATTCCTGTTAGAGAGTCATTCGGGTTGGCTAACGAGATGAGGACAGAAACATCAGGTTGGGCAACATGGGGAGCAAAACCGGGAGTCTATAGAAAAGCATCGAACTAGAGTATTTTACATCAAGCTCTAAGATAATACCGACGATTCATCTCAACGCCCAATCGGGCTAATACTCTTCTATCTACCATTGATATGCGATCCATCATTCGAAGGGCTCGAGAGATGTTAGAGAATACAGCATTAAGATAGGGCTGTGCTTGGATGGTTTCGGACTGCTCAACCATTTGCAGATATGACTCAGTTATCTTCATCAAATTGAGCCAGTCTTCAGATAGAATGAAATCATAACGATCATCATCATCGCTCAATATTCGCTCATCACCAGGTAACTCAGAAAAATCAATATCATAAAATTCCTTCAATGCTCTAGCAAATCGAAATAGAACTGAGGAGAGAGACATAACTGTAGCTTGGATGAATTCTACGGATTCCATGAAATCTGTAGAGATATCGGACACCTTAGTTAACATTTGTGAAGATCTATACAAACCTTCAGCAAGTTCTGGGTAGTTCTTATTTTCATAGAAGTTTTTCACTGTTTCTGCAAGTTTTGTCTGACCTTCCCAATATTGTGCAAGTAGTGGATCTATACCTCTAGCGGCTGTATCAACGGGTGGAATAACTCGTATTCCAGCTTCGAGACTTGATGAATCAACATTCAACTTTGATGTAGCCAACCCTCTAAGGAGTGCGGATATGTCACTTAGAGTTGTTTTTGATTTTGCTATACGGTCAGATCGGTTGTATAGAGTTGACCAGCTTGAGCTCATATAAGGGACGACAAGAGAAACACTATCTATGAAACCAGATTCGTCTTCGACTCTTGCATCCATTAACATAGTGTCGACATCTTCGAGGAGACGCAGAAGACGAGGAGTGATTTTCTCATTATGTCGATATGTCAACCACACAACATCATAGATTGCAATAGCGACATCTACGAATGCACGTTCATCTGTGTGAAATAGTGGGATGTATTGCGCGATAGTATTTCGAATCTCATTATATACCGCATCATCAGAAGAGCGATTCATACGTAATTTCGAAAGTGCAAGTCCAAGTTGACTTCCAAACAAAGCTAATGGAGATATTGATCCTTGTTCCAACAGATTTTTCCGAATGGAAATAGCCCTATCAAAACCCTCACAACCTCGAGACCAATGTTCATTTGAATCTGATGAAAGACAAATCCAACCAATTGCATTCTCTACACATGAGATTTCAAACTCGTATGTTTGCCCATTCTCGGAGAGTGTGTTCAAGATAGATTCAGCTCGTTCTAAATACTCCAAGCTTAGAGTAATGCTGTCATGATCTGCCATGAGCCCATGAGCAAAACCTAGTCCCGAGAGACATTTGACCAAATGAAGAGATGTTTCCAGACTGGGGTCATTAATCCCCTCAATTACTCGCAAACCGGAGGTCAATCGCTCAACAGCTTGTGGAACTGCTTCTCTCCATCCATTGTAAAGAATGCATGAGCCAATAACCAGATGAGCAAGACCTAGATCTTCCAACCGTAAGGAACCCGCCATCACTGCCTTTTCATGCAAGTTAATCGCTTCATCACTATAATCACGAGCAGTTTGAAAGGGAGCGTCATCATCTCTTGTTTCATTGATTG
Organism: uncultured archaeon; assembly: GCA_964458565.1. Classification (GTDB taxonomy): domain Archaea; phylum Asgardarchaeota; class Thorarchaeia; order Thorarchaeales; family Thorarchaeaceae; genus CAYWJO01. The sequence goes on along the minus strand of CAYWJO010000002.1, from coordinate 209,528 downwards.
CGAGTAGAAGTTTAAGAGCTGCCATTCTGGTATTCTGATTAGGTGATAATTCAGATTCTAAACGCTTCAAAAGAGAACGAGCTTGTTCATACCTCCGCAACTCAGTCAATACAGAAGCATATCCGAGCGATACTTCAAATACAAAATCAACCATATCCATCTCTTGAGCAATTGAGAGTACTCTTTCAAATAATAATTCAGCGCCTTCAAAGAAACCTGTATCTATCAGGATATCAGCTAAATAATGTATTTCATGTAATGCCAAATCTATTGATCCCTTATGCCCTCTATCAACAATGGAATTTAGAGTTGTGAGGGTTTCCTCTGCTAAAAATTGAAGTAAAGGTCGAAGGTTGAGTTTTAATGCGGAATTAATGGCCTGTGAGAGCTCACCAAGAATATCCAATAGTTGGGGGATTGCATCCATATCAGCAAGAAATTCGGTTTCAGCGCGTCTATGGCTACACGTAAACCTTGTATCAAAGAGCATAATCATCTCAGGTATGGTCCGATCTTTTCTGAACGATAGGCGTACTGTTAATTCTGTTAATTTAGCATTCGCGATTGTGGGGCGTCTGAGGAGAATCTCTTCAATGGCACGGGCAATTTCGAATACTATATCAGGCTCTTCAGATCGGGTTATTGCAGCATTTTGAATTGCGGAGAGACCGTCATCAAGAGAGAGAGAACCGCAAAGAATCTCCCGCAATGTGACAACCATAAATGATTCCAATGTGTCCGCTCCTCTTTGAATGTTATTTTCATTCGTTGGATTCGATTAAAAAGGTTTCAGAGTATGACCTTCTTAGTTTAGTACGAAATCATGCCAGACACGAGATGTTTCAGTTCCTCTCATTCGTTCCATTCTAACCTTATGTATAGGGTAGTCACCGGTATCATCAACTTTGAATCTAAGTACAGCATCGGCAAGGTATGAAAATGTGGCATATGTCGTTTCTTCATGCACTCCTTCCTCCAAGATATACATTATACTATGAGAAGACTGTGTAACACGTCCACTAAGCCTTTGTACAGCTCTTGGCATTGCGGCGGGAGTAGAATGCAGTATCAGCGTAGAGAGACTATCTATCACAACTCGTGCAACTACTAATTTTTCAAGAACCTCGGACAATACAATTCCAAGTTCACTTATGTCATCGACCTTTGAGAGCGTCCTTGCCATTCCTGCCCTAGGAGCACCCATTCGTTCAGAGTAACCGTCAATGAAAACTAATTTTCCTTCTTGCTCGTATTCATCCACAGGCCATCCATGCCGGCTCATATCATTTCGAATGACACGTGGTGAAACATCGGTTGTTACAAAGACACCAGGAAAACCCAATTCAATACCTTCACCTATGAAAGCCTCCCCGTATGTGGTTTTCCCGGAACCAAGAGGACCAACTAGCATGTAAGAAACTTGTGTAAGTTGACCAAACTTCACAAGGTCGCCTATCGTTGGTTGAATTTTCGTGGGTACCATTACACTTGGCTCCAATCTTCCTAACTAAATGAAGTTACTGATATGATTTTAGTGACCGGGGCTAATCTCACCAGGCCATACCCGTATACCTTCATCAGTTATTCGCATTGAGTGAATTCTTGAACTATGTTTTGACCCTCTCAGTTTGAGTACTTCAATGCTCCGAGACCTTGAAGTTTCGCTTATCTTCTCATTGTAGAGAACGATGACACCTGAAGCTAAGAATGCTTCAATATCAAATACTCCAAGACCTGATTCTTGTGCAGGGATTTCACTTGTAAGAAGAAGTGTGCATCCTTCACGAGTGATGTTGGCACAGAGCTTGAAGAATTCCTCTCGGAGGATATCACGACTTCTGAACTTGTAGGCCATGATTGAAAGGGTGTCTAGTACAATTCGTGTTGCATTGAGTTTTCGAGCATGATTGAGTATTATTGCTTCAAGTCCGGAGAGATCAAAACTGGGATATTCACCAATCGTGACAGGCGAACCTCCTTTCGAGGGAGAGAGATCGACAATGGCTAGCATATTCTTTCTCTGAAGTTCTTCCAAGTCCATACCAAATCTGAGCATGTTACGTTTAATCAAACGTGGTGATTCCTCTAAAGTCACTAATACACCAGATTCGTTGTATTGAGTGGCACCGTTGTAAAGAAACTGTGTTGCCAGGATACTTTTTCCAGTTCCTGCTTTACCAGCAATTAGAATAGTATCTCCTTTTGGAAACCCACCTTCAATAAGGTCATCTAGACCCGGAATTCCTGTCTTTACACGCTCAATATTGTATTCACTCATCCCGTGATTCCCTCTTTTTAGATATCCTGGACCCGATTATCATCTTCATAAGCATCTCAGTTTCTGGAATTCCGGTAATTGACATTCCACCAATCATCGTTGTCGGTAGAGCGAAGACACCGAATTCCTCAGCTGCTTCTGGATTCTCTGAAACATTTATGATGTTCAGCTTGAATAAATCCGTTTCAAAATCGTCAATTATGTCACGGATTATCTCTTCAGCTTGTGGACAGAAAGCACATGTGTCAGACTTGAAGAAGGTTATCTCAATTGGATCTGATTCATTATCGATATCAGACTCCTCTATGGATTCCTTCTCTTCGTCCAAGCATCTGCTCTCCTAGAGACTATATCTACAAATGCAGTCAGAATCTAATCACTTGAAGTTTTTCCCTAGAGATAGATTAGCGTTTATAACCAAAAAGACGTGAAATCTTCGTTGCGGTTTTACCAAGTGGACGAAGATGGTATCGAATTCTACGGGGTATGAGTGCTGCTAGAATGAATGACTCAGTTTTTCCGGATTCTATCATCTTGAAGACTGCATTCCCCTCTGAGCATCGGATGGTAATGTCCCTAATGATACCAAGACTTAGTTCTTTTCGCATTCGATCTGCAGTGGATGCAATAATTCCTGACATAGCAGCAACAACATCGCCATTTGTGGTTGGTGAAACGGCTGACGCCACAAGAAGTCCATCTTCACGCGCTATTATTGAAGCCAGATACCCGCCCTCTTTATTCATCTGTTCAAGTAACTCGGGTAACGCATGATAGTCGGGTCGTTCCATTTGTTTCACTCCATTCTTCCAATGATTGGAAATGCGCATTTCCTATTAAATGATAGTATCAGCAATGCAGTATCTCAATTATATACTTATACAGTTGTAGAGAATAAGTTTCAAAAGGTACGCTGATTCATGAAATATGGATGGAATAATCGATTTACCTCCATCAGCCCATTAGTTTGGAAGTGTTTCAATGTCCGCAGAATATAGATTCAAGATAGTTATGCTCGGAGATGGTGCAGTTGGAAAGACAGCACTAACTCTACGATTCACACAAGACTATTTTGAAGCAGACTATAAACGGACTATTGGTTCTGATTTCGCCATCAAGAAGATTGAACTTCCAGACATTGACACTAATGTTGTGCTGCAGGTTTGGGATCTTGCTGGTCAAGAGAGGTTCGAAGTTGTCAGAGCAGGATTCTATAGAGGCGCTAGGGGAGGTCTCTTGGTCTATGATGTCACGAGAAAGAGGACATTCATGAACATAGACAGATGGAGAGAGGAAGCAAACAAAAATTCCGGGAGAGACGTCCCAATGGTTGTTGTAGCCAACAAAGTTGACCTCATTGAAAGTAGAGTGGTGTCAGAAAAGGAAGGAAAGGAATATGCAGAGCAGTATGATTACCTCTATGTTGAATCTAGTGCTCTAACAGGTCTGAATGTTGAAGAAGCTTATGCCGCCCTTTGCAGAGTCATGATTGAGTCAAGTAAGAAGAGCCAGTAGCTATCGGACGACTTTTCCCTTTAGAAGACCTAGAGCTTTCTTGCATTGCCACATAATATAGAACACTCGCTTATCCCTGAGAGTAGCGTCGCTGTATTGTGTCTGAATATATTCGAACTTTTGAATATGCTCAGCCTTTCGTGTAAGTTCAGGGTCATTTTGGATTTCTTCCAAGAATTTTTCAAAAGGTTCAAGCATTGCTGAGAGTTCTTGAATCTCCCAGCGAATGATGGTTCCCGAACCATCTGCAGAAACAAAAGCAAGTTGGTCAGGTAGAAATTCAGCACCATCAATTTCACCAGTAGTAATACCCTCACCTTTGATTTCGTAGTCATCTGTAGACCAAACAAAGATTTCTTTCTGCCCAGAACCTGAAACAATGTATTTTCCATCGTGACTATAAGATAGAGCCCTCACCTCAGCAGTATGTCCCTTTAAGGTCTTGAAAGCTGTAGGTAAACCACCTTCGGTATTCCACAGATTTATCGTCATATCAGAGGAACCCGAGGCAAAATTCTGTCCATCAGGAGTGAATCGAACTGTTTGAACTGCGGTCCTGTGTTCTTCGAGTAGTGCAAGACATTCTCCTGATGATGGGTTCCAGACACCAATCATCGCATCGATTCCTCCAGAGATAATAAGATCTTCAACTGGTGACCAATCCGCAGATACGACATAGAGCTTGTGACCTTTCATCTGATGAAGACTCTGTTGTTTCTCTAGGTCCCATACAATGAGTGTGGTATCTCCGCTGGATGATACTAGTCGATCACCATCAGGGGAGAATGCGAGAGATAGAACAGGATATGTATGACCCTCAAGAGTGCCTAGAAGTGAACCTGATTTTATATCCCAGAGTTTTATGACACGATCAACACCACCGGATGCAATAATATCACCCTTGGGGCTGAATGCTATAGAGGTACAGAGGAAGTTGTCTTGGAGTCTTTGCATCTCTTCGCAATTTCTTACATCGTAAAGACGAATTGACTTATCCTGCATTGCTGCAGCTATCATTCTACCAACTTTGTTCATAGCTAACCTACGCGTGATTTCGGATCCGTGTTCAGCGGCTGGTTTCAGTACAACGGGATTTAGGAATAAGGAGAGTTCTCTCTGAGCCATTGAAATCACTAGCTATGTTGGTTACTCTTGTGGCCTCCAAAATCACGGCTAAAAAGCTTATGAATAGAGAGTTCGCAGATTGAGCAGCATAAGTATTAAAACGATGAAGAAAACGAAGAATATAGGGGGCTCAGAGTGCCAGACACAAAAGAAACTAGCTCGGATGCGCTCGGGAAACTGAAACGTAGTTTCAAGCAGATACTTGGTACTAAAGAATACAAGCTATACAAAGTACTTGAAGAATATGAGTCGCTGCAAGCCTGCAAAGACCTATCACTCACAGGAGAGCTCGAAGAGAGATTAATCGCCACTTGCAGACTCGGAGAGTTCGGATTTGATGCACTAGATGGTCTTGAGATTGCAGTACTTGATGATAATGATGCAGTGAGAGCCCTTGCAGTTGTTATGACAGGACTTGTAGCTGGAAGTCTGAAGGAACAGGATTTGAAGAAGTTGACAAGTGATTCAAATCCTAAAGTGAAGGCTGCTGCTGAATTCACAATTGATTGGATACAAAACGCACCTGTAAATGTTCCGAATCTCCTTGGAGATAACGGTCTGGATCATGAAGCAGCGATAATCCATGATGATGAAATTCCATTGAGGACTAGTGATACAGTATTCATAAAGAATGATTACTCTGCGGGTGTAGATAACATAGAATTTGAAGTCACAGTGATTAATGAATCAGAGGATACAATAACGAATGTTGAAGTTCGTCTCCTTGCATTTCCCAATGAAAGTCTTCATTCTCCTGATGAAATGCGGATAGTTATTGATGAAATTAAAGGCACTAAGAGTAAGAGGGTTAGCTTCACATTCAAAGCATTCAATGAATGCATAGAGGGGGAGATGATCACATCAGTTACCTTCACTGAGCCCTCAGGAGAACGGGTCTCAGCTAAAGCAGGCAATTGTTTTGTACGTTCTTTCTATGACTGGATAGCACCTGTTGAATTATCAAAGAAGACTGCGGAAAAGAAGAGGAAGAAACTGAAACAATGGGGAAGAGAGCATCAAGTCACCAGAGACCCTAATGAGCTCTATGAGATGTTCATGCAAACCTTTGAGGCTATGAATTTACACATCTATCATAAAGAAAAAGATGACAAATCAAAGGCATTCATGGGTTCCATTTACGGGATTGGAAAGGGGCAATTCACAAAATTGGATATTGTCGCCTCGATTCTGTTAGTTGGAGACTCGAAGGAGAAGGTGTCCAAAGTAAGGATGGACGTTTACTCGGATAATCCCGAGATACTACACACTGCTGCGAGCGAGTTATATGAAATGACTTTGCGTCTTCTTGGAGAGTTATGATTCTAATTGTTTCTTTGAGAACCGTTCATGTAAACTAACAACTATCAATCCTGCGCCTCCAATCAGGGTGATGACAATTCCAGTGTCCTGTATTGTTAGTAGTAAATTCAGATAGAGAGTAATTTCAAATGAATGCGTCACAATACTAAGAAGAGCCACACCAATTACAATAAAGAGCGTAGATGTAATTAGAGCCAGTCCAATGGTAAAAATGATTTTACTTACTTGGAAAAACAATCCATGCTCTGAATTTCTTGGATTCATGGAGTCCACCCTTGAAGGGAGGAGAACTAGTTCAATCCACCAGTTTCAAGAATCTTAATTGCAAGCTCAAGAAAAGCTGCCTCGGCATTATGTCCAGTCTTAGCAGATGTCTCCAAGAATGAAGCATGAACACCCTGAGCTGCAATTTTATCAGCAAGCGCTTGGCCCTCTTCTGTTGTGACTATGGTCTGTTGCATGACTGGATTATCCTTGAACTGATCACGCAAATCAATTTTGTTTGCAATCAGAACGATTGGAATCTTCTTCATAGCATTGGTCCAGCATTCCTCAATCCAGTTCCACATATTATCAAATGATGTTCGTTCCACTGTAGAATAAACTGCAAGAGCGCCCTGAGCGCCTCTATAGAATGTAGAGCGGACACTCTTGAAGTGCTCCTGACCTGCGAGATCCCAGATCTGAATACTCACATCGTGGCCTCCCGCAAGCTGCATCTTCTTAACGGCGAAGTCAGCTCCGATGGTGATCATGTAATTAGCCTTGAACCCCTCGCCCATATACACACGTCTCAGGCTAGTTTTCCCGACACTTCCGTCACCCATCAAGACTACTTTAAAGAGTGCTGTGACCATTTTTAGCACCATCTGAGTTGTTGAATATAGTTCCTCCTCATGGAACTGTATTGTTGCAGATATGATTGAGGGGTTATTAAAGTTCTTTGTGGGATATATCCACAGCTTTTGTTCGTCTTCGGAGAAGTACTATAACTACGGCAATAACACCAACGCTGGCTACAAAACCAATCACTAACACAGGAGCCCAATCAATAATTCGTACTAGGTCATAATAATATGAATAGTATTCAGAATAATTCAGCTGGTAAATCAGATGACTGACAATACCATCAGATTTAGTAAAAGTTCGTTGAAAAGAACGAGTAGGTGTATTAGAGATTATAGTCCAGATGAGCATATCTTCTATTATATTGACCGTTGGATCTTCATAGAACTGGCTTGTGTAAGTCCAATTTCCAATCGGTAAAGGAGCAAGGGGAGTATGCATTGGTTCAACGATTTCCGTTCCAGGTCTAGTACTATTGTATGGCCATCCCGGAACATTGAGACCTATGGGAGTTCCATTCTCAAAAAATAGAAGGTAATGCGTTAGTTGATATGGCATCGATATATTTTCAGGTACTCCGTATGTAAAATCAATGTACACTACATGATTCAACTCCACAGTATACGAACTTACGGTACGATTTCCAGTCCAATGATAATAGATACGGTCTCCTTCAGACACACCATATCGTAAAACAGAATCTGCAGCAACTGATGGAAGCATCATCGAGCCTACAAGCAACAGAAGAAGAAACGCTGAACAATATCTCGACCACATAATCCCACAAATCGGTTTCGAACATTGTCGCCATTATAGTATCCGGGTATTACTTTCGGGGACCAGTCTCTGGGCCATACTGTTCTGCCAAACGTACAAACACCTTCCACAAACTACAGTACTAATTGCTGCACTAAGAGTATGCCTGTCGAGCCATCATACCTGAAAGAGTGCAGAGGAAACAATAGTGGGACGTACAGTCAGGACCTTCAGAAACGCAGTGGATGCCGACGAGGCACGCTGGAAAGACTTCAAGCGAACACTTCGGCCGAGAGAGAGGGAGCACTTCGGTCGTATCTTTGACTATGCCAGAAAGTGTGCAGATGCAGGCACCATGTTAGCAACACCGAGAATCACAGAAGTGATCATACTTTCCGCCCTCACTGAATTAATTGGGGAGATAGAGGAGTTGAGAAAAGAATTCGTTCACCTCAGAGTAAGACTAGAGGCGACTAAACCCTGACGATAGAGACCGGATGGCTACTGGATGCAAGCATAGACAGAGAGAAGCGTGCATATACTCTCTGGATAAAGATTGGACGAAAGACCAGGGGATACACCTATCGCGGCTTCAATCCTTCGGTGTTTGTTGATACGCCTCTACTGAGAGAGGGTAACTGGTCAAATTCAGACCTCATGAAGATACTGCACACACATCCCGATGTAGTGGACAGCAAGGTTGTACAGAAGTATGTTAGCGTCTATGATGAGGAGATGAGTGATGTTCTTCAGGTATTCACAGAACCGGATTCGATTCTAAAGGTTGCGAGAGACCTTGAACGATTGCCACAGTCAACTGTTTTTCATTCGGACATCAACGCAGTACAGCAGTTCTTCATCAATGAAAGGATATTCCCGTTCGGACGAGTTGAGTTCGAGACTGACGGAGAGAGCATCAGTTGGATCAAGTGTCTTGACGATCGAGAGACCGTTGAATACGAGACCCCTGATCTTGATGAGGTGGCTCTAGAGATTTTTGCAGACACGGAGAACATATTCCCCACCATGGAAGACCCAATCCAACAGATATCAGTGATACACCGAGGAACCCAGATTCGTATTGATGGACTGGATGAACATGAAATCCTTGTCAAGTTTCAGGACCTCATCAATCGTATAGATCCGGATGTGATATCCACCAATGGCGGTGATAATCATCTTTTCCAATATTTGACAATTAGAGCACAGGCAAACGGTTTGCAGCTATATCTCTCAAGGGATAATTCACCGTTGAATGTGACTGAGAAAGAACCCAATTCATTCTGGCAGTACAATCAGATTGTCTTCAGGTCAGGAAATCAGGTCATGTTCACGGGCAGATTGCACTTCGACAGAGGTGAGAGCCTGTACTATTCAGCCAAAGGTCTCGAGGGAGTAATCGAAGGATGCAGATTAGCCTATTCTCAGCCGCAGAGAGTGTCACGAATGTCAATAGGAAGTATCAATGCTGCAGTACAATACTATACGGCTTATGAGATGAATATCCTCATTCCACCGATTAAGAAGAATCCCGAGTTTCTCAAACCCGTAACAGACTTGGCAGCTATAGATCGAGGGGGACTCATATTTCAACCGAGACCAGATATCTATGAGAATGTGGCAGAATGCGACTTCTCATCAATGTATCCAACACTTATGGTCACCAGAAACATCAGTCCTGAAACCATATGCATGAAAACGGATTGTCCCGATGAACCGGATAACTGTCTGGAAGTACCGGGATTGAGGTTTCGAATCTGTGGACGCAGAAGGGGAATCGTGTCACGTGCCTTGGAACTAGTAGTGAGCAAGAGGAATTCGTTCAAGCGGCTCATAAGTGAAGGGAAGGATGCAGACAAGTATAGTCTGATGGAAAACACGCTGAAAGGGGTTCTTGTATCATGTTTTGGATATCTCGGATTCAAAAATGCGAGATTCGGTAGAGTCGAAGCTCATACTGCCGTCACTGCTCTGGCAAGAGATGTTCTCTTGAAGACCAGAGATATTGGCGAGGACCTAGGATTTGATCTCATTCATGGGATTGTGGATTCAGTCTGGCTCAAGTCCCGAGTGGGAAGGGTTGATGCAGAGAGAGTCAATGAGTTCTGTCGGAGAGTCACAGAGTGTGTAGGAATTCCAATGTCAATGAAGGGCGTCTATAGATGGATGGTCATTCCATCATCTAGAACACACCCAATGATTGCACCACTGAATCGATACTATGGTGTATTTCAGAATGGGACAATCAAGACCCGAGGAATCGAAACTCGACGACGCGATACGTGTCTGTATGTTGGAGATTGTCAAATGGAGATGATAAAGACACTTGCAGGCGGCCGGGATAAAGAAGGATTTCTAGAGAAGATACCAGCGGCCTATGAAGTATGTCAAGACTTCACAAGAAGGCTTCATGATGGAGATGTTGATCTTCGTGACCTTGTGCTTCATTCTCGGCTCACAAGAGCACCAAATGAGTATCGTGCTATGTCAAGGGCCTCCATTGTGGCAAGACAACTTACTGAAGCAGGAAAGGAACTAAATGCCGGGCAAAAGGTGAGGTATATCATGATTCAAGCTGATGCCGAATCCCAGATGAGAAGGGTGAGAGCGGTGGAACTCCTCGATGAAACAAGCACTTATGATGCGGAAGAATACTCTAGACTCTGTAAGAGGGCGTTTGAAAGTCTGATTCCGGTTCAATATCTGGACTATCCATCCATTGAGAAAGATGAGAAGAGCTGGACATTTCAGACAGCCCTTAGCTGAGGTGTTTATCTATTCCGTGATGGCATGAGCCTGAAGTATGATTCGGGGTTTCAACTCTCGTATCGGGATCCCAGTTATTTGAGCTACTCTGATGACATCATCAGCTTCAGGTTTGATATTCACGATACTACCATCTGAACTACGAGATATTTTCACGCGAACCATGTATTCCCTGTTATCAATATCCATCTTACAGACAATCATTTCCCGGGATGCCTTAATTCGATTCCAGGTCTGATATCTTACACCTAAGGCGCCGAGATGTCGTATCAGAATGTCAGCTACTGCATTCGTATTAGCGGCGGTTGTGAGAACTTTCACTAATATGCAAGGTCGATTCTTCTTTCCAAATGCAGGAATCATAATTACATCCAAGGCAAGATTGTTCTCGGTTAGGGTTTCAAAGAGATTGCCCAAAATCTCACCATCAGCGTCATCAACGTTAGTTTCTAATACAATAACCTCGTCAGTTTCCCAACCGTCCACTTTGATCGTCATCTCCTGTGTTTTTCCTTTGGTGGTCACATCTCGTTTTGATGGTTTCTCTTCAGTCTTTTTCTTGGGTGGTTCATCTTTCATTGACCCAACTCGAATGCATAGTGTATTTGGTACAACCTTGAGATCTCGTGAGCCAAATCCTACACCAACATTCTCATCGGAAAATGAATCCATTGACTCTACGTATTTTTCAACAAGAACAGCCAACAATGCAGCACCTGTTGGTGTTAGCGTTTCGGTTTTTACATCTCCAGCATGATAAGGAATGTTGTGAGTATCAAGTATTGCCTTCACAGCTGGAACCGGTACATCAAGTTCTCCGTGTTCTGTCTGTATCTTTCCGGATCCAACAGCTACCTTCGTGCTAAAGAATGAAGCTTTTCCCAAGAGGTCGGCTTTCTCAAGAAGAAATAGGACACCCACAAGGTCCATGATTGTATCAACGGATCCTAGTTCATGCAGATGAACCTCTGCAATTGGCACACCATGAGCTTCACTCTCTGCTTTCAAGAGAATGTTCAACGCTTTCCGAGCGAGAGATGTTGCATCTTTACTAAGTTCCAACTCTTCTGAAACAACTGTTAATACCTCAGAGAGTGTATCAGGTGTAAGGCGGATTTTACTATCTTGACTTACTTCCAAACGCTTCCCGGTGACCTCACCTGATGATTCAGTATGTACCTTTACTCTTAAAGAAGGATCATATATCAGAAGACTGGCAGCGACTGGGACGAACAAATCCTCATCATCTAAGAGTGCAATGAGTGCTGAAAGGAACATGTCTCCAGATGCACCTGCTTTCGATACATCAAAAAGCACGTCCTTTTTCCCCAAATTTATTCAGTCTCCTTATTTCCCTTCGTAGATGTCCATTCATTGAACACTACTTTTCTTTCTTTCTTGCACGTAGGATGTGTACTACAGTATCTAATACTCCGGATTACCTTTTATGAACATTGTCTGAATGTGCTATATCGCACTATCTTTCCGCCATTGGTCGAATATGGCCATATACATGCACTCTTCCGGAGCAATCCACATCTCGGAAGAATCAAATGACGCATCAATAGGTTCAACAGGAGCATCGCGTATTAATGCAGCAGGTATCGATTCGTCTGATTCCCCCATAACCGCAGTGCATGCGGATGCCAGATTATCAGCTATTGCGCGACGGGTGATTCTCATAACATTTCCAAACAAATCATTTCTTCCACGATCATCAGCTACAGGCTTGAATCCTGCAACCCCTAGAGCGAGTCCAATATTACCCAACCTAAGCGGTTGTGTTCTACTGTCAATCACAATCACTCCGATATTCAGACCCAATCGTTCTTTGACCTCTGTTCGAACACGCTCTGCACTTTTTCGAGGGTCTTTGGGAAGGAGAGAAGCATATCCAACAGGCACATTGGATTTGTCAACTCCTGCATTAGCCATGAGTGTGTTATTCTTGATTGTTAGCACAACATGAGGAATTCCACCAAGAATCTCATCAGCTTCGTCGATTATAAGCTGTGCAACCTCTGGGATTAAGGTATACTTTTCTGCTAGGACTCTAGCTGAATCCGTCACTTCAACACTCTTCAGTTCAACTACTTGTCCCTCAGTAGTACCAAGAGGAGTTTCAGCGATTCCGAGAATATCGCCATCCCTCAGCTCTTCATGAGCAGTATCAATCCCTTCTAGCAAAATATCTAAGATAGTATCGTCTTGAGTAATGGTCCTTGTCTTAATGGGGAATACAATCAATCTGATCTCCGTTAATATTGCAGAGTTATAATTCTGATAAAGATATGGCGAAAGCAGTTTCTTGAAACTAAAATGATTTAACGCCATCATTCCTGCAACAGTACAATTGAGGAGCCAAATTGATGCGTCGTCGGTATACCATCTTGATGCTAAGTTTATTCATAATTCTTGTACTCCCTCTTATTGGAAAAACTGATGTTACCAAATCCGAAACGCACATGAAGAAGGAAATGAAATATTCAGCACAAGAACCAGTATTCATCACTCATGAAGACAATTTCTCATATTACGGGTTCAGTGGAAATGGCTCGGATTCAAACCCGTATATTCTTGAGGGAGCAAACATCACCGCCGTGGGAAGTTATACATGTATATCTATCACAAATACGAATTCTCACTTCATCATAAAGGACACACTCGTTCAAGGATCAACGGGACATGTATCTGATTTGGGGATTGTATTTGACAATGTAACAAATGGTGTCATTGAGAATTGTATAGTAAGAGAGCGCAGCGATGGAATATCAATAACTGCATCTCGTAATGTTACAGTCAAGTCTTCCATAATTCATAACACCATAGGTAGCGGTATGAAGCTCTTGGAATGTATAGATTCCAATGTAACGGGCAACACAATCTACAACTGTGGAAACGGAATACTCGGATATATGGCAAACTCAACCCTAGTTTCATACAACAACATATCCTGTATCAACGATGGTGATGGAATCTACTTCCAATGGACTTTGAATCACGAAATATACTACAACAGAATTCATCATGTTAGTCGGGCAGGAATTCGAATTGAGAATGCTACCGGTGCATTACATAACAATCTGATTCATTCATGTGAACAATATGGAATCTGGATTCATGGTTCTGCCCATAATAATGAAATTCATCACAATCAATTAGGATGGAGTGCAAGTAATGCTCTAGATGACGGGGATTCAAGTAATAAATGGAATTCAACAGACACAGGTAATTCGTGGTCTGATTGGAACGAGTCGGGATTTTTTGATATACAAGGATCTGCGGGTGCAGTAGATTATCATCCGAATCTTTTTAGTGACTATTTGTCACCTATCTTTAGTTCATCGCCCAATAGTATGAGTTTCTTTGAGAGTGAAATAGGTCATGCGGTGACTTGGGAGTATTTTGATTCTTATCCAGGTAATCTTACGTTGATGATGAACGATACACAGGAAATGCATCAATGGTGGTGCGATGATAGTTTCATATTGAAATTAGAAGGATTATCACCAGGTTTCTACAATTATACTCTAATTCTTACGGATGCTGCTGGGAATATAGCTGAGAGTTTTGTCAACGTGACCGTCTATGCAGATGATATCATTCCGCCTATTATACCACATCAGGAGGATTTTTCCTTTGAGGTAGCGAATCCCTTCCTAGAGGTTGTTTGGAAACCAACAGATAAGCATCCAAATCATTATTGGATATTCAGAGATGGAAATGAGATCGACAGTGGTAATTGGGCGTCTGGAGAGAATATCTCATGGAGTCCTCAATTTATTCTCCCGGGAATTGGTGTCTATAATTTTACAATCCTAGTAGATGATTTAGGAGGCAACGAGGCTTCAGATACAACTTGGGTCACTATCGAAGACACAACAAGTCCAATAATCAATAATATGGATACGGTTGTTTTCAGAGAGGGAGAGACAGGACACCAGCTGAATTGGACCACCTTTGACTTATTTCTCGACTACTATGAAATTCATCGCGATGGAATCTTGGTAAGAACTAACATTCTGAATGCGACGCATGGAAGTGATACTGTAATAATTTCGCTTGATGGTCTTGAATTTGGTAATTATACCTATACATGCACAATATGGGACGAATCTGGAAATTCCATAGATGATAACGTGGACGTGATAGTTTTTGATGGAACTAATCCAACCATTGATGCTCCTGATGACATTGCATACATATTTGGTGAAACTGGATTCAACATCACATGGACACCGTTTGATCTTCATCCCGCCGTATATGAGATATACTATAATGGTATGCTATGGGTGACTGTTGATTGGGATGGAGCAGAGATAGTTGTTCCAGTAGATGGATTATCAATAGGAGCTCATACTTGGATATGCGTTGTGTATGATGTTGGAGGAAATTCTGCTGAGGATATGGTGAATGTAACAGTTTCATGGGTTCCTACAAGACCGACCACGACAACGACCACAACGCCGAGTTCTGTAACTACCCCTTCAGGAACGGTCTCGACAACATCGGTTTCCATAACATCATCGACTTATACAACATACACGCAGCCAACATCCTCCACTCAGATTGGCACTACAACGTCAACCTCATCAAATACTCCTTTGCCTAATGAGTTGATACCTCTACTGATTATAGCTCTAGGTGTCGGGAGTGCTGTTATTTTGATTATAATTATAATAAGAGGCAAAAAATCATCTAAAGGATAGAAGAAATATCTTGGAAATTGCTCTACTTGTTTTGTATTGAAAACAGATTAGCTACTTCTTCTGAAGATTCATTCTTGCACCCATTATACATCCATCACCTTTCCGGCCACCCATTGGATTTGTACGAGTGCCAAGTGAGTTCATGCATCTTGCGGCAACAGCAGCCCCAATAGCTAAACCATCTTCAACAAATAAGAGGTGATGAGTGTCAGTCCATGATTTGTCGTTAATCCGTAGTTTCTTGGAAATTATTCGAGGCTTAGTACCGGTGGTAATTGCACGACCGGTTAATCCTAGTGATGTTTCCGGGAGAATAAGATTCGCTGATGACGCTACTGATACGATGCGTTGTACTAAATGGGCTTGAATATTGTCAATTATTATGAGTATTTCATCAATCCTACTAGTTGCTTCGAGGTCGGATCCGAGTTTTTTCAACCCACCCAATTCGGAGCCATTATCACCAACATCTACACCGATTAGCACAAGTCCGGAATTTTCTGCAGCCTTGGTATTAACCGGAACCGTACCGAATCGATTCGAACCTTTCGGAACTATACCTACTCGTATCAATCGATGTGCTCTTTCAACCCAGTGTTCGTCAATAGAATCATTTGAACGAGGTCGAGAGGTTGCTAAATCTAAAGTGCATCCTGTGTCACCTTCCACAAGACTAGTGCCTTGAACTATCGCATCAGGAATAGCACCTGCCAAACCAGCGAAAGAACCAACAGTTTTAGCATATGGAAACGAGTTGTCAGTGATCCTGCCTGCGAGTGTTGTTCCAAAATCAAGTGTCATGACCGGATTTCTAAAATCAATATTTGTACTCTTTGCAGCCCCCTTCAAACCAGCTGTCACAAGTTCGCCTTCCATTTCATTTGCCACAACATCAGTTTCTGCAGGAGGTAGAGATGCTGCAACTGCACCATCAAAATAGACTTTCTTCAACCAGCTATAATCCCGAAGTCCAGGAGGTAGATTTTCTACTGCTAACGATGCAGTCATTTTTCTTGGTGGAATCCCAGCATCTAAGCATCCATCTGCAAGAGATTTTACAATTGCACCAACCTCTGATGGTGATGCAAAACTCGCGTTAACACCTGTAGACCTAACAACAAAATGAAGATCTGACTCGATTCGTATTCGTGCTTTCTTCAGTACTGTTGTTATTATGTCATTAATAAATTCTGAAACTGCTTCTTTACTGAGAGGGACACCTACCAATGTTTTTCCAAATACGACCTCATTATCTTTAGGTGGTCGAATATCTCGGGTCATCCTAACTTCCTTTTCGATTTCAAAGACCTCAGCGCTTTCAAGATTTGTAGACATCAGGATACATTTGGTTGTGCTATTTCCCAACTCCACAGAAGCAACTGTATAGAATGGTCCATATCTTAGAGAACTAGGTCCGATATGCTTAGGGCGAATAACGCGTCCGGATGCGACCACTATTTTCATACCTCAGAGAAGTTTTCTATAAGGATGTGTTTCTACAGGTTCAATTCCCATTTCTAAGGAGAGTGATTCAGCTGCAAATATATCACCCATTGCTACTGCTGGAAAAACAAGTTCCGCATTTTTAATGGGGCCATAAAGAACATAGTCAGCTCCTAAAGTCTGCACTATGAGGTTTGATGCGATATCACATGTTCTAAAGATGTCCTTGTTTTTCTTCTTCATATCCCTAAGCCAGGGCCATGATGAAGGAGCATTGTGAACACCGGAGCCAGTTGGAAAGCCATAGATGGTCTTTGCAACGAAGGTGAAGGCGGCTGCTGCACCAGCACCCGCTCCCATAGCAGTGATTGCAGTATCAATTAGCGGTTTTGTAACACCAATATCTTCACAGAGCGTCAAGAGACCTTTGGTAATTTGTCCACCGCCATCTTCGAGTACAGCTCTCCTACCTGCAACTGATGGGTCTCGAGGATTGAAAGCAAGAACTATCGCGCAATCGTGTTGAATTTCAGTCAATCCCTGGATTTCTTCTTCACTTATGGAGAGATTAATAGAATTATAGATAGCTCGATCCAGTAATCCGACTTCCTCACAATATCGTAATCCATTGAGGCGAACGCTAGGCGTTGTAGAATCGATTAGAAATGAAGATTCTGTGCAATCTGTTACAAAGTCTATATACTTTATGAGAGCATCCGATGTCCCTGCATAAATTTGAACTAATGCTGGGTTCCCAGTAGTTGATGAGAGCTCATTTTGTTTACCAATCATCAATTCAGCTTGATTCTTATCGAACTCACCGTACTCTGCATCAGTTACAATCTTATCCCCATCGTAGAATATTGTACCAGCTAGTACAGTTGGGTTTTCGCCGGGATTTCCCCCGATTTTGACGCCAGCAATATCATAAATCTGTTGTTCTTTCTCAAAGATGAACACTATTTACAACTCCTTTCCTGTAATGAGGTGACCTTCTTCGTCACCTGAAGATACTGTAATTACAACACTTGATGGATGAATTGAAACCACAGCACCAGCAGCCTTACCTGATACTAGTGATGTCAACGGATTATATGTCACTCCATACTCCGGAAGAATATCAATACCCGCCCCAGTAATTATTGGTCTCTTCCGTTTGGACTTAGCTTTGAATTCAACCCAGATTTCTGGTTCAGGAAATGCTCCAGGATTCTTCTGATTCAACTGCTCAGCCATCAGTGCAATCTCTTGTACATCGAGATTATTTAGCATATCAACTAACGTCACTTGTTTCCTAAAGCGTTCAACCGCTTCAAGGGGGACATTCTCAATATATGGTATTGCTCCCTTTGCATCAATAATACGTTTCGTGTCAGAGTCAATACCACCCTCATAAAGAGACCTTAGTGTCTGTCCGGTGAGATGACCTGGTATTTCAGGACCAGCTAATATCAAAAAACGGATTGACACATTGGATATAGTATTCACTATAATTCGTTCGATACCAATGTTTTCAGTCTTGCATGTTCCGATAATCGCGTAATTGCAGTCAACATCAAGTCTCTTTCCAAGAGTGCAAATAGCAACACACCCCTTAGAGTCGCCCACAACAAAATCACCTGATACAGGAGGCCATTCAGAATCTGAAGTACGATTCATTATATCACCTATTGAAATGTTGGAGGATCAAACAGATCTCTATCAAGTCCAAGCACATGATTTGCTTCTGCAATAGCTGATGATATGGCATTCCCAATCAAAGCCACCGAGGTGAATACCTCTTTTGTACGAATCATAGAACCATACATGATGCAATCTGATGCAAAAAGTTGAGCTGCTATGCTTGACGCTACGACAGTAGCTAAATGAATTGACTCATTATTGAACTCAGATTGCCTGATAAAATTCCACGCAGACGGTGCATTGTGAGGAGCAAGACATGTGGGTCGACCAAGTTCTGTTTTGATGGCAAGAAGTGTTCGATGTTCAAGACCGTAGCCTGCTCCGACAGGCATTGTCCCAGGATCAACAATTACATTCTTCACACCAATTTGATTTGCCACGGAAATTTGTTCTTTAATGATATTCATCCGCTCTTCAAGACTTGTTGCCTTTGGAGACCATCCCAAGACAACGGCAGTTTCAAGTGGACTGTTCCTGAGCGCAACTTCTTCCTCAGGTTTCATAGAGATGTTGATTGAGTTGAAGATAGCGCGATCTGAGAGACCTACCTCTTGACACAACTCTATTCCACGTATCCTAGTTTTTGAATTGATTGACTCAAACATGAAGGGTCCATCGAAGTTCTCAGAAACCCAAAGGATATGACGTTCAATGGCTTTCTCAGTTCGTCCATATATCTGTAATATTAATGGATGACCAGTATGTTGTACCATAGAGATTCCGGTATTTATCCAATCAAGTGCCATTTTTTCA
>CAYWJO010000002.1:137007-190324 GCA_964458565.1 uncultured archaeon | reverse complement strand
ATTTTTTCATCGAATGTTCCGTCCCTAGTATTGTTAACAATGGGCTGGCCTTTGAAGAATAGACCACCAACTAAGATTGTGGGATGTTCACCCGGACTGCCACCAAAATGAATATCACCAAGCTCAAATGAAATTTGATTATTCTTAAACACAAACACAACGAGTCACCTCACTTGTGGACGCGGAAGCAGACCTGAATGTCGAACAAGAAAAGCTAAGCTTTCCTCCCATCCTACGCCCATTATATGAATACCATCAATCCGTTTTATCGATTGCAATTTTTCGATGAGTTCCAAAGATATCTCTAATCCGGCCTGTTGATATATCTCAATAGCCGCTTCCTCAGAATATCCATTGCCTGCAGAACGTATTCTTTCAATGATATCCGGAGGGACTTCAATCCCAGGAATTAGATGATGCATGAATTCTGCGGTATCTGGACTTTTCAAAGGGATGATTCCTCCAAGTATTTTGATGGGAAGGTTCTCTATATGCTTTAAAAAATCTCCAAATCTGTCTGTATCGAAAATAGCTTGAGATTGAAAGAATTGCGCACCAGATTCCATCTTTTTCTCAACTCTACTAGCCTCCTCTTCTAAGGAGTCTGCGTTGTGATTGAAAGACGCTCCTAAAAAGAAGTGGGGGATTCCTTCAAGCTCATCACCTGCATAATTATATCCAGACATCATGTCACTCGCGATTTTCAGAGCTTGAATCGAGTTAACATCGTACACAGTTTCAGCTTGGTGATGAGAGCCGAGAAAAACATGATCACCCGATACGAACAGAATATTTCTGATACCTAATGCATATGCTCCATAGAGCTCACTCTCAATGGCGATTCTGTTTCTATCTCGAGTAGTGAGGTGCATGATTGGTTCTATACCCACCTGGCTAACAAGATAGCTACTAACGACACTGCTCATTGACGGTATGCCCCGTACGTTATCGGTTATATTTACTGCATCACAATATTCCTTCATCAAGTCAACTTTTTCGAGGAGAAGTGCATGATTTGCTCCTCTAGGAGGGCTTAGTTCACTAGTAACTACGAAATTGTCACCCGATAATAATCGAGCGAATCTGGATTCGAGCAGTATATCGTCTCCTTCTTGATGCTAATACTTCAAACAATGGTGTCCCTATAATTCCTTTGGGATGAATTAATCACTTGTATCCATTCTGGAACTCGTTCTTTGTATCGAACCATTGGGTAATTTCTTTGAAAGCCGTTCTCGAACCTCCAATGTAAAATAGGCGTCAACTTCAATACTACCCGCCTTGTATGTTTGACTATCAATTTCTGCAACTTCATGCAACCAAGAGAGTATAGACATTCCAACATCGCCAGAGGGAAGGACAACAGAATACCTATACATATCGGGCAGAGCTCTGTCTATCTCTTTTAGCAGTACGTCAACATTTCTACCCTCAGAGGCTGAGATAGGAATTATGATCTTTGAAAAATTATTCAGTAGTTCGATACACTCAGATATTTCGGACTCTGAAATCAAGTCAATCTTGTTGAGAGCGATGATAATTGGAATTCCATTTATACCTACTTCATTGAATGTATCAAAACAGGTCAGTGCTTTTCGTTCAATCTCTACTTTTGTGTCAGAACCATCTATAAGAAGGACAATGACATCGGCGTCAGCAATTTCGATAAGTGTTGTATTGAAGGCTTCTAAGAGCTGTCTTGGAAGATCACTGATGAATCCTACAGAATCGGATAGAACAGCGCGACGCCCTGGTAGGTCTAAGCGGGTTGCTTTTGTTGAGAGTGTTGTGAATAATTCATCAGCTACTTTCACTGATGAACCGGTTATCGTATTATGTAATGTACTTTTTCCAGCATTTGTATATCCCGCAAGAGTCACTTCCAGAAACCCCATACTCTCTCGGCGTTTCTTTGTTAGTTTTTGTGCTTGTGAAATTTCATCCAACTTATCTCTTATTGCTGATATTCTTCGTCGAATCTCCTTGATTCTTAGATTCAACAGGTCCTCACCAGCTCCAACTTGTTCAGCAACTGGTCTATCTCCGGTATGCTCTTGTTGAAGACGCATCCGGATTTGATGACGTTCGAAGGGTAGTTCGTAACTCAGTCTTGCTTGCTCAATCTGTAGCTTTGCTTGGGGTGTTTGTGCATGTCTATCAAATATCTCCAAAATAAGCTGATTTCTATCACGAACTTCAACTTCCCATAATTCCATGAGGCGGAATACTTGACTTGATTTAAGACTGGGAGCAAATAAAACAACATCAGGTGAATTGACCTCAATCCATGTTGATATTTCTTCAGCTTTACCGGAGCGTATCCCATATCTCGCAGACGGAGGACTCACTATGTCAAATTCCCCTACTACATCGTATCCTGCAGTATTTGCTAAAGACCTGAATTCATCCATAAGATCTGGAGATTTGTAATCTCTTCGTTGGACGAGTAGCACTTTGCCGAAATCCATCCAGATATCGAGAGCACATCCGCTTAAATTGTTTGACAAGTAGGTAGAACAAAAGATTCATCCATAGTACATCATGCATTCAAGGGAATACTAATGGGTCGTTTCGAAATCAAGGCAAAGGAAGGTTTAGCCAGATTAGGTAGTTACACCACAAATCATGGTACTGTTAAAACTCCACTTCTAATGCCTGTAGTTCATCCTGGAAAGTCCTCTATCAGACCGTCAGCTCTCAATGAAGATTTTGGATTTCAGATGGTAATCACAAATTCGTATATCATCAATTCGCATGATAGGTTTAGAGAAAAGGCATTGAATGAAGGAGTGCATGAACTATTAGGATTCAATGGTCCAATTATGACAGATTCAGGTACATTTCAGATGTATTTTCATAGTCTCCCAGAAGAAGAGATTGACCCACTGGAGATTGTGAGGTTTCAGAAATCAATTCGTTCTGATATAGGAACGATTCTTGACGTATTTTCAGATCCTGGTGTTGGAAAACTAAAGGCGGAAGAAGACAGCCATCTCTCAATTGAAAGAGCTAGATTATCTGTTGGCGAGAAAGGGGATATGCTTCTAGCAGGAACAATTCAGGGAGGTGTGTATCCTGAACTACGAGAAGAATCCGCGAAAGCAATGGCAAAAATGGATTTTGACATCCACCCAATTGGAGGAGTAGTTCCTCTGATGGAACGATATAGATATAGCGACATCGTTGACATAACAATTGCTGCAAAACGATATTTACCACCGAATCGACCAGTCCACCTCTTTGGATGTGGACATCCAATGTTCTTTGCTCAGGCAGCTCTACTTGGCTGTGATTTTTTTGATTCCGCCTCTTACGCGAAATTTGCGGATGCAGGTCGTATGCTCTTTCCTACAGGAACAGTTCATCTTAAGAATCTCAGAGAGTTACCATGTAGTTGTCCAATATGCAGTGCTAATAGTATCGAATCCTTAATGGCCCTATCAGAAGAAGAAAGAGCAATTGAATTGATGAAGCATAATTTGTATGTGAGTGCAGCTGAGATGCGAAATGTTCGTCAAGCAATTTCAGAAGGGAATCTTTTCGAGCTTGCTTCAATGCGTGCTCGATCACATCCAACCTTAATTCAAGCTTTTAGAGTCATGATAAAGCATATTGAAGAGATAACCAAAGAAAGCCCTGTATCTAATACGTCTGCAATACTTTACACTGGATGGGAAAGTCTCAATCATCCATCCATCGTTGGTTTCCAGAATAGAATTAATGAACGATATCCTTTCAGAAAAACCAATAATTTGATTCTGGTACCACATCTGGGAGATAGACCGTATTCAGAAACTGCGAAACAAATAACCAACGCAGTAAGAAGGTACAAACATGATGAGGTAATTCTTGTCTTTGTAACTCCGATGGGACCAGTTCCTTGGGAATACGAGCATGTACATCCTGCACAACAATGTGTTTTTCCAAAGGAATTAGATTCGATATCGCTGGAAATCGCTCTAAATCGGCTTCAAACAACTTTGCAGCAAATCACGTTTGAAAATGCATATTGGCTTTCAAGAGAGACTCCAACAGAGGTCTTACAGGAATACGCAGTAAATATCGATGCAGTGTGTTATAGCTCAGTAGAGGATTTACTAGATTCTTTACCAGTAATGGAACCAGATGATGATAGATGGTGGAAAAGGAAAATTCAGGGATTGTTTGCATATCAATGGAAGATTCCAGCAGATCAACTATTCATGTTAAAAAATCTGAGTGCTGCATTTTCAAGAACAACAGGAAAGATACGCTATATCAAATCTGATGATGACATTCTCTTTACGTTAGTACCAACTACAGGATTACTAGCTCCAACAATTAGTGGAGCGGAGCTATTGTTGAGAAGTGGGATTACGGATCAATACAAGGTGATTATGGATAACGAAGCTGCGGAATTTGTTGCAAAAGGTAAATCAGCTCTCACCAAATTCGTCACTCATGTACATCCAGAACTTAGATCCGGAGAAGAAGTTCTTATTATGAATTCAGAAAACACACTTGTTGGGGTTGGCCGTAGCCTATTATCATCTTCGGAAATGCAATCACTTCAACGCGGTGTCGCAGTTCAAACTAGGCACTCACTTCAGTAGTTGAGGGGGCCTCTGCGTCCTGCATATAATGGCCAGGAACTTTTCTAAGTGCGTGGACTCCACCTAGCGGGAGAACCATCACTTCACTTTTTGGAGCGTATAGATTAATTGGATCACCCTCTTTTAGAGGCGCATCTGGATCAAGAAGCGCTTGAGCGTGAATATTTCCAACATCAAAATAGACTTCAAGTTCACTTCCCACATAAATGGTTCGAGCAACTATACCAGATATCTCGTTGTCATCCGATCCTTTCCGTATAAGGAACAAATCTTCTGGACGTATTGCACATTTTACTGCTTCACCTACCTCATAGGGATAATCGTCTATGGTTGTAACTCCTGAAATTTTTTGACCATCGGGTAGATGTACATCAATGAAGTCACCAATTGATGAAATTACACCATCTACAAAAGTACACTGTCCAATGAAATCTGCAACAAAGATAGTCTGAGGTTGTGAATAGATAGAACGAGGTGTATCAAATTGTTGAATATAACCCTTGTCCATGACTGCAACACGATCACTTATACTGAGAGCTTCGTGTTGATCATGAGTAACATAAACGGTGGTTATATTCAATTCCCTTTGGATTCGAATTATCTCTTCACGCATCTCAATCCTGAGTTTAGCATCAAGATTTGACAATGGTTCATCCAGCAGTAAAACATCAGGCTCGATGGATAGAGCTCTTGCAAGGGCAACTCGCTGTTGCTGACCACCTGAGAGTTGATGGATATGGCGTTCCCCCAGACCTTCAAGGCGCACTAAATCAAGAGCTTTATTCACTCTCTTATCGATTGCGCCTTTAGTAAATTTCATGCCCTTTACTCGCTTCAATTTCAACCCATAGGAAATATTATTGTAAACAGACATATGAGGCCAAAGGGCATAATTCTGGAAACACATGCCTGTATTTCTCTTATGCGGGGGTACATTCGTCATATCCCGGTCATCGAATAAAACTCTCCCTGAATCAGGGGCATAGAATCCTGCGATAAGACGAAGTAAGGTTGTCTTTCCACAACCTGATGGCCCAAGTAATGTTGAAAGCTCAGCTTCCTTCAGAGTCATTGTTACTGCATCTGTTGCAAGTACAGCACCGAAGGTTTTTCGAAGAGATTCTAACCTAATTTCTACCATTTTTTCACCTCATATCCCCGTAATGGCTGAAGACCTAGTTCCAAGGATTTTGTTCGTAATTGTAATCACAATCATCTGAAGTGCCATCATCAACACCCCAAGACATGCCGCAAACCCAACTCCATCTTGTGATACAGCCAACTGTTGCGTCCAATAAGTCATTGGTGCTTGGTTCGGACCTACACTTCCTAATATCAAGCTCGTACTGACTTCACTCACAGAATATACAAATGATAAAAGAGAACCTGCAAGAACGCTTACTCCAATCAATGGAAGCGTAATTTTCAAAAATGTCTTATTCTTGCTAGCACCCATGTTTTGAGATGCTTCTTCTAAATCTATAGGCGTTGATTGTAGTCCAGCGAAAGCCGCCCGAACTGTAAACGGAAACTTACGTACAGTATACGACATGATAATCAAGAACCACGGGCTTCCAGATGGAAATAGGGGAGTATTATAGAACAGTGTGAAGTATCCTGTGGCAATGACGATACCTGGTAATGCAATAGGGGACGTCACTAACATATCTAATGCAGTCTTTCCAGGAATATCCTTTCGAGCAATAATATAAGCTGCACTCGCGCCTAATACGACAATAATAACCGTTGCAATCACGCCATATCCAAGAGTTAGACTAATCGAAGAAAATGTATCGGGATACGTTTCTGCCATTCCAAAATAATTGCTCAATGTCAATTCAGGAATTATTGCATCAGTTTGACGAGATACCGTCATCGAAAGCAATATCACAGAAATCTGCGGAATCAATGCTAAGAATAGAATCAAAATCAGAACCGCATAGAGAATTATTGTAGTTCGGATACCTATTCTGCGAGTTCTAGGATTCCATTGCCCACCTTTTGTTCCTGAAGCGTATGAACGTAGTGATGAGTATTTGCGAATGACATAGAAACCTAGTAGAGATATTGTTAGCAAAATCATACCCACAGCAGGGCCGATTCCACTTGTTGTACCAGCACCTGTTGCCACATTATCAAAGACCATGTATGCAAGAGTCTTTGTTGCCTGTCCTCCGAAAATCAGAGGCGTTCCAATGTCTTCGATACTCAATATGAATGTTAGAATTGCACCAGCTTGAATTCCAGGCATCGCCATGGGTAATGTGACAGATCGAAAGAGTTTGAATCCGGTCGCTCCAAGATTCTCAGCTTGCTCCTCTAGGGAGGGATCAATACCCATGAATGAAGAATATGCATTAAGATAGACCAATGAAAAGAAGGAAAATGCTTGCACGAATATTACTGCTGTTAGTCCGTCTAATACAATCCTATGATCCCACCAACCCAAAGCTGTGTAAAAGAGATTATTGATAGTCCCATACGGACCAAGAAAACTCTTGATTCCTATTGCACCTATGAAGGGAGTTGCTAAGATTGGAAAAATCAGTAATGTACGTACGAATTTCTTCCCAGTGAAATCATATCGGGCAATAATAAATGCTAGAAATGTACCCATGATGACTGATAGGATCGTTACGATAATTGCCACGTAGATTGAATTAAGGAATGGTCCTAAGTTCCACCCAATTATTCGCATTGTATCTAGTTCTGTGTCTAACATGGTGAATCGAACATTCCAACCTGCAATGCTCCCATCTGGATTAAATAGAAAGGGAGAGATATCTCTGAAAACAGTTTGAAAATATGTGAGGTTTGAAAACGAAACAATGACGACGCTAGCAAGTGGCAAAATTAAAAATAACGTGAATGCAAAGAGAAGGGCGATTAATTGAACCCATGTTAGAGAGTCCATCTCTTGTCGTAGTTTATGGTATCCACGCCTAAATCGAGGTCCGGGATTTGAGGGAAGATTTTTCAAACTCCTAAGAAACTTGATAAACCACTTACCTAAACGTCTGAAAAAATTGATAATCCAGGATGCAAATCGTGATGGCACTACAGATAATCCAGATTTGATAACATATGACCAATCTGATGGCTCAAGTTCAATTTCTGAATATTCTTTGTCCTGTTTAACATCTCTCTCTGCATCCTCGACTATCGCCAAGAATCGATCCTCCTCGGAATTTAGGCAATATACGCAAGAAGTGCGCTAAGGACGCTATTATATTGCAACTTTGCTGCATTTGCCCAAGATGACTGTACTTGTGCCTTATAGGAATCATCGTAAATCATGTCATTATTGATTCGTGTAGCATAGTCTAACGTGAACTTTTCCAGCACAGAAGTCTTCGGGTCCAAAATTGACACCGGAGTTCCCATATCCGCAGCGAAATCGTTTAGCTCTTCCTCATTGATGTCACCATCATAGTATGCATCAACTATTGCAGACCAGCAATCAACTAGCTCATCATGAGCTGTGAAGAATACTGATTCCCAATAAGAGATTAATGCCATATTTGTTAGGAGCGATATCGTATCATTGAAGTCGATGCCAACATTTTCGAGCGTGGCATTGTACGCTGCATAGAGATCTGGAGCAGCAAGACCAAGAGGTTCTGAAAACGCTTCCGCCATCACTGGCATTCTGCGAATGCTTTCAGAAAGCCAGAGTGACTGACCGTATGGTGATAAGATGAAATCAACAAAACCCTCAGCAAGGTTCTTTTTAGTTGAAGTTTCAGCTATTGCGATTGGATCACCATTCACAATAGATTGACCTGTGGGAACAATATACTCGCAATCAGGATTTCTGAATTGTGTGAGATATCCATAGAAGTCGATAGACATTGAGATACCAACATCACCATTCTCTGATGCAGCCTGCGTTTCAACGGATCCTGCTTCAATTTTGGAGTTTCCAGCCATCCTAGCCATATTGATCCATCCCTCGTCCCAACCTAAAGCCTGAGAGATAATCTCATAGATTCTAGTATTTGATGTTGTTCCTGGAGCATTACCCATAGCTATCGTCGGAATAGCAGTAAGATATTGTCCGTAGGTTGCATTAGCAAGGTCAGTCCATTTATGGGGGGTCGGAAGACTCTTGTCGTCAAGGAAAGCATGATTGACTGTGAATCCGAATGTAGAAATTGCAGCAGCAATCCATATTAATTGATTTTCCGAGTTGTTTCGTTTCATATCGGCACCACCAATCTCATCAAGAACTCGATCAGCAACTTCCTGCATTAACGGACTATCGAGTGGTGCTAACAAATCATCCCTCATCAGCTGATCGAATAGTGTAGGACCTCCGCCCCAGCACACATCAACATCTCCAGCATTGATCAAATCATTCCAGAATTCACCACTAGGCGCTTTCCATTGCACATCTGTAATGCCATTTGCCACGGCAAAAGCACTCGCAAGAAATGCGGGTTCATATACAGCTCGAATCGACACATCATGTCGAGTCAAGACTGTTATTGTTGTACCCTCTGGCTCAGTAGTGGTTGTTGATGTAGTATTAGTATTGGTTGTCGTAGGAGTTCCCGGATTCAAAAGCATGAATCCAGCAATTCCACCGCCAACGATTACAATAATCACAATTATCGCAATGAACATCGTTTTCGATGACCCAGCAGTTTCAAACTCGCTCATCTCTTACACCTTTTCACAAGATTAGATTTAAAATAGCTGACGAGAAAATCAGAGAAAACTCGCAGTAGATAAGCTTTTGCACTAGCAGAGATTATTCCTTATAAAGACCCTATACATTTTTGGTGATTTGTGCGACTTTTGTTTTAGCAAAAGTTTTAACAGGGAGGAGATTGTGAAGTAACACTTGTCTTCTAATGTAATTAGAAGGAGGACACCAAATTTGGTGAAGACAAACATGAACGCGAGGAAGGCTTTAACTTACGTAATCATTGCCACCCTCTTTGCATCATACATTGCAATTCCTATTGTACCAGTAGCCGCAGATGGCACTGGCACTATAGTCTTTGACTATTCACACGGACAAGATAGTTCCGCAGTTGCCTTTATAGATGAATATCTAGATGGCAACTTGACTGATATGGGATACACAGTAGTATGGGCAAAAGGAGGAATCAATGCTTCAATACTTCAAGGTGCTAAGGGATTCATTGCTGGTTCCATTTATGGAACTGATGCAGGTTACACTAGTGCAGAAGTTGATGCAATTGTCAATTGGTTCAAGACTGGTAGTAAATTCATGTGGATCGGATACGATTCTGATTATTCAGGATGGGACTATATCCGCAAGAATATGACAATGATTCTCGATGGTATTGGATCACATGTCTATGGAGAACCAACATCAGTTGAAGATCCAATCTCAAACTGCGTAGCAGGATATAGGCCTGTGGCCACTCATTTTGCAAATGTCACAGGTATCTCCAAAATTCTCATGCACGGTCCAACTTGTCTCTACGGTAGTACTACCGGAGCAGATGGTGAGGGCGCTGTAGCACTTGAAACTGAAGAAATTGATGACGTATGGCCAATTCTCATGTTCAATGAGTCTGCGCAAATAACAGATGCAGATCTTGTTGAACCATTTGCACATGATGATGAGGACGTTGGCGCATTTGTAGGCGCCACCTATGAAGCGAATCTGTATTATGGTGCGGTGGTTGTATCGGGTGCATCACCATATGGTGACTACCGACCAATGACCGCCGACGATTACTACGGCGTAACACTTCAGGGTATGTCCTTTGTAACCCAGGTCATTGACATGGGAATGAACTTAGAAGGTGTAACACCTCCATCAGACATGACTATGATTCTCCTTCTCGGAGGAGTTGGTGTAGTCGTGATAGTCATCATTGTGGCAATCATCTTCATGAGAAAGAAATAATATGCAAATAGAAGTAGTCGGGATAACCGCCTACTTCAACTCTCTTTTTTTATTCAGGAAATACAGATACTAGGGAATATTTATCACCATGTGAATTGAAAAATTAATTGTGTGATTCATATGGTTGCAAAGTCGAGATTATTAGTAATTTCATTTTTAATTCTCTTGATGTTCCCAAGCATTATTTCCTCTACTGCGAGAACAAGTATAGACGGACATCATGAGATCTCAGTATTTGAGTCAAAGAATATATTATTCGACGAAAGTCATTGTTACAATGGAAGCAGTCTACAGGCACCTGGCAACGCATCAATGCTTAGTGCGATGTTAGTAGAAAATGGCTATAATTCGTCGACAAATTTTGATATTGCTCTAGATTCAGGTATTCTTGCAGATTTTGATGTTCTTGTTATTTTTCATCCCAGGGAAGCCTTGACCAGTGGTGAGGAGGCAGCAATACTTACCTTCGTAAGTAATGGAGGCGGATTGCTTCTAGTTGGAGCGCAAGGAGGAAATAACTGGGGATTGGACGGTGCAAAATTGAATCCATTAGCCGAGGAATTCGGAATAGAATTTAATGGTGATAGAGTTGCAGGAGAAATCACTGAATTCAATGCGAATGTTCTAACAACAGATCTCACAAAAATTACTACATCATCTGAAGGGTATGCAGGAGAATCTCTCACACTAACAGGATCCGCTCAGGCGATGATATCTGCATCTGAAGATATTGTTGTTGCATCCTCAGAGTATGACTCTGGCAGAGTTGTCTGTGTTGGTACGCCAGCACCATTTCTAATGTATGGTAGCCGCTCAGCTGAGTACGAGGTGTCCCACTTTCAATTTGCTTTGAATACATTTGATTGGTTGACACAGAATGATCATCGAACAGTGGTTATTCCTGAGAGATTCATCATCAGTAGTGGACCAGGACCCAGCCTGAATGAAACCGAAGTTGAAGAATACGAGATGTTTGTTGGACTTTATCATGATCATACGACTCATAGCGACGGTCAGAACACACCCTATCAAATGCTAGAGAAGGGAATGGCGATAGGTTTAGATTTCATGGTTATGACAGACCACTCATATGAAAATCCAATTACGATAGGAGGGGTCACAGGAGCCCAAACAATGCAAGCAATTACTCGGACCTATGGTTTAGATATTCAAATCATTGTAGGGGCCGAACTCTCACGAGGGGAGCATACCACTGGATTTCCGCTGACAGAGAACATAATCACGTCTAATCAACAGGCAATGGTCGATGGGATCCATGCACAAGGGGGTCTTGCAACTCTATGCCATCCATCAGGTTCGTATAATTACGGAGATGTCTATGGTGCCTTTGAAACAATGGGATATGACGCCTTTGAAGTGGATAATAAGGGATACTTCATAGGAAATGGCGAAGATGGATTTCTCCATCCATATTTTGGCGCGAGTGATGGTCATAGTGTATCTTTCGTTGGTGGAGTAACAAACGCTGTCTTTGTAAAGAATCCGACAGGGCCTGATGGTACTATAAGCGGAGAGGACATCAAAGAAGCTGTGTTAGATAAGCGAGTTGTAATCCTAGATAGAATAAACGATTTAATCTATGGGCAGGATGTCTGGATAAATAGATGGTTGGACCTTCAGGAGGAGGCAGAGGATGCAGTCGAAACAGCGCGCAATACGATTGATACGCTGATGGAAACTGAGGATGTGGGAATAGCAGAGCTCTATCTTGAAAATGCTGAAACAGCAATAGCATATTGGATGAATCCATCAAGAGCTATTAGATTAGCTAATATAGCAACATCTGAAATCGTGCAATCATTATCAATTGATGTAAGTATAGAAGATGCAGTAAAAGCATACACTGACTTTGATATTGCAATCGAAATCTCCAACTCATACTCAGAACCCATCTCAGTCAATACTACTATATACACTACATCAGGCGTAAGCTTAGACCAAGATGATCAGGATGTTTCTGTATCATCTCAAAGTTCATCAACCATATCTAGTGTTGGTCATACAGCGTCAAGAGGATTTGAGAGACTTTGGATAGTTTTCAGAGACTTCAATGATTCAGATGAAATCACACCTCTTCTGATAGCTCGAGGGTTATTGATTGATAACATCTCTTATGTTATTTCATCTGATTTCACGGGACTGTCAGTGACATTTGTAACAAATAGAGATGCAGTAATTTCTCTATCAGAAGTGACACTATACTATGATGACGGTACAGGTTTACAATCGATTGAGATGGAACCTCAGTATTCGAGTTATTTCGTTAATATTGGACCGTTTGATCCAGGCAAGAATATCACATTCTATATTGAAGCTACAGATCAAGAAGGGATTCTGTACAAAACTGATTATCATTCAGTTCTTCTAGGAGGATCAATCGATATTCTAACCATAGGAATAATCGGTGGAGTAGCTGCTGCTGCAATTCTAGGATTGATTGTAGTCAGATTTAGAAAGCGGTAATCCGTCGCATTACTTAATAGAAACCATGTATCAGTACAGAAATTATGAAGCGTCGAAGTTTAATCGGTCTATTATTGCTCATTCCCATGTTCCCGATTGCTGCCATCTTACCAATGGCGACACAAGTGGATGCATGGGGATTAGCTACACATATGTTCATAGTAGATAAGGCAACAGAACATCTAAGCAATGAAACATGGGCTGAGGCCTTCAACTATTATTCACCAGAACTCCTTGGGGGTTCAACAACGCCAGATCAAGCGTGGCAGGATTGGGATAACCATCTATACTATCCTGAAACGGGAGAACATAATGCACCTAGTGCAGCATCGAGATGGTATAACTATGCAAGAAACAACTTTACTGCGGCGGCGGCTGCAGAGGGACCAGAAGCTATGAACTACTGGGAAGTTGGATTCTTTTCAGCTGGAGTAATGTCACACTATGCATCAGACCCCTGTATTCCTGTTCATACTGATGACATCGAGGATGAAATTCCTGAATTGGCATGGCCAGGGCATTCAGCGTATGAGGGGGAGATAAATAGTGAACTCAACACTTTTACCTTATCTACTCCAAGTGAAACAATCATCTCCAATGTATCGGATTTGGTCGTAAGTAATGCAGTATATTCACATCAATACTTTGATCTTATTGCTGACGCATATCCAACTGGTACTTCAACCGCACTTTCAAATGCATCTGTTAGAACGGCTACAGAGAATTGCCTGTCATTAGCAATAGACAGCATTCTATCACTATTTTACACTCTGACCATAGGAATTGATGCACCAAATGTAACAATAACCTATGATTACAAGGCATTGTTTGATTATGCACACTCGAATGATTATTCTGATGGTGGCCTTACCTCTGTTAATCAGACATTGGCTCGGAACCACTTTGAGATGCTGACACAAGAGGATGCTTTTTCAACAGAAGACCTGACCGATGTTGAATTACTCATTATTACTTGTGGCCTTGATTCATTTTCAGCTGCTGAACTTTCAGCTATTTCCACGTGGGCATCAAGTGGTGAAAAGGGATTGATTGTTACAGGACGAGGTGATTTTAGCGAGATCACAGATATCGCGACTGCAAACCAAGTTCTTCAGAGTATAGGCTCGAATATTCGGATTAATGATGACAACGTCTACATGGAGGGCACATATCAACCGTGGTATAACGATCTCGTTGATATCCCCGCTCCAGAGAATACAGTAGGTCTTACAGAGTATGTCCTTTCATTAACCCTATACTCACCTACAAGTCTATACTTCATTGACGAAGGTCCAGCACTACCGATTATTTTTGCAGATGAATCTGGTTATCAGACAGATCAGACGAGTCCCACCATTGATGTAGTCTATGACAACTCAATCGACGGAGAAAATGGGAATCAAATACCTCTAGTTGCAGTTGAAGAAGTTGGTGATCTCAGATTACTTGTTGCAGGTACAACTTTCTTCAGTGACTTTGATTATGGAAAGACACAGTTTGATAATGTTGAGCTCTTTGATAATTTCTTGAAGTGGACTCTTGGTGATCATAGCGAAGATGTGGTACCAGATTGGGATGAGATGGGACCTAAAATTGGCGATATCACCTTCACTCCTTCCAATCCGGATTCGGAAACGGATGTGACACTTAGTGTTATAGTGACTGATGCGAGTACTGTGGATAATGTCACTGTGAAATACAGGATTGATGATGTCATATCTATCATCTTTTTGGATGAAGGAACAGGCGATGCTTATACAGCATCAATTCCAGGTCAACCTGAAGGCACATTAAGTCTAACCATCGAAGCTATCGATTCACTGAATAATACTGCAATCAGAACTCCAATTGAATTGACATGGGGTAATCCTTCAACTACCACAGAGATGACAACTGAATCAACTACAACACCTACAGAACCAGCTCCACAAGATATGACATTGCTCATAATTGGAGTTGTCGCAGTAATAGGAGTCATTCTAGTTGTGGTAATAATTATGAAAAGAAGGTAGAGCTGAAATTAGGAAGGTATCATCTACCTTCCTTTATTTTTCTTTTACATCCTTTACGATTTTTTGGAAAACTTATTCGGTTTTTGAAATTGGATTCCGCTCAGAATAGCTTCATATGTCATGCTTTACTATAGTAAATGCCGGGAAAGAGAGGGACGACAAGATGTCAGACCATATGAACCTCATAGGAGAGGACATTGATGTTGAAAAGGGCATCATACAAGCATTCGGATATTCGATTATAGAATTTGAACAAGTGCTGTTTCACAAGTACTTGATTTCTTCGGGTCCTGCATCATTGATAACAGAAGAGATGTTTCACAAACACCTACTAAGAATGTATTCAAAGGGTTTCATTGCACCCCTTAATTTTCAAGGAAAACGGGTATGGAAGAAATTAGTAATCAGTCTTGAACCGGATGAGGAATATTTGGAAACACCAGAGGATGAAACACTGAGAGATATCGTACAAACCATAACAACTCCTACACAAGATACATCAGGAGAGGGTTTAGTTTCAGTATCTAGGTCTGTTGCAAATGATATTATGACATCAATGAAGGAAACTATTGCACCAGAGTGGAATGAAGATTTACAAAAGTCATTGTTGCGACATGCTGAAGAGATGAGGCGAGCTCTGAGTGACTCGAAAGATGATCTGATCCGTTATTTAGAGTCAAATATTCCCGATATGAAAGACCAAATAGAGCATCTCCTTCAATCCAAGGGAGAGGAGATAGTTCTGTTGAGTTTAAGATTAATCTCAACAAGATGAGTTGCTATTCATCAGAAATAGAGGCGCCCTTTGAGAACAACAACACCAGTTCCGCTTACTTTGACTTGGTCTATATGATCAGTATCACCCTTGACCTCTACAATGACCTTTCCAGGACGTTTGACATAGTGCCCTTGTTCAATGACCACAGTTCTTACAGGGATGTCCGTGTCCATTATACCGTATCGGATCACATAACTTGCCGTTGCTGCTGCTCCAATCCCTGATACGGGATCCTCATTCACTCCAAGTGCAGGGGCGAAGTGTCTTGCATGGATATCAGAAGTTACTTCAAGTACATCTTTTGCAAAGACCTGAATCGAAACATAATCGCCATCTTTACAGAGTTGAGATAGTGCTTCCACGTTAATCTTGATTCTCTCAAGAGACTTCATAGAATTAACAGGCACAACAAGAACCGGAGTTCCAGTACTCACAGTTTGTACAGGGAGTCCAGCCATGATATCAGCTAATGAGAGACCCAAGGCTTCCGCGATTTCCAATGGGTCATAAGTGGTAAGGAATTTAGGTTTTTTATGTGTGACTTGAACTTCATGCATGTTAGAAGTAACATCCTTTACTATCTCGACCTGGAGTATCCCTGTTGATGTTTCGAGGCTAAACATTGTGACATCATTAACTAACTCTACCATTCCTTCCTCGACAAGTGCATGAAAAGCTGCTATAGTAGGATGACCGGAGAATCCAAGGGGACCTTCTGGTGTCATGAATTTAAAATGGTAATCAGCATGTGATGAACGAGAAACAAAGACAGTCTCTCGAACATTCATCTCTCGAGCAATTTTGGACATTGTATCTTCACTTAGATTATCTGCATCCATTACTACAGCTGCGGGGTTTCCACCAAAAGGAGTGGTTGTAAAAGCATCAACTTGCAGAACCTTAAGATTTCGACGTGACTTCATTATTGTTCGTACCCTGAAACGAAATAACTCTAGATACCTAATTAAAGATAGCATAGGGATTAAAGAAAGGGAGAACCATCAGAATAATTCTTGATGGACAATGTAAAATAGGATTGTTCAAAGCATATTTGGAGAATATTTCGCGGTTCGGAAAAGAAATAGCCGAATGTGATTTATTAAGATAGATGTGAAATCAATGCAGACTAGTATCGATCGAGATCAATTCAGATCGAAATTACTCAAATACACACGAATTGCATTTCATATGCTCCCAAAATTAGAGAATCCATCAATTCTGGATGTTGGGTGCGGTTCTGGAGTACCAACTCTAGAGTTATGCAGATTGAGCGATGGGCATATTACAGCGATTGACAATAATCAAGATCTTATCAGTAGGCTTCGCAAAAAATGCATTCAGGTAGGATTTAGGGACAGAATTAGCCCAATTGTTATGTCGATTCGTGACATGGATTTTGGTGGGAAGGTATTTGATATTATCTGGGCGGAAGGTTCAGTTTTTGTCCTTGGATTTGAGAATAGCATAAGGGATTGGAGAGAGCATATCAAGGATAGCGGATTCCTTGTTATTCATGATCAGATGGATAATCTCGATAGGAAATTGAAACTGATCTTAAAATATGATTATACCCTTCTTAGTTCATTTGAGATATCTAGTGATATTTGGTGGAAGGAGTACTACGAACCGCTGCAGAAATTTATTGAAGAAAGAGAATCCGAGCTAGATATGCAAATCACTAGACCAATAAAGAGAGAAATTGATGAATTCAAAAGGCAAAATACGAGTTCTATTTACCTAGTGATGCAAAAGACATGATCCGACTATACTAAATAAACAGAGAAAGTGTACATTTGAAACAGAATCAAGTTAACGGTCATTAGATTAGGACAGATAATCTTGACGATGATTTTGAATAAGAAGAAGGTGGCGGGTACGCGGGAAATCGTGGTAGGAGGGGGGAGTTTCGTAATTGAGGGCATGTAACGAAAATTAGCCCACGCACCCGCCATAGTGTGTTATACACAGTCCGATTCATCTTTTATTTTGAATCTTATTAACCTTTCTTTGTAATCGTCACAAGAATGAGTAGGGTGGCACCCTAATTTCTCACTTCCTCAAGATGTAATTCATATCTAGCTCATATAAACTCCTCAAAATGGTTTGAGTAACCACATCCTACGCGACTCATGCAATATCAAAATGATTGCGATGATACTAAGTGCAAGATACATTATATCTCCCCCTGAGGGCGGCCATGAGAAGAAGAATAACATGTAGAGGACCAGCATAGCTGAGAATAGAGTGATGAGAAAAAGAAAGCGAGGTAACAACACTTTCCCTATTTTCACAAACAACGATAGAGACCCTGCACGTACGGTCTTAATCACTGAGTATTCGCCGTGTACATCTTTCTCGACAAGATCTAGCTCAGCAAGTTTAGTCAAGTGATGAAGGGCTAAACTAGGACTAGAGAATCCAAGGGCTCTCTGTATATCTCTAACACCCATTTTTTCTTTCGTCAGTAGAAGAGCATAAACACTCATGGTGCGTCCTTTCAGTAGTTTTGCTATTGTTTCACGATCCGATTCTGAATCCACGCTATGCAATCCTCACTGAACAAACAATAATAGAATAGAGCCCACTCCCTAATAAGGGAGTGGAACCAAGTATACTATTCCGGATAATCAACATTTGTTGTTACAGTGTCAAAGAGGGCAGTGAGATATGCCTGTAAATGCCCATCCTCATCAAGCCACCTTATGCTATCATCATCAAACGATGACATAGCCCATCCATATTCATTGAATCCGGACCAAGTACCCTCTGCAATGAACACAAGACCTGTACTCCTGAAATAAGATAGATGGAATGAGGTTCCGTCTAGAAAGCAGACCTCCACCATATAATCAGGAGGCCATAGTTCTTGGGTTGATTCAGAATTAGGCATGAGTTTAATCCCATCATCAACTAGCAACCCACTCAACATTTCCCACTCAAGTTGAGTGATTTCACCTTCACCTCTGATGTTATCATGATATGGATGGAACAGCAATCGAACCATAGGAGTTAGATTCGTATTGAGCATGTATAGACCATCAACATATGCACCTGAATGTTGCTCGTCATAGTATGCTGATAGGTTCTGATTCACGAACGAATTATTGTAATGCCAGAAAAACACTATGTCGTCTCTTCGACTATTGATGAAATCAGCTGCTAATTCGCCATATGTCCCTACAGGCATCGTTGTTGTAGTAGTAGTTTCCGTTGGTTCTGTAGTTGTAGATGTACTCGTTGTAGTACCTGTTGGTGGATTTGTGGGGGTGTAGGTAGAAATGAAGTAAGCACCAGATACAACTGATGCAGTTATTATTATTCCAATTATTACTGGGATGAGTATTGTTCGTCCAGGGCTTGAATCAAATTCTCGCATTATTATAATCACTCCAATTGAGAGTTAGTGATGGCGTCTGTTATAATCCATTGAAGACCAAAGCCAACAAAGATCATTCCAATGAAACCTAACATCATTGCAAACAAAATATATGTTGAAACAGTGGACACATCTATAGTGATACGCTCGAACACATTAAGAATACCATTCATTGTTAAAACGATTCCAATAGAGAAAACGGGAGGGCTTCTTATTCCCCTAAACAAAGATTTGTCTTTCTCGTTATTTACCATCATTACTCAAATTCTACTTCCACTAAATTAAATATCAATCTACGTTTGAAACAGTCTGTTCAATTCGTTGTACAGAGATTTTTGACAATAATGTATTTATATTGAATTTGTTGCGATGTGTTTGTTTAAACATAACGGTGATTGTGTTGGCAAATTCAAGGGTGTTATTAACCGTCATCGTAGGCGTTCTTGTGTTGGCTGCCGGACTATTCACATTTATCCTACTCCAGAATCCAGTCCCCCCAAATCCAACTAACACAACAAATACGACCTCAACAACAACTGCTCCTGAAATTATTACACTTACAGTATTTTCGGATAATGCTACGAACGAATACACCATGGCCAAATTGATGGAATTGCCTTCTGTCAGTGGGAGTGGTGGATTCAAGAAGAGTACGGGTACAATATTGGGACCCTTCAATTACACAGGAATCCTAGTGAAAACATTGTTACAAGAACTTGGAGAAATTCCAGTTGATTATAGTCTTGAGGTATTATCCTCCGATGGATTGACAACGTATTTCACAAAGTTGCAGGTTGATGGATATTTCACAGGGTATACACCTGAAGGTGAAGATGCAGGGATTATCAACTCAACATTAGTGCTTGCATATTATGAGAACGGATCACCTCTCATAGAAGGGGGCCCACTACGAATGGTCATGCTGAATGAGGAGGGAAATCTCACTGATGGTTATTTATGGGCTAAGGATGTTGTGAGTATTAGGTTAGTCCGCGAAGTTGAACCAAGGATTCTTCAGCTCGAAGGAGTAGCTTACAATTCCAGCATAATCAATGCTTGTTGGTTGAACTACCAGTTATTAGAAAATCCAGAGTGGCCTCTCATTTTCTCATGAACGATGAGGTCATTACATTAGGAAAAATTGTGAAAGTGATGATTGTTGGATGGGATGGCCAGATACTAATCCAAAAAACATGGATGAACGATGGGTTGACCCCATCGTTCGCATCT
Organism: uncultured archaeon; assembly: GCA_964458565.1. Taxonomy (GTDB): domain Archaea; phylum Asgardarchaeota; class Thorarchaeia; order Thorarchaeales; family Thorarchaeaceae; genus CAYWJO01. The sequence continues at coordinate 169,965 of CAYWJO010000002.1, read as the reverse complement.
TTAACACTATTCACTACCGAATGGTTTTGTGACGCTATCCTCTTCAACCTGAGTGGGCTTATGACTTGCACGCCACTCCTCTATTGGAACGGAGAACTTGTCCTCAACACGCGATCTGTGAATTGTATTCATTGTGCAGAAGGGAATAATTCTTCCGTCAGGTACTGCATAATTGATGTCACAGTGTTGGATTCTTTCAAGATCAAAGTTGTAAGGATCTTGGAAGTGCATCATTCCTATCATAATGATACGCCTCATGAATTGAGCTAATGAATCGTAGTCACCCCGATCAAGGAATAAACCGACCAAATCTTTGATCATTCCCTTCTTCTTGAAGTGACGCATCCCAGCAGCTAGTTTAGCTTTAGCTCTTTTACTTGCACCGCGCGCACCATCGGCATAAAGGTTGGAGATTTCTTCTAATAGAACTATAAACTTGTCAACATCGATGAGGTCTGTTATTGGTTTGTATGAACCATCATCCTCAATGTAGATGAATGTCGACATTCCACATGCAAAGTGTGAGCTTAACTCGAGTTCTGGTCCACCTTTCATTAGACCAAGTGCTCGACCAACAGGCATCATTGCAGGAACTGGATACCATTCAGTTGCAGGTATCTTTCCTCCAGTCTGCTCTTCAATGAGATGAATGCAGTCAGGAATTGTGATACGCCATTTAAGACGTTCATCGTGATCAATACGTCCTGTTATACTAACGGGTTGGAAGTTTACGCATCGGATGACATCACGATTATCAACAGCAAATTGAATAATATCTCCAAGTTGATCACTGTTCACACCACGCACAACTGTTGGTACTAGAACAATTGATTCCATTCCAACTTCTCGAGCATTTTGAATAGCCTGTTTCTTGACAGCAAGCAAGTCTGTACCCCTAGCTTCCAAGTAGGGACCTGAAGTAACACCATCAAACTGCATGTATATGGTTGAAAGGCCAGCATCTCGCAATTCTTGCAGATACTCTTTGCTCTTACCGATTCGGATTGCATTGCTTGCAATCTGAACATGTCTAAAACCTAGTTCTTTAGCCCATTTGATATATTGCGGTAGATGTTTGCTAACAGTGGGTTCACCGCCTGCAAATTGAAGAGCTGGAGCAGGAACGGGTTTATTGCTTCGAAGATTTCTCATCATCTCTAAAACTTCTTCAGGACTGGGTTCGTAGACAGTACCACCTTCTGCTGCAACGGCGAAACAAATTGGACATCTCAAGTTGCAACGGTTGGTGACATCAAGTAAAGCAAGAGCAGTGTGGGATTTATGCTCAGTGCAGGGGCCGCAGTCCTCAGGACATCCTTTGATACTTTCAGTTCGAGGATTATCAAGACCAACAGACTTGTACCACCAAGTCTGTGCTTTTTTGAACATCTCTGCATCGCCCCAATAAACATCAATAAATTCGCCATGTGTTTCACATGACTTCTTGTACATAACTTTGTTATTTTCTTCATATACTGTGGCATCAATCACGTGGACTTTGTCATCACTGAGTAGACACTCAGGACAGATTGATTGTGTAGTGTAAGGCATTGGTCTCACAGGGTATCGCTCAACGTGATATCTGGCGAGAGACTCACCTTTTCCATGCGTAATAGGTTCTTCGGGGATTCGTTTTACTTCATCAGCTGTCATCTTAAGCAGCTCCTAACTAATAATTGATAGTACCACCACTGAACGGAGTGGTATTCTATGTTGCGGAACTCAAAAAGATGAATATAACCTTTGTCCGATGTTTCAGAGTATGAAATAGGGGTGTTACAATTGGTCATCTTCAATCTCTAAAACGTAGCCCATTTCAAATACACCACATATTCTAGCCTTCTGTTTCCTAAAGTGCTCCAATTGATCTCGATGTAGTTTTCTATGAGAGATAAGCGCTTCAAGAACCTCTAATAAATCAACGATTTCTTCATCTGCTCCTGATTCTAACAGTTCGGTCGCTTCCTCCAAGAGCTTCATTCTAAATAGATAGTCGAGGTCATCATTAGAAGCTATTCGAACTGATGGGTTGCGCCCTTCTCTGCGGATTAGATCAGGTATTTTATCACGGACTAGTTTTTCTTTTCCCAACAAAGACACCTTATCTTATAGCAAGAGCCACCTCAATCTGATCACGTGCAGCTTTGATGAATTCATCAATAGCTAGTTTGATTTCCGAGGAAATTTCACTCGTCCAAAATTCAGGAGAGCCTCGAGATGTATAATCCTTCATATTCTTAAAAGACAAGAAGGAAGGAATCATGGATTCATCAAATGAAACAGTACCCATCCATTGACCCTCTGAGATGATCTCATACATCGGTTGAAATTGACTCATTTCATCAGGAAAGATCGCATCCCAGAAGAATGACATCCCAGCGAATTGATCCATTTCTCCCAAACCAATAACATAGTGTTCCATTGTTGCTTTAGCTATTACAAGTTTATACAGAATTCCAATTCGACAGTTTAGACATTGATTGAATTCTACGCCATCTCCACTTGCATCTGCATATGCGATTCCATTCTTATCCACATTCTCATCATTACAAAGTGGGCATAGACTCATTCCCCATCGAACTTCAATATGGTCCTTAAAGGCGCCTTCAAGAAATCTAGATTTCGCACCTTCAAAAGCCGATTTCACAGCTTGAGGACCTTCTACATCCATCTTCTTCCTAATAACGCTTGCAACCTCTAACAGGTTCTGCCGCATCACATTCAATGTCATGTCAGCAAGATTATCGAGGGAACGTTCTTCCAATGAGCTCATGTGAAACACACTCACAAATCAAAGGGAAAATTGCATGACTAACAATTAAATCTTAGCCGCGTATAGGTCAATGGGTATTAGCCTAAGATTTTTAACCACGACAAGAATCGTAAATCCAATAACCCTAGTAGCAGGAGAATATAGGATGGATTGCCAAATTCACTAAGTCACGTGAAAAGATTGTAGTCCATTCTCTGATTACATACCTGTTCGATTTCTTGAAAACTTCATATCACCTAAGAGGAAACCAAAATGAAAACCGCAACTAACAGGTATTGCAATTCTGCATCTGAAAGCCCTAATCAATCTCGAAACCAATGTTGGTGACTGCAATGTTTAAACCAGTATCAAATCAAATTGACTTCGTCGCTCAGGAAAAAGAAATTCTTGACTTTTGGGACAAGACCCAAGCCTTTGACACACTGAAGAAATTAAGATTAGATGGTCCAATATGGTCCTTTCTTGATGGACCAATAACTGCCAATAATCCGATGGGTGTACATCATGCATGGGGAAGAACATACAAAGATCTATACCAGCGCTTCAAAGCTATGCAAGGATTCCAGACTCGATATCAGAACGGTTTTGACTGTCAAGGCCTATGGGTTGAGGTTAATGTTGAACGCGAGATGGGGTTCAAAGGCAAACAGGATATAGAAGACTATGGGTTAGAGAAGTTTATCATCCTCTGTAAACAACGTGTCTTGAAATATGCAGCAGTTCAAACTGAACAGAGCATTCGATTAGGATACTGGATGAACTGGGATGAACCAAAGACTCTGGCTATGTTACATGATGCTCTTGGGAAGGACCCGTTAGAAGTCATTACAATCTATGGTACAGAAGGACCAGTTACAGATACAGCTGAGCAGCTTGTTGGAAAACTGGGGACTCCAGAGATTGGAGGATCATATTTCACATTCTCTGAAGAGAACAATTATACTATCTGGAGCGTTTTAAAATCATGTCACGACAGAGGTTGGATATACAAGGGAAGAGATGTGATACCATGGTGTGCTAGATGTGGGACTGGCATCAGTCAACATGAGATAGTCACAGAGGGATATAATGAATTAACACATCCAAGTATCACTTTAAGATTTCCATTGGTAGATCGACCGGGAGAAAGCCTTTTGGTGTGGACAACAACTCCTTGGACTCTTAGTAGCAATGTAGCCGCTGCTGTAGGCCCTGAGTTGACTTACGTAAAAGTGCGACAGGAAGAAGAAACCTACTACCTGAGTAGTAAGACGCTTCATATGCTGAAGGGGGCTTACGAAGTTGAAGAAGAGATACTTGGAATGGGCATGGAGGGCTGGGTCTATCATGGTCCCTTTGATGAACTCCCAGCGCAGAAAGTGAGTGGAGTTGCTGGAAAACACAAGGTGATTGTATGGGACGAGGTAGGTGAAGAAGAAGGTACAGGAATTGTGCACATCGCACCTGGTTGTGGAGCTGAAGACTTCCAACTCTCCAAAGAACATGACCTTGCCGTAATTGCACCACTTACAGAAAACGGGATATTCATTGATGGTTTCGATTGGTTATCCGGTATGAATGTAAGCGAAGTTGCTCAACCAATCTTTGCCAATCTCAGTAAGAAAGGTTTGACCTACAAAGTCAAAGATTATACCCACAGATACCCTGTGTGTTGGCGATGCCAAGAAGAATTGGTGTTCCGCCTAGTAGATGAGTGGTTCATCTCGATGGGTAGCAAGTTTGACATTCCCTATGAAGAGGTCACTGAGAAACAGAAAGAAAACAACCTACGTTATCAAATCATGGAAATCGTTGTCAATGAAACCAAATGGTACCCATCCTTCGGGAAAGAGAGAGAGATGGATTGGCTACGTAACATGGATGACTGGATGATTTCAAAGAAACGATATTGGGGACTCGCATTACCAATATGGGAGTGTCAAAGTTGTGGGCATTTTGATGTGATCGGTAGTAAAGAAGAACTGCAGAAACGTGCAGTTGCGGGCTGGGATGCATTCGACGGTCATTCACCACATCGCCCGTTCATCGATGAGATTGAGATAGTCTGCGGCGAATGTAATCAACAAATGAAACGGATTCCAGATGTAGGAAATCCCTGGTTAGATGCTGGTATTGTAGCCATGAGCACGATGAGATATAGCTCTGACAGGGAGTTCTGGAATAAATGGTTTCCAGCAGATCTCATCAGTGAGAGTTTTCCAGGACAGTTTCGAAACTGGTTCTATAGCCTTCTCGCAATGAGTACTATTCTTGAGAGAAGAGCACCATTCAGAAACGTTTTCACGTATGCCACACTGGTTGCTGAAGATGGAAGAGCAATGCACAAGTCTTGGGGAAATATGGTAGAGTTCAATGATGCAGCTGACAAAATAGGGGTGGATGTGATGCGTTGGCTCTTTAGTGAGCATAAACCAGAGAAGGATCTAGCCTTCGGGTACCATCGTGCTGATGATGTACGAAGACATTTCTTGATACCACTCTGGAATGTTTATTCGTTCTTTGTAACCTATGCCAATATTGACAATTGGGCTTCAAACACCAAAAGTGAATCGACTCTGAGCCTTTTGGACAGATGGATACTTTCAAGGATGAACGAAGTTACTAGAGAAGTCACAGAATATTTAGATTTATACGAACCAAATATGGCCACAGCAGCTGTGAACAAGTTCATAGATCACCTTAGTAACTGGTATTTGCGTAGAAGCCGTAGACGCTTCTGGGCAGAAGCAGGTGTCAGTGATGAGCTTGATGCGGATAAGAATGCAGCATATCAAACACTCTATCAGGTTCTTGTGACACTCTCTAAACTACTTGCACCATTTGTGCCATTTGTATCAGAAACAATGTATCAGAATCTGGTTCGCACCTTTGATTCGGAAGCAGCCGAAAGTGTTCATCACTGCGATTGGCCTTTCAGTGGCATTGATTCCATTGATGAGATACTCAATAACGAGATGGCACTTGTTCTTCGACTAGTTTCACTAGGCCACGCGGCGAGAAACCAAGCAAATCGTAAACTTCGACAACCATTATCTGAAGTCGCATTTGCAGTAGGGTTAGATGATGAACGGGAGATAGTCATGCGTTATGCAGATTTGATCGGTAATGAGCTTAATGTCAAGAAAGTTCGTTTGCTGGATGTTACAGCAGAAGTAGTGAGTTACCAACTCAAACCACTACCAAAGCAATTAGGCCAGAAATATGGTTCACGCTTTCCTGAAATTAAAGAAGCGATATTAAGTCTGGATCCCCGCACCACTGCTACACTATTACAGAATGGTGATTGTGTAGAAGTGCAGGTGAATGGTGACAAACTTGAGATTCTACCAGAAGAGGTGGAAGTGAAGGTTGAAGCCAGAGAGGGTTTTTCAACAGCCTCTGAAGGGTCTTATCTTGCAGCTTTGACGACGGAACTGACACATGAACTTGTGCTTGAAGGATTGGCACGTGAATTCGTGCGCCGTGTTCAGAACTTACGTAAATCTGCTGATTTGAATGTGGATGAGAGAATCGAAGTACAATATTCCGCAAGTAGTAAGCTAGCTGAAGCAATTGAGTTTCTTGAATCATACATTGCAGAGGAAACACTAGCAACTGAATTGAAGGGAGCGAAAAAGCCCGCAGGTGAGTTCCATGCCAAATATACGTTTGATGATGAAGAACTAGTAATAGCGATTTCCCCAAGTAATTTATAGAATCTTTATGAACTAGGGGGGACCTATTACAAATTAAATTGAATCAGGCTTTCGAATAAGGACATCTATCAAGCTATAGTAGAATTTAGTATTCTCACTTATTGATGACAATGAAACCCATTCATTTGGTCCGTGGAGATTATCACCTACAGGTCCAAAGTCAAACACAAGAGCACTATCTGCAAAGTATCTAGAATCTGATGCACCATATCCCTCAATCAGTTTGTACTGTATCTTCTCCTTTTGTAGAGCCCACTCAGCTGCCTTAATTAAGTGAGAATCCGGATCGGAGTTCACATATCCTGCCCCAGCACTGGCTTTCAGTGTGAATATCTCTGCGCGCCCTTCTAATGCTCTCTTGAATGCTTTTTCAATTGGTTCTGAATCATTAGTCATTGCACGAACATCGAGATACAGATACCAGAGGTCATCCTCTAATGAAAGAAGATTTGGTGATACAATCGTTCCAAAGTCTGAATATTCTGTTGGAAACGGAGCCTGACTCAATGGAAGGAGCGAGCGGAATAAGCCAGTCAAAGTTTCATCATATTCAAGTTCAGTTCCAGATTCATCAGGATGGATAATATCAAGCTCGACCCAATCAGGAACAACATTGGATTTAACAAAGGCACCTCGAGCATCAGATACTACGCTATGAGCATTAAGCTCAAGATACTTGCAGGCTGTGAGCATGGCATGGCGATCTACTCCAGGACGCATATATGCGCTATGTCTAGATTCACTACCAAAAGTCTCTGTCTTGAAGCGAATTGTATCAATTCGACCCGTAAGTATAGATTTCTTTTGACGTGCTTTTATTTCGACAGGCATCGCATTCCTTCGTCTATGAATAACTACCTGATTTATACCATCAGCGATGACTACAAAATCAGGAAAGAGACCCTGACTGATAAGATATTCACGGAGATATTTTGCACCATTTCTTCCACCTATTTCTTCATCGCCAGTAGTAGCAATCATCGTCATACAGGGAAGCTCAGTTTCTTGTAGCATTTCTGCAAGTCCTAGTAAAGATGCGATGTTTCCTTTATCATCGCAGGTACCACGTCCATAAGCACGATCGCCATCGATTTTCATCGAGAAAGGATCAGTATTCCAACCTTCACCTGGAGGCACAACGTCGTAATGTGCGAGGAATAAGATTTTGAAACGCCCTTGGCCTTTTCGACCTAAAGCAGTAATTACTCCATTTGACTCTAGTAACTCCGTGATAAAACCCATTTCATCCAGTCTTGTCTTAATATACTGAGGGCAGTCGGACGATGGACGAGTTATCTCCCTAGCATTAGTAACAGTATTGAACGATACAAGATGTGCTAGTTCTTTTGTCAGGTCAATGGTCATTGTAAATCATGCTGGTGGATAACATCCACAAAGAAATAGCTTTCCAAATACAAATACAAAAAGAAAATTGGAAAGGAGCGACACATTTTGTATCGCTCTCTGCAAAGTGTTGATTAGGTTCGTTTGTAGAGATAACGTGACCATGAAGACAAGCTAGGCATTTCCTCAGGCATACTCTTTCTCTTACGAATCTCAAGAATTACTTCTTCTTGGAGACTTGACGGGACAGGTTCGAATCCTCGGAATTCATAACCAAAGAAACTTCTTCCAGCAGTGGCACTTCTGAATTCATCAGCAATCCCTATTGTTTCTGCAGTAGGTAAGGATCCCCTTACAGTAACGTTGTCTTCTTCAGCTTCGATGTCCAGAATTTGACCTCTATGACCCGTTAGGACCTTTATTACTTGGCCTTGAGTATCAGTGGGAGTCTTGATATCTGTATTAAGAACTGGTTCGAACAGACCTGGTTTACCTGTGAGAAAACTCATGTTCAGAGCAGATGAAACCATAGTCGCAACTTCATTGTATCCTGTGTGTGCAGGGTCAGTATGAACAGTTGCATCTGTTATAACAACTTTTACTCCTAGGACTGGTTCATGAGCAATTGGTCCTTCATCAACAAACTCTCTGAATGCAGTTTTGAGATAAGCAAGAATTCTGTCAAATCGTTGCACACCAGTCATAGCATCGACTAACATGCAATTCTCATAGATATCCAATATCTTACGTGCTTCTTTTGCATCCCAACCTGCTTCATCTCTCAGTATTTGAGCACGTTCTCGATCATTCATATCAGCAGTTACTTTCTTCCTTTTGATGAGTTCTACTGTTTTATCATCCAAAGGTGAAAGAAACATTCTGATACGGTTGTGGCCATTAGGTGACTTTGTATGAAACTCATCACCAGTGTCAGTCATTTTCTCGCGATATACGATAATGGGTTCGGAAACTGAAATCTCAACCTGTTCGTTGATTCGCTTTGTTAGAATCTCAATCTGTAGAGGATCGATTCCATCTAGACGGTATTCACCTGACTCTTTGTCATGGGTAAATCTTGCTGTTGGGTCAGCCATGATCCACTTCCTAACAACTTCACCTAGCCGGGCGATGTCCTGTGGATCAATCGGTTTTATACTTCGACTTACAACAGGCTCACTGACATACTCAATGGCTTCAAATCCTTTCATGTCCGAATCACCCCCAACAAATGTTTCTCCAGATGGGCAGATGAAACCAAATATAGAAACAAGATTTCCAGCTGGTACCGCTTCCATAGGTAGAATGTCAGTAATCTCCTGAACCCCTAATCTTTTAATTCGAGCATTCTGACGCATGTTTACAAGACGAATCTCATCACCTGTTTTTAATGTACCAGAGAACACTCTACCAATTAAGGTCGGTCGTTTGCTTTTTGGATCTACGAAAATCTTTGTGATCATTCCAAGGAGAGGACCATTGGGATCACATTCCATTAGGGCTTTACCTTCTGGACTATCCATATCACCTTTCCAGATTCGAGGAATCTTGTATCTCTGAGCTGTTTTTGGATCAGGTAGATGGTGAGCAATCATCTCAAGAAGAGCCTCATCAAGTGGAAGGTTCTCTCGGAGCCACATTTCGTCACCTTCATTGTACTTCTCAAACACGATGATTGGTTTAATATCACGTTTTTCCAAGGTCTTCATAGTAAAAGCCCAGCCAGTCTTTGCACTGCCTATAGCAACAGTTCCACGTTCAAATCCAACCTGCCACTCTTTCACGAATTCTTTGGGAGCTAATTTCTTGATGAGCTCGTTGACCTTCGCTACGATGATGTCAATTCTTTCATACACCTTAGCAGGCGATAATTTGAGCTCGTTTATCAAACGGTCAACCTTATTGATGAATAGAACTGGTTTACAGGCTTCACCACCGACTGCAAGACGAATATTGGTTTCTGTCTGGGTCATGACACCTTCTAATGCATCTACTAATATAACAGCACCATCACTAGCTCTCAGCGCGCGTGATACCTCACCAGTGAATGACAAGTGTCCGGGAGTATCACTAAGCTGAACCAGATATTCTTCACCATCAACCTCGAAGTTAAGCAGTACAACTGATGTGAAGATAGTGATACCTCGCTCCTGCTCCTCTTCATCACTGTCAGTCATGAGTGCTTGACCAGCAGCTGCATCGCTCATTAGACCTGCACGACGCATAAGGTAGTCAGTTGTAGTTGTCTTACCATGGTCGATATGAGCACTGATTGATATAATCCTCTTATGTTTATAATCGTCCGACATGATTAGTCGTTTAATTGCCTCAGGGTCTTTAATTTTGACCACATTTCTCACGCTCTTATAGTCTATCCCCAACCTTGTATTATTATCTCGAGAGAACTCGGCCGAGGGCACCGATAGCCTCATCGGTGACTTGCGCGTTCACTCTTAACGAGTCTTAAAAGATTTGTGACGCGGTCAACAAAATAGTTCATGACCTATAGAGAAGACTCTATAATGGTTTGATTACATAGATGACCTCTAGTAAAGGGAGAATGATAAGATTGAGTCTTCTTGATAAATTAGATCACCTATCTCTTGGAAAACGCGTGAGACTTCACAGACTCATGTATGAACATGGACCTGGCAATGGAAGAATGTTGATTCTCCCAATTGATCAAGGTCTCGAGCATGGTCCAGCAACTTTTTTCCCAAATCCTGATTCTGCAAATCCCGAGTTTCAATTCAAACTAGCTGAGAAAGGAGGCTTTTCAGGAATAGCATTGCATCTAGGACTTGCAGAGAAGTATGCTAAAAAGTATGCAGGAAAAGTACCCATAGTATTGAAGGTCAATGGTAAGACAAGGATACCCCCAGATGATCATGCATTCTCTCCACTGACAGCCACAGTTGAGGATGCAGTTAGGATTGGGGCAGATGCTATAGGTTACACTCTTTATGTTGGCAGCCCTAAACAGCCTGATGACTTCAACCAATTCAGGAAAATAAAAGCTGATGCAGATCGATATGGAATGCCCATTATTCTATGGTCTTATCCACGGGGTGAAGCTGTCAATTCTCAAGGAGGAAAGAAGTCACTCTATGCAATAGATTATGCAGCAAGAGTAGCTATGGAATTAGGGGCTGATGCTGTGAAGCTCAATGTACCTGTTGATGATCCAGAAAATAGGAAAGAACAACCAGAACCCTATGGATCACTAGAGTTCACCTATGAAGAAGGCATCAGTAGAGTTGTAAAGACTGCTGGCAAGACGCTCGTCCTTTTCTCCGGGGGTAGTAAGCTGAGTGATGATGACTTAATACATAGAGCTAGAGCTTGTCTGGAATATGGAGGTAATGGGCTTTTATTTGGTCGAAATCTATGGCAGAGACCTTGGAATGAAGCACTAGAGATGACTCAGAGAATTAAGAAGCTCATGTGTGAGATAGAGCCCTGATTCTATTTCTCAGCAACGACGACCATTCTTTCACTATTTACAGAGTAAGGCATTCTTGGGAGTTTATTCTGGCCGTACAAGTCAACCCTATGGAAACCAACCTCGGTAAGAAGGTCACGAATCTCCAGAGCAGAATACATTCTGATATCATTGTTAGACATTGCATCCTCGTTCATATTCACAATTTTTTGATTTATAGTATCAATGAATAGTGCAGGACGTCCACGTAATTGACCTGCAGTTGCATCCAAGGTATGGGGTTCACTTAGAAGATAGCCGTCTTCCATCTTCATCCATGTTTTTTGAAATTTAGGTAAGTTATATGGATTCATCAAATCTAATAGAAGCTTCCCACCATCTAACAAGGAATTGTAAGATCCTTGCAGCACCAGTTTGTTCTCCTCATGATTAAAGAAGCCAAAACTATGACTAAGGATAACAGCACCATGGAAACGTTGAGTAAAATTGATTTCACGCATATCTCCTACATAGAAGTTGATATTCAAATTCTCACTTGCAGCCCGCTTATTCCCAGATTTGATTAATATTGGAGCGAGGTCGAATCCGGTGGGAATCAAGCCAGATTTAGCGAATTCAATACAATGTTCACCTGCACCACAGGCAATATCAAGAATTTCATTTCCAGGTTTAAGTCCAAGAACCTCTAAACAGAATTTTACAATCATTTCATCGTATTGCTCAATACCAGGGATTGAACGACGATGTTTCACTCGGAATAATTCAGCCCAAAAATCATTCCAGCCAAGTTCGATATGCTCCATGGTCTGTCACACTGTTGGTGGCAACTACGCCAAGATATGAAGCTTGCCATGATGAGAAATTTAAAGGAGAAACGACTCGCACCCTGTTGAGCTGTCTTGCCGGGAGGGTTGCAGACAACAGGAAACTCGGACAGATGAGCATAATGTGCGAGTCAATGGTCTCCGATAATTAATTCCCCATTTTCCCTATAAATGTATAGGTCACTCCTTAAAAAATCAAACCCGTCTATATATCGACCATTATTCCAAATTATGCTATTTTGCATTTATCGATACAAAAATTCGTAAATTGTCGATGATAAGAAGAGTTGGTAGCCCCGCCAGGACTCGAACCTGGGTCCAGCGGGATTTCCGCTGCGGAGCATATGCAGCTCTGGAGCTCCAGAACCGCTGATGCTGGACCGCTACACCACGGGGCTTCGAAAACGAAACATCTCTGTTTGCTAATTATCCTTTTCGGTGAAATCCAATCACGCCAGATGATTAATTAGAAAATGAGTTCATTTCTTTAATTGATTGAAATGCCATTTTGGTCTGAACTAACTCAGGTAAATTTCAGTAAAATCTCCCAGAATACTAGAGTAGCAGTGATGATTACTGGTGCAACTGAAGCTCACGGTACACACCTACCATTAGGAACAGACATGATTTTACCTTCATATCTGGGAAACCATATCGCAGAGAAGACAAATGCAATAGTACTTCCTGCAATACCCTTTGGTGATAGCTGGACATTTATTCCTTTTAGAGGGACAATTGCAATTAGTCCAATAACTTTGACGAAATTTTACGTGGATGTGATGGAATCAGTCTTTCGCCAGGGCTTCAGGTTTCTTATTGCATTGAATGGTCATGGCGGAAATGAGGGTTCGCTCCGACAGGCAGCATCAATCGCTACATCGTCGGATGAGCGTGCAGTCATTGTTGTAAACTGGTGGAAAGATTTAGCAGCGAAAACAAGAAAGGAAGTGTTAGAAACTCCTGATGGTCACGCTGCAGAAGATGAGACGTCAGAGGTCTTGTTTGTAAGACCGGATTTGGTAGATGTGTCAAACGTTGTTTCTGCAAGAGTGGAAACAAAATATCGCATCATTTCGGGAGTGTATCGAGAGGAACTTATGCCATCAGCAATTTATGGTAATCCGAAAGCCGCAAATGAAGAAAAGGGAAAGGCAATCATAGAAGATGCAATCAATGAGTTAATAGAGCTCATAGAACAACTTGAGAAAGGAGAACTTCCGATAGTCAGGGATTAAATTCCTATCTTGAAAATGAGTGCTTCTTTCAAAATTTTCTGAAACATACGCAGAAGATTCTTACCCTCAGTTGCGGTTGTTGGAAAAACTGGATAACCCTCTAGGTCAAGCATATTGACCATATATTCGATTGGTAATGCATTTGGAAGATCTCTTTTATTGAGTGCAACAATAATTGGCATCGTTGCAAGTCTATCTGTACCAAGAGCGATCCTCAATTCCTGGATAGATGCCAGGTTTTCATTCATCTGTTCTGGTTGGCTGTCTGCCATGAAGATGAGACCATCAACATCACGTAGAACAGATATTCTACTGCTGGCATGTCGTCTTTGTCCCGCAACCGTGAAGACATCAAAAACTACACGATCATTCGCAGAAATAGGTACAAAATCAAAGAAGGTTGTTCTTCCAAGTTCGTCGGATATCTCGATAATCCTACTTTTTGTTATAGATCGCACGTTGGCAAATAACCAACGCAGAGCGGTTGTCTTTCCAGACAGAGATGGGCCGTAGAAGACGATCTTGATATGAATGCGACCTTCCTCATCGCGCTTAAGATCTTTGCCTGGTACAATCTCACTCACTCTGTGTGGACGTATTCGAGCTGCTTTTGCTAGATTTGCGGTTTCTGTGGCATCAATTTGCCAGTCCTCACCTGTGACTACAAGAGTACCCGATGGTTCCATCTGGCGAATTGTTGCAGGAGGGGAGATGGTATCATCTAAAGGGGTCACCTCGACGGTGGAAGTTGTTTCGGTCTTTGTTTCGGACATCTCGGGAGTTTCAGCCCGTTCCTTCCGAAAACGACTTCGTATCCTCCTGAATACTGACAAACCGCTCTCCATATTTTATCGGTCTTTGCTGGGTCTTAAACCTTTAGGGGATTTACTAGTCGGGAAGTTTATCTTCAAATCCCCTATTTTATCAAGACATGTCTGCAAAAATCGATAGAGAATTCATTGGAAAAATGTTTCCAACGCTTTCTGATATGGTCTACCTGAATAATGCTGCAACTGGAATCCCTCCAATATCAACAATAGATGCAATTATTCAGTATCTTAACAATAGAACCAAAGCCATTGGCAATTTTGATGATACATTGAATATGATTAAAGATGTTAGACAGAATCTAGCTAAACTACTTGGAGGCGATTACTCACAGTATGGTCTGGTGCCAAGCACATCAGCAGGTGTAAACTCATTCGCTCATGCAATTAGCTATCCCAAAAACTCAAACATAGTACTATGTGATCTTGAGTTTCCAGCAAATTATGTACCATGGCAAAATATCTGCAAGATTCATAGCATTGAACTTAGAATCGTCAAATCAAAAAATGGTGCAACAAGACTAGAGGATTATCAAGAGAAGATAGATGAAAACACAAAAGTTGTAGCTGTGAGTCATGTTCAATTTGGCACAGGATATAGAACTGATATAGCTGAGTTAGCTAAAATCGTACATAACGAAGGGGGTTATCTTCTAGCAGACATAATTCAATCTGCGGGTTGGGCGGATATTGACCTCAAAGAAATGGATATAGATTTTGCAACAGCGCAAGCAGCTAAGTGGTTGGTTGGCCCTATAGGTGCGGGATTTGTCTATTTAAAGAAGGAACTTGTTGGGACACTTCAACCTAGATTTCTCGGTTGGTGGGGAGTTAAGAAACTCACAGATTTCAGCTACATGGAACGAGAGCCTCTCGATGACGCGAGGATGTTCCAAGTTGGGTCTCCAGCTGTAGCGGCATACACTGGATTCTCTGAATCACTGAAAGTATTGTTAAAGATTCCAGCAAAACAAAGAGAACTTGCAGCTCTAGAAAATGGGAATTATCTAAGAAAACGTCTTCAGGAGGAGAATATAGATTATTTTGAGTTTCCTGAAAACAATTCTTCACCCATTGTATCAAGCGCCCCCAAGGACATTGATGAGTTGTTTAAGAAGCTAAACGAACAGAGGATATTCTGTTCAGTCAGGAATGGTCGACTGAGAGTATCACCTCACTTTTACAATTCAACAAACGAAATTGATACCTTGATTGATGCGTTGAGGTGATATGATGTTCGAGCTGATTGCAGAATCGATATTCATGAAAACGAGTCGCTCCTTTGATAGCAATATTGTATACATTGATGCAAACGAAAATCAAATCCTCATTGACACAGGTACAGGGCTCTTTGCAGAGGAACTAGATAAAGATCTACAGAATGTTGGAAGTTCTCTTTCAAAGATTACCGATGTCATACTCACGCATAGCCATATAGATCATATAGGAGGCCTTGTTCCAATGCTAGAGAACAACTCACCGAGAATTCACCTTCACAAAGAAGAAGCTAATCTAATTAATGCGGGGGATATGAGCGGGACTCTCGCTGATACATTTGGTGCTCAACTACCTGACATGAAAATCGAAGGCATTCTTGAAGAAGGCCAAATCCTTGTTTTTGGCGATATCATGATGAGAGTCTTACACACTCCAGGTCATTCAAGTGGGAGTGTATGTCTGCATTTGGAGGAGCAGGAGCTTATTGTAACTGGAGACACCTTATTTGCAGGAGGAAGTTTCGGAAGAGTTGATTTTCCGAATGGGTCTGCAAGATTGATTGTTGATTCGCTGAAGAGATTGTCCCAGATAGATTTCGAAATCGCACTTCCAGGTCATAATCAGTCAATCAAACACAATGCCAAGAGATCAGCGGAGATATCATATCAAACAGCGAAGAATTGGTTTAATGTTTAGACATCAATTCGAGGAGTTCTGAGATACTTAGATGAATATCCTTTGACTCTACGGTTGGGTCAGATATATACTTGGATTCAATTGCTTTAATCAGAGCATAAACGGCTTGACTTACAGGAACCCTAATACCTCTCTTCAAGGCTTCTCTAATGACAGTTCCTGTTATGTGCTCAATTTCGGTTCTCTTTCTCGTGAGGATATCTTGCAGCATTGAATTAATGTTATCACCTGTTGCTTTTGCAGTACCCAATGTATATCGAACAGGATCATCGGTAGTAAGTTCAATACCCAATTCTTTTGCTACCAGCGTAGTTTCTTCAACCAGGGTAATGATTAAATCACGAAGATCATCATTCGAGTAAATTTCCCCATTTGTCAATCGAGTCAAGGCACCAACTGGATTAAGACCACAGTTTACTATTGTTTTAGTCCAAACCACACCCTCGATATTCTCAGAAGCCCTTACTTCAAATCCCGCCCTTGATAGAGCTTCAGTTATTTGTTCAACCATGGAACGATTCTCAGGAAAGTGCGATCCAATCTCTGTAAGCCCTCTTCCAGTTGCCATAACTTCTCCAGGACCGGTCATCACTGCACCAGCACAGGTAGTACCCCTTAGTACACGAGTAGTGTTCAGAATTTCTGCCACACTCTTTTCCATCCCAAGTCCATTCTGAAGCACCAAAATATATGCACCAGAATCAGTCAGGTGTTTAACTGCCAGAGCAGCATCTTTGGTGTCATAGGCCTTAGTTGTGATTATTACCAAGTCTGCTTCTTCAATCCCTGAGGGGTCTTCACTTGCAGGCACCCTTACAATGTGATCTCCCATAACACCTGTTATTCGAAGGCCTCTATCATTTATGGCATTAACATTTCGTTGTCTACCCACCAATAGAACAACATCTTCTCCGGCAATACTGAGTAAGCCGCCATACAAGCTACCAATAGCACCAGATCCCATTATAGCTATTTTCATAATTGTTGGACCTCCATTGCTTCTCTTGCTCTATTCTCAAGGTGTTCAATCATCAAGTTGATAGAAATAGCACGATTTTCGTTGTTATCAAAATTAGTAACTACCGCATACAGCTTTTCCGTAGACCATGTCAACATCTCACGTGCTTCTTCGACCATAAGCGGCATCGCTCTTACAACATTATCGACAATTGTGATGTTTGAGAAGACTGATGTTCTACTCATTGGATTCAAATCTATAGTGATCACATATTTTCCAATCGCACGGAGAGCCTCTGTTCTATCACCGTCTTCCAACGGGACTAATACGACATCAGCAATTGCAATCCCTTCTGAATCAACTTTCCTTCGGTTACTGCTCAATTCGGGTATTGTTTCAGATGGACGGTCATGAGTTCCCAAAACACGTTCAGCACCTGCTGTTCTAAGTTGATGAAGAATAGCATCCTCTCGTTCTTTCTGATAATAAAATAGGTTGATTTCCAGACGTGCATTTGTTAAGTCTGAGAGTCGTACTAATTCATTGGGTACAAGTGCACAAATATTGCCATTGACACTAATCACCGGGTGTTTTGCTAGAAGTAATTTAGCAACAGCAGCTCTAATGGCTACTTTGGCTTGACTTGTGGTAATCTCTCCGATAAGATAATCAAAAGCTTCACCACGCCCATGTGCTAGCAGTCCTGCTGTAGCAACAACATGATTTTCATAACCTTCAATTGCTTTCTCACGCGTTTCAAGAGATATCCGTCTGGGATGATCTTGAGGTATTTCGATTCGACTCATCTAAAGGAGCCTCCCACCATCGTTCGCAATCGAAGTGACTAATACTTCATGTTCACTCCAATAAAGCGATAGTATTCCAACAGCAGTACTCACCTCTGATTCACTACAGAGACAGAATAACGAATCCCCAAGCATGACCATTCCAGATTTTATTTCATTGGAATCAAGGTCAACCAGAGCAGAATGGACTCTAGATGTTTCTAATCCAGTTTCAGAAGAGAACAATCTAGAACAATCGATAAACGTTTCAACCGTTGGATTCTCCATCAACTCGGTGATACGCTGATCACCAAAAGTATTGATTTTGGTCTTTTGATAGTCATTAGTAAGAACCTGACCGGTCTCAAGACCTATACCACCTGCCAAGACAACATGGTATTCTTCATCATATGTTAAATTGGTGATCTCTCCAATTCCAGGCGGACCTGGCCGATGACGTATTTCGAATCCACCCATAAACTGAGCAATGACATCTCCAAGACCTGTATGATTTTCAACCTCTGCAACATGAGCATAACTTGCAGCTTGGTAAGGGGTGATATCCTTAGAAATCAAAGATGTTGCGGCAATAGCAGTACCCAATGCACCAGCTCCTGATGCACCCCATCCCACTCCAATCGGTAGTGCTGAATCATGATGTACTCTTACTTTACACTTGAGTTCATAATCATCAACCAATTTTCTTATCACCGCTTTAGTTACAGGTCCATCTATGAGTTCGGAGTTATATCTCACTTCTACCTCAAATCGTTCGTTCTTTTTCATCTCCACAGACGTGACAGTCCCTGCCATTATACAAAAACCTGCACCCGTAGAACCACAATGAAGGAGGTTTTCAGAGTCGTCATGAATTCTGAACATTCCTGTTATATGACCGGGTACAAAAGCACGGGCATGTTTGGGATATGTCATCTTCTGTTAGTCCAAGATGTCTTGCAAGAATGATTCTTGATTTCGACTTATTATAGATTACTAATACAATCTTGGACGGGGATATACATGTATATACATTATACATTCGTTGTTATTTCTTCAACGGAACAAGACTCGTATACCATTTTGCGCGGGGATCTTTCGATTGCGGAGCAGGATAAGCCCATCTGGCATCAATGTCCCGTCCACTCAGGTCGTAGACACCAAATGAACCCGAGGACCATGTGAGTGGACTGAATCCGAGGAGAAGTGTCTGTGTACGCCAGCTGGAAACAACCAGATGACGATTCATTCCAGCAGTGGGTACCACAAGAAAAACATTGGATAATTCCATGAGAAGTGAAGTGCTGATTCTGTAAAAGAATGAATATGTCTTCCTATGTTCTTCAGTACCTTGTTCTCGCAGGTCATTAAGATACCTGATAATTGTGTCATCATGGACAGAGGGATCCATAATATCAGATAATGTTTCAACATCAACTACAACGGCAGTTTCAAAATAATATGCGAGAGGAAATTCAGTGATATGAAAAATCACAAACTTGTCTTTTGTGATGATCTGATAGAGATGTTGAAAGATTGACTGTTTGGAATATAACATACTCGGGTCTAAATCTGCTGGATTAAAATTGTGAGACTCATCAGATACGACCAATCGGAACATATCATCTAACATATCACCGTCATAGCCAATCCGAACCACATGATATGGAAGACCTAACGACCCCTCATCAATCCGATTTGTGTATTTCAGATACTCATTGAAGTCACGTTGAAAAGTATCTACTTCTGCATCACTATCGAGAACAAAGAGCGATTGTGTTGGTGTATTAAAGGCAGATACAACCTTATCATACGCTTGGAACCGGGCCTTTTTTTCTGGCTTAAACTTACTAAAGTCGGCCTCCAGTTCCTCAGAAGAATCTGCCAAGTACCATCGCACCTTCTCATGTATTATTATTGTCTAATATGGGCTGTCTTCTACGATTGTGTTTCTCCGAATCCAGTCCGTATAGCGCGTATTCCATTCGGTATCACCACTGAGGTGAACGTCAATGACACTGCTGTCCAAACAATTTCACAAATATATCCTTTGCTCAGACTTCTAGATGCTTCATCAATACGATTTTGTACATTTCCGTCTACTTTATCAAGATTGGTTTAGAATATAAAATTGTGAGAACCAATAATGAATCACACTTCCAAGCTGATTAAATCAACGTATAGTAGCAACCTCGAAGGAAAGTCAATCGCATTATGTATCACAGGAAGTGTTGCAGCGGCGGAGTGTGTGGCACTCTCTCGGCTTTTGATGAGGCATGGTGCTGAAATTCATGTTGTAATGAGTGAAGCTGCGAAGAAACTTATTCATCCATATCTGATGGAATGGGCAACTGGGAATCCAGTCGTTACTGAGCTGACGGGTCAGATTGAACATATTACTCTTGCAGGAAAACATGATGGACATGTCGATCTTGCACTCATTGCCCCGTCGACTGCAAATACCATAGGCAAGATTGCCAATGGAATAGACGACACCTCAGTCACAACCACAATATCATCAGCTATAGGTACTAAAATCCCAGTGGTTATCGTTCCAGCAATGCATGAGTCAATGTATGACCATCCTGCAGTAATTGAAAATATCCAGAAACTAAAACAAATGGGGATTCACTTTGTCGAGCCACGTATGGAAGAGGCAAAAGCAAAGTTCCCGAATCCGGAGGATATTGTTGCTCAGATTATCTCATTGATTGGCCCAAAGGATTTCAATGGAATTAACTTCGTAATAACAGCTGGACCCACCCAAGGGTGGATTGATAGAGTCCGATATATTACAAACCCGTCTACAGGAAAAATGGGTATAGCAATCGCGAATGAGATTGTTTCAAGGGGAGGAAATGTCAAATTAATACTTGGACCAACAATGATGGAACCACCTAGTCACATTGATACAATCCGAGTGACAACAAGTGATGATATGCTGGAGGCAACTCTAAGCTCACTTGATGATTGTGATGTCTTCATCTCATCAGCAGCAGTTCTTGATTACAAACCATCAAAGACAGAGGACAGAAAAATTCCATCCAAGAACGAATCCCTCACAATAGATCTTGTTCCAACAAAGAAAATAATTGAAGAGGTAAGAAAGAAATATGGAACTCTCTTCATTGTCGGTTTCAAGGTCGAATCCGGTGTAAGTGATGATGAGCTTGAAGCAAGAGCGATAGTAAAGATTGATGAAGGAATCTGCAATATTGTGGTAGCCAACGATGCGGCTAGAAAAGGTGTAGCATTCGGTGGGGATACAAATGAAGTCCTGATAGTGGGTAAGAATGGAGTTATCAAGAAGGTCCCACTTGTATCTAAGAGGCTAGTGGCAAAGGAGATTATGGATTTGGTCAAAGATATGATTAGTTCATAGTCTAGAATTTATAGGATTTCCAATAAGCTATTTGCCATTCGTTTCATGTCTACAAAGATGAGCCCTAATTGAGCATCTACCTTTGCTAGTACGAGTAAGAGAGCATCAGGCCCCACTGATGTGAGAAGAGTATAACCCCTATCACCCTTTACATAAATTTCTAGCAGATTCCCTCGGTCAAGCTCTCCGGTCGCTTTTTCGCCCAGAGATAACATTGCAGCACTTATAGCAGCGACTCGTTCCTGTTCACTCTCTGGAAGAGCAGAAGATATCATCAGACCATCTCGGGATACAAGGGCTGCGCCTTCTACACCTGGGACAGTTTCGAAATCACGTATCGCTCTATTGATTGCAT
Organism: uncultured archaeon; assembly: GCA_964458565.1. Taxonomy (GTDB): domain Archaea; phylum Asgardarchaeota; class Thorarchaeia; order Thorarchaeales; family Thorarchaeaceae; genus CAYWJO01. Next base: position 148,437 of record CAYWJO010000002.1, on the reverse strand, counting down.
CTACACGGCTGGACAATTTCATTACCTCTAAATGATTAACCGTATTTGATTGTCGTTGACGTTGACTAATAAATGGTTATACTATCTACTTAAACACCAAATAGCTCCTTCGCATCAATCTTTGCGTCTTCTGACTGCTGTTTCTTATACTCATCTTTAGTACGACTTCTACTGCCACTTCCACGTCTTCGAATATAGAAACTTGCACCTGCAATGATAACAATGGCTGCAACTGCTATCACAATCATAAGATATGGAGTCAGCCGGATATACATTAGATCCAGAATGACCGCATTGAGTGGATCGTAACCCGTTCTTGTAGCATACACACGGAGTTCAATCCAACCTGCATTGTTAGAGGTCCATGTTTCATCTGCAATAAATCTGTATAAGCCATTACCAATCTCAGTGACTGCGAATTCAGTAGAATTTAGATAGACTGTTGGAGCCAACCCTGTTATTCCAATCCCCCGCTGATCGACTACTGTTAAAGTAATTGTCACTCTATCCCCACCCCAGATGATGATTTGACTCAGTTCAACATCAAGCAGATACAAAGAGGGGGCATCTATCCAACCAGCAACATTCTCCAACAATAGCTCTTCCTGAATCCCAATGACATTGATAGTCGAAAGAGCCACCTTGCCATTTCCATATGTACCTGCAACAAAAACAGCACCTGAACCATCAGAGGCTATAACTGAGAAGTTACTCCAAAGGGAATCCAGTGTTCCCTGATATGTGAGTGATTCTGAGATTGGATTGGGGCTTGTGACTAGAGGGTGTTCTGGTTCTAGAATAGTAACCGAAGAACCAGGTCCAGATGATTGGTAAGAAGCTGACCAAGGTAACCAATCAAGGGTTTCAGACACACCAAAGAATGTTAAAGCTCCACCAGAGGCAACGTAATCTTTCATTGAATCAATGCGAGATTCCAGCTCTGATAGAAGGGAAGCATCGGACTCTGGATAGATAATCAGGATTCTCCTTAAATCTAAGAGCAGCATGAACTCGGTATAATTACCAGATGTGTAGAAGTCATAATCAATCTCTAGTTCTTGGAGAGCGATAGGTAGGTCATTACTAGATCCAAGAGCTGCAATCTCAGGAATACCGCGTCCTGGTGTATGTGTTCCGAATTCAGTTGATAGCGGGTCTACGGCAGCTACATGGGGTGACGCTGTTGTTTCATAGAGCCTTACTGATGGGTCTCCAAAGAGAACTTGCTGATTTCCATAATCAGAACCTGTATCATCAACATAGTCAACATAATTAGATGACACAGCCATCAATCCGTATGTAAGAGAGGCGCCTGTAGAATTACCATCAGCTAGTGATTCCGTAGCTATATCACAGAGTAACCCGCCCGGTTGAAAATATACAGTTCTGGGGGCGGCTATGACTGCAACGGCTCCATGCTCCATGAGCATATATGGTAAGTTGGTACCTCCCAACAGACAAGCTGTAATAAGAACGATAGGAGATCCGATATTCTCAATTTGAGAATCCAACTCTTCAGTATTTCCAAGAACATGGTATGCATTCTCATCTGGATACATAACTGGATTAACTAGATTATCCGAATCTTGAGGACTTTCTCTGATAGCTATGCTCTCTTCAAATCCATATGGCGCATCTTCGCTTCGAAGAGAGAAAAAGCCAAGACCACCAGGTCGTTCAGGAGGATCTGTGGGTGCTATTGTAAGAGTGCCATGGGTACTGAAAGACCAAATCGCAACCTGTGACCCTAGAATTGAATAAACCTCATTTTTCCCCACATGGGATTCTATAGTGAAATCTGCTCCTTCAAGAGCGTTTAAGGAATTATCATACTGCTGGATATAATGGGTGGTTCCAAAATTATCCAAATAATTGTAGCCATCAGTATAAGCATACATTGACAATAAGGAAGTATCAGCAGAATCCGCTGTGCTGAATAGAAATCGATGAAGTGCACCTTTACATCCAAATATTGACATTAACGGTGCATGAGCAGCAGGAAGTCGTCCGACAATGAATTCACCTTGAATGGCACGGTCGAAACTTGTTTTGATCATGTCTGTTGGGGAGAGTATCGTGACCATTTGCTGGTTTACAGCATCATATGCGCCCCGGTCATCAAGAAAATCAATGAATGTATTAGCTGCTGCGTTCATCGAATAGCTATTTGGAATTCTTTCATCGTACCACCCATTCTCGGTACGAGTTGTCCATCGTTCTGTAACATAGACATTTTCAATATCAGGTCCAATAAGGTAAGGATACCATGTTTCCTCAGCTCTCGTGGTAACGGAATTATCAATTCCAGACAGAGAAAGAACGGTAGCAGCTTGTTTTGCTGCTGAAAATGCAGCAACAGGAAAGAACTCCTCACCATGACCCAAGGGTGTTGTAACGACAAGATTTCTTTCCATAATTCCAAGTGTGTTAGCCAAGCTATTAATGATTGCAGATACAGCAGGATAGGTATCTGCGTTCATTCGAGTCACCATAGAATCAATCTGAGTTTCTAAGGATGACTGATGTATTCCCGCAGGATCAATGAGGATAATGTTTGAAACATCCAAGTATTCTAAAGCCCATTCAGTATATGTAGGAACTGAACTTGGAGAAACGTAAAGAAGTGGGGCATTCATCAGCGATGCAATGACTGCACCATTTGCAGCAGACTCCATATAGGCGTCTAAATTCTGTGGGAGTGATTCGATAATCCAATTAGTATCAACATTATTTGTTTCGGATGACGCGTCAGGCCATGTCACGATTAGCTTCCACTGTCCACCCATGGGATATGGAATATCTATACTGTCACGCCCAGCTCCAGAGATTAAGCTCTCAGCAGGTGCCCATTGAGTTAGACGATTTGTGGGATCCACCAATGCAAGATTTAGATCAGTCCCCGCATTATCCCAATTGATACTTACATTCAACCATTTCGCATTCGATGGAACAGTAATTGCTTGAGTGAATCCTGGATGATACTTTACTACTGCACTCAGATCGATAGGCGTTGTTACGGTGGTCCTAGGAGTAATAGTCATTGTCCATTCGCCATCGGATATCATTGGATACCAGAAATGAAGTGGGACCAGCTCAGAAACATAAAGAGGGTTACGCTCGAAGACTGTTTGCCTGTAAACCGAATAATCCACAATGTAATCATCAGGTGTGTTCAGTGTGTGGGTGAAGACCTGAGATCCAGCCCAATCCACATATCCCTCTATCCAGCAAGAATCACTAGGTGGAGTAAATGCAAAGTTATAAGGATTTGAATCAGTCACAGTGAAGTTGTATGTGTAAAGCTGCACAGCCTCATTAGTTAAGGTATGTTCACTAGAACCAGTTGTGATTGTTGGTTCGGGAAATTCATCACGAGAAAGTGCAAGGATAGCTACATCTGAACTATTCCATTCGTAGGCTGCTAGCATAGCAGCATTCTCTGATGATGACGCACCATCAATCCTTGGCCATATCTTGGATCCAAGTTTCTCTCGGACATCTTGTAGTTTGGTCTCAGATAAATCACCGATTGCTACTGCACTAGATATTCCATCATCCACTGACATATATTCAACCCAATCATCTATTAACCAAGATTCAGACTCTGAACCTGTGGAAAAGAAGAGAGGTGACAAGTATTGTTCACCATTGTATGTATAAACGCTAGTCGGAACTGCAGCCATAAATGAGAAATCGTCAATATAGGATTCAGAATCAAAATCGACAACTGTGACTTTACTTAAAGGATGAATAGGAACATCAGCAGCAAGATTATGATTTAGCGGTTCCAACACGACAGGTGCAATTATTTCTTTTCGAGGATGTAATAGAAAAGTGAATTGGAAAAGAAGGATGCATATCATGATGATGCTGAATATTCTTTGCTTACCTTGCAAATAGGGCCACTTCCACACATCTGTGCAACCCAATATGAAACATGAATGATAATAGGGTTTTCCTGACTGTTATTCCATTCAATAGAGTTGTTAAGCTGGAGAAATCTTATTGAAAGTCAGTTAAATCTTCGTCAAAGTCTCCGTCTTCGTCGTCATCGATAGGTATATCCTCTGGCAAAGCGTCGATGATATCGTCTACTTCTTTTCTAAGACGCCTACGTGTTGCTTTGGGAAGGTCCCACATTTTACTCTCGGCTCGTTCAATAACTTCACGAGCTATTTCATAGATTTCTGCATCCATGTAACATTGTGCAGCTTCAATAAAACACTCTGCTGATTTCTTCTGGTTATTGTTCATCTCAGCGATATCACCGATTAATGAGAGAGCATCAGCGATACCCGCTTTGTCGTCAAGTTCTCGATAGATTTTCAGAGCCTTTTTAAATTCTTTTTCCGCTGTGATAAAATCTTCCTGATCTGCATATGCGTTACCAATATCCATAATTATACTGACAACACCTTGCTCATTATCGACTGCACTGTAAGCCTTTTGTGCTTGCTTAAAGAAATCAAGTGCGGTTTCGAATTGCTTCTGACCTAGATGAGCCAATGCAAGCCCATAGAGTGCATCAGCCACACCCTCATTGTTAGATGTTTCTTCGAATAGATCCTTCGCAGTCTGACAGGTTTTTGCAGCTTCGTCCCATTGTTCTAAATTAATTTGGGCGACTCCAAGATTGTATATGCTATCGCTGATACCAATCTTATCTCCAAGATCTTCATAAAGTTCTAAAGCACTCTGAAAGCTTGTGAGTGCTTCTTCGAATTCAGCCACTGACATGTAGATGTTGCCTGCAGCGTTGAACAATTTAGCAGCAACTTCCTTTTCACCAGATTCTTTTGCTGCATTTGCCTCTTCAAGGAGTTGAGTAGGGTCCATGTCTTCTAATTCAGCTTCTTCGTCGCTCAATATTAAACACCTCTCAGACTATGAGAGGTCGGGTCTATCTTGCTTTTGATTCTTTCCCCAAGTGCATTATCGCTTCATTATCAACGTAGGATTTTCTAGTATTGGTAAGACAGAATCCTTTACTGTAAAAGTTTCATCACCCAAAGTAACCTCTAATAGTTTTCTTAATTCAAATCGCCGTAAATAACCGACTGCTTGGTTTCGCTCAAGGTTAAGCTGAGCCATCAAATTCCTCAAGCCCTCATCACTACCACTAAATTCAGCGAACTTTGAGAATACTGAACTCCACTGCATCATAGAGAGATATAGAAGAGTTCTCAGAGTATTATCTACATTAGATCCAGTTTCTGCGGAGCATGGTATTACAGGAAGACCGACGAGAAAGCGCATACTATCTCTGAGCTCATCAACCCTCCGAGCGTTTGGCAAATCCTGCTTATTTGCAGCAACTACACACGGAACCCCTGGAAGAAAGAATGCTATCTCCCTGAAAAATAATTTAGCTCTTGCATCAGATTCTTTATCCGCTGAATCTACAACGAAGATAATTCCATCAGCACCTGAGCTAAGAATCTTTCTCATGGTTCTAAATCGTAATAGTCCGGGTGTACCGAAAAGAAAAACAGTCATCCCATCTACATCCTTTAACCCGTGATCCATAGCAATAGTGGTTCCTCGACGTTCGATATTGATACATGCACCCCCCGTAAGCTTGTTAATTAGTAGGCTCTTTCCAGCTTCATATGGACCTGTTACAACTATTTTCAGTTTTAGCACCTTCAAATTTCTCTCGGAATCCCTATTGGAACTAACTAGTTAGTGGTTTTATGGTTTATCGTGTTATCCTCAATGAGTAAATATTTCCTTCTACCATGGTTAAAATTGAAATCCAATCACGTACATCGACAAAAAACGAACTTATGCCACATGATTATGAGAGAGGAAATTAGTACATATCTGAAATAAGACAGGGATTAGACTAGTTATTCGGATTACTTGAATAGGAATTGCATAAGATTTTTGAGATAGGTAAATTCGTTATTCCTGAAATTGAGCTTAGCACTCCAGAAGAAAATATCGAACGAATTTAGGGATTGAATCAAGTCTTTGAATAGCGCCAATCCATCAGAATAGAAGAAATAGGATGTGAGACCGGCTGTTTGCGACAGCATCTCCTCAGCCGCTTCCCAGTAGGTTTGTAGCGGTCATCATGGGAAATCGGTCTCAATAAACTCGACGTCATATGCCAATTTAGCAGATGGTACACCAACGGGTTCGGTGACAACTCCAACAGGCCAGCAAGGCAGATTGCATTCTTCAAGGAATTCAATAAAGCCCTGCACCTTCTCAGGTTCAAGGAAAGCAAGGATTCCTCCGGCGGTTTCAGCTGCTCTACCAGCGGCGAGGTCATGTCCATAGAAATTAGCGAGCTCTAGTGTTCCAGAAATCACTGGGATTTTATCTAGGACAATATCCATACAGCTCAACGTTGCAACGTTCTCAGCATGACCAAGAATGCCAAATCCTGTAACATCAGTCGCAGCATTAACTCCTATGGCATCCATAGCTTGTGCCACCTCAAGATTGCTTTGAGTCATTATTCGTACAGCTATATCCTGCATTTCCCGGAGGCTTGATTCCGGGAAGTTTTCTAGCAGTACATCCCGTTTCTCATCCTGTAAATCACGATAAGATCTCATTGCAGGTTGTATACCAAGAGGTTTTGTTAGTAAGACAACGTTTCCATGTTTAGCTCCTGCAGAACGTACAACTTTGTTGGGATGCATTAAACCAAAGCATATTCCCCCAAAAACAGGTACAGGATTCTTAATAGTCTGACCACCCGTTATGCAGGCACCCAGTTTTCTCATGAATGCGTCCATGCCCCGAAGTACTCCTACTGAAATCACCTCGGGTAAATCATCTGGTATTCCTAGGAATGCTTGGAGTGAGAGAATATCTGTACAACCCATAGCAAATACGTCATTTGTCGCGTTGCATGCCACAATTTCCCCTTGAGTAAAGGGATCGTCGTGTATAGGTGTAAAGACATCTACGTTCTCAATGATGGCGATTTCCTTCGAAACAACTCGAACAACCGCATCATCACCAATATCCCCGGTGCACACTGCATCTTGAGAGAGCAGACCTGCTGCACTCAGGAGCCGCTTTAACTCAGCTTGTTTGACCTTGCAGCTTCACCCGTGGTTTGTTACCATTGCAGTCAATCGCATTTCAGGCACCTGATACAATAGCCTCCATTTTTCTGTAGTCAAAAGACTCACATATTATCAGAAGAAGGATACAGAAAAATGTCACGGATTAGGATAGTTCACAAATCTTATAGCATATACTAGGTACATTGATGCTAGGAACCGACCGGAGAGTAAGAGATGCAAGTCAATAAGATTTCCGAGAATATCTATGAGATACCTAAGGGATTTCAAGAATGCATGAGAGTCCCAGTTCATATCTTTGCCTCTGATAATTTAGTGAAGAAAATGCAACAGGATAAAACCTTCGCTCAAGGAGCAAATGCAGCATGTCTACCCGGAATATATACACACAGTATTATACTTCCAGATGGCCACCAAGGATATGGCTTTCCTATAGGAGGCGTCGCTGCAACTGACTATGAATCAGGGGTCATCTCTCCAGGTGGGGTTGGATATGATATCAATTGTGGTGTGAGAGTTCTCAGAACCAATCTTGATGAAAAAGATGTGAGACCACATCTAAGACAGCTTATTGATAGGTTGTTTGATGAAGTACCAACTGGAATTGGACAGACTGGGAAGATTCGGATTCAAGGAGTCAAAGGCATAGATGAGGTTCTCGAAGGCGGTGCTGTTTGGGCAGTAGAAAATGGGTATGGCTGGGACGAAGATGTACTCCATCAGGAAGCAGGTGGTTGTTTGGATATTGCAGATCCCTCAAAGGTTTCAGACCAAGCGAAGAAGAGAGGTTTAAACCAGATTGGTACATTGGGGTCGGGGAATCACTTTCTTGAGATTCAGGTAGTGGATGATATTTATGATGAAACCGCAGCGAAAGCAATGGGAGTAACAAGAAAAGGTCAGATTATGATGATGATTCATAGTGGATCACGTGGACTTGGCCATCAGGTTTGCGGAGATTATATCAAGACTATGACCCAAGCAATGAGAAAATATAACATTGAAGTGCCAGATAGAGAGCTCTGTAGTGCCCCAATTACATCTCCTGAAGGACAAGCATATCTTGGTGCAATGAGTGCTGCTGCTAATTATGCATGGGCAAATAGACAATCAATGATGCATTGGTCAAGGTCAGCATTCTCAAAGGTCTTAGGTCAATCACCAGAAGATATGGATATGCATCTCATATACGATGTAGCTCATAATATGGGTAAGGTGGAAGAGCATGAAATTGATGGAAAGAAAACCAAAGTAGTTGTGCATCGAAAGGGTGCAACACGTGCATTTCCTCCAGGGCATAAAGAAACCCCTCAAGCATACAAAGAGATTGGTCAACCGGTTCTCATACCGGGTACTATGGGTACAGCATCATATATCCTAGTAGGCAATCAGAAAGGTATGGAACTCACTTTTGGTTCAACTGCACATGGTGCTGGAAGATTCATGAGCCGTACAAAAGCTAAAAGTCAGTTCTTTGGCAAGGAAATTCAATCAAAACTTGCTAGTGAAGGTATCATTGTAAAATCCACAAAGGCTGTAGTGATTGCAGAAGAAGCTCCGGGAGCGTACAAGGATGTCGATGAAGTAGTAAGAGTTTCTGATGCTGTTGGTATTGCTACAAAAGCTGTAAGATTGCGACCTATTGGAGTAATCAAGGGTTAATGACTGCAGCCCGGTTCCTTTTAGTGAGATCAAGAATCACAAGTGCAATGCCAATGAGGATTGTAGCAAATCCGAGTAGTTGAATAGCATTGGGAATCTCAGAATCCCCAAAAATCAGAATTCCCAATATTGTTGCACCAATAGGCTCTCCAAGTACAACAGATGACACAACATAAGCAGGAACGATTGTAAGAAGATAGTTGTTTACTGAATGACCTAATGCTGTTGGGAATAATGCAAGAGCAAGGAAAATTAGCATTTCAGTCGAGTCAAATACAAGAAAATCAACCTGGAAGATTAAGCATTGGATCAATGTCACTAATGCAGCACTAAGGTAGACGATGGAAGTATATACAGAATTTGGAATGCCCTTTGCAAATCTCTGCCCACCCAGAAAATAAATTGAAAGAAAAACAGCACTTATCACTGCTAATAGATCACCGATTATTGCTCCCTCTAAGATGGCTTGAATATCACTCCAAGCAAGAAGGACTGCACCAAGTGTAGCTATGATTATCCCTGATGTAGTTCTACGACGTAAGGACTCTCCAAGAATCGTAACTGAGATGATTGCTGTGAACATTGGAGAAGTATTAACAAGAACTACACTTGCAGCAATAGTAGTGAGTGATAGACTCACAAACCATGTTGTGAAATGAAGTGAAAGAATTATCCCGATGCCAAATATCCATGGCCAATTTTCTCTCACTGATGTGCTATTATATTCACTCCAATCACCCTTCAATCCACCCACGCTAGCCATGAGTAAGCCACCGTATAGGGTTCGCCAGAAGACTTTAACAATATCAGGAGATTGACTCAATTTTATCAGTGGACTAGCACTTGAAACCATTGTGACTGCTAATATGATTAGTAAGATAATTTCAGTCTGAGTTCTTGTTGATGCGTCTAATTTGGTTTCTTCAGTAGTCAAGTTACTCTTCCCTGCCACAGACAATACATCGAAGCTTTTCTTCGTTTAATTCAACAATAGAAGCCTTACATGATGGACAAGAAGGTCCAAGTTGAAGATTCAACAGGTCAATACGCTCCAAGACTTTACGCACATCTTGAAGTTGCTTATATGAAAAGATTGCAAGCCCTAGAGCGCCTTTAACCATCTTCGAGAGTAATCCGAATTCTGGATTATGAAAGAGTAACACAGGTTTTTGCAGTGTGATGGCAAGCATTATCTCCATTCCAACTCCAAGAGAGGGACTTGAAACTTCACCAATAAGTACATCACATCTCTCTACTGCATCAACATCTCGTTTGTAGATAACAGTTGAATCAGCTGGTGGAAGGAATTGTGGTGCAAACACCTCGTGCCCTTTCGATTCTAGAATTTGAATAATTGTTTTATAGAAATCATCCTTGCGAAGATTCTGATGAATAATAGGACCTGAGAGATATACCCCTACCAAAATTATTCACCATTCGTTAATCGTGCAGTGTCTATTCTGTCATATCGGCATCCATCATTGCCCCAAGTTCTGTAATAGAAGGAATTGATCCGTCATCAGGTATTTCTTCGAATTGTCCTTCTCTACCAAGAGATAGTTGTAACTTCCCTTGCCACTCCTTCGCCCAACCATTTGTGATTCGAATCACTTTTCCTGCGGACAGATTTGTCCCTTCATTGAATCCCCAAAGACTGAGGATGACTCTAGATGTTCCGTCTGATACAAGAACTTCTGTCAGCTGTGTTTTTCGTCCACTACGAGTAGTAATCAATCGTGGCGGTGCTTTGGATACAATTCGGACTATTACTTCAGACACGTTCGAATCTGGCTCAATCTCATCTAACTTCAATTGGCATTCCTAAGTTTTTATGAAGCAATACTGACAAATCAACCTTGCCATAAGGTAAATTAGTCCTCATCTTTCGGGAGTTTACCAGCTTTCTGAATCTTGCTGAGGATGTCATCTAACTCTTCTGCTAGATAATCACTAAATCCCATCTCATCTTCATCATCCTCGTCTACAACGACAGGTTCTTTCTCATAAGAATCAAGCGTGCCCAAAATTTCAGCAAATTCCTTCACAGAATCATCAATTTCTTCAGCCGGACGTTCTTCCGCTTCATCAATTGCTACTGCTTCATCTGAAGAGAGAGCTTCAAGCGCTATGTCAATATCTTCCTCTGAAACACGACCGATCTCTTCTGACACAATCTCATCAGCCTCCAGCTTATCAGATATCAAATCTTTTGCAAGAGAGGTTTCATTAAAATCTTCAGCCCGATCTTCTTCGATGAAATAAACAACGGGTTCATCTGATATTGTATGATCTTCAGAAATTGTAGCGACTTCAAAAGCATCAGATATCTCGTCAGGGTGGCTTTCATCAATCTCGAATTCTTCATCAAACATAACAGAAATTGATGGTTCTTCTTGAGGGGAGCTCTCAACATCAATTAATTGAGATTCCTCCATCTCCTCAACATCGGATTGTTGAATTACCGGCTCTGTTTCTTCAAGGTCTATTTCAGGAGCAAGTTCAGCCGCATCCTCGTCTTCAAGACCCTCTTCATTCTCCGAAGATACAGCAAGATCAGCATCTTCGAATAGAATATATTCCTCAACGGTATATTCCTTGTCCTCAGTGATGACTAGATCTTCAACCTCTTCGTCTTCTTCAACAATTACCTCTTCAACTTCCTCAATAACTACCTCTTCGTCTTCTTCAACAATTACCTCTTCAACTTCCTCAATAACTACCTCTT
>CAYWJO010000002.1:0-136907 GCA_964458565.1 uncultured archaeon | reverse complement strand
TCCTCAATAACTACCTCTTCGTCTTCTTCAACAATTACCTCTTCAACTTCCTCAACAATCTCATACTCTTCGGGATTCTCGATGATATGACCTTCTTCGTCGACAAAGACTTCCTCTACAACTTCAATCGTTTCTTCCTCTTCTTCCTCCCTAAGCGATTCGTATGCTGAAGCCTCTTCTGTTGCTTCATCTGTAAACCGTAGTAACTCACTTGCGGGGAGGTCAGGAAGTGCAATTCCAACATATTGCGCGGCAGCTGTCATCAGTATACGTAGCATCTCGTCCCTTCTACTCTTATCAATCGCAATCATTGGATAAGTTGGAATCCCAAGTATCTTTTGTACCACCTCAGGTTTCATAGCATTTGGTTTGTCTTGTTTGTTTGCCATCGCAAAAATAGGAACTTTCGGTGCATCTCTCTTAATGAGTTTTAGAATATCTTTACTGATTATTACATTTCGCAAGGTGGAGTCACACACAAGGAATATGACATCAGCTCCGTGAAAATAGAACCGCCAAAGTTTTCTGAAGCGCTCTTGTCCAGCAAAATCCCAAAGAACGAGTGAGTAACTACCGAATCGAATATTCTCCACAGTTTCTAGATTGAGGGCAATCGTTGGGACATACTGCAGTGGGGGTGTGTCACCGAGAAGAAGATGCAATGTGGTTGTTTTCCCAGTTCCTCCCTCACCTACTAAGGCAATCTTCAATTTAGTAACTATGCATGGCTCAATTAATGTAGCATACTTCTCTAGGAGATATTCAAGACCGGTCTTGGCAATTACTTTTCTGAAAATCTTCGCGGCTTCTTTCAACTTATCTGAAAGGGATTTTTCATCCTCTCCAGGGTCTGAAATAAAAATAAGCAATACATCCTTTATACACTCTATTGCCATCATTTTATGATCCTGAATCAATAGAGGCAGCTCAGAGAAGTCGGAACCAGAACTTGTCTTTATTTCACATCGCGTTTCGATGAACTCATCTATCTCATCTGTTGAAATATCAATTGGCCAGTATTGTGTAGATGTTAAGATAGTCCTGTTTGATTCACGAACAAGGAATGTATTGTGTATCATGTGATATTTTCACCAGCTAATCTTGAAGATACCATATATTACCCTAATAGAATCCCATGGTGTATTAATTAAACATTCTAGGCTCTACATATCATCTTATTGGAAAGTAAAGTATGCGATAATCAATAATTGAATATCCCTTTGAAAAGGAGTGGTTCGCCGGGCCGAAGCCACCTTAGAGGCGAACCCTCCGCTTCCGCACTGCTCTCCTCCTCGAATACCCGACCAAGCGCAAAGTAGTTGCCAACTAATGTTGGCAGGGGACCAATGCTAAGGATATCAAACCTAATGGTCTGATATCTGTAAAGAACTCGTTGTTGGGACCGTGTTGCGAGTGCGAGTTCAATGACGGGGTAGGTCAAGTACTCATTTCGAGCAGATGGAAACTATTATGGAGGATAAATCAGAACATAAGAACCTTTCTCATTCATATAATCTAAAACATTGATTTTAGTAAAATGCTAACTCAGGTCTATTCCCCACTTTATGTAAGGACCCAAGCATTATAGATAATATTTCATCTAGGAAAGTTATCTCTCAACAATCGTAGGTGCTGATGAGCCATCTCCATTGCAGATGTATCGTCTGGATCAAGACCATCGACCAAGTCATGGAGGAAATACTCTGGGAAGAATAACCGGACTCTAATATCATTGAGGAGGAAGAGCCACTTATCATATTCACCTGATGCACCCTTTCTTCTCTTCTCTGCAATGACTCGATATTTTTTCATTGTTTGAATTGCTTGCTTAAGCTCCTTAGGTGGAATCCCCAATGTCGCTTCGAGCTCTGCCATACTAACAGGATGTCGTCGAAGAACACTGAGCGTATCGTAACAGTCTGGGTCTGCAAGTATCTGTGCAACAGCGACTGTATCCTCTGGTGTCTTCTGCCATTCTGTTAAGAATTCAAGAACCTCGGTCTTATATTCAGCTGCTAGCTCAGGATCAAGAACTGATGATGCGGCTTCCATTGCAAGAAGTGGGGGAGCTCTAAATACTTCTAAATCCTTAATCATGAAGATGCAAGTTCGTCCTATATCATCCACCCATTCCGTTTTAACAAGACCAAGTTCTTCAAAAGGTCCGAGGATAGAATCTACACTGACACTAGGTAAGCCTGTTACCATTTTTAGCCACTCTTCAAGACCCTCCTTGGTGATACCACCTTTCCAAAGTTTAGGAAATACTGCACGAGCGACCTCATCTGAGAAGAGTCGGGAAAGTCTTGACTCATCTGTCATACCAGCAAGACGAATGATACGTCGGTACGTATTATCAATCTCATCTTGTAGTTCAGATTCAGTCATTGATACCACAGCATTCGTTAAAGGTGATACTATTGATGTGATAGCAGCTTCGTACATCTTAGGATCTTCTGATTGTGTTAATAGAAGTGAAACACAGTACTGCTCCTCTTCACGAACAATACCAGTATAATATGATGCAACTTGATAGTCCTCACCACCAATTCGTATGCTCAATGTGGAGAACCCAGCAGCAGCATCGCCCATAGCATGAGAAGTAAAGATTCTCATGATTTCGGTGTTAAGATCCTCACGATAGTAATCAGCAAAGTCACCAGGTACCTTAGCTTTTAGTACTGCACCAATTTTACTATCCCAATCAATTAAGAGCATGGCAACGGGCACTTTTTTTCACCGAGGTCCCAATTTAGGGGCTGCTATGTCATAGAAAGCCGCCTTTTAAACGAATCACGCCGTCGTACTAAAAAACCTTGTCACTAGCCAATCCGCGAAATGAATGGTCTTGAAATGTGGTTTAGAAGCCTTTCTTATTGGTTTTTTCAGCAATATGTGTAGTAATTTTCACTTTCACTGATTCTACGATAGAGGCAAGAGGCGCTTTTGCATCGATTACAATATAGTTACCAATATCATCTTTTGCCATCTCGAGATAAGCTTGACGAACTCCAATTAATCTCTGTTCGGTCTCGAATTGTAAATTTGTTGATCCTTTTCTCGCACCAGCTCTCTTCAATCCCTCACTTACTGGAAGATCCAAGATGAATATAATATCCGGTTCAGGTGCGTGAATCTCTTCACGGTTTCTTCTCAGAATATCCTTCCAGGGAATTCCAGTACTCACTGTCTGATAGGCACCTGTAGCAAAGAAATATCGGTCCAACATCACTATAGAACCATTCTCGAGAGCTGGATTAATACGATTCTGCACATGCCATTCTCGATCCCTTATGAACAATTCAAGCTCCTCAGAGGGAGAGAGTTCTCCACGTGGAGACCTTTCTCGTATTTCTTTTCCCCATTCACTCTCACTAGTGGGTTCACGAAGTCTAATTACGGAATACCCGGAATTCATTAATTCCTCAGTAACAAGATCACATACACAAGTCTTTCCTGCACCATCAATGCCTTCAAGAACGAAAAGGTACCCGTTCCTCTGCGATGTTTTACTTCCAACCATTCTACTTCACTGATGAGAGATATGAATCCAAAGATTTCAGCGTCTGTATTAGATTCTTCGGTTTCAACGAAACCACCATTACCTCAATTCTCATGGAATCTCTTAATTTCATTGTAAATTAAATCAAATAATATATAAGAGATTGAACAGATACTATCCACGCGTGAGGACGATAGGGGACTGGATATGGTGCTGGAGCTACATTCTGTGGCGTGACAGATTGGCTGAACACCCCTCCCATGTAACAAACTGCGATAGCGACTTGCAACCGCGTTCGTTCGTTCTATGGCCAGGCTATTTCTAGGCCCGGTTCCCTTGCAGAGTTCTCATGTTCAGTCAATCCACGAAACCACACCAGCACACTTTGTTAGAGAGGAAGATATATTTAGGAATTTGCTGGAATCGTAGGTCAACATATCCTATGATGGCGAACTATATGACCCAATCTAAGAAACTAATCTTCATTCTTGCACTATTATTCATAATCAACTATATACCATCAGCAGTCGGATATGGGAGTAATGATAATACAATCATCTTAGCAGCTGATGACATCTCACTAGAGATTGACTATGGAAATAGTTCAACTCGGATAATCCAGAACCTCTCCGGTCCGAACGTCCTGAACATAACACAATCTATTGCGGAAGTAGAGCTCTATTACGATGTTTGGGGATATGCATTCGTGACAGGCATTGATGGTATATCAAGTAATTCCAACAATGAGATGTATTGGCAATACTGGGTCAATGGAGCATATGCATCAAGCGCATCCAATGTCTTTATCCTCCAAGATGGCGATGTCGTTTCTTGGCGATTTGTATCATCACAAGTAGATTATACTGGGAATGTAATTCAGGAGCCATCTACGTTTTTTGGTATCATTTCAATTAGTTTAATCATTACTGTATTTTTAGGAGTACTATATCATAGAAGGAGAATGTAAATATGAAGAATAATTTCTATTTAGCTGTTGTAGGTTTCCTTTTTCTTGGTGTGGCCATTGTACCTACAGCTATTGCAGCGGGTTATTTGAATCCACTAGCACCCGGACTCATAGGTGATGCTACAATACAATGGAAAATCAAACATGCACCTGCAGTTCCATTCGAGTTGTTTTTCTCTGGATCAGGGAAATGGATTGCATCAAATGATAGTATACTCAGCTTTCAAATAACTGAGCTCGGTGATGAGGTTGGAGGAATTGTAACTCTAGGCAATTCGACGTGGAGAGGAAATGATACTGATGTTGCATTAGATCTCACGTTGGGAGTATGGGGACTGACACAATGGTCCCCAGGATTCTTAATTGATACTGATGAAGATAGTCTGATTTCGGAAAATGCATCCGCATATACCTCTGCTGAACGGGTATTTGGTAATTACTTGAATGGAACAATGGTGTCAAACCGTGGCATCATTCAAGCAAATGGGATTGGTTACAATTGCATATCATTTGATTATGTACAAGACCAACCAATCTTTGGAACCCCGCTATTACTTCAATTATCATATGATCTATCATCAGGTGTCTTGGTATATGCTAATGTGAGTTATTCATTTGGAACCCCGTATAATCTGGAGATAGAGATACTATCTGTCAGTACACCGCTGATTAGTTCATTCCTTCTTTTCGTTGGCGCCATTCTATTTCTAATCGCATTAGTAGCAATTGTGGACCAACGAAGCTAAAGGAAGGGAGGTAAGTTAGTGGGTGTTACAAACCGGACAGGAAATATACCACCTAGTCGCAAGACTTCACTAACAGCTATTTTGTCTGCTCTGGCTTTAGTTGGAACATACCTCTTTGTAGCAATTCCAAATGTCGAACTTGGTTCTGTTGTGTTCTTCATAATAGGTCTGGTATTCGGATTGGATATCGGTTTCAGTTCTATGATTATTGCTTCTATAATCTTCAGTGTTCTGAATCCATGGGGAGGATTTTATCCAATTATATGGATATCTCAAGCTATTGCGTGGGGTGTAATTGTGGTTGCTGGATATCTAATGGGATTAATTGAATCCGAAGATAATACGGAACCATTCAATGCAGTTCATCTTGGTATAATAGGAGGATTTGTAACGCTTCTTTTTGATCTTATCACAGATCTCGGATACTCCATAACGTTCGGCGTTCCCTTCATTGCAGCAATAATTACTGGGGCTCTATATCACGTTGCTCACATTGCGTCGAATATCATAATCTTCGCAATAGGGATTCCAAGGATTGTAAGAATAATAAGGAGTGAATTTGCGCATCTCATCTGGGAGCAATCGATAGATACAAGTTTACATGAGTAAAATAGAACGATGAGAAGAAAAGAAACGTATCAGGAGTGTATTTGTTTTGTCATGGAAAGAAACCTTCACCAAACTTGTTGAAGCAGCTGATGGCCGCGTCGCTCCTGCGATAAAACCACACCATGCAGCTGTTGCACTAGTCATGATAGGAAGAGAACAACCGCTTGGGAGATATGAATTGACTGAACAGATGTCTATTGGTGAAGGAAGTACACGGACATTGCTGAAACGTTTGACAGATGCAGGGTATATCGTTGCTGATGGAAAACAGGGACAACGACTTTCGGACGAAGGTATGCGCGTCTTTCACCAGATTTCTAAAGATGTATCAATAGGTATGTTTCTGGATGTACCAACACTTGTTGTCTATAGTACCGCCTATGCAAATCTGGTAAAAGGCAAGGCAAATCAAATCAAAGATGGAGTTCGTCAAAGGGACGAGGCAATCATTCAGGGTGGGTATGGTATCGCAGGAGCAACAACTCTTATTCAAAAGGGTGGAACGCTAGTTATGCCTCCTGATGATTATCATATTCTATTACATTATGAAGAGGAAACCATACTAATTATGGAGAGTCTAAGACCAGAGGAGGGTGATGTTGTGATTCTTGGTTCTTCAGATGACAAGAATCTAGCACGAGAGGTTTCTATGGCGGCACTGATGACCCTCTTTAATGGGGAATAGAAATGCAAATGGATTTGTTTGGAAATGTTCCTGAAATAGTCATTGATATTCATGAGACTACAGGTAAGGGGATGAATTCTGTAAAGCACCTCATTTCAATGCTTGATAAAGAGGGAGTCAAATATACTATCGAGAAGATCCCAATTGGTGATATTCTTGGTATGAATGGAATTGCTATTGAAAGAAAGACAGTAAGTGACTTGGTCAATACTCTGAAAGGAAGCCAATCAGGTGTGCCACGACTGACAAAACAACTTGAGGCACTATCAGAATATGATAGACCTTATGTTCTGATCGAGAATATACTGGCTATTCGAAGAGACCCCATCAAGAAATGTGTATACATTCCATTTAGCACCAAGAAATCAAAGAAAGGATATTTTGTCACCATTGAGAGAGCGAGTTTCATCCATCCAGCCTCATTGGATGCGTTGATAGAGAGTATAAGAGAGAGAGGAATTGAGGTTCTTGAAGGATTCAATGCACTTCATTCGGCTGGTCTTCTCTATAGCATCCTGATGGGACGAAGTGGTAAGATGAGTAAGAAGAATGACAGACTACCAGTAATTAGAACAAGAAAGGGTCTTGATTCAGCAGCGGATGAACAGGAATTTTTTGTTGCAGGCCTTCCAGGTGTAAATGTTGTTAGGGCAAAAGCACTGCTCGAACATTTCAAGTCACCGATGCAGGTTGTTACACGAATAGATGAATGGACCGAAGTGCCAGGTATCGGACCAAAGACGACTACTTCAGCAAGGCAATTACTCTTTTCAGACTATGATCCAGAAATAGATGAATAATATCATAACTACTATTTATGCCACCTCGATAGTTTTAAAAGACACGTACTATTCTATGATTATAGAATAGTTTTAGAGGATACTCTCATGGGCGATATTAGAGTAGCAATAGCAGGATTGGGAAATTGTGCTTCAGCACTCATCCAAGGAGTCCACTATTACAGGAACTCCAAAGCAGATGAAGAAGTCCCAGGTTTGATGCATGTTGATTTTGGTGGCTACTTTCCTAAGGATTTAAAGTTTGTAGCAGCTTTTGAGGCTAATAGAAAGAAAATCGGTCTTGATATTGCAGATGCGATTTGGGTGGAGCCAAATGTTTGTTGGAAATTCGCACCGGATGTTCCAAAAACTGGAGTGAAGGTTCTTCCAGGACCCATCTCTGATGGTGTCGCTCCACATATGAGAGAGTCATTCTTTGCTTACGATGAGAATGAGATGCAACCTGTTGATGTCGCCGAGGAGCTAAGAAAGGCTAAGGCTGACGTGTTAGTTAGTTACCTCCCAGTTGGCAGTGCGAAAGCGTCTCGTATCTATGCTCAAGCAGCCATAGATGCAGGCATCGGATTCATCAATGCGTTTCCTGAATTCATCGTATCTGATCCTGAAAACCCAATAGCTAAGGCGTTCAAGGAAAAGAATCTTCCTTGTGCAGGAGACGATATAAAGAGCCAATTGGGGGCTACAATTCTTCACCGAGTTTTAGCTCAACTCTTTGACAAAAGAGGGCTTATTCTCCAGAACACGTATCAGCTAAACATTGGCGGTAACACAGACTTTGAGAATATGCAAGTAGAAAATAGACTCTCCTCAAAGAGAATCAGCAAGACCGAGGCAGTCACTAGCTGTGTTGATTATGAACTTCCAACTAAAATTGGACCGAGTGACTATGTACCATTCTTGGAAGATAACAAAGTCTGTTACATCAGTATGAGATCAAAGGCATTTGGAAACCTCCCGATTGATCTCCACCTCAAACTCTCCGTCCAAGACTCACCTAATAGTGCTGGTGTAATCATCGACGTAATCAGGGCGATTAAACTCGCTCTCGACCGTGGTATAGGTGGCGAGCTAACAAGCATCAGCTCATATAGCTTCAAACACCCACGCGTCCAAATGGATGATTTTGAGGCACAAAGACACGTTGATGAGTTCATTAAAGGGGAGAGAGAGCGTTAGAATAACGCATGAATAAGAATAGAAATTCAGTCCTCAAAAAAAAGGGACCGAATTCTATTTTTTCTATAGTTCTGTAAAACTAGCGACGGTCTTTTCATCGAGCCTTTTGATAAGTTCTACTAGAAGTTCAATTGCTGCTTCGACATCACTCATATCCAATATCGCATGGTGAGAGTGAATGTGACGTGTTGGTATCCCAAGGAAAATTGATGGTGCGCCTATTCCTGTTATGTGAATGATACCAGCATCAGTTCCACCAGCCTTTAGGAAAGCATCTTGATGCCGGACATCTAGTTCCTTAGCAACATCAAGCACAAACTTGCGGAATTTGGGATTCGGAATCATGGACCCATCACCAGCTGATATTGAAACACCCTTCCCCATTTTTTGAACAAGACCCTCTACTCCCGGTACATCACCCGAGATGTCAACATCCAGTGAGAATCCAATGTCAGGTAGAAGCATCTGAGCAGCAGTACGGGCACCACGAAGACCAATCTCCTCCTGCACTGTACTGACAGCATAGACAGTATTCGGATGTTCAATGTTCTCCTCAGAGAGGCGACGTAGGACTTCCAAAGCAATGAATACTCCAATCCTATCATCAAAAGCCTTTGCAGCAGCAAGTGTGACTTCACGAGTGATTTCTTTGGCGTCCTTGTCGTCCTCATTTTTCTTTTCCTTTCTCGTTCGTTTCATTGTTCGAAAATGAGCATATGGTACTGCGGGGTCTCCGATTCGGATACCTAGCTCCTCGACTTCTTTTTTAGAACCTGCACCAATGTCTATGAACATCTGATCTTTACTAACAACTTTTGACCTCTGATCAGGAGATAAGACATGTGGAGGAGGCGCCCCAATAACACCAATCACATTCTCCGCTCCTGCAGAAGGTTTTATGAGAACTTCTTGTGTGAGCAAGGTCTGGTCCCACCAACCGCCCAACTGATGAAAACGTAAGAAGCCAGTCTTCTCAATATTGGTGATAACGAATCCGATTTCGTCAACATGACCAGCAATCATTATCTTAGGACCCTTTTCGCCCTTTCTAAAAATAACTGAACCCATGCGGTCATATAGAACTTCATCAGCGTACTTCTTACCATGGTCTCTTGCAACTTTTTGTGCGTCATGCTCATGTCCACTTGGACCGAAGGCATTGCATAGTTTTTCCAGGAGACCCAAATCCAGTTTGAACTTACTCATGATATAACACATCGAATAATTTGAACTGTGTTTGAGCAATTGTAAACATAATTATGTATAGCGGTAAAGGCTTTACGCAAGACTTGCTTTTGCGAGCATATAGAAAGCATTCTCAACATTCTGCCCACTAAGAGCACTGGTTTCAAGATAACCAAAAAGATTGTTTTCTTCTACAAAACGCATTCCCATCTCGGTATCTATGACTCGCTCATCAGCCAGATCAACTTTATTAGCTAGAATAATAATAGGAATTCTTTTTCCGAGAGCCTTGTCAGTTTCATCTAACCACTTTGGTAGATCAGCAAAAGTGTTTTTTCGAGTTGTATCATAGACAAGTAATGCGCCTTTCGATCCTTGATAGTAACTTGTACGGATAAAGTCAAAACGCTCTTGACCTGCTAAATCCCACACCAGCAATTTTACAACAATATGTTCATTATGTTCATTTATTGTTTCAACGGTCTTGACTGCAAATTGTGAGCCTATTGTGACGATATATTGCTCCGAGAATTTTTTTGTGAGAAATCGATTGACAAGTGCAGTCTTTCCACTACCACCTGCTCCAATCATAACCACTTTTCGCATGTAGGTGAAATTCTCGCTCGACACTTTAGACCCACTCGGTTAAATCGATCAGCATAAAGGACAGTCTAGGTTTGGTGTGTTTTCTATCATCCATGCACAAAGTCAATGAAAGCTAGTCTGTATTTAGCCTTTTTCGGACTATATACCCTCTAGCAGACAGTAGTTCGTCCATAAATGGCGCCCTCCAAATTCAACCTCGAAGAGATTATAACCGGTAATACCGGGGTGGTACGAGAACGGGATGACCACACGATGCGACTGATAACCGTAAAGATGAGCGAGATCTACGCTGATGGATTGGATAAACTTGTAGAAATCGGTATGTATCCATCAAGAAGTGAAGCGATACGAGTAGCAATAAGAGACCTTCTTCGAAGAGAGTTATGGGTTGATGGAAATCCAGCAATATATGAACGCCAGTCGCAAGGTAAGCCAAACAAATCTTAAATTCACCCCCCGTAACACACTTTAAGGATTCATTCATTTCAAAAACTAAGCCATGCCGTAAAAGGAGGAAACTTAATTGAACTGGAGAATTTTGTTTAAGAGCCTGAAAGTCGCATTCCGCGCCAGAAAACGAGTACTATTCTTTATGATTATTTATGCGGTTCTGTATATACAGCTAGGAAGAGGATTGGAAGGTACCAGTGCAGGAGCAGACCCCATTCTTTGGGTATTTGTCTCATTTGTCATCGCAACAGTCTATGCAGTATTGATAGCACAATTCAGACGTCGTGATATTGCTATCCTGAAGTGTATTTCATGGCAGAATAATGACATACTTCTTCTCCTGATTGGGGAAGTTGTATTGGTTTCATTTGTAGCATTTCTATTGGTATTCAATGTGAGTGTCTACATTCTAGGACTGATTACATATGTAGCAGGCGTAGGTCCACTTCTTTCAGAACTTACAGGAATAATCGTTATAGACCTACCATTCTTGATCCCAGCGGTACTTATCATTGTATTTCTGCAATTACCAGGATTAGCTGCAGCTCAGTACAGAGCAATGAAGATACCCCCGATGCGTGCACTAAGGGAGGAGTAGAAAATGGTAAATCCTATTATCAAACTTGAAGAAGTTGACAAGGAATACGGAAAGGGTAAGAACACCGTTGCTGCTTTGAAAGACGTCAATCTTGAGATAATGCCAGGAGAGTTTGTTGCAGTTGTCGGACCTTCAGGTTGTGGCAAGTCAACCCTTCTTCATGTCAGCGCCGGACTTGAACAACCAAGTTCAGGTAGGATTCTACTCGATGGAGTGGATGTCACATTGATTAGCGAGAGAGATCTTCCTAAGGTTCGCGCTCAAAAGATTGGATTCGTTTTCCAGTCGTTCCTCCTAATTGAGGACCTTACATCCTATGAGAATGTTGAATCTGTTCTCTGGCCAAGTAAGGACTATACCAAAGAGAAACAGGAAGCACGAGCTCTTGAAGTTCTTCGAGAAGTTGACATGCTTGAACGTCGCGATCATAGACCCGCACAACTGTCTGGTGGTGAACAACAACGCGTTGCAATAGCACGTGCTTTGGTAAACGACCCACCGATTCTATTTTGTGATGAGCCTACAGGGAATTTAGATTCGAAGACTGGCGAGAGCATCTTGAAAATCATAGCAAATCTAAATAGAGACCGCAAGATGACCGTTGTTCTTGTCACTCACAATGAAGAACTCACCAAATTTGCAAAGCGAGTTCTTAGAATGAAGGATGGTAGAATCACATCTGACAGGTGAGCGTAGATTTCGCTCACCCATTCTCTCTTTTTCATTGCATTATTATATGAAGTAGAATCAATGCAATTTCTTCAAAGAAATGCAGCTCAAGATGCTTTACTTGGAGGAAATTATTGAACTCTCATATCAACTGATAGACTCATCTGCTACACCATACAACCATGTTTAAGAAGAATCAATAGAGTCAATAATACATTCTTAGGAGTGCTTTCCAATTGACATCCTCTGATTGTATAACATTAGAAGAAAGGGCGGAGGAGTGTGCAAAAGAAGGAAAGAACTGGGATGCAATGAATCTTTTCGGCACAGCTGCAGATTGCTGGAAGAGATGGGAATCATACAAGAAAGCAGCCAATGATTATGATAGAGCGTATGAGCATGCTATGCTAGTATATCAGTACTCTAGAGGTGCCAACTTTCTCATTGAAGCAGGATATGCATGGATAAAACAAGGTGAATTCGAAAAATTCGAGCTTAACTGTCAGATTGCTGCTGAGGCGTATGTTCTTGCAGCAGAAGAAGAGAAGAATCCTGTAAGATTTGTTGACGGCGCATTTTGTTCGATACTTGGAGGTGACCTGGATTTAGGAAGACAGCTTATCGATGCAGCACTCAAAACAACGCATGGTGAATCCAAGGAGTTGGCAATTGTTGCATCACTGCTTTCTGAATTTCAATTTGGTGAAGCATACGAGGGAATTGAGGACATATTTGTAGGTGCGGAAGATAAAAACCGTATCAGAAGAGTTAGACACTACTTTATTCTTCTTTTCGCAGGATTTGTGAGAACTACTTTAGAGTCAGAAGCTGCAGCCACAATTGCTAGTCTTTCTAAAAGTACAGGTATAGAGAAATCACGGGTTAAGAGCTTTGTTCGACGTGGAATTTCGGAGGGTCTTATTCCTGCATACTTGGATGAGGATACTGAAGAATTGGTTGTCGATACTGACAGAGTGGATATTGATTCACTTTCCCTCCGAAAAGGACCGATACTAAGTAGAGACTTGGAAGATCCAGGAGCATGGGACATGGATCTTGATGAAAAATAAAAGTTGAGGTCTTAAATGATAGGAACACGAGGCAGGCTTATCTGCACAAACGTTTTTAGTACGATTGCCAACACGAGAGAATGCATGCGTCCACTATAAACAGGTGCTGTTGATGGCTGAAGGACTTAAGTGGCTTCAATGCCCAGTCTGCAAAGAAACAATCTACTGGAAAGTTCCAGAGGAAGCCCTCAAGACAGTCAAACGCTTTCCGGCACCCATTGTCATCAAACATAAAGACCATTATCTCGTTTGTTATGTGGATAGTCATTTCCAATTGGCAGATACTGAAGTTGCAATATCTTTTATAGAATCTTCAGAAAAGGACTAAATCACTGTTCTAGACCATTATCGATTGCCCATTCAAGAACTCGTGCTGCCTGTGAGCTTGCCATCCCCCAATTGGTCAGGTTTTCAACTAATTTTCGGACTCCATTCACCCAATCGGCTAATAGGTCTCTAACACGATGCTGGATGGCTGGATCATCGACGTTGGTAAGAGTTGGAAGCAATTTATCAACAAGTGTCTGTGAAAGAATGAGAATGGTTTCGGAGCGAGCAATCCATTCTTCTCGAGGCAGTCCTGTAAGAGTTTGAGCTACAGAAAGGTGGTAATCATACTGTGCAGTAAAATATCTGATTCTCCAGCTTAGAACTTCGACCAATAGAGTACGGTGTGCATTGCTGGGAGCGGTTTTCATCAATAATGTGAAAAATCTTTCACACATCTCGTCGGCAGATTGACTCGCATCGAAATACAATGCCATAGCTTGTTGGAATTTCTCATCAACTAGAAGTTCATTGGCTTCGGATATGGCACTCTTGAAGCGATCTAGAAGGTCACGTGTGGAGTTACCTTCATCATCAGAAGACTTTTTCTTCTCGCTTCCAACCATCATTGTGTTCAATCCTATTCCAACGTATATAACGATATTAAATGTGGTTTAGTTTCACATTTATTTCTCGAATTTGTATTAGATACTTTGCTGTGGGTATCTCATCAACCCATATGGCAATTGTATCCTATTAAAAATCCAGAAATATTTCATATTACACTTTGTAGTACATTGGTATCAATACTTAATCTCCACTATTTGAGAGGCGGTTTGTTTTGCATCTTATATTCGTCAGTGCTCCGTATCCAATTCATAAAATCGTCCCCAGGAGGAAAATCACTGTATAGGTGTTGTCGATTTGCTTCTAGACACTGATTGATATCCTCCTTGAGTTCAGCCATAGTAAGTAACCGATTATTACTCTCAGAAGCTTGTTTGTAAACCGGATTTAACCATACTTCCCAGTTCTCAGACCGCATCAAGTGATGATCAACCACAACCACCGGAATGCATTGCACAAGTAATGTGAGAGAAGCGAGAGCTTTGTGTTGATCGGAAACTGGAAATTGACTTATGTAAAGAGGTGGGCCACCAATGATGAGTAGATCAGGATTTATTCCTAGTAGATATTTCAAGGTATCCTCAACTATAGGACCTTGAACGTCGGGACAAAAAACCACCTTGTTTTCTGAGTACTCCACTGTTGTAGCAACAATAAAACCTAATCTGGAACCCTCGGCACCATGGGGAAGAGGTGCAGAATATGTTATAGTTGTATCATCGAATTTCAGCTGAAGATTATCGGCCCATTGGATTCTATCAGCAGATTCCTTTATGTCCTTCTCGAAATAAAAACCTCGACGACGCTGTGATGGATTGATATTCTCACGGAAATCTTTTGCGATAACGTGTTTTCCTTCAACCATTCTTTGTAATTCTTCTAAGGAACTGAAGTTGTATCGAAAATTAGTGAATCCCGGTCGTATATGGTCAAAGTGGTAATGCGAGAATGATAGAATGTCTGCGTTTCTTGCAGCCACAAAGATCCTTTCCAGAGTTTTTAGAAGAATACGATATTCCATCGGGTGTGGTTCAAGTCTAAATCTCATCGCAAGTGCTGCAGAAGGGTCAAAGAGAATATTCACATTCGGGGTTGTTATTTTTGTACAGAGAGAGCGAACACCCATGCTTTCAGCTGCTAACGGTGTAATCTCGATATCTCCAATCTTCAATCTAAGACCTTCTGAAATACTTCAGATGATAACCATCATCACTGACTAATTCTGCTTCAAAGAATATATGTTCCAATGGAAGTTTATGAAATTGCGAGAACATTTCTAGATCAGAGGGTAGAAACTGATCAGACCTATCCCCGATCTCATCATAGGTGAATAATGCGAGTTCGCCCTCTCGATGTGAACCTTTAAAGAATCCAATCTCTGCATAACCAACATAAATCAAGAAGTGAGCAATCAGATTGTCTTTTGTATCAACAAGGCGTTCTGACACAAAACCACGAATATCATAGTTTAAAATTTGTTCGGCACCTGTTTCTTCTTTTACCTCACGAACAGCCGCTTTAGTAACGTGCTCTCCTACTTCCAGCTTTCCTCCTACTAGACTCCAGAGATTCTCGTACGGAGGTTTTGAACGCTTGATGAAGAGATACTTTTCATCCTTTCTTAATATTGTAATTACAATTGGTATCAGCGATTGCACAGGTGTTACCTCGATTTATCCAAGTAAACCATCAATGACATGGATTTAAGGCTGAGGGGAGACAAGATATCTTAGTAAATATATACAATCATTGATGTGATGAATGATGGAAGAGATTCTCAATGATCTGAGGGAGGTGATTTTATCTCTTATCAAACCAACTCAGTACGAGATTGAAACTCAGCAATCCATCATTGAGAAAGTAACAAAAGAATTGATTGATAGAGCCAACGAGATAGAACAGGACTATTCGTTTATTGAGGCTCAAGGTTCCACAGGAATGAAACAGACCCAGTTGAGGAATGCTGCAGATATTGATATTTTTGTTGCATTGCGTCCACAATCGTATAACGAAATTTTACATCAACCAATAAAAGAACGTAGGAAGACGATTGATAGTCTCTTCAGTGAATTAGTAGATTCGTGGTTTATAGAAGTGGCTAATCGACTAAAATGTGAAAACATTCAGAAGACATATTCTCAACACCCCTATTTGTCTATGAACATAAAGAATATTGATGTTGACATTGTGGGATGTTTTGATATTTCAGATGATGAACTAAGAACTAACGGTCCTATTACTGCAGTAGATAGGACTGTCCATCACTCAAGATATGTAAGTGGTAGAATAGACTCAAAAAAGAGAGATGATGCACGGATTCTGAAATCTTTCGTAAGAGCTTGTTACACTTATGGCGACATGCCAACAATTGGATGGATGGGATTCCCGGGATATTCCCTTGAGATAATTACATTACAATCGGATGATTTCAACGAAGCACTCCAGATTTTGATAGATCTCAACACGAAGCCTCTTGATTCTAAGCGACGAACACAGAAGGACTTGAACCAGACAATCAAATTCCAAGATAATGAGATATTCATAATTGACCCCACGGATACAAATAGAAATGTTGCATCAAGTATTGACCTACGCGCATACCAATGGACAAGACATAGAGCACAAGAACTTCTTCAGAGAATAAGTAATAGAGACCTTAAACATGCCAAAGAATTGATTCTTGAGCAACCAATTCCAAAATATCCCCTTCCAGAGGCTCTTGTTCCATATACTTCATCATTTGTATTCGCTGATGATGGTCTCAAGCATTATACAATTCTACGTGACAAATTACAAAGTTTAGCGAGAAAAATAAGATATAAACTTGAAAAAGAATCAACCGGAGAAACACGATTTGGCAGAATAATCACAGAAGTTATGCTTGATAGAGATATTTTCACACTCGGGTTCCTATTTGAAAAAGCAGAGATATCTCAATATTATGACCAAAAAGGACCTCCCTCCAATTTGGTTGATGCAGTTGAGAGTTTCAAACAGTCACATGATTCAGTATTTGAAAGAGATGGTTATTATTGGGTTACTAGAAGAAGGGAATGGGTGGATCCTAACAAGATGATTGAAAGCATTCTGAAAGAAAACCCAATTCAAGGAATATCAAGAATTAAGAATGATGATACTTCCCTTAAAATCCTCAACATATTAACACGATATATCCTTCAGATTGAAACCGAATTCAGACCTCAGGAATGGGCGCAACTTAAGGAGTCACTTAATGATATGTGGTGATTGTCATGAAAATAAATAATCTAAAATTCATTTTGAGCGAAAAATCTCTACTTCACTATCAACCATTTCCGAAACCGAATCTGGAGTCATTTGATAGTGCACTACGAGTTCAAATGGCGGAGAAACACCTTCGAAGAAAGGGCATGATTACTGAAGAAACATTGATTCAAGCGAGAAAGGCAAGAGAGGAGGATATCTTGCTTGTTCATTCCCCATATCTTCTGGACTCAGTTAAACTGATGTCAGAGTTGGGTAGCGGTGAGGTAGGAGATGCAGCATATGCAAGCCCGGACCTTATGCGTTCAGCAATTTACACAGTTGGAGGTGCGTTACAAGCGGTCGAGTCAGTCGTAAAAGGTAAGGAAATCAACACATTCACCTTAATGCGCCCCCCAGGTCATCATGCATCAACATCAAACCCAATGGGGCTCTGTTATTTCAACAATATTGCAATTGCAGTTGAATTTGCTAGAAGACATCTGGGTGTGGAGAAAGTATCAATTATCGATTTCGATGATCATTTTGGGAATGGTACTGCAGAGATTTTCTACTCAAATCCGAATGTGCAATACATATCACTTCATGAGTATGATTATGAAAACTTCGGACAAGGACACTACGAGGAGATAGGTCATGGTGAAGGAGAGGGGACTAACATCAATATACCGCTTGTTGATGGAGCTCCAGATGAATCATATAAGGCGGCCATTGATGAAATTGTGATTCCATCAGTAAAAAGCTTCGATCCAGAAGTAATTGCCATCTCAGCAGGATACGATGCCCATTATGCAGATCCTGTGGGAAATATGGCTGTAGATACGACAACCTTCTGGTATATTGGAAAAACCGTACGTTCCCTCGTCGAGTCAACAAAAGCGAAAGGCTCATTCTGGATATTGGAGGGAGGTTATAATCCTCTAATGATAGGACCATCAATAGAAGCGAGTATGGACGGCCTCCTTGGAAAACCACTTCAAGTGATGGAAGATCAAATAGAGAGAGTTACACCTGAACCAATTATAGATGCAAATCATGAGGCTATTGCTCGCGTTTTTGAAACAGTCAACACATATTGGTAGTTTTTAACTCACTCATGAACAATGTTTTAAGCGTACCCGAGTTGGCCAGTCCAACCGATAAGGTGGCAAGATTAAGTGGCAAAGAAAAGAAAGTCTGGTGGACGAAGCAAGTCCGGAAAGACAGGATCAGTACAGTGCTCCAGATGTGGCTCAATGGTTCCAGCTGATAAGGCCAAGAAATTCACAAAACGAGTTTCACCTGTTGATCCACAATTAGCAAGAGAACTCAGGCAACAAGGTTCATTTATCCATTCGCGACGTCTGACTCAATATTATTGCGTTAGTTGTGCAGTCCACTCTGGCAGAGTCCAGATTCGACAAGCATCAGAAAGACGAGATAGACGTTAATTTCAAACAGACAATGTTAGAATTCATCTTGGATTTTCAATTTATTGCCTTGTAACCACCATAGCTGGTTCTCTAAATGCCGCGACAATCAAACCTTATCCGATTCATCTTGATATTTCCAAATTTACCTACATCTGGCAAGTTCATTCTAAAAGACCTTCCAGGTTCCGGAAAGCGTATTGACATTCTTTGTAGATGTCTAGATGCTTGTTTTAAATGGGGTCCTAATATCTTGAATAACAATACCTTGGAGATTGTAGCTATTCTTAGTAACGAACTTTCTCTCACTTTCACATCTCATAAAGACATGCCACTAGGGGAGGTTGGATGGGCTAAAGAAATATCGAATGTACTTCAAGAGGGATCATGTCCATTTATCTCAAAGACTTATGAGAATCTGGATACCTTAGTGAAGCGGATACGAAGGATCTCAGATATTTGGGTCATGGATGAGGAAGGAGTTAGTTTCAAGGGGATTTTAAACAGGATTTCTCACTCTCAGAACAGTTTTATGTTAGGAAACAATCGAGGTTTCGATTCATACGCATATGAAGTAATCAAGAAATACCAGATTCCTTCTATGTCACTTGGAGATACGAGCTATCTAGGTAGCCACTGCATAGCATTGGTTATAGCCCAACTTGAGAGGTTGATTACCTAATGTCTGTAGAAGATGATGAAAGAACATCAAAAGCCGTCCATAGATTGAACAAGAATC
The DNA here is from genome assembly GCA_964458565.1 of uncultured archaeon. GTDB lineage: Archaea > Asgardarchaeota > Thorarchaeia > Thorarchaeales > Thorarchaeaceae > CAYWJO01. The sequence goes on along the minus strand of CAYWJO010000002.1, from coordinate 117,559 downwards.
TAACAAAGGACATGTTATGGATCTATATTCTGAGATTATTACAGGAAAGACCACACTACGGATACGAGATAAAACAACTAATCATTGAAAGGTTTGGGTTTAAACCTGCAACTGTGAGTGGTTATGCGATAATATACCGACTACGAAATGATGGTCTAATTGAAGAGCAACAAGGCAGTGATTCTCCCAGGAAGTACTATGCGATAACGGAGAAAGGCAAAGAAGCCATGAGTGAGGCAAAACAATTTATTCATAAAACACTTGAATTGGTGTTCGATCTTACAGATTAATGATTGTTTTATTCCTTAGTCACTTGTAGGCGGGGTATCATCTTGTTGGCATAAGCTAAACGTTGTGCTACTGTGATATGAGATAAAATACCTGCAATAATTGTGAATACAATCAAAATGTTATAGATTCCAATACTCACAAAGAAAGTTGCTAAATCTGCAGATATCAGGTTCAAGAAATCCAACCAAATGTTTGTAGTGGGAATACCCAAGAGAAGGATACCGATTATCGTAAGGATGAGCTTCTCTTGTCGCTCTGCAATACCAACAGCGCAATTTTCCATGCCACCAACAGATTCCGCTTTTGCACGTGCAAAACTAGCCATTATCATTCCGAAAAGTGTGAAATATCCCCAAAACCAGTGGACGTAAGTTTCGGTTGCACCAAGTGGACCCAACATCAATCCCAACATGAAGAAGAATTCTGCGTATCTATCCAAGGTATGGTCGAATGTTGCACCAAATGGTGAAGCAAGATTTGCTGCTCTTGCTACTGCACCGTCGAACATGTCAAGTACTACTGTTAGAATCATAGTAAAGAGCCCAATTAGTAACTGTCCTATAGCGAAGATGTAAGCAGTTAAGATAGCCACAATTAAAGTAAGGCCTGTGATCATATTTGGTGTGAATCCAGTTCTAGCCAGTACCTTTCCTACTGGTGCCATCATCTTCTGATATTGCTCTCTGAATTTTCCCAACATTTCATTCACAGTTCCTATGTGGCTTGCCGAGCGAAATTGGTAGGTCTAATAAACATGGTCATCAAGCTACAAAATACTTGAGATTCGATCAACCACCCAATCAGTACCAAGAGTGATAATGAATGGACCTAGTCGAGGTCCAGATTTCCTTGAGATAAGGATGTTATATAACACCTGGAATGCCCGTTTTGGCTTGATACCGATATCCCTAGCAATATTGAAGATGGATGATTGAATACCATCCTCATCTAGTGACTCGATTCGAAGGGTTTCAACTAGTTTTGATAAAAACAGCCGGTCCTTGTCTGTAAATGTCGAGAGAATATCAGCAGGGACAGTTTCCGGAACTTCGACTGTATCCTGTTCACTACCAAATTCCTTGGCCCAACCTAAAGATCTCTCTAATCTTTTAGGTATCAATGCCTTTGCTTCAGACGTAACCTCAGTCAGATTATATTGCTTTTTCAGGACGTCATAACAGCGTTCCAAAATTTCATCTCTATTCAAAATCCCTTGGAGCTGTGATGTCACTACTGCGAATTTAAAGGATAGTTTGGGAATGTATTCATCACTCACTGGACGGACTACAGTCAATGGATAGAGCAATCTTGTTAGTTCCTGTGTTGCATTATCAACATCATCAAGTCCATAGTAAGTCCGTTCAAATGTTTCATAGATGTCAACTAAATCCGGAATTAAATCTGTTTGGATATTGTTTGCTCGTTCGAGGTCTGTTCTAAGTACCATATATCTGAACAACTCGGGCGGTGCAACATTCAACCATGCTCGTGGAGTAAAGACAACTCCTTTGGACGTACCCATATCGTGGCCCCCAAAACGAACCCACTCAAAAGGCACCTTAACTGGTCCAGACCAACCAAAGACACGTCTAGATATCTCTAGACCAGTATCATAGGAACCACCTTTTACAGAGTGATCCTTACCAGCTGGTTCACATGTGGTTTTCATTACATACCATTTCGCAGGCCAATCCACTCTCCAAGATAGTTTCAATCTGAGTTTATCCAGATGTGTAGTTTCAGTATGTCCACAGTGTGCACACTCGTAAGAAACCTCTTCACTCTCCACATTATACGCTGTTACTCGGTTTGGTACTATAGAGCCCTTACCACCAGACTGTAGCCGCCCACAAATTGGACATATTACCGAAGCAGGATACCAGTCCTTCATCGAATTGATGTATTCAGCTTTCTGCGTATCATCGAAGTCGCGAGCCACATATTCAATCAGAATCTCTCTGATTGTTTCTGTATGGTTTAAACAAATACGAACAGCATCGAGCATCTCTTTTGTCTTGTAGAGTTTTGACTGTGATACAATCTCAGGGTCCACTCCAAAATCTGGAAATGTTTCAATTAGTTCATTCGTATAATGCGCACCTAAATTGTCACAACACCCAGATGGATCAGGTGCATCAGAATATGGAACACCCATCCATTCTTCAGGAGAGAGGTTCATACTTGGTGGGAAGGAACGTATTGGATCGTAATCATCTGCAATAAACACTGTCTTTGCTTGTTGTCCCATTGCCTGAAGTTCCCGCTTGATGGTATCAGCTATAATGATTTCTTTCATGAAACCAATATGTACACTACCGCTCATGCTCTTTCCAGTTACGACTAGATATTCATCAGGTTCACGTTCTAGTACTCTATCAACTACATCTCGAATCCAATGAATTGAGAATTCATCTTCAGTGGTTTCTTCAGGCATTCTCTTCACACGAAACAGCAACCCTGCCGTCTCTAATGAAGCTTACCGTATTTAGATTTGAAATTCTGATACACGTAAATCCGATTTACTTGAGAAAATCAGATAGACAGGTACAGCTGCAAGTATAACAACTCCGAGCATTATAAGAATCATAGCCATAATTGTCACAGGAAGGAATAGAATGGACGGAAGTGCTGCTTCGGGGACTAACAGAAATGCACTGAATATTGTTCCAACAATGATCGCAGGAATGCCAGCCCTTGTACCCATATCAACACCTTCAGTAATCATACATTTTGCAATGAACGACGGTTTTGCACCTATTGAACGCATTATTACATAATCATTGAATCGGCCAAAGACTGAAACGAGTAGATAGTTCATCAATCCGAGAAATGCGCTGACTAGGGCCATTACAGGTAGAGGTAGCAGAAGTGCCCAAAGTGATGCTACAACTACTTGATTTTGTTCCAATAGGTCCTGCTGTTCAAACACAGCAAGATTTAGACCACTAGAATCAACAATAGATTTAATCTGCTGGATATTGAAAGAGCTATACTCTTCTAATTGCACTAGTAGAAGATTTGGACCATCAACCCCAAGAGCAGTTCTCATAGTAACATAGCTTGTGATAGCTAGATTTCCACTGTTTAAAACATCAAATGCGATTCTTGAAACATTAAGAGATACGCCATATACTTCCATTTTTTGAATAAGTGGATCATCAAAGATATCACTTGCTAGTTGCCCACCAATCCATGCATCAAGCTCATTTGTCAATGAAGTCCCTTCATAGTACCAATCAGAAATGGAGTTACGCATATCTACACCAACAATCAGGGTGGGGGTTGTTCTATGTCCGCCTACTGATGTGTAATAACCTTCTTCGGGATTTACGGGATCTTCAATCCATATTATTGCAGGTAGTTCCTCCACAGAAGTATAGTCCACAAGACGTTGTTCGTATTGTGCGACAATATTTCGTGAAGCAATATCCTCAATGAGGGTTGCTGGTAGGATGTCTTCTGAATCCAAGAAATCAAAAGAACTATTCACGTTCTCACCGTTAAGCGAATAGGCACCATAGTATTGGTCAATGAGATCAGGGTTTCCTATAGCAATAATGTTGGACCCCATGGCGCGAGTAAGATAGGTATTCGTTGTAGTTTCAACGATACCACCTCCAATAAGAAGGATTGATGCTAATACAATGCTCAAGAAGATAGATAACATTGTGCGCCGAGTGCCCTGAATGCGTCGTCCTGTTGCTCTTGTGGCTATTCGAACGTAAAGACCAAAACTATCAAAAAATCCACTCCGGCTTATTTTCATTCCAACATCAGGGTTAAGAGATTTTATGGGGGATTCGTTTATGGTATCAAATACGGGTTTCTGTGCAGCAAAATAACCAGCTATGAGGTAGATTAAACTGATAACTCCTATTTGTAACCAAGGAAAGACGAAAGTGAATGAGAGATCCACAAGAAGTGATGATAACCAGAGAAGCCCCAACATATGAATTACGGTACCAATTGCAACTCCAATAACCAAGCCTCCAAGAAGCAAGATTAATGCTTGCGCGATGAAGTGATCATAAAGCCTATCGGTAGTCGTCCCGATTGATTTCATCAGAGCGATATCTCTTCTTCGACTAGTCATCTCAAGGGATATCGTACTTGAAACTACAACTAGACCCAAGACAGTTGATAGGAGAAGAATTGCCCATATGAAGGACTCATAGAAGATAGCTAATGATGACAATGGACCAGATGATGTTATGAAAAGACTCACATCTAAGAGAGTATTAGAGAAAAGAAATAGGAATGTTGTTGCAGCAATGACTGTAGAAAGTGAGAGTAAGACTAAGAAACTCTTGCGTGGGCGTCGTTTCAGATCTTTTGATGCATAGTCTTGATCAGTCATTTCCAATCAGAACTCCCTTTGACATTTTCATATGTCGTGTGTTAGGAAGGTTTATGATTTCTAAATCATGAGTCATTATAATCAAGGTCTTCCCTGCTTCTTTAAATTCAAGTAGGAGTGTACGAACCATTTCTGCACTCTCTTCATCAAGATTAGCAGTGGGTTCATCGGCTAGAATAATAGACGGATGGTTTGCCATTGCACGCGCAATTGCCACCCGCTGTTGCTCACCTGAGCTGAGCTGCCAAGGTAGATGATCTGCACGTTCTTCTAATCCCACTTTGGTAAGCAACTCAAAGGCGTCTGCTTCCAACTCGGATTCAGTCTTATCTGAGAGCTGCATTGGAAACATTACATTCTCAAGTGCAGTAAGAGTAGAAATTAGATTGTAACTCTGGAAGATGAAGCCTGTGTTTGTCAACCGAAATGTAGCTCTAAAGGATTCATCATAGTCTTCTATTGGTACATCCATAACACGAACTCTACCTGATGTTGCATAATCTATACAACCTATGAGATTCAATAGAGTAGATTTTCCAGATCCAGAATGGCCTGAAACGACAATGAACTCACCAGGTCTGATATCAAGAGTGATATCATTTAATGCATGTATCTCCCGTTTCCCAATTTTGTATATTCTTGAAACGTTTTCTAATCGTACTGCATAATCCACATCGTCAAGACCTTCAATATCCTCGATGTCTTCATGGTCTTCACGTGAGCCAAGGAATGATTCTTCTGCCATTGATGTTGACCTCCCAGATACCATTCTGGTATTTATCAATACACTGAAAACAAATTCGTTTGAAAATAAGGATAGAGGTTGGGCAAAGCTTGTACTATTGAGCTAGAAGACCCAACCCTATGATTGTTGTTGATGCCCATTCGTTTAGAACCAACGGTTTCTCTCTCCCAAATACTCGAATGGTTTCAAGGATATCAGCTTTCAAAAGATGACTGATATAGTATGAGACCAGACTCTTATCGAGAGAAAGACTTCTACTCAGTTCGGCCTGAGTTATTCTATCATTCGATGAACATTTTGATATAATTGATTGAACTGTGGGATTCCGCATTATCGCAGTGAGTAGTAACACTTGTCCGTCTTCTGAGAATCCTGATTTGAAGAAATGTTTAGTGTTTCCATTCTTTATCGAGATTATATATCCATCATCTACAAGTTGGTGTATATGATATTGAAGTGCACCCATTGCACATCCGATGCATCGTTGGATTTCTCTCAGATGTACACCAGGATTTTCAGAGATCCAATCATGTATCTGTTCTCTCAGAGACTTTGATCTCTCTTGGTCCCTCCTGTCCAAGGATATAGTTCCTATTGCTATGACAAATAGTCCATATGTAGTCATTGTACCGAGATTATTTGGTGTAAATAGAACAAGAGTCCCACCACTAACTGAGCTCATGGATAATGAATAATTCTGAAATCCTGCATCTTTAGTTACAGGAATGCTGATATCCTGTAATATCATCTCCGCATTGCCAGGCTGTGTCCCCAAAAGAATCACACTTACAAGCCCTGTCATCATCAATGCTACTGCAAATGTCATAGTTATGGTCTTTAGTCTACTTGAGACCACTGTTTACACCACCTAGAATCTAGCTCATTTGCTAATTAAGGCCTATGTTTGTAGAAACATCGTACTAAAATCAACCACGGGCAGGGTATGTGAGAGTTATCTTGAATGTGCAAGATTGGTTTCCTGAAGACATACAAGTTTCTTCAATGACGATGAGCTTCTCATACTCAATCCGGTTGAAATCAGTGAGGTACTCCAAGACAGCCTCAATGAACCCTTTAAGAAAATAACAGGATGGTTCCTCACTCTCATATCCTGAAGCATATGGATTATCATTTATTTCGATAATGGCTTCCTCATCTAACCACAATTTGTAGAGCTTGGATATTTTCACATCACCGAAAGGAATAATCAATACTTCCAATGTCAGCTTAATGAATTCTACAATTCCTTTGAAGTCCCCAGGGGGTTTCTGCTTTCCCACTCTGAAGTATTCACGTTGTGTTTCTAATCCAGCCAATCGTCCCGCGCTATAATAGAGGTCCATAACACGATCGGGAAACATTACTGCGATGCGGCTTCCTATTTTATTCCAGGTTTTACTGAAGAACGCACGCATTAAATCACGTTCTTTCAGTCTACCGGCCCACCATTCTATTGGTTCCTGTTTTGACATCGTGGACTCTCCATTAATCTCACTTCGATAAAACCGAAGTTAAGTGCTTTGTGTGTGTAGGTAGGAATTTGTTACATTTGAAGGATAATATTACATTAGGAGAGCCTTACATTCCATACACATGATTCTGCGCCTGTGGCTTTACTCAGTTCTTGAAACACTTTGGAGTCAACTCCCTTGTACTCAAGAAGAGCTTCGAGAATTCCACTAAAGGCTTCACAATATCCGAAACCTCTCATCCCTTCAAGGTTTACCTCTTGACAAAATACACAGTCTTTGTCAGCAACTCTAACAGAACCACGCGCCGATTCCATGTCTAGTTCTGAGGGCTTCCTATCAAATAGTGTTCTGAATGTTATTTCTATCAGTTTGGCTACATCCTCACGCGTCTGGATTGTATCCTTGGTCTTGGTAGCAATTTCGGTGGTAAGAAAGAGATGTTGACCAAGTGATCGACCCAAGTCCCTCAATCTTTGATTTGCTTCATCTATATTTCCAGTTTCATCAAGAATCTTCTCAACAGTCTGAGCATATAGACTAAGAAATAATGGGTTATCGATTTTTACCATTATATCAGTTCTCCAGAATTTTAATCAATTATACCGACTTACCAATCATCTTCATACCATCTTTTCTATACCGAGCTAAGAGTTGTATAACCTTAGACTCCGGTACACCTGCTGCCTTGGAAATTTCTGTAGTGGTCCTCGTCCCATCACAAAGCTTGATGATAGTTGCATGATCATCGTCGATTTTTGTTATATCACCCTCGAAACGGGGACACTTCACGAATCGTCCTACCGATGTTGATGCTACAGCAACGTCTGCTTGAACTTCAGTGATTGGCACCTCAACAATGCCTTGAATTGCAGCCCATTTTAAAAGATCAGTGACTCGATCAGTGGATTGAAACATTGAATCAGCAATTTGTTCAACATTTAATTCCCCATTGACCAGCATCAACACATCAAACCCGAAGTTACGATATTCTGTTTTCATTTTTTGGTACAAATCAGATTCCAGAGATAGAGTAGTAGAATACTCAGTACCTCTCTTTGGGATGGTTGATGGAAGAACATTGAAGTCAGCAGCAGTTAGCTGCTTTTTTTCTGGTACAGGCTCGATGGCAATAACTGGGATTTCAGTCGTGTCCGCAACTGGTTCGGATTCAGTTGAGGCTGCTTTGATGGCGATACTCTCAAGAACTTGAAGATTCGTTTCTGCGGATTCTTCAAACTCTTCAGGTGGTGGAGGTAGTTCTATTCCCTCAAGCAAACGAAGAACATTTTTCGTTTTTGCGATAGCTAACCCCAATTGAAGCTCGGGTACGTAGAGAACTGTGAGAATCCAATTCTCATCTACGGGCGATAATACAACCAATCCTTTCTCAGTATCGATTGTCATAAGTCGTAAATCGGTCTTATAGAGGCCTATGCTGTCTCTTACACGCGGAAATAAATCATCAGGAAAAGCAAAACTAACAAAAGGTCTACCTGCTTTTGTCATGAGTGAATAGCCAATTACTTGATCATCGAATCTGAGTTTTGATAATGCTCTTTCAAGATCTGTTGACACTGTTATATACCTCGTTGCCTCTATCTGTCAATGTAAACTTGTACGGCCATGTTAGGAAGCGAAAGTAGTCTGAAAAGCATTGTGGTGTTGCACTTATATTCATCAGCTACTTGAATCGATGTAATATATGAACAGCTATGAATACGATTAAGAGGATAATGATATCCCAATGACAAGAAATTTGGATGAGGAAAAAACATGAAAAATATACTAGGTGGGATTATTGGATTCGTTGCTGGATGCATTCTTGCTGTGAATCTTATTGTGATCACAAATCCCTTGTATCCATCCAATTTTCAATGGTTTAGTCTAATATTATTTGGAAGTGAATTGTTACATCCAGCAATTCTAATAACAGACTCGGAGTATATTATTCAATTCGTTCTCATTTGGATTATAGTAGGTATTTTTGGGGGACTCTCTGCATCATCAAAGTGGAATACATTACGTACTGCATTATGGTTTGCATTAATTGTTTCAATTGTGTCACTTGCATCCATTTTCATTCTTGATCCAGCCCTATGGACCACCGATCAGGCACTACGAAATGTAGGAATTTTATTACACGTTGTTTGTGCTCTAATTATGATACCGCTAACTCTTCCTGCAGCTATTCCTGTTTGGATATTGCTGTCGAAGATACAATCGGAAAAAGAACAACCTCAACCTATTAAAATCGAAACAAAATGCCCATGTGGAGCGATTTTCAAATCAAATCCATTAATCTGCTCCGAATGCGGAGAGAAACTAAGAGAGGAGAATGTCACCTCTCTCTAGTGATACCTCCACCCAATATACCTCCAATAACAGCGGCAATTCCTGGATATAGAGCACCCATCAATGTGTCTTGCATGAGACGTAGCGAGAGTGAACTAAAGATTGCAGTGAGGTCTTCTGTACCTACAATGAAAACTATCAGCCATGTTAGCAAAGCTCCAATTATGACCGCAAAGAGTGCTGCGAAAATCCCTTGAACAATATCACGTGAGAGAAGTCCCGCAACAAGGCCTCCAGTACCCCACGCGACAGCCATCAGCACAGTGCTTTGGGATACCGCATATGGAAGAATATCACCCAGATAGGGAGGATACAAAAGGCTTCCAACAATTGCTAACTTAATCTCGAGGTCGTTATAACCTAGAAAATTCGATACTATTGTAGTACTAACGACGTCAGCAGGAATGAAAGCTCCAAACATAAGGATTACAAATGTCAGTAGAAATGTAGTCAGTAACCCGAATAATGCACCGATTGCTTGTCCCAATTTCTTGGCGCTCCTTGGATATCACTAGTATTAGAGCAACTCATAGGCGTGCTCAAACACTCTAATAGAGGAATGAATGCTAATTATCTTTATGCATTATCCCTCTACTCGGATTTAGTTTCAGATTCTCTTGATAGTCCATACGCACTCCTTATCACCAAGCGCTTTACAGGATTCCTGGTATGTTTGTCCAGTGAATCCGCGAAGGTCAAGAACAGCCTGAAAAACCCCACTAATTAGATTACAATATTGAAGTCCGGGCATATCCGTTATGACTACACCTTCGCAAATTGGACAATCAGCGTCTGTGAACTTGAGAGTTGTTCTGTCGTCACTCACCCATACATCACTGAAATCCTGACCTGAATTTACCTTGTATGCTAGCTGAAGTGTTGAACCGAATTCATGAAATTCGGCCGCATGTTCTTTGATTTTTTCAGCATAGTCTAGTAACAGGTGTTCTCCCACCTTAAAACCAATATCCTTGATTTTCTGGTTTATCTCCTGAACACTATCGCTTGAAGCCATTAGTTGATTCATCATCTCTCTATAGATAGCCTGAAACAGAGGTTTAGAGACTTTATCTATTTTAAGAGCCCATGCTAGTTTTCCTTTGATTCCCATATTTTTCGTTCCTCGGATTAATTCTTTGTATGCCGGATCATTTTGAGAGTCTTGCCACGATATGGAACTATGCTTTGCAACGCTTTGAAGTAAAGAATACCCAAAATATCTGCAATCTCGTGAACTGTCCTTGTGCCATCACACAAAGCCAAGACATCACGATCTTCCTTCTTTGCCTTAGCGAGTTCACCCTCATATAGCGGAACTTCTACAATCTCCCTTGTACCTGGATCTTGGCCCTCAGGACATTCTGCATCAATGAGGTGGTAGTTGTAGCACCATTGAAGCACTGCAATAACTTGGTCCAGATTCTTACCAACCTCTTCAGCAATCTTAGATGAACTTCTCTTATCATTGATCATCATTAAAATATCGAGCCCAGTATTGGAATAATGGCTTTTCAGTTCCATATACAACTGCGACTCGATTCTAAGTGCCTCATCATACCTCTTACCTTTATGAATGATGCATCCGTGGCGGACGACGACATCATCACGAACAGGATATTCCTCATGCGTTTCTACCTGACTTATAATAGAGTCTTTAATCTCAGGGACTTCTTCTAACGTATCCGAGATTTGTGTTGAAATATCAGGAGGAGGAGGCAAATCGACTTGATCCATGAGGTCAATGACATCTTTTGTTCTCTGTAATGCAGATCCAAGATTCAATTCTGGTACAAATAGAACAGCAAGTACCCAATTCAAATCTATTCTTGCAAGTACAACTGTGCCAGCTCCAGTCATGACGTTCATGAGTTTAAGAGAATCGGCATGAATTGCCAATGTTCCTTTTATCTGGGGTAATACAGCTTCAGGGAGACCAAATGATAGAAATGGTGCACCATCATTTGTTACGAGAGCAAAACCACTAACATCCTCATCGAATTTCAGTTTGGTTAATACTCGCTCCAGTTCCACTGCTTCATCCTTCTAAGACCGGCAAATACGTTATTCTTTATGTAATTCCGATTTAAGTAGCTTGCTCGCAGAGACTGAAACTGGTGGCAACGCTTGTAGAAATGATATAATCTCCGACCTTGACGGATGTTCGGCTTGTGCAGATGATACATAGAGTGTGGCTAACGCATTTGCAAACACCAATCGGTCGTTATCAGGTAGTTCATGAAGAGTGCAATAGATATTACCAGCGTTCCAAGCATCACCAGCTCCACAGGATATGTGGGATTCACTAATGAAGGCGGGAACTGCGGTTGTTACCTCAGATACACTAGCCGAGAAGAGGGGGGTATGTAAATCTACACGTAGGTTGAATTCGCGCGAAACCAACTCCGCAGCTCGCAGCCAATCATGAGGCTCTAGTTTTCCGAGTTTCCAACGAGTGTAATCATTTGAAGTAGCAGCAGCAAACCAACCAATTTCAGTTTCATTAACACCAAGAATATCAACTAACCCTTCTGAGAGCACATCTTTTGTCAATGAGGGTATAAGTTCAGGATTGCCTGAAGGGTCTCCAGTATCCATGAGTGTCAAGGATTTCCCGTTTGATTTTAACATTGAGAATAATTCTCGAGCTAGCGAGACTCCATTTTTGTTGTGATTTAGACATAGTAATGCAACAAGATCAGCGTCACTAAGTACACGAATATCTTCATCAGTCAGACGCGAATATGAAAAATCAATTAATGACCCGCTATCACTCACCATAAGATTGACAGGTCTACTATTATATTCGAGTTCTATTGAGACTGTAGCAGCAAGTTTTCCATCCGTGTGAATGTGTGTCAAATCGAGACTTGGATCTACTAAGGATTTGAGTAACTCCGCACCCGTTTTATCAGTTGTAATGATTGGGGTTGGATTCATTCCAAGTTTCAATAGTGCTGATGCGGTATTGATAGTGTTTCCACCACGACGAATGATATGCTTGGTGCCAAGCAAGTTTCCGCCACCCTGCTCGGCGAGCCGTTTCAGATTAGTTGTAAAAGAACTAAGAGTGTCTGTAATTACAAAATGGTCAACAAAGAAGTCCGGTAGGATTACGACAGATTTCGTTTCTGGATTGGACTTCAAGAAATTGATTAGATGGTCGTAAGACACGCGACCACCCTCCATACAAATGTCACACTAGACCTTCTTCAAAGCAGATTTAATCATGGCTGTGAGAGTATCTTCATCGATCCCACTCTTCTTTGTTACCTTATCAATCTCACAATAAGCCAAGTCTTCAAAAGTCCGAATACCAGATTTCACAAGCTTCTCAGCATCAGACTTCTTCACTTCTTTAAGTGAGGATAGAAGAGATATAGCTTCATAGTCTGCTCCTGCTGATGGTGCTTCTGCTTCAAGTGCGGATACATATGATTCAAGGTCAATAATATACTGGTTCAGTGCTTCAACATTCTCATCATATAGAGTCTTGCGTCGCAAATCAATAATGAGACCCATATCACGTGCTTCCTTAACACCTAAACCAGCTTTGGTAATCTCACTCTTACTGAATCCACGACCTCTTCGTGCTTTTGCGTCAGTCGGGGATCTGACTGCAGGCTCAGGAATAATGTCAAAGCTCATTCAATATTCACCTTTCTCGCCATGGAGCCTAGACTATGCTTATCAAGCTTTCGAGATGGCAATAATTTTGATTTCATGATATGAAAATTTGCAGTCACATTCTCTACTAATTAAAAATCACTAAGATGCGTTTGGTCAACGGAGAGCTTGCTTAACATCCTCTCTAGTTTTGTAATCTGTTTCTGATTTGCCATATCAAGTAGTTGAAGCATTTGAAAAGCGTTTAGAGGAGAGTATGCCTCAAAATGATTATTGAAGTAACCGAGTATAGTATCTGTTTCCCCCTTCAAAGAATCTAATCGAGGTAGCCACGCCTCTAATTCTTCAATTGAATAACGATAGTAGAACCAAGGATTTGTACCATGGCCATGCCAACGGATATACGAAAAATCTGTTGTCACTTGAAGATTGATTGGAAGCTTGGGTTCATCAACAATGACGTGCGCAATCTTGTATTTTTCCAGCAATGACCAAATTCGTGGAACCAGCCAACTCTCATCTCTAAACTCTATAGCATATCTGAATGAGGGATCAAGTGCAGCTAAAAAAGTCTCTACATCCCCCATCTTTTCAATGTTCCAAGGAGGAAGCTGGATTAGAAGAGCAGCTAATCTAGCTCGTAGAGGGCGAAATAATTCGAAGTATTCATCCAGAACAACTCCACCCGCTCCCTCTAGTTTCAAACGATTATCATGCGTTACAGCTTTTGGTAATTTTGCTGTGAAGAATTTTCCCTCGGCAACAGGAGACATAAGATGTTTGATGAATTTTGGGGAGGGCAGTGCATAGAATGATGAGTTAATCTCAGCAGTGTCAAAATACGTAAGGTATTGTTGAAGAGGCGTAGCTGATTTATGATAAAATACATCCTTCCAATCTTCTGGATAGGACCATCCACTTGTTCCAATATGTAATCCCTTAATCATAATCTTCACCAAATGTAAGCTGAAAGATGTTTTTTGTCTTATCATTTCCATGAAGCCAGACATTATTAAGGAAAATACTTGGATTTGGTTTGAGTGCAATGAAAGCTGAGAATATCAAGACAGAGTTTAGTAACTTGGATACACACGTTGGTGACTTCAAGGAAAATAAATTCAAGATGAAGTGTGATATCACCTATGAAGAACTCCTGCTGGTTATGGATGGGGGAAAAAGAGTAGCACGTATGCATGCAAGAAATATCAACAATGTACATCTTGAGAAGAAAGCAATCAGAATCCAGGCAATTAATTTTGAAGTGAAAGAGGGTGAAGAGGTCAGTGTTCTCAGCGGATCCGTCCGATTAGAGCTTGGAGATGAAGCAGAGATATGGTACAGAGAGCTTTGGGGATAGTTTTGATATATAAAGCAGGTTTTAATTAGGGGGATGTCCGCGCCTAGGTGCATCAATCAGAGTGGAGCAGAAGCAAATGGATCCAATCGAGTATATTGAGTTTCAATTTGTGGATATATTGGGTCGAATGAAGGGTATGACAGTACCTTGTAAACCAGTTGAAACTATTGAAGAAGTCCGCAGTGATCCTGCATTGATGGATGGAACATCCATTGATGGCAGTTCGATTACTGGTCTTGCAAATGTGGAGGCATCTGATTTGAGATTGGTGCCAGATTTCTCTAGTCTTATCGAATTGCCATATTCAGTCCCTCGAACAGCGGCAGCAATGTGTTTCGTAAAGGAGAAATCCGCTGTACTTACAGAAGCCAAAGGATATTATTCTCAAGATACGCGAGGCGTCCTGCATTCATTCTGCGAGAGTGTACCTGATAATATGCATCTCCAGATAAAGATTGAACCCGAATTCCATTTTGTACATCCGGAAGGAGGACCGTATGACCGTGGGAAATATGCTGATACATATCCCCAGAATCTCAGTGGAGATATCTTGCTTGAAATTGCCACCGCGATTCAAACTATAGGTATACATCCTCGCGTAATCCACCATGAAGTAGGAGAATCTCAACAGGAAATTGAGTTGGAGTATGAAGAAGCGAGAAAAATGGCGGATTATATTTTACTTTTCAAGAATGTTGCTAGAGCTATTGCACTCTCGAATGGAATAGGTGTAACCTTCATGCCAAAGCCATTCCCTAAGGCCGCTGGTAATGGAATGCATTGTCACCTACAACTATGGGATGGTGAGAAGAATCTTTTTGGTCAAAATCAGGGCGATGAACTCTCTGAAATAGCTAAATCATTTGTTGCCGGACTTCTTGAACATGCACCAGCAATAACAGCCATTGCAAATCCGACTGTAAATTCATACAAACGATTGGTCCCGCATTACGAGGCGCCAGTTTATGTTTCATGGGGATTTATGAATCGCACTGCGCTTGTCCGGGTGCCAATGTTTGTCGAAGGACTGAAAGCAGCACTTGAATTCAGGTCCGCGGATCCAATGACAAATCCATATCTCCTATTTACTGCACTATTTGCAGCAGGTCTTGATGGGATTGATAAAAAACTCACGCCTCCAGAACCTAGGACTGAAGACATCTTTCATATGAGCGATAAGGAGAGAGAAAAATTAGGAATTACAATGTTACCTCCAAATCTTGGAATTGCACTGAATTGCCTTGAGAATGATAAAGTGATTCTGAAGGCTCTTGGAGAGGGTGTGGCTAAGTCATTTCTTAAAATAAAGAGAGAAGAATGGATAGAGTACATTAATTTCGCTGTAACAGACTGGGAATGGCAGACTTACAGGGACGCTTAATTCCTGTTAAAATATGACCCTAATCGATCAAATGCTTCATCAACCGCATCAGGTGTAAGAGGGCCAATAGAAATTCGAATGTGTCCTTCCCCGCTCGGTCCAAAGATGCTACCAGGTAAAACAAGCGTATGAATTGAGTTGAGAATATCTAGAACCAATGTTCTTGAATCCTTACAATTCTTAACGCGAGGGAACATGTAGAAAGTTCCAGAGGTTTTATAGAACTCCAGAGAATCAATTTCACGTGCTCGCAGGTAAGCTAATTCTCTGAGTGTACCAAGGCGTCGAAGCTCATGGTCAATTTCATCCAGATTGTGTTTCAATATCTCTAATGCTAGAACTTGTCCAGCAGTTGGTGCACAAATTGTAATCGTATCTTGAACTTTGAGGTATTCATTGATGAATCTTTCAGGACCTATATTGTATCCAACTCTCCAACCACTCATCCCAAAGTCCTTTGAGAAACTGGCAACTGTTACGATATTATTCTGTGCCTCCTTGCGAATCTGTGGACTGTAGTGCTCTGCTCCATCATACACTAGCCGTGCATAGGTTTCATCAGATATGAGAATGATATCGTTGTCTATACAGATGTTCACAATCTCATCGATGATATTTCTATGATAGACTGCACCAGTTGGATTGTTTGGGGAAATCAATACAATGGCCTTTGTCTTCTCATTAACAAGAGATGCTATGTGTTCTAGGTTGGGCTGAAATCTTTCATCTACAGGAGATTCAAAGACATCGCCCCCTGCTAGTTTTACTGCCATTGCGGCATTGAAATAGAAAGGAGTCGGCATAATCACATTATCACCAGAGCCCACAAGAGTAAGAATAGTTCCCGCAAGACCTGAATTAGCTCCCGCAGTAATGACTAATTCAGTCTGGGGGTTAACCTTGATATTGAAGAATTTTCTCAGATAGATTGCTAATTCTTCACGGAGTTCCAGATGGCCTTGGTCAGAAGTATATCTATGAAGAGAAGGGTGTTTCACGTTATCACTCAGAGATGATAGTGCCCGTAATGGAGGGATGTGACCAGGTAAACCTTGTCCAAGATTCAGAAAATCTGGAGAATTTATGAATCTCTGAGCAGCTTCGGAAATCTTCACGATCGGTGGAGGCATAATATCTTCCGTTCTGAATTTCAATTAGTAACACCTTTAGCAAATAGACAGAGGTTATGTTTGAGTGTATTCAAGCTCCCTAAAAGCATCATGCATTCCAAAATTGATAGGTCGATTGAGAAGTTTTAATAATCCCGTAAAGAGGTCAGATGATGATTGATATGACCCAAGATGAAGGAAGAAGAAAAGTACAGAGAGCAGCACTTCTTTCAATTCTCGCTGCACTTTTTCTCACAGTGATCAAACTCATTGTCGGATTGCTGGACAATTCACTGGGTATTCTCTCAGAAGCAGCACATAGTGGACTAGATATGGCTGCAGCAGGTATTACATTCATTGCAGTCAGAAGAGCATCAAAAGAACCCGACACGGATCATCAATATGGCCATGGTAAAATTGAAAATTTCGCAGCTCTTGCTGAAACAATTATCTTATGGGTTACATCAATCTGGATTATATACGAGGCATTCAGAAGAATCCAACTTCTAGAGTTTCCCCATCCCTCAATAGCGGGTATCGCTATTATGGTGTTGAGCATATTTATTGATTGGGAGCGTAGTAGGATGCTATTCAGAACCGCGGAGGAACATGGAAGTCAAGCCCTCGAAGCGGATGCACTTCATTTCAGCACTGATATGATTAGCTCAGCAGTGGTTCTAGCAGGGGTATGCTTCGTTTGGATTGGGCTTCCTATCGCTGATCCTCTTGCGGCGATTGGTGTTTCAATCATCATCTTTGTAGTATCCTTGAATCTTGGTCGTAGAGCATATGATTATCTAATTGATAAAGCTCCACCAGGGTTACGTGAGGAAATTGACGAACTCTGTCTACAAGTTGTAGGAGTTGAAAAATGTCAAAGAGCAAGAGTGCGAATGTCTGGACCTGATCTCTTTGTTGATCTTGTGGTGTCACTAGGGGAGGATGTTCCATTGTCAGAAGCCCATAACATTGCAGATAGTATTGAGAAAAAGATGGAACATCTAGCACCAAGGGTGGATGTTATTGTTCATATGGAACCAGCAATAAGACAAGATGCGCACAAGCAAGATGAAATCTATCAGTTCATGCAACGACTCTCTATTTCTGATGATGAGATTAGGAGCATTCACAATATCCGAGTTCATGACATGGCGGATGGAGTTTATGTTGCAGCAGATCTTGAATTGAAAGCTAAAATGACCCTTGAAAAAGGACACAGAATATCATCCGAACTCGAATCCAGACTAAAGGAAGAGTTTGATACAATCAAACATATCACCTTTCACTTGGAAACGGAGGAAACGGTTGTTGACACTTCTGCTGAAAAGGAAGGCATTTTCACTGCTGTCAGGAAAATAGTGCAAGAAGAACCACTAGCACATGGATGTCATAATGTCATTGTTAATCGTGATGAACACGGTTTCACAATCTCTATAGATTGTAGTGTTGATGGTCAATTATCTATTGAAGAGAGCCACAATGTTGCTATTGCGATTGAAAAAAGAGTAAAACAAGAAATTCAAGATGTGTCTGCAGTTTTTGTTCATCTGGAACCTCTATGACTCAAACTTAATATTCGTCTTCTGACGTGATAATCTGTGAGATTAGTATTATGACCGATGATTGTCCAGCAAAAATATTGGGAGCACCAGACGCACAGGTTGTCCAAACAAAAGAAGTTAGTATTGCCAATCCATTAATGGTATGCTGTTTTCCATCAGCAGGTGTGGTTGGAACAATAGCTGCAAACACCATTATTGACCAATTCAAGATGGAAGAGATTGCACATGTTCGTTCTAAATATATGCCATCTGCAGCTGTTTTTCTAGATGGTAGACTACGCCACCCTTTCAGAATCTATGCTAGCGTAGAAAAGAAACTTATCGTTGTCACTACAGAACTCCCAATTGCGGAGGAGGGTATGTATGCTGTAAGTTCAGCCCTTCTCGATTGGGCGGCAGAAGTAGGAGTTAAAGAAACGGTAGTTCTAGATGGGATTCCTGTTCAGGGTTTACCCACTGATAGAAAGGTTCTATATGCTGCCGAAGAGGAGAAACTTGCAGATCTGATCAAAGATGAAAAAATGGAGATTCTCTCCAAAGGAATCATAACCGGTATAGCAGGTTCGATACTATCTGAAACTCTCTGTCGTTCAATGGTTGGTTTTGCACTACTTACTCCAGCTATTGCAATTATTCCAGATCCTGAAGGTGCAATTCAATTAATTGAAGCATTGAATCGGTTGTACCATGTCGATGTGGATATTCATGAACTTCAAGAAAGTGCAGAGAATATTCGAAAGAAAATGGAAGACATGGCTCAACAGGTAGATGGAATGAGAAGACAAATGCCAGGAACGCCAAGTCGAGGTTACGAGAGAATGTTTGCATAGGTGGATTGATTCCACCTCATTCCGCTATTTTTGTAAATATAATTAATCAATACAGGAATCGAAGGCTTCTTTCGCTCCATCTGCGTTTCGATCTCCAACTTTACCAGGCCATTTCTGACGGATGACTTCCTGTACAGTTTCTAATTTCACAAGTCCAGTCGCTTTTGAGAAAGCACCGAGCATTGTAGTATTTACAACAGGGAGCCCTGCAACTAAGAGACCGTATCTTAGTGCAATGCCGGTCCCATCATACGTATAGACGTGACCTGCCAAGTCTAGTTCGTCTGGGGCTTTATCGATATTTATGATGATTTTTCCATTCTCCTTAAGACCCTCAGTGACATCGATTAAATCAATTATACTGGAGTCAAGAACTGCTACTATATCTGGTTCATAGATTTGGCTACGAACATTGATTTCTCTATCTGATATCCTTGTAAACGCTTTCACTGGTGCACCTCGTCGTTCTGCACCAAAGTATGGAAAGGCTTGTACTCCTTTGTAACCATCAATATACGCAGCTTTAGCTAATAGTTCTGCACTCGTCACACCACCCTGTCCACCACGCCCATGCCAGCGAATCTCAATCATCTTCATAATGAAGGCTCCTAAAATGACCTACGGTTGAATTGAAAGTCGTAGAGCCACAACAAAACCTTTTCGTTACGACTATATGCAAACTTGAACAAGGCTTGATTGGTTCAAATGAGAGTTCTCTTTGTGTGCACTGGAAACACTGGTAGAAGTGCTATGGCAGAAAACATCATGAAAGCGGAGGTGGCAAGAAGCAAGGATTCGAATATTCAAGGAATTCAGGTGAGTTCAGCGGGACTCCACGCGCACGAAGGAGAGAAAGCAGAGAATCTAGCAGTAGAAGTCATGGGTGAACGGGGAATCGTACTAGACGATCATACTGCGACTCAAGTGACACAGGAATTACTGGAGTCGTTTGACCTTATTCTCACGATGGAATCCAAACATCGAGACAAGTTGATACAGGAATATAATGCATCAGAGGAAAAAACACACCTTTTGACAGAGTTTGCAGGAGAACAAGGAAATGTGGAGGATTGCTGGGGACATTCAAAAGAGAGCTATGAATCCTGTGTAAATCGACTTATTCATCTAATAGAGAACCTGATAAGAAGAATCCAAACTGAGAACAAAAAGGAGTAGCAACTCATCTTAGATTGTTGTTACATTATGTAGACAGTTGAATAACACATTCCTCATAATGAGAACCATATTGAAACAAGAGCGATAGTAGGAGTTAACTTACCTTGGATAATGAAGAATTCATCAAAGCTAACAAGGAGATGTGGGAAAATAGAACAGAGGTTCATATGAAATCGGAATTCTATGATGTTGAGGGTTTTTTAAACGGGAGAGAAACGCTAGACCCACTTGATATAGAAGAAGTGGGAAATGTCAAGGGTAAAACACTGCTGCATCTTATGTGCCATTTCGGTCTGGATACATTATCATGGGCAAGACATGGTGCGGTGGTCACTGGAGTTGATATCTCAGAAACTGCAATAGATGCTGCACGCAAACTTGCAAAACAAACCAGTCTTAGTGGAAAATTTGTACAATCAAACGTGTATGATCTTCCTAAGAATCTGAAAGGAAAATTCGATATCGTCTTCATGAGTGAAGGTGTCTTGGTGTGGCTTCCTGATATGGACGGTCTCTTCTGGATAATCTCGCAATTCTTGAAACCAGGGGGGGTTCTATACCTCAGAGATTTTCATCCGTTCTTCTATGTCTTTGATGATGAATCAGAAGAAAAAACTCCAAAGGTAAGATATCCATACTTTCAGGGTAAGAAACCCATGAAGTTTGAATTCGATTCATCTTATGCATCAGGTGATAAAAAAATTAAACCGATGCCGCAATATGAATGGAATCATCCGGTCTCAAGAATAATCAATGCAACCGTGAAATCGGGCTTAAGAATTCAGTTCTTCAATGAATTTCCTTTTATCAAGTTCCGTTATCTGACAATGCTAAAAGAGACGGATAATGGAAGATGGATTCTCCCAGGCAGAGAGAATCTCTTGCCAATGATGTTCTCCCTCAAAGCAGTAAAAGAATAGGTTCATACTTTAGCTGAGATCATTTATGAGAGCATTAAGTACGCCTTCTGCTGAATTAGCAGCTTGTTGAAGACCCACACCAGCTCCAGCTGTATCAGTTCCAACAATGTAGAGACCCTTTATTGGAGTACGTGGTCCGGGACGATCTAAATCAGTCTGACCAGGAATTAAAGCGGCACGAGTTGCATAGGATGTCTGTACATGTTTCATCTCAATATGTTTAAGCACTTCAGGGTAGTATTTTTCAAACCCATTACTCAGCATCACATCAACCTGTTCATCAACACTCATTGACTCATCTCGCATTGTAGCTACTGCAACAAGTTCTTTTCCTTCAGGAGCTGCAGATGGGTCAAAACTTGAAACCGAGATTATCCACCGATTTGGATTCGGACGAACTAATACCCGAGATTGTCGGTCTCCAATGACAATCTCATCTAGACAGAGCCAAACAGTCAATCCTTTGGTCACTATCATGTGATCCCATTCTTTGAAGAATGATGTGACCTCCGGATTCTCAGACTTTATGATGGCAGGCATCGACCATAAGGGAATATTACTCACAAATGTGGTGTGTTCAATCTTCACACCATTTACAGTAAGACCTGTGACTTTACCCTCTTCTTCAGTTATCACCTCTACATTTGCATTCAGCACATAATCGCCATTGATGGCTTCAATAACGCTTTCAACGAGCCCCTTCATTCCACCTATAACGTAACCCTCGTCATACTCAGACCCACCCAAGATTAGACGTTTCGCGGAGCCAAGTTTTGTGGACTCTTTATCGGTATCTTTTAGAGTGCGGAGTGATTCATAAGCGGAGGCTTGGTCTATGGGCACACCAGCTGCCATGAAGATTGCACTCTGCATCACATCTAGCATTACCTGATTTGTTGCTCCTTTTGATTCCATGAATTCCTGAAATGAGATATCCTTGTACTGTTCCATCTCTTCAAGTTTCATGGTCTTTATTTTTGCGCCAATTCGAGCGAGACCTAATCGACCTTTGAGCCCTGTGAGAGGCCAACGAAGCGTTTCGCCCACAGTAGAAGGTATAGTTCCAACCCTATCATGAACACGAAAATACCACCCTTCATGGAGGATGAACTCAGGAGGGGGATCTAGGTGGGTTCTCATGAATCTCGCAAATGCACCATGTTTTACTCTTGTTATGACATGGATACCATTATCCACTCTGAAACCATCAACATTGTATCCAAACCATACTCCTCCAAGACGCCTGGTTTTTTCGAGTATTAAGACTCTTTTTCCCTGTCCTGTGAGTGCTAGCGCTGTGAGTAATCCTCCAGCTCCGGCACCTGCAATAATCACATCATAGTTGGATGGAGTAATTTTCTCGAGCGGAATTTCCTGCATTGTACCTCTGAATAATTGAGAGCGGGAAATTCTACTTAAGGATGTTCAAACATACAAAACAGAGTGAATGAAGCATGGTCCCATTCTTTGAGAGAACCAGTAATCGAAGGCGAATTATCATAATCATTGTGATTATTTTAATCATAGCGATGCTTATGGGAGGCCCTCTTTTCCTTATGGGACCATATCCAGGAGGGTTCCCTTGATACTTCAAAGCGGACTGAATGGTCGATCTTCATTGGCAGAGGTATAAGCCGCATCGACTATTTTGTGTGCGTTTACTGCGTCCATAAAACTTGGAGATAACGACTCACCTTTCATGATTGAGTTTAGAAAGTCGTAACTCATTGCAGCGTATCTTTCGCCGCCATTAGAGGTTAATGCCTCGTAGGCTTTTCGATTCAGATTGTGTGCGTGGAGTCCAAGTTTCTCTAGAAGTGCAATATTGGCAGTTTCGCCATCGACGCTAACAGGACTTTCACCCTGTAGATGATAGATAAGATACCGATTGGATGACTCTAATTTTATTCCAATATACCCTTTCTCAAAGAAAAACTCGATTCTACGCTCACTCGGACGTTCCACCCAATGCCAGATAGAATCAAGGGTACTCACTGCACCGCCTCTATGAGTCATGATGAGAGATGCGTGGTCTTCTACTTCATTCCCAGAAAAGTTACTAATTTTAGCATAAACATCCTCGATATCTCCAAAGAACCAACGGAGAAGATCGATATCATGAATACTATGTTCAATAAGAGTACCACCACCCGCTATAGACAGCTCACTTCGCCATTTGCTATTGTAGATATAATCAATAGGAAAATGCTGGTCATCACGAATATGGGCTAGCATGGGACGTCCAAAGTCATTTTCCTCAATCAATTTTTTCGCGTGTAGAAGAAATTGGTCGTAACGAAGCACCAGACCAACACTTGTATTCACTTCTGCGCTCTGAGTCACTGCCACAAGTTCTCTAGCTTGTGGACAACTGTGTGCCAATGGTTTTTCACACATTATTGGTTTTCCGACTTCAGCTGCGGCTTTTACCATATCGGAATGAAGGTTCGTAGGAGTGCAGATGTAAACTACATCCACATTCTCATCATTAATGAGATCAAGAAAATCCGTATAAATGGCATTAGGATTATACTCTTCTGCTACAGAATTCAGGGATTCGGGATTTACATCACAAAGAGCTGCTATCTCGATATCAAGGAGTCCAGCCGCTCTTAATGCAAGAAAACTAGTTAAATGGACTCTCCCGATGTTCCCGGTCCCAATCAAACCGATTCTTATTTTTGGGCTCACTGGGTATACACTACCAAGTCACTGTTGCTTTGTACATATTTGAGTTTTATTGAGGGGAAATAGTGAAGGAAATCTGTACTATAGCAACTAATATTTGAATGTTAACAATTCACTAGTGTATAATCATAATCTCCTCTGAGGAAATTGTACTTGACAAATCTAAAAGAAAAACTGGAAAAAGCTAGGAATATAGAGGATAAAAAGGAAAGAAATGAAATCCTAAATCAGTTGATGAAAGAAGCAGAAGGTTATGCTGAAGAGGGTAATTATCAAGAAGCATATGTACTCTACAAAGAGATAGGTGACGTGTATCGTGAATTATACATGGCCGATGAATGTTTTATTGCAACTGAGCAAGCAACACTGATGCTAGTTAGAATGCCTGGAACACCAGAGATTCACAAAGAAATTATGAGTATTAATCTCACAGCAGCCAAAGTAGCCGAAGAAGCTACGGAATATAAGAAAGCCGCAGATTTCTATTTCAGAGCCGCAGACTTTGTTTCAAGTGAAAATGAAAGGAGTAATATCACAATTCTAGCCGCAGATGCGTTAGAGAATCTGGCTGACGCTCAAGAATTAGATCAAGATTATCCTGCAGTAGTCAGTCTATTGAAAAAAGTAGGAAGACTCTATTATACAGCAGGAGATGACGAACTTGGTAAACGTATCTATGATAGAGCATCTAAAGTTGCCTTGAAATGGGCAGAACTTGAAAAAGAGAACAATAACCTGCTTGAATCAGGAAATGCTCTTGCAGAAGCAGCACAGATATACCAGATGGTGGGAGATAGTCCAGAAGGAACGCGTATCATGATGGAAGCTGGAGAGAGATACGAGGCAGCTGGACTGTTTGAGAAGGCGGGAAATATCTACGATGCCGCACATGAAGCGTTTAAACTTCAACGACTCACTTCTTCAACTCGTCAAGCTATGAGTAAAGCCGCAGAAGCATATCTGAAGATGGAAGGAAGCGCAGAAATCGTTGCACCACTCTTGGTCAAATCTGGAGAGATGTTTACTGAAATTGGTCGACCGATGAAGGCGAAATGGGCATTCAAAAAAGGAAGTGGACTCTTTGCGGAGCTGAAAAATAAAGCCTCTGAAGAGAGAGATGTAGAAAGTGAGAAGAAGTATCTGAGATACCAAGCCATGTGTCTAAGGAAATGGGGAGACACAGAAAAAGCCGATACACTGATTGATTCTGTTATCAACTATTACATTGAAAGAGCTGAAGAGGAAGCAGGTCAAGATGATAAAGAGGCGCAGGCAGTTTCTCTAGAGGAAGCAGCTGAAGTGTTGAACGAAGTGGAGCGCATAAAAGAAGCAAAAAATCTTCTTGAGAGAGCTGTGGAACTCTATGTAGAGCTTGCTAAAGAGAGTACAGAAGCCGAACAATTTGAGGATGCATCAAAATTCTATAGTAAAGCTGCTGAGGGAAGAATGCTTCTTGGTGAAGAGGACATGTATATCGAGTATCACCGGATTTCGAGTGAAATGGCAATAAAAGCTGCTAAATTCTACATTAATCTTGGTGTTAAAGAACTTGCAACCATCTGGACTAGAACTGCAGGTCTAGAGGTATTAATAACCAAACAAGACGAGCTTGTTGATTTAGGAATCGCGTTATTGCGAAAGTCAGCTAAAGGATTCGAAGATATCAAGGAATTGAAGGATGCCTTCGAGGATTATTATATGGTATTTGTTACACTCTTTGAACGTAATCCAAATGACAAAGAAACAATCAAGAACCTTCTCGAGAAACTAGACACACTATCGAAGACATTGCAAGATGATAGTATTGCTGGCGTCTTATCTGTATTGAAGTCTATGGAGCGCGGAAATTTCACAGCTGCACTACTTACGCTCCAAGAACGCGAAGAAGACCTACTGGATAAGTGGGATCTCTTACACCGGTTAATCTCTAATAGAGTTCCAAGAAGTGGAATCAAAGTATCGAAGAGATATGGAATTAGATAAAACTAGGAGGCGTAAAACTATGGGCACCTATCATAAGCAGATACATTTTCAGACAAAGGGTAATTGTGAAATGATTGATGTCACACAAGAAGTAAATAGAATTGTTTCAGAATGTGGTTTCTCTAATGGTATCTGTACAGTATTTTGTGTAGGTTCAACAGGAGGAATAATCACAATTGAATACGAGGGCGGACTTCTGAAAGACTTTCCAGATGCGATGGAACGAATAGCTCCAGAAGGAGCTGTCTATGAACATCATCTTCGCTGGCACGATGGAAATGGACATTCACATATTAGAGCCTCAATTATTGGTCCTAGTATAACAGTTCCAATTGTCAATAATCAGCTGACTCTGGGGACATGGCAACAGATCACATTTGTTGATTTTGATGTCAGACAAAGAGATAGGAAACTTGAGGTCATGATAATCGGAGAATGAAACTAACTCAAATCAAAAGGTGCATCAAAATCCCATGCTAGTTTCCTCATACTTGCAGGTACTGGAGCTGTCTCGCGTATTTTCAATGCCAAATAATGAATTCGCAATGCCCTGCGTAGTCTATGAAGCTGGATTGGTGAACGCCAACCAGGAGTGCTTGTATGATAAGATAGGGTGCTCATCAAGTCGCGTACTGTATCAAGCTCTTTTCGAACCTGTGCCTTGATGTCATCTAGGTCTCGATTGATTGGTAACATTGGTTTCTCTGTCACTTTTGGCACCCGTTATCATTGAGAATTGCACACAACAGAACATAACGAGTAGTATAACCAAGGTATTACTTCGATTCACTCAAATTCCACCTTCTGGTGGCTCTACGTTGCATAATTGTACCACATGTGGGACATTCCATATTTAGAACTGGCTGATTTTCTCTATGCTTACATGCAGGACATACGTATATCCAGACGCGTTGCTCACGCATCTTCCCAGAGAGATCAAGGATTGATATACCAAGATGAAGTGCAGTATTTAGAACTGCAAAATCGGAGGACACCAGAATTGGATTGACACCGAGGTTAAATTCTGCTAATGCAAGTGCTACTATACCAACATCTGTAATAGATAGACTAACACTATCACCACTCTCTTTAGTTGATTTCTTCACTTGTGAGATATCTTTGGTATCAGGTTCTCTGACTTGTAGTAGATCTGCAGAGATCAATGATTCAGCTCGTGATTTACTTGGACGGTTCATGAGCTCACTTAGAACATGCGATGTTGTAAGAAATACAACCTCATGTTGTTGTTGCGTCCATGTACTTAGCAAGGCTGAAGTATCTAATACATAGACTGTTGTCATCTAGTTCACCGATTCGCGAGGCTCCAGTCTGGTTCTTAGACGATCATAGTAATTGTCATAGATGCGGATGAATCTACTCACACCTTCGGATTTTTTCATCCAAATGGTATTTCCTGCATCAACCCCATGTCTAACTTGACCATCTATCACTGCGAGAGCATTTGCTTCAGGTTTGACCAATTCCAATTCTATTAGGGAGTCATCAGGAATAACCATTGATTTCAATTCAAACCGCGGCGGACACACGGGAACAAAAATCAATCCATGCACTCTGGGGGTAAGAACAGATCCACCTGCTGCGAGTGCATATGCAGTTGATCCCCCTGGAGTTGCAATCATCGCACCATCTGCTCTACCATAATCAACTTCTATGCCATTGATGAATACTCTGAAAGTCAGAAGTCGTCCAGGTACCATTGACACAACGTATACCTCATTTAATGCATCCTCAAAACGGCGGTCTTCTACTCCAGATGCAAGATTCAAATTGCTCTCAATAATGCATTCGTTTTTCAACACTTTTTCCAATGCACCTACAGCATCCTCCGTGTTGGCTTCCGTCATAAAACCAACTGTACCCTTATTGATACAAAATAGAGGCGTTTCTCGAGTTTTTAGACGCGATAATGTATAGAGAATGGTACCATCGCCACCGACGGTTACAACAAAATCAACATCCATATCACATATCCGATGTAGAGTAGCTTTGTCGTGTACACATTCGCATGAACCATGGTCGACAAATACCTCAATATCATTCTTTTGTAGGTATTCGACCACATCAATGGCGACCTGAGCGATATCAGGGCGACCTGGTTTACAAACGAGACCAACAGCTCGTTTTGAACTCAGGATTTGAGGGCTCTCCTCAATCAAAGTTGACACCAAGAATCACGACATCATGTTTTCCTTTTTGATGTTGCTGTTATAACCCCCCGCAAAGTATTTGAATAGAATATGAACACATTCTCACCAAGGTCTGCATAAAAGGATTGGTGAATTGAATTGAGCATCAAGAAATCAATTGTCAAAAGCCTGAAACCAGGTAGTTATTTCATGATTGAAGATGAACCCTGCCAAGTAATCAGTATAGAGAAATCAAAACCTGGTAAACATGGAGCTGCTAAGGCGAATATAACTGCTAAGGGACTTTTTGACAATAGAAAGAGAAACGTGATTATGCCAGCGGACCGTATGGTTGATGTTCCTGTCATTGACAAGCGTAGTGCAACTATCATCGCTGATATGGGTGAAACTTTGAGTCTTATGGATACTGAAACTTACGCAACTTTCGACATCCCAAAACCTACAGATGAGGAAATCGCACCCAAAATTGAACTTAATGTGGAAGTTGAGTATTGGTCTGTTATGGATATTCATTTCATTCGACGAGTCAAGTCATAAGATTCCATCATATCTAGACACTCAATCTTTATCATTCACTTCAAGTTACAAAGGTACTGTTAATACAGTAGAAAATAGGTGGGATTTTTGGAGAGCGGAAACGACATCGACCAAAAACTGATTGAAATACTCAAGGAGAACTCTCGAACTTCACTCAGAGAGATGGCCAAAATCGTTCCTCTTAGTCCCAGCTCAATCAGGAACAGACTTGCACGTCTCGTAGATAAAGGAATAATAGAGAGATTCACAATTGACGTAGATTATCGAAAACTTGGGTATGAGATACAGGTCATCATTCTATTAACTACAAAACCGGGAACATCGGATCAAATCTATAGAGCTCTTGAGAGGTATGAGGAAATTTCCAAAATCTTCTGGACTACAGGGCCATCGAATTTTCTTTGTCTAGCACAACTAAAGGATATGAATGACCTATCAAAATTCATGACAGGTAAAATCGACAAGCTTGAAGGTATTGAGAGAGTAGAAACCCTATTCCTTATGCCAAGACCTAAACCGTAAGAGTGCAGAATATGACCAATTGAGTGATGAAGATATACACGGATTAAGCAACCATCAGCATAACGAGATTCAGAAATCTTTATACTGGGTATAATGGGTTTGTTGAACTATGACGAAGATTGAATGGGATGATAGCCTTTCTGTTGGGATTAATTTGATTGATGAACAGCACAAAATGCTCATTGACCGAATTAGTGACCTATCTAAGGCAGTAGATGCACAGCAGGGAATACAAGAGATTTTGAAAACAATTGACTTCATGCTCGAGTATACAAATTTCCATTTCTCGACAGAGGAAAAACACATGTCTAGATTAAAATATCCTGCAATGAATGACCATCTTCAACAACACGATGAATTCAAAAATATGGTAAATACCATGATTGAAGATTGGAAAGAAGATGGCGCTACAAAGACACTCAGCAACTCAATCAACACATACTTGATTAATTGGCTTTACAATCACATCAAAAAGACAGATGTGGAATTTGGTCAGTTTCTTAAAAAACAGGGATACATCAATATCGAGTGATTTCTCCTTCTTTAATCAAGATGCCCCTGCTTTTCCCCCAATTAACAAAGGAGTAGAGATTGCAAACACAGCATAAATTGTATGGATTTTATGTTCAAAAAAAGAATGATGAGAAACGTTGTCAGCGCTCCCATCATTTGAAACTCCTCCTTAGACCATTTCCCGCGTACTACAAATCTTAGTACTGTCAATAACAGTCTAAGGTGTAATTTGAGCATTTCAAATGATTTAAGCTCCTGTTACGGGAGTGTGTATGAAAATGAAGCAATCCTAAAAATTGGATGGCAGTTTATTTCCACGTTTATTTACAAAATGGTTTCACTACTGATAATAGTAGTAGGAGAGATGAAATTCAGACACCATTGCTCTGATAGAGAAAGTAAAAAAAGTTAGATGTGTCTAAATTTTTGATGTTTAGAGTGAAGCAAATCATGAGGTGAACAAATTGGATATGAATCTCATCTTTCGAATCATACTACTCAGCTTATGGATTAGTATAGCTGTTGTTAGAGGATACTATGGCAGAAAAACTAAGACACATGACAGTCTGGATGGCATGAAAGAAAAACTGAAGACAGCTGAATCTGAAATGGGGAGAGGCGGGATAGCTCTAGCAGCAGTTTTTGCAGTGATAGGAGTACTAGGAATTATCTTGTATTTCCTGGCACCTCCGTGGTGGACATGGACTCACATTCCACTTGATGAATGGGTTCAGTGGTCAGGAGCAATTTTGGCATCAATATCAATTCTCTACTTAATCTGGGTTCACCGACATCTTGATTCTCAATGGTCAATCGCTCTAGAGATATACGAAGATCATAAGTTAATCACAACAGGTCCATATAGGAGAGTCCGACACCCGATGTATCTTGGTATGTTTGTCTATACAATAGGATTGTGTCTTATCTCCCTTGATGTGTTAGTTATTCTGTTTTTTATGTATACAATATTGGTAAACTATAGAAGAATACCTGGTGAAGAGCAGATGATGATTGACCAGTTTGGTGAGGAGTATACTGAATACATGAAACGGACAGGTAAACTCATACCATCATTTCGACTACGTGATAAAACCTAGCGATGACCAGCTGATTTTCAGCATAGGTGTATCTTGTGCAATCGGTGTTTTTCCTGCTATGTGGGAGTAAACCGACTGAGAAATAGAAGAAAACCTGAGTAAGATAAGGAGAGTCTATAGGCATCAAGCTTGACTGTAGCAGAAATATACATGGTGCGGAGGGCGAGATTCGAATACGCGCTTCCAGTCTATGAATTACAGGAAGTCTCGCGAACCCCTACAGGACAAGGATCTGAACCTTGCGCCTTTGACCTGGCTTGGCAACCTCCGCCTGCTAACAGAACTCTGACACCTTCACTTTTTAACCATATCGCGGTTTCAATCCAGTCCTCGATATCGCCTCATTCGACACCTCAGCTCATCCCAGTCACCAGTCTGATGACTGATATTGGGGTCCTTTAGAGCTTGTTCCACAGGACCGTCATAGATCATTCTACCCTCATGCAGGACTGCCATAGAGTCAGTCCAATTCTCCAGAAAGAAGAGATTGTGAGTTGTATAGAGAACACTGATGCCCTCACCTCGAAGATTCTGAATAATGTCGACCATTGCTGAAATCATGGGAAAGTCAAGCCCAGCAAGGGGCTCATCCAGAAGCAGTATCTTTGGACGCATGGCAATAATCCCAGCTAGAGCAACCCGTTTTGCTTGCCCGTGGCTTAACTGATTCACGGGACGGTTGATAAAGTCCAACATCCCCACCACATCAAGAGACCATTTTACTCGCTCCTCAACTTCTTCCTCAGTCATTCCAAGATTTCGTGGACCAAAGGCCACATCCTCCCATACCGTTGGTGCAAAGAGCTGGTCTTCTGGACTCTGAAAGAGGAATCCAACATCCTTCCGAATCGCCCAGAGGTTCTCTCGTTCGACCTTTCGTTCAAAGATGTGGATGGTCCCAGATGTTGGTTCAAGCAAACCAAGAATCAGCTTAAAGAGCGTGGTCTTTCCAGAACCGTTTAGACCAACAAGTGCTTTCTGCTCACCAAGATGCAGACTCATGCATACATCTTGAAGCGAAAACGTTCCATAACTGAAGTTGAGGTTGTTGATTTCTATTGCGCAGGTCATCCAAGTAAGACCTCCAAAATCTGTTGATGAAAGAGCCCAAAAATCAAGATGATTAAGCCAAGAAAGAGGAGAACATCATTCCGTCTTGGACCGACTCCAACAATGAACATTCCGTGACCAAAGCCTCGTAAGGTCATTGCCTCATACACTGCAACACTTCTGTCCATTGCATGGTCGATGATTGAACCAACAAGGAATCCTAGCGACTTTATACGCTCGAAACGAGTTCCCCTCTGAAATCCTCTGAGCTGTTGTGCTTCCTGTAATCTACTGCGTTCTTCAAGAAAAAGAGGAATATAACGGAGCATTATGAGGAGAGATCCTAGTATTGCAGTAGGAATTCTTAGCGTCTTGAGTGCACCAATGAACTCACCGAGAGAGATGTGGGAGAGGGCTGCAAGAAACAGTGTAACTATACCAAAGATACGTAGCCCTATAAGAAAGCCAAGATCAAGTCCCTCCCTGTAAGCAGAGATACTACCCCATGGTGTGGGAATAGTAAATAGAATTGAATTCCCATAAGAGAAGGGGAGCAGCACTATCCAGAAAAGGATGACAACTTCAAATCTTGCTGCAAGAGAAAGGACACTCCGCCATCGTGTTCCTGCCAGTGTACCGATTAATACTACAAGGCTGATCAGGCCAAATAGGTTCAACAGTTCTGTCTGCACTGAAAGCAGGACAGCCATGATGAAGGCAGATAAGAAGATGGAAGGGGGCGAAAACGTACTATCTGTCTTTCGCCCTTCGATGAAGGGTAATAGAAACTTACCCATATGGTGTACTCCATCTATTTTGTCTTTCTTGAGGTTAACCAGAAGACACCATATCCAATTAAAAGAATCGCAAGAATCCCCAGAATTCCAGTAATCGCTTCAATGAAAACACCGTCCCCTAGGAAAGCCCAGATTCCTTCAAAACCACCCGTCGGTTCTTCAGCACCAGCCACATCGAAGAGCGACCACTCAAATCCATCTGGGTTCTGGGATGCTAACCCCAATAGAATCATACTGGATACTATGACGATTGCTACGATGAGTGGTAATGCATACTTTAATGTTTCGTTCTTGTTCATGAGTATCACTCCCCAACCTGTTGGATTGGAAGAGGCACTACTGGTACCCTAGCCATCTCCGAAACCTCACTCTCCTTCAAGAATGAGATCACCTGTGGCTTGGCTTTAACGAAGTAGAGAAGAATGACAAATGTAAGAATAGCTTCACCAATGCCAATGATTGCATGAATCGCTGTAATGGGAACCAGAGCTATGCCATACTCAGTCGTGGTGAACAATTCGATTCCTAGGACAAAAGCAGCCAATACGGTTACAACATACGATGCAATTGCTGTGGCAACTACGACAGACCTCTTTTCATCGGTGAATCTCTTCAGTCCTTTGAATAACACGAGAGCCAGTGCCCATCCAACAAGACATGAGAAGATGCCCATATTGAAGAAATTCAAACCATATGTCAGGAGACCACCATCACCAGACAGAGCTTGGACAAACAGGACTAATGCGATGATAAGCATACCACCCCAGGGACCCAACATGACCGCCAGCAGAGTGGATCCAACAAGATGACCACTTGATGGTGGGACTGGAAAGTTTATGAGCTGAGCAGCAAATATCACCGCAGCAAGAACACCCATGTAGGGCACGAGCTTGTCATCGAATTTCTTATTAATCATCTTAACAGAAAGAACGAGCATTATACCACTGATAATATACATGAGAATCTGTAACCAAAGTGGAAATATTCCGTCAGGCACATGCATTGATGTCACTTCCTAGTGCTGTCATAGTGTTTCGCAATCTTCTTATATGTGTTACTTTTTGATAAATCGTGTTACTATGTTAGGTGATTTGTGTCATGGCACTGAAGAGATTCGGCGTATCGGTTCCTGATGATCTTCTCACGAAATTCGATCAAATTGTTGAGAAACTTGGTTATGTTGGAAGGTCAGAGGCAATCAGAGATGCAATGAGAATGTACATTTCAGACAAGGAATGGGAATTCGAACAGGAAGGAAAAGCAGCAACATTCACGGTTGTGTATACACATAAACCAAAGTTAATGGCGGAAATGATTCGTGCTCAGCATGCAGCTGAAGCAGAGGTTCTGTCATCCACTCATATACATCTTTCACATGCTCATTGCCTTGAAGTAATGGCACTTAAAGGAACAAGAAAACAAATCGAAGATTTAGCTAACCGGATATCTGGAATTACAGGTGTATCCTTCTCGAGGTTATTCACATTTACGATGCCAGAGAGCGAAGAGTTGGACCATCATCATTGATTCTAGATTTATGTCCTATTTAGCCATCCCGATTTGATTGATATAACAATTAGTACAACAACTACCACGCTTGTGAAACCAAGAATAACAAGTATTGGGCAAACGGTGCAAGATACACAAGGTGTTATCGTCACATCCGCATCAAGAACATGACCCATAGAGTCAGTGTACAAGGTCCATAACTCTGAAGATTCAATCAGATAAAATTTGTATCTCCACACACTCTCTAATTCGGATGATATTATTGATCCGGGGAGGACCAAAATTTCCTCACACAATCCCCAATATTTGTCTTGATTAGTAAAGAACTCTATTGATCCATTGAGTGATGAAGTGAAATTCTCAGCTGCAACACTTGATAGAGGTTCAATCCATAAGAGTGAGTGATTGTCTGGAGATAAACCGATAATTGTTTCAAAGAAACCGGTCTCATTGATTCGGACGAATGCAAATGAACTAATTGACGTATTCTGTTGCATTTTATTATCAAAAGGACCAAGATGTTCCCAGAAGAGTACATCTTCATCTGACAGGAATGTAACTAATTCAGGTTCGGATGCGAATAGTGGTACAGAAGTTAGCAACGATGTTGATTCCTCTTGCACAAGTTTGAGTTCGATAAAATTGAATACATAGGTAGGATAGTCAGTTTGCGCTTTGATTGGTGTAAAGATTATTAAGAAACTGAGAGCCAAACAAATGATTGTTGCTTGTTTTCTGGTACACGTCCACATGCTGGTTTCTCCTAGTATGATTGCAATAAGATTCACATTAGTGTGTCACGGGTAATGTTAAGCTAAAACAAATGTATAAGGTCATTGATTAATTCAATGACCTTAATGCAGCTATACTCGTCATTTGGTTCTTAATTTGACTATAACAAGAACGATGATGACAACTCCGATTCCAGCACCCGCAAATAACAGGATTTGTCCCAATCCCAAGTCCACGGGCATGGGAGAACTAGTTGTAGTAGTTGTAGTGGGCTC
Source organism: uncultured archaeon (assembly GCA_964458565.1). GTDB lineage: Archaea > Asgardarchaeota > Thorarchaeia > Thorarchaeales > Thorarchaeaceae > CAYWJO01. The sequence continues at coordinate 82,512 of CAYWJO010000002.1, read as the reverse complement.
TGAACCCGTACGAGTAAAAACAAAGACTTCGTGACCCCAGACACCCAGATCATCTTCTGCGAATATATCTAATGTGTGTGAGCCACTTACATCCGGAAGTCCTGTAAGAGTTGTCGAATTCGAACCTCCATCCCACGAGTAGTATGTGGTTACTGGAGGCTCTGAGAAATAGACTTCTGGCATTGATCCAGCGGGTTTAATTGATCTATTACCAAAACCACGTATTTCTATCTCTATAGGACCGTCATAAGGCAACCTGTATTCATTTGCTATCTCACCATTCGGCTTTATTACTTCAGACTCAATTTCTCTTGGACTGACATTAGCTACGAAATAGTGATTATAATCACCACCCCATGGTGTTGTATATGCTGGTGCACCTCCACCTCCGATAATGAAGTGAACAACTCCATTAACGTTAATTCTATTGAACAGATGGTCATGTCCAGCTAGAAAGAGTGTGACATTGTTCTCTTCAAATAGCTGCTGAAGTGCATCTCGTTCTGCTTCATTGACATCCATTGAGCTTCCTATATGGTTACATGGATATAATGGGCGATGGGCAACTACAATCTTCAATGGCTGTGATGTTGACTCAAGATCAGATACTAACCAATCATACTGATCACCAGTAATTCGACCCTCTAAGCCATATTCTTCTGAATTAAGACAAGTGAAATGAGCACCTGCATAATCAAACGAGTAATATAGCGATGGTTCATTGTATAGTTCGAAAGCATCCAGATAGTATTGGGCACGAATAGTCCCTGTATGTGCACCGGTATCGTGATTTCCAATCACAGTTAGGATTGGGGCATAATGACCCAGCTTGTCTGTTACGTTCGTAAGGTACTCCCAAGCAAGAAGATCGGATTCAAGTTCATTATTAACTCGATATACGAAATCACCTGTCATGATAACAAGATGGGGCTCCTCTAGAATGATCATATCCATCAGAGTCTTGAATACAGTTGGTTGTACAGGTTCATCTCCAGTATCAGGCCGGTTATCTCCGATTACTGCGAGCTTGAAAGTGTCCATGGTCAGCGGCGCAGTTCGAAAGTGGTAGATTTCACTCTCAAGTGAATCCGAGGTCACACGATAATAATACTTGGTATCAGGATCCAAACCACTAAGCAAAATGCGATGATCCGTATCTAGTGTGGAATTTACTGTTGATTGGTCCAAATTGGAATCCGAAAGACCATACTCGACTTCCGCATCTGTGGCAACATCCGTTCTCCAAAATATGACCAATGAGTCGTTAGTCACCTTGGAAATAATAGGACCTCTAGCAAAGGGAGTATCAGCACTAAAATTGTAACTTTGTTCAATACTCACTAATTTCTCACTGAAAGAGAGTAATATGGGGGAAGCCATCAGCAATGTGATAGCAATTAGGAATAAGAGCCGTTTGCGATGATACATTTCAATCACCTCATTGATGTGTGCAATTACCAATTAAACACTTGGCTTTGCCACCATTAAATCAAATGGTAGGAAACATGCACTTTTCTGCTTCAATAACTTTTTAGAAAAAAAGAAATGATATAAAATGCTCTTTGTTTTCTAAAAATTGAACTTCGCACGCGGTTTTCCATTCGAGAATGCGGAGATAACGGAGTATCTTGAAATGAAACGAAATATGTTGCTAGGACTGTTTCTCGCGAGTATCTTTCTTGGTTCGATATTCGTTGGAACAGCTACAACAGTAACTAACCATGAACCTTAGTCTATGTTGATGGCCAAGTTTTGCACCATCACCAATCCAGGTGATGGAGATACAGTAACAGGTTATGTGACTATCACAGTGAGTGCTTGGAAGACGCCAAGAATCTATATTGATGGTGTATATGTTGCCAGGTCTTATTCATATTATTGGAATACAAATACATACAATGATGGAACACATACTATCTATGCATATACTCCTAGAGTGACACATACTATCACAGTAACAGTTAGCAACGGGGGAACTGGTAACAATCCACCAATTGCGACTATCACAAATCCATCTAATGGTGCGACAATATCAGGTTCTGTCACAATCTCAGTGACAGTAAACGATGAAGATGCCAATCTTATTCCTGGCATATACATTGATGACACATATATTACAACCGCATATTCATACAATTGGGATACAACCGCTTATGCTAATGGCGATCATACAATCTATGCTGAAGCCACTGATAGTGGTGATCTTACTAGTTCAGATGAACACACAATTACGGTTGATAATAGAGGCAGCCAAGGTTGGTCAAAAGACACGCTTCCACAATTGCTACCATGGTGGAATGATGTCATTGACACTGAGAAGATGAGCTATACTGGTGCAGGTACAGTCGTTGTCATTATTGACACAGGGCTTGTATCAAATTGGCTTGATTACTTCCCACAGGAGAATATCCTAACAGAGTATTGTCGTAGTTATACTCAAGAACTTGGGAAAGACAATGTGGCATACAACGAAGATACAGAGGGGCATGGTTCAGCTGTTACAGGAACAATAATTGGATATAGACTTGATAGTACCACTGATTACTGGATTAGGGGTGTTGCAGAGGATGCTAAAATCGTCATGCTCAGATGTTTCTATTGGATTGGTGGAGGAGTCACTTCAACAGAGATGTTAAACAACTGGGCTGATTGTATCAACTATGCACGGACTCTAAAAGCTGGACCACTCAGCAGTTACAACATGGTTGTGTCAATGTCGCTCGGATATGACTATACCAACACTGCATTGAACAACGCAGTTGCAAATGCAGAAAACGATGGTATAGTAGTTTGCACCTCTGCAGGAAATGATGGTCCAGCAGCGGACACTACGGCATACCCAGCCAATCTTGATGATACAACATCGGTTGCAGCAGCAGGATATGTCGGGCTCACCGGTGCTTATGGTCCGACAGGAATCTGGACTGATATTCCAGAGAACGACTTCTCTGGTGTCTTCGTATCTGACTTCTCATCTCGAGGTAAAGTCGATGTCACCGGTATAGGTGAGAACTTGGTTTTGCCCTATTATGGTGGATACTATTACATCAGTGGGACAAGCTTCAGCTGTCCGCAGACCTCTGGAGTCTATGCGCTGATGTTTGAAGCATTTGGAGCACAGAGTGTTGCATGGCTTGAGGGCCACCTGCAAGCAACTGCAGTGGATCTTGGTTATGATGCGACCACTCAAGGTGCAGGATTCATACAAGCCGATGGCGCAACCGCATAACTGCATAAAATGAGGGAGGGCTTTGTCTTCCCTCATACCACCCATTTTCTCTATACTATAACAATACCACAATGAATCTCTAGTGATGAGATCAATTCTGATTGAATGGAGAAAAATAAGCTATATCAAAGTTGATAGCTTACGTTCAGAAAACAAGACCTAAAAGATGCAATCAAAAGTCATGATTGGTTCACACTCATGAAAAAGAAAGAAGTAGCATTGATTGTAATTATGGTGGGAATAATTGTATTTTGTTTGAAATACTGGTCATATTTAGTTTCAAATTCAGTAGCTTTACTATCCGATGCTTTAGAATCAGTTGTGAACATTCTAGCTTCAGTCATGATGTTATTCTCAATACTCATTTCAGAGAAACCACCTGATGAAACTCATAACTATGGTCACCAAAAGATTGAGGATATATCAAGTGGGCTTGAAGGTATTTTCATAATCGCTGCAGCCCTTCTAATAATAAACACAGCAATAGGACGTCTTTTTGAATCTGCAGGGCTTCTTGAACTGAATCTTGCGATTGGTATATCTATTATAGCTACTTTTCTCAATGCAGGAATTTCAGTTCTCTTGATGCGTACAGCTAAACATAATGAGTCTGTAGCATTAGAGGGTGATGCAAAGCACCTATTATCGGACGTGATTTCAACAGTAGGCGTATGGATTGGACTCCTTATCGCTCAAGTAACCAGTTGGCAATTTATGGATTCATTTCTTGCATTCATTGTATCAGCAATAATTCTGAAGATGGGAATTGGATTGGTTCTACGGTCCACAAAACGTCTTATGGACCACTCTTGTCCTGATGAGGAACAGGTAATAGAAGAAGTACTTTCAAAGTACCAAACCAAAGTGATAGAGTTTCATGACTTAAAAACTCGGAAACAAGGGAGTAGGATACTTGCTGAGGTTCATCTAACAGTCGAGGATTCAATGAGTGTGAGAAAAGCCCATGATATTATTGATGAAATTGAAAATGAACTTGAGAAAATATCACCCAATATAGTCTTAACAATTCATATCGACCCAGAATCAGAAATGCGTCTGTAGCAACAAACCATTAATTTCCATGAAATTAGTATATCTAATTTGTTGGATGGAATGAAATAAAAATTGGGTCGGAATGTAAGTCTTCATCACTCCTTCCAACCCGTTCGCTTTAGAAGATATCGAATATTCTACCACAGAATAAACGCCTCAGCAAGATTCCCATCATACTCTTGTGGATGGTGTGCGCCTCTTGGATAGGGATACGCATCTGCAGCATACTCAAATGCCACTTCCATCTCGGTTCCAGGGTCGGAGTCAAAAGCTCCAATCAGAGTATATTCCAAGAAGAAATAGGTCCAAAGTCCATTGCTAAATTCTCCAGCATCCCAGCCCATACCCATTATATCACAGGTTGCAGCTAGGTATACATGCTCTGAATTTGACATCGACATTAAATCGTCGCCAAATCCACCAGCGAAACAATGATCTATGAAGACGAATATATTTGAAGCAACAGCTAGTTCGAGTATGGAGGCGACTTCATAATCCCAAAACCGTCCATCCTCACCATTTTCCCCTGCATTGGTATCCCACATACATAAGAAACTAGCACCTCTACTATCACCTGCACCATGACCAGAGGTTATGAAAGAGATTGTGTCTTTTTCACCAGCATTGCTCACCATATATAGTAGAGCCTGTTTCGCGTTATACTCTGTAGCTAAGCCATCATATTGTGCATAGGTACTTGTGTCATCTCCGAGAACGAGTATATTCTCATACCCCATATCCAAGAGATAATAATACCAATCGTTTGCATCATCATCACAGAAGTGGAGATCAGATATAACATTGTAATCGCTAATTCCAACTATGACTGCCCAGTGTGTTGGTTTGTTTTCTTGTGTCTGAATTGGAGAATTGATCGCGACAGGAAAGGAAATATCCTCGCCATCTATTGCACCAATGTCAATGCTCCTTTCTAGTGAATTCGATTGTATTGGTACACTATACAACATCGCTCCACAAATAATGGCTAGAGTTAGAAACCATAACCGTTTCATTCGCATCACCAAGTTGAGAAGGGGGAGCATATTATATAACGAATCTTTCAAGGAATTGAAAGAATAAAATAGGGAAGAGATGTGCTCTAATGGCCAGAAATCCAAGTTTTGTTGATGTTGACTGATAAATAAATATTATTTGAAAGCATTTCGAAATAGGTTCAGGGGAAATTATAATGACAGGTTCAGAAGAAAACGGCGGAGAATCACGCTGGAGAAGATTGTCAGAATTGAGAGATGATGCGTTTCAGGTTTGGAAGAAACCTAGTGGCGTACTTAATCCAAGCTCGGTGATAGCGACAGTTGATGAGAATAATACACCACACACAGCACCTTTCGGTAGCTTACACGCTGTCACACCCAGATTATTACGTGTTGTAATTCATCGTTATCATGATACATTGGCAAATCTGAAGAGAAACAAACGAGTCATGATATGCTTGGTAAGTCCTCCAGATATTGCTGTTAGTGTTAAAGGACAAGCTCGTGTTGTAGCAGAACCTTGGAAATTTGATGAAAGGTATGCTATTGTAGAAATAGACATCGAAGAAGTGAAGAATGATTTGCCAATGAAGATTGGAATAGACTCAGGTATCTCAATTTCCGCAGAGGGTGATTTTCAATCATGGTGGAAGGGTTGTTGGATTGCACTTCATAAGGACTAATCTCATAGAAAATGTAAACACACAAGAATCATTGCATCCATGAGAATCGAGTTCAGGTGGAATGACATGCTCTACGAACAGATAACTGACACCCCAAGAATAGCTGCTGAGGACTGGAAGTTGCGGTATAAAGAACCTATCTCACCAAGTGAGGATAATGATTGGATAACTATGATCTTCACAGGATCAGGTGTGTCCATAGAAGCACATCCGTTAAATGGTAAAATCTGGATGAAGGGGTGCGGTAACTGTGAAGGTGAGAGTGTGAAGGTCATCTATGCTCATTGGTGTGTTAGTCCTCATAGCGGCGACGCATATTGGGATTATGAAATCATCTGTGATGATTGTGGAAGGTTTACGTCAAGATCCTTTTCAGAGAATGACTAAAGAGTGTCAGTTGTTCATAAATTATCATGAGTGATTATATTAATCCAACTCCAGTGGTTGCATCGTTGGTCTTGATGGGGGAAAAGATTGTAATCGTTAGTTCAAAGAACAAGGACCTATGGGGTCTGCCTGGGGGATTTGTAGAAGTTGGAGAGAGTCTTGAGGAGGCAGCAATTCGAGAGGTATTGGAGGAAACAGATCTCAAAGTCAGAATAAGTGAGTATTTGATATCGTATCCATTTTCTAAAAAAGAAAAGCAGTTCATTTTCATTGTGTTTGTTTCACAGGCGCATGGTGGAGAACCGGTAGCAGGTGATGATGTTGATGAAGTACTGTTATTAGCTCCAAGACAAGCCTATGAAAAATTAACGGGTAAATTTGCTAAAAAAGCATTGAAACTCTGGATAAACAGACAGAAATGAATAGAACCCTCATTCAGAAATTTCAGGGGAAATATATGTTACTCTCATCATGCTGGAACCAGTGCGTTCTCAGAGAAGGTGAGAACTTGGTAGTTAGGACTCTCAACGACATTCTTAAGACCCATCTCTGTATAAAGTGACTAGCTGAGGTCGAATGGATGTATGAACACTATAAACCTGTAGAACGAGTGTTCGTTAATAGGGACACCTATCTAACTTGGATGGATGAAGCAATCAAGCGTTGTAGAGAAAAAAGTGTAGTTCTACATCTTGGGGGAATCGGGGGTATTGGTAAGAGTTCACTCTTAGAACATTGGAATGAGAGCGTCGGTAACAGTACCATTCTTGACTGTGACAGAGCAATGGACTTTTTTGATCGGCTTGATGCATTAGCAAAGAGGGCAGTGCGTCTAGGAGTCACGCTCCGTCGATTCGATATACTATGGCATATACGCCAACGGTTCATAAAAGGAGTGGAACCAGCTCGAGAAACTGGACGAGATTGGCGGAAGATGGAAAGAAACGACGAGATTGAGGAGATTCATACAAAGCTATCAGAACTTGGAATAGATGAAATCCACGACTTGGATGTCTGGATTGAGGAAGACGAGGAGTTCTAGTTGGCATCCTGAATAATTGAATAAATGGGGCCCAAGGGGGGAATCGAACCCCCGTCAAGGGAGCCACAATCCCTTATGCTACCGTTACACCACTTAGGCCATTTCTAAGTCATCACAGGCAAAAAAGGAAATGATTTTTGCTATGAAGTGTGGCGAGAGAATTTGATATCCATTGTCTTATTAATTTGTCTTTGGAATATCAAATTAGAAGTTCAATTATTTAGGAATTGCAACCATAGTTTCAAGTATTAATATTCAATATCTTATCAAGGATCGCAACAAAATGCACTATAAGAACGATAAGGTATATGATTCGCATGGTATCATTCCACAATGAATTAGAAATGGCACGAAAGATAATCCTTGAAAACTATAATCCAAAATGGGTGACAGAATATATTTGCGAAGCGAAGCTAATTGAGAAAGCGATTGGAGATCTCTTCGTTAGTATTCATCACATAGGAAGTACATCAATTCCAGATATCTGTGCCAAACCCATTATCGACATTCTTGTCGAGGTCACAGATATTGGGAAGGTTGATGAGAGAAATTCGATAATGGTTGAGCTAGGATATGAACCTCGTGGGGAACTTGGAATCTCTGGACGCAGATATTTCAGTAAGGGAGAGAATGAAAATAGATCTCATCATATACATATCTTCCAAAAAGGCAGTCCACATATCACCCGCCATCTTAACTTCAGGGATTATCTAAGATGTAATACCAAGTTAGCTAAGGAATACTGTAGAATCAAGAGAGATTTGGCTAAACAGTATCCTGAGGATATTGAGAGTTATACAGAAGGAAAATCTGAGTTTATACAGGACATAGAGAAACGTGCTCTAGAATGGAGGTGCTCAATATCATGATATCGAAGGAATTTTCTTGTCGATTGTACATTCTCTCAGAGGTGATAATGAACTTTGGAGCGATTAGCGAATCGTTTAGATAAAATTTCCAACACACGCAATTTGATTCTAACAATCATCACGAGTGTTCTGGTAGTTGCAGTGATGGGATACTTGACTCAGACACTCGTTTATGATGTCTACGGAGAAGCAAATATGCCAGACACCAATTTTGGATATGGATATGATGATCTAAAGGATGCTTTCGACACACTGGGCATGGAGGGTCTTCAAGTTTGGTCCCAAGTTCATTTACTAGACCTATTGTTTCCACTCGGATATTCATTTGCGTTGGTTATTGGTATCACTATGGAATTAAACTCACTCTATCCCGATGATAAACGATTAAGAGTCATTTCAATTGTTCCACTCTTTGCAGCAATGGCTGACTATTTAGAAAATGCGATCATTGCTTCGCAGATTGCAGTGTACCCAAATTTGTCACCAGCAATTGTTGCTATTGCTAGTCTTGTGACAATTACAAAATGGGTACTTCTAGGATTTGGGTTTGGTATTGTGCTTTTGCTGCTGTTTGTATGGATTGGTAAGAGATTAGCAAAGTGATTCAAGATTCTAAAAGCGTGGGGTAGTGATCCGCACTTCCTGCAGAACCAGGAATATTATAATCACCGGCACCGCCATAATCACTCCATGCATTACCCATACTTATTCCGTCATCCCACATATTTGCCGTACCATCGTCTTCTCCATTGTTGCCTGTATTCCAACCAATCTCATTATTTACGACATGACAGCCACTTGTACTTTCGTATAGTTTTATCCCGAGACCATTATTCTCTGTAATCCGGTTCATCAATATGGTCACATTCGTACAAGGTCCACCGATTTGTATACCATCATCATTGTTGGTCACATTATTACCAATGATGCCTCCATGGTTGGAATACCAGTACATGATTCCAAATCCGCCATATTGAAAATCATTGTACAGAATATCAACATAATCGGTATTATCCACCAATATGTTCCAAGCTTCTGCAAAAACAACTTGATTCCCCATGATTTTTACGGATTCTGAAAAACTGACATTCAATGCATATTCACTATTCCATATAGCACAGTCTATAACCTGAATATTCTTACAGAAGACCATATTGACGCCCATCGATGAATTGCTAATATAGCAGGAATCAACTATTCCATTAGTTGTATTCCAGAGCTCGACACCTGTACCAATCCAATTAGTTGTTGATTGAAGAAAACACTCCCGGATTATGAAATGTGATGTCACATCTGTGATGCTAATGCATATGTAAGGTGAAGATGTACTAATCGAAATCTCCAACCCTTCAATTATGAATGGACTTGAAGAACTTCCTGTACCAACCCAACCATATTGATCTGCTTTTGAAGCAAAATCTGCATCACCAGTAATCTGTATTGCTTCGAATTCCGTCCCATTAATCACAGGTTCTGTAAAGGTAGGGGTTGTTGTCGGTTCTGTTGGTAGCGTTGGTTCTGGTGATGATGTCGATTGTGTCGTAGGGGTTGTAGAAGTACCAGTTGTTGTTGAATTTGAAGGTCCAGACGGAAGGATTGATTGCAGTCCAATAATCAGAAATGTCGCAGATGCTAAACTAATGATTATGATAAATACTACAACAAACTTCCCTGTGTTGCTTGAAGACATCTCCATCACTCCAGAGTATATTATTACACTTTTTCGTAATTACCTTTGCTGTGTTTCCACGTACACCATCTGAAAACTAAACAACTCATTGGTCTATCTTGGGTAGGATCTCTGTTTGAAATCAATGCAAAGTTCCGGATTTAAGAGCGTCCTTCAATTCCGCAATATCATCTTCCATATCTCTGATACAATCAGTCAATTCCATAACAGTATGCAGTAGCAGAGAGATGAGATATCCATAGTTTACCGAGTATCCATCTGTGCGTTCAATAATACCAGCTTCTTCAAGACGACGAGCAGCGTTTGTTATAGATTGTTTCGATACATCACGTTCTTTGAAACGAGAATCAACCTTATCCCTAACAGCACTCGGAGATGTAGGGGGACCCTGCAAGGCATCAAGGAGACTATAAAGAACAACACGACCAGCAATCATTCGGGGATTCTTAAGCTTGGATAAGGTGGTTTCAAGGTCATCATCTGACAATATACTGCCACATCCTGAGAATACTTGATAGTAGTACACGTTAGGAGAGTGAAAAAGCTTCTCATCTGCCAGAAACTTGAGTTTACACATATCTGAAGTAGTGCGGAAAGATAGCAGCGTTTACAAAAGAGAAAAAAGAGTGAAATAGATACTTGTTTCAGGTTTGATATTGTTGGAAGAAGACCTTAATCGTATTATATTCGTACCTGTGATTCATACAGATAACGAGAGTGTGGAAAACGCGAGAAAAACAGTAAGACAAATCAGACCAGATGTTGTTGCAGTGGAATTAGATCATCAAAGATATGAGGAACTAATGTCACCAGAACATGACGTTGAACCCAAGCAACCGTTGGATTCGGTTCAGGGGTTAATGCAACAGCTTGCTCTTCTAGAGAGGTCTCTAGGAAATATTCATGGCTCAGCCATCGGTTCTGAAATGTTAGCAGCCATAGAAGAAGGTCGAGAGATTGGTGCGAAGATTGCTCTCATAGATAGACCAATCTCGGCAACTATTCAGGCGATGACAAAGGTTCCACTCGACGAAATATACAAGTTGACATCAATGATTACAAGTACAAGTAGTGATATTGAAGATGAGTCATTTGATATATTGGGCTTCTTGAAGGAAGAAGGATCAATTGACGAAATAATTGATGAATTCGAAAGAGAGTTTCCAAGCCTATTCGATGTTCTAATACATCAAAGAGATGTGTATGTCGCAGAAGCCCTATATTTCATATTGGGAGATGTTGAAGGTAAGATTGTTGCAATATTAGGTGCAGGTCACATAGAGGGAGTTGTCAGCATTTTGAAGGAGAAACTGACAAACTAGAGAGAAAGACCTACGATAAGATCATCAACACCCTCTCCTGTCTTAGCACTCACTTTGAATACAGGGAGTTCAGCATCAACTTCTTTTACATCATTGACAAGCGCTTCAATGTCAAATCCAATCACATCAGCGAGGTCAATTTTGTTAATCACGACTAAATCAGAATGTTTGATTGTGAGAGGATGTTTCTTCACCATATATGGCCCCTCAGTGATACTAACAACTACAATTTTCTTCTCCACACCAAGATTGTATCCAGCAGGACATATTAGATTACCAACATTTTCAATGAAGACAACTTGATAATCGAAAAGATTCACGTCTCTCAAAGCAACTCTGATCATCCTCGCATCAAGATGACAGGCAGTACTAGTATTGATCTGAATTGTATCAACATCATGAGATGCAACGCGATCAGCATCAATGGTAGTTACCAAATCCCCTGCTAGCATCAGTACACGATATTTCTGAGAGATTTTTTCACAGATTACCTCAATCAACTGAGTCTTTCCAGTACCTACGGACCCCATGATGTCAAAAGCCTTGACGCCATGCTTAGCAAACATCTCAGCATTGAGAGTAGCCACCTCTTCATTGGCACCAAAGAGGTCTCTTCGGATGTCAATGGTTACGGTCTTTCGACCTTCATTCATTCTGTTTTATTCTCCCTCTGTATATAGTAGAAGTTCATCTTCACTCGGATAAAGATACTGCCCCATAATAGGTCTAATGATGAAGGAGTCTACGAGAAGTGCTACGGCAGCCCAAGCAAGTGCTTGATACATATCGATTAGAGCGGGTATAACTGATAGGTTGAACTCGATACCAAGTAGAAAGACCATGATGCCAAGAGTTGCTAGGAAACCTCCAATTATCCCACCACCGATTATTGTGAGTAATGCGTATTTAATGGAATCGCGATTTGATATTATATGGATAACAAATCCGGTTCCTACTCCTAGTGCAACATTACCAATCAGGGGAAGCAACCATGCTTCGCCACCTGCCATAGCTCCACCAAACCCGACAATAAATCCAACAAGAAGGCCCCCAGGAATACCTCCGATAATACCACCGAGCTCAGAAAACATGAATGCAGGAGTTATTTCCACTACTTCCGGCACAAGAGGGATTCTAACGGTCATTCTGATTATAATACCAAGTGCGGCAATCATGGCAAGGGTTGTTATTGTCACACTGTTGAGTTTTAATGGTATACGACTCACGTAATTGACCCCGATTATTCAACTTCGGCCGTCCAATTCTCCAACAAAAAGCTTCTTGTTCGTTTATACCAGAGATCAAGCTGTTCAAGAATCTGATCCCGAATTGCTACATCGGAGATCGCGCTGTATTCGAAATAATATCCCCCTCTGTCTATTTCCTTTCGTTTCCTAATAACAAGATTGAGATCTAAAAGTTTCTTCAAAGCACGTTGAACTGTGCTTCTATCAGCTCCTACAATGGAAGTTATCTCCTCAACAGATCTTGGACCAGGCAATAGTGAGAAATAGGCATCGATTTCATGATTCTTCAGACCGAACGCACAACAAAGAAGATCTGATGGACGTTCAAATGTCTTGTTGAAAAGATTTTCCAAAGCATTTCGTGCGTTCATAGATTATCATGCGAACTACTAGAATATAATGGTTGTGCATAATGTTGCACAGACGAGATAATACTCCCTTTCAAAAGAAAACAATCCACACAATTTCATGGTGTCAGTAGAAAATGGATTTCAGTGCACTGCGAGGTAGTTCAGATACAATACCATGGCAAGATGAACATCTTAACAAACGAAGACTCAATCAAGTGAATCTTGCACCTCTAAAAGGTATTATCGAATCAGATCCGGTGCGAGCCAAAGTACTTCGAATCCTAATAGAGGACGGAGGTTGGGTTACTACAGCAGACCTTCTCAAAAGTGTACGTCAGGTTAGAGAAATAGTTGGAGCAGTTACTATAGGCACCATTCTTAACGGGCTCAATGAACTGGTTTCGACCAGACTCATTTTAAGTCGAACCTCACTAGCTTCCGGATTGGATTGGGCAGAGTGGCGCCTGAATCCTGATTTGATAGACCCTCTTAGAAAGTTAATCCAGATGCTAAATAGACCGAGGATGTTTGAAGATAGAACGACTAGCAGGCTTACACAGATTTCAGAAACAGTTCAGCGATTACTCACGGATGAGTAATTACTCATTATCATAATATTCATAAGGGAGCTTGGTTGGCTCTTGAATCATGCGGAAGTCACGTACCTCAAATTCAGCGAGCGTAATTGAAGGTAAATATACTCATTCAATGGATTCGGACTTAGAACTATTGGGTGAGTCCAAATCAGGTGTATTAGCAAAGAAAATCACTACTGCTGCATTAATGGCAGCTTTGTCAGTAGCAGTTTCACCCATCGTATCTTTCTTGCCTAGACATTCATGGGGAATCGCTATCTTCGATCCGGTTTCTGTTTTTTGGATTATTGCATTCCTGCTTGGTGGACTTGAGGTAGGACTTCTCAGCACAGTTATAGGCACAATTGCACTGCTTCCGTTTGACCCAACTGGAATTGGACCCATGTTCAAAATCCTTGCAACACTTCCAATGATAGTGATGCTATGGGTCGGTACTAAAATACGAAGTCAGGGATTGGGCGGCGTATATCTTGAAAACCCGACATCATACTTTGTATTGATAGTGATTGGTTACATAATCAGAATCTGCATTATGGTCCCAGTCAATCTAATGCTTGTACCGTTATTCTTTCCAAGTGCAACATTCATGGATATTTTCCTTGTTACAGTTGTACTCAATGCATTACAAAGTGCTCTGGAAGCTGAGTTATCCTATACTGTGGTTCATTCAACACGTGTTTTCGAACAATTTGGTATGTGGTAACTAGGTATCTTGCGGTTGGACTTAAAGGGGGGAGACCCCATATTAGAAATCAGAGAAATCGCTATATGCTTGGGGGTTTAATTTCTGACAAGCAGCTCTGAGGATAGTAATAACCGTGCGTCGATGTGAGTTTTGTGATTCACCGGTACCAGCAGATGCAACAATCTGTCCCATCTGCAGAGAAGAAATTGCAGAGGAAACTCTTGAACGAATACTTCCAATGCTAAAGAGACCTGACGCCCCGGATGTCCGGCATATGGGAGTAGGTGAAAGAATGTGGGGGGTTATCCGAAGACCTGCATCAACTTATCGAGATATAGGTCAGAGACCTGATCAAGCAGGGCCATTCATAATTATCATCATCAATGCGCTTATCATGATGGGATTTTTCCTATCAATCTCGTCTAAATATACTGTTACAGTTATAGTTAATCGCACGCTAGGTACTACTGCAGATGTTAGTATACTCACAACAGATGCAAGTGCTTCGTTTTTCATGGTTGGATTCATCAGTATGCTACCCAATCTACTAATAGGTATGATTTTCCTGATTGTTGGAAGTGCGTTTGCGCACATTGCATTCAAAATTACAGGTGGCACAGGTAACAAGAACCAGACAATGTCCATAGTCGGATATAGTATGATACCCTTGATTTTGTTCCGACTTATTGCAATTCTGATGGTTCTTTTTACGTTTCCTACAATGGATGTGAATAATCAAGGGGATTGGTTAGTAGTAATCGACACTATTTGGGCAGCTGAGATTTGGACTACGCTTGATTACATGACAGTTGCTTCGTTCTTATGGGTAGGATTTTTACTGATTTTTGGAATACGGGAAGCACATGACACATCCACATTATGGGCGTTTATGGTATCTTTAGCAGTAATGATTGTCCTGACATGGACATTCTGGCAGGCTCATTGACGGTCAGAACCAAACTACGCCATACAATGGCACAACCACAAATGCGATTAATCCTACTAAAGCCCCAATCTTGTCTAGAGTACTTCCAAGGAGTAGATTTTTCGGTTTATCTGGACCTAAAAGAGGAGCCAATCCAGCTCCAGATACAACTATAGCCCCCAGGAGAAGTAAAGGCCACAGTATCCAGTCAGCATAGCTAAGAATCCAAACCAGTACATAACAGATGACCCCAATGAAATTCAAAACAGCAGCAACTCCAGCTGCAGCCCTATAACCATAAATTCGAGCAATAGTTCTTACATCTCGTAAAGCATCACCTTCGACATCCTCTGCACCCTTTATGGTTTCACGTGCTTGAAGAATCATGAAGGCAGTTACGAAGAATAACCATGTAGGTACAGGGATGACTAGTACTCCGAATGTTTCACTGTAAATGAATGAGCCAAATATCTCTCCAAAAGCAAATGAGAACGCAACCATGAAATTTCCCGCAAGTCCAAGAGTTTTTACCTTCGCAGCGTAACTATACCCGATTATTGCAAAGGCGATAACAATGACCACAGAAATCAACCCGATTAAGAATGATAGGAGAACTGCGATTAGACTTAGAACACCTGTGTATATCCATGCTTGACGAATAGTCATTCTCCCACTAGGAAGTGCTCTATGAGGACGATTGATTTTGTCAATCTCTATATCATAGATGTCATTTACAATATTTGATCCCGCTGCTATAAGGAAATAGATAGCATAACCGATGATGAAAAGAGACAGGTAGGTAGATAGAGGCGCTAGTTCTAGTAACTGTCTGTATAGCTCACCATAGGCTAGAGCGATACCTGAAATAACTGTTAATCCACCAATGACACAATTCTGAGGGCGCAATATAGAAATGAAAGCTTTAGGATCTGTTTTTCTGGAAGTAGTAGATTGAATCTCCGCATCGCTCATGGTAAAACCAATCCCAAGATATTCAGCTATTAGTTCTTGTCAAAAAGCTTCCGAATACCCAATCACTCATATTGAGCTTGGTCAAAATGAGTTTGTGTGACAGAAATGTTTGAGGACTTATCAAAGGAAATGCTCCTAAAAATAATAGATGCATATGCGAAGGCATGGCAGGCAATGGATGGCGCATATTTTCTCGCAATAGAGAAGAAGTATGGTATGGAGGCTGCCATTGAAATGGATAAAGAAGCATGGAGGCTCTTTTCTCCAATAGAGGCAAAAAGAATTATGAAAGAATTTGGTATTCCTGAAAAGGGTGGACTTGATTCACTTGAAAGAGCGCTGAACCTCAGAGTATACGCTACATTGAATAAACAATCTACAAAAAGACCCAATGAGAAGGACCTGATTTTTACAATGCATGAGTGCCGAGTGCAAGTAGCTAGAAATAGAAAAGGACTGCCTGATTTTCCTTGCAAACCTGTAGGATGTATAGAGTATGAAGAATTCGCTAAAGCAATCGATTCTAGAATAAAAACAGATTGTGTTTTTTGTCCACCAGATAGTCACCCAAATGATGCATATTGCTCATGGATATTCACACTGGAGGATTAATTCTGTCAATCATAAGATTCGGTCCTGCAGGATATCCTGATGAAGCAAAGGGCAATTTGAAGAGAGTATTCAGTATTTTCAAAGAAGTGGGTATCAATGCGTTTGAGTATGCTGCAGTATATGGACTTAGGATTAGTGAAGAAAAGTCTGAGCTATTGAAGAAGCTCGCTGCTGAAAATGATATTCTCCTTAGTATGCACGCAGCCTACTACATCAGTCTAATGTCAAGAGATGTTGAGATCAGAGAACGATCCAAAGGACGACTCCTGAAAGCAATCCAATTTGCTCCTAAAATGGGAGTAAAGAGAATCGTATTTCACGCAGGAGGATATAGTGGTTTGTCCTCAGAAAAAGCATATGAGTTAGTAAAGGCAGCACTAGTTGATGTGTGGGATGCAGTTGACTTTGACACTAGAGATGTGGTTTTAGCTCCGGAAATAGCTGGCAAATTAGGAGCATTTGGATCAATCGATGAACTCATCAACCTGTGTAGTGGATTGGATAGAGTTATACCCACAATCGATTGGGCTCATCTCTACGCAAGGGAAGGCGGGAATGGAGATGATAGAGAATCATACCTCAAGGTTCTAAATAGATTCGAAGATAGTCTTGGGAAGGAATTCACAGATAACATGCACTTTCATGCATCAGGAATTGAGTATACAAACAAGGGGGAGAAAAATCATAGACCGCTTGGAATGGAATGGGGTCCCAACCTCCATCCGCTTATGGAAATTATCAGTGAGATGGGATACAACCCTACATTCATATCTGAATCCCCAAATCCATTGGAAGGGGCATTGTTTATGAAATATCTCTATGAAGAGATAGAGAAGGCTAGAGCATGACAGACTATGTATTCGTATTAGGAAAAAATTGGACTTTGAGTATTGCAGAACTTCTCGTTCTCCTTCAAAATTTAAATCTTCAATTTGAACTCAGAGATTACACAAGAAATGTTGCGATTGTTTCTATTGAGGACAGGTTGAAAGTAGAAGATATTATTGATATCCAGGAATCATTGGGAGGATGCTTCAAAATAGGCAAGGTTGTCATGTCATATCCACGAACACTCGTTGAAGGAGCATTCCCAGCTAAGGGACGAGTCAGAAATGAGAATAGAAGCACTTTGAAGGAGTGTGAGTGGGTTGATAGAGTGTGGAGAACTGTTAGGGGAAGGAAGATAAAATTTGGAGTTAGTACCTATCCTGTCATCGATGAAAAATCCAATATTGACCTCAAGCGAATGACATTAGGATTTGATGAATGGATAAAGAAGAAACTAATGACCAATGGAGCACAAAAAGCGTCTTTTGTTGCATATTCAGAACCGGATCGAAGAAGACCTGCAAGACAAAATACTGCGCTTTGGCCTAAGACAATCGCTCGACATGGACTATTACGGTCACCCAACTCAGAAATCATTGCAGCACTTACTGAAGCAGAATTGAAGATAGCAAAAACGATAGTCGTATACGATTCTGAGCTTCAACAATATAGAGACGAATCGCGACCATTCATCTCATCAGAAACAAGTACAAGCCCCAAGATATGTCGAACACTTTTGAATCTCGCAGGAGCTAAAAGAGGAGATACAATTCTGGATCCCTTCTGTGGTTCTGGCACTCTCCTTATGGAGGCATCGATGCTGGACATGAGCGTCATCGGAATTGATATTGATGGAAATGCAATCAAGGGAGCTGAAAAGAATCTTCTTTGGTTAGCAAAAGATATTGATTCGCATCTAGAATTCTCTTTGATTAGGGGAGATGCTCGACAGTCAGCAGAACTTATTGGGAGAGAAGTTGACGCAGTTGCATTTGAACCATATTTAGGACCAATCTATAAATCAACACCTTCAGTTGCTGAGGTTGACCGTGCATTGAAAGAGCTCACTAAGCTCTACAATGAAACACTTCGAAGCGTGTCTTCAGTTTTGAGAGAAAATGGAAGGGTTGCATTTACACTCCCTGAGATAAAATCAGACGAGGGGCGGCTTGGAATTCAGATAGATAGGATACTAAAGAAAACGAATCTCGAAGTTCTTCCACTTCTATCTAAAGATCACATTAGTCACTCAACAACAAAAGATTCCAAATTGGTTCTTAATCCGAATAGGAAGGTACTCCCAGAACGTAAAATAGGACAAATCGTCCAGCGATCAATCATCGCACTTTCAAAGTATTAGAAGAGATGCCGTACAACATCATCGAGAATTGCGTAAGTCTGCAGACGATCGAGATCGCGTTTAACATAAGGCATTGCAAATTCGAAAAGCATCTCTCTGTAGGTTTCGCGATCAACAATATCACGTGATACCTCTGCAATTATACGTAATAACTCTTCAAGAGCTATTCTGAAGTTTTTATAATCTGTGCCATCCATCAGCTTGTACACATCGATTGTAAGCACATCCACGCCATGTTCATCAATTGGTACGTTCTTTAGCAATGGATGTTCTTCAGACAGACGATCTGCTTTCTTCTTTATCTCCTTCATCATTTTCTTTCGCAGTTTCTTATCTACATCTACTTTCAGGATAGCTCTATATAGATGACTATAGACTTCAAGGCAGTCCATCGTTTTACCTGCTAACAAACTCTCATCCGTTTCTTCATACTGCGTTACTAACTCATCAATGAAGTTTCCAAAATGTTTGAATGTGTTCGGAGCGCCATGCCACCCACTTAGTAGAGATGTGAGGTCGGAGTTTGAGGGCACTTCTCGTCTCATGAATTCATCTAGAGCATATTTCAGCATGAAGCGCATATGACCAATCCTTGCACTTTTTGTTACAGCGATAACAAAGATGAGCTCGTCATTTGCTTCCCAGACATATCGGGAATATTCAGTATCGATTGTTTTTAGCGACTCGTTGGAGGCTTGATCAATAAATGTGTGTGTGGCCGAAAGGAAGGGAGCAATTAGGTCCATATCGATATCAATATTGGTATAGGCTCTTGCAACTAGATTACGACCTGATCCACGTTCTATGAGCCATACACCATGAATGGACTGTCGATTAGTCAAGGCACACATTCTCCTCAGATATGAATCAGTGTCTAAGAAAATAAGCATATTCGCGATGATTTGAAAGCATGTATAACCTCAGTTTATGAAATAAATCCATAAGTGAATATTGATACAAGTGCCACCATGGCTACACCAGCTAAATAGTTACTCTCTTGGGGGGTTGTTATGTGATCTCATTTGGCTATATGAGAGATGAAGAGCCGACTATTCGAAAATGTAGTTCCTTTCGCTAGGAGAATACGTCCCGCATATTTTCATTATTCCTCATTATTTGATTTGTAGTCAAGTGAAAATGTGTCCTCAATCCATTGTTTAACATCAGGTTCAGAGCGTGATTTAGGTTGTGCGCCTTTTGATGAATCCATTTTACGACGTTGTTCCATCTCCTCTGAAAGATCTCTTACTTCGACTATATCACCACTCTTGATTGTGATTTCTAACACTTCTTTGTATGCCATAGGCCTTTGGAAACCCATGTGTACATACATTTCCTGAATAAAGTCTCTCGCAAGTAATAGACTCCCAGAGAAATGAGTTTTCAGACCCAAATCCACGTATCCATATGCGAAGTAATTCGCTCCTTTGATAGGTGGTACACCATTAATATCAGGCGACTCATTTGAGTTGACATCCATACCAACTAGAAGCAGTTGATTATCGACACAGTCGTATTTCATCACATAACCCCGCCAACATGCTGTGCATGTAGAGTATGGATTCATTCCAAAATCTAAAGGTGTGAATAGGCCCTCACCATCAATCCCTACCAGTGAATAGATATCTCCATTATATCGAAATTCATCAGGAATTTGTGCAGTCATTCTACTTCGTAACCACCTCTGAGTGGAAGGCTATGAACTTTTGTAGATAAGCCCCTACCAATGAACATATCAATTTCAGATTCATAGTATTTGAAGAGAAGGGAGGCCTTAAGATGACACCATTGAAACGCGCACCTACAACGATATGTGTACATGGTAATGAAAAACAGGAATCGGGTCCAGCTGTAAAACCAATATATCAGTCTTCGACATTTGTTTTTGAGGACCAGCAAGAAATGCTTGCATCTGTACAAGGAAAATCAACCAAGGATGTTTACACTAGATGGAGTAATCCAACAACTCGGGCGGTGGAACAGAAAATTAGTGCGCTTGAATGTACTGAGAAGTCATTTGCATTCGCTTCAGGTATGGGAGCAATTTCAGCAGTTATCACGGGTCTCTTGAAGAAAGGAGATACTCTGATTACCTCAGATTCCATTTATGGTGGTACATTGCATCTATTTGAAGATGTCCTTCCTCAACAAGGCATCAACGTAGAATTTGTTGATTTGAATGATTTTGTTGATGAGGTGGAGGATTCAAAAGGAGGGGTAAAGATTTGTTATTTTGAAACTCCAACAAATCCATCACTTCGTATTATCGACATCAGAAAAGCCGCGGATGCTGCAAGGGCAAATGGGATGATCAGCGTCATCGATAATACTTTTGCAACACCCATCAATCAAAGACCGCATGAATTAGGTGTTGATATCATAATTCACAGTGCTACCAAATATCTTGGAGGGCACAGTGATATTATTGCTGGGACTGTGTCAGGAGATAGCCCCTACATTGACAATATAATCAAGGCTGCAAAGCTATTAGGTGCTACCATAGACCCCTTTGCTTCATTCCTACTAGATAGAGGACTTAAAACATTGGGAGTCCGTGTTGAAAAACATAATAAAAACGCGATGTTTCTCGCTACTGAACTATCCAAGGATACTCGAATCTCAAGAATTCACTATCCAGGACTCACAAATCATCCAAGTTATCACATTGCTCGATCACAAATGAATGGGTTTGGTGGAATGCTGACCATTGATATTAATGGCACACTGAAACAGACTGAAACCTTTGTAGATTCTTTGGAGTTATTCCTCAATGCCGT
This sequence comes from uncultured archaeon, assembly GCA_964458565.1. GTDB lineage: Archaea > Asgardarchaeota > Thorarchaeia > Thorarchaeales > Thorarchaeaceae > CAYWJO01. Next base: position 60,890 of record CAYWJO010000002.1, on the reverse strand, counting down.
ATCTCTAGGTGGTGTCGAGAGTCTAGCAAGTATTCCAGCATTGACAACTCATTATGGGATTGAAGCATCAATACTACAGGAAATGCAGATTTCTGAATCGACTGTACGACTATCTGTTGGTATAGAGAATCCAATTGACCTTCTTAGAGACATTAGAACTGCACTGGATACAGTATCCTAATAATCATCATTAGCTGGATCTATGAACACCAAGTTTGACATAATCTTTGACCTGTTGGATGTCCATGCCTTCAAGACCCATTTTCTTAACAGTCCGTCCCGTATCAAGATATTGTTGCTGAGTAAGATTGGAAGCAATCTGAATCGTGCTATCAATTATTGGTGTCATGACACCAGCTAATTGCCCTAAATGCGACATAGGTACCAAACCAGCTGAGAGCCCTTCTTTGAGGTAAATATGATTCAAGGACGTTGGCGCCATGCTATCTTTGTAAGCAGCAGTATTTCGAACGCATTCACACAGATTGTTCCCTTCAACGTTATAAGATTCCTTCATCCAAGAGATGATATCAATGGGTGAATCTGTGTAATAATTAGCGACTCGTAATCGCTCTTGATCCATCTTTTCAATATATTGCCCGACAGATTCAGAGATACCATCATAGAAGTGGTTGAATCCACCACCCTTTGATTCGATAATTCCAGCAGAAAAGAGCACGGGTACGGGGCGAAGTAATGCTCCAAAATTATTCATACTAGTCTCCATTACATCAGCTGTTGGTTTAAGCCTTAGAGGAAACTGTTCCAGACGCTCAATATAGTCCCTATTTGTAATCGCTGGCATTGCGCTGACTTTAACAAATTCCTTCTCTCCAGAGATCTGTACAGAGGTACTATTTTCAGAGGTAGAGATGAAGAGGTTCGATTGCGCCTCCCCAATAAGTATTTCATTTTCTCGACCTTTCTTCTTGAGAACATTGTAAAACTCAAGTGCACCACCAGTTCTTCCGGGCATTAATAGAATCAGTTGACCTGGTGACAGCTTATCAACAATGGATTCTGCAATAGAAGCATGTCCTGTAGCGGAGGTGGCGATAATAATTACACCCCGCTTTGCTATTGCTATACGAGGGTCATCGGTTACGCTATGAAGACGTGCAAATCCCTCAAATAATCCCTTGACTTCAAATCCGCCTGCTTTGTCTATATCCCTGATTTTTGAAAACGTGCGATTGTAAAGAGATACATTGAACCCTTCAAGGGATAAGTAACCAGCAAGTCCCAGCCCTGTATTCCCTGCACCTAGAACTGCAATGCGATCATTATCGATAATATTTGTGCGATCAATTTCTGAATGCACCATTCTCATTCATCCTCCTCTATTTATAGAATATCTCGGTATCCATGATGGTTTCCCCTAGACAGTATTAGATCCACGCGCTGTTTTTGTCTAATGCAAATCGAATTCGATTTTAGAGTCAATACCTAGGAAACGTAACAGTCAGATGTTGTCGAAATATGTGTGTGTTAGCGGTCTTATTAGGATTGTGAGAATTTGAAGCAGTACAAATATCGATGGTGATGCCTAATATCATCTTATACTTCTAACCACTTCAACCAGATCCGAAGGGATCAATCTCAATGGTGATTGCTCAGCGAAACCAGGATGGGTCTAGACCAATAGATTCGTGACTAGTTATCTTTTCTCAGTAAAGAATACATAGAGAAACAGAACAGCGAACAAACCGAGGAGCCCTATTAGAAGCCAAACAACTACCGGGAGTGTGGGTATTGCTATAGCATTCCAGATCATTCCAATAGCTCCGAGAATGTTGTAGACCAGTTCCATTACAACAAGAATCTCAACCTGTTTCCATGTGGTGGCTCTGTATCCAAGAAGACAACCAATAGCAACCATTATTGTTGCCATTCCAACTATCCGTCCTGAGGCTATCTCTTCAGGCCAACCGGTTAGTGTATTCCAATATTCTGGTACGACAAACCAGATGAGTCCAAAAATCAACGCCACTATGAAGTGGAGAAGAAAGATGTACTTCGATATCTTCGATAATTCCCCTGACATTTCACATCCACGCTTAATGTTTTGATATAATGAATCATTAACTTTCTTATCTATTTTATGCAAAGATTAGTCAAAATTGGTGGATTGTTTGATTGGCAGTCCCTGTAGAAAAACATTCGGAGAGTAAAAACAAACTACTCAAATATAAGTGAAGGGACAAGGAAGGGGTTTTCCCTGTCCATCTGGTGTTTGCAGTAACTCCCACTGCATGTTGTGTTAGGTGGTAGAAATGCCTAAGCGGTCTACCATCTCTTTGTAGCGATTTCGCACAGTCACTTCAGTGACCCTAGCAGTTCGAGCAATCTCTAACTGTGTCTTACGACAGCCTGTGAGAATACTTGCTACGTATATTGCCGCAGCAGCCATACCTTTCGGATCTTTACCTATCGTGAGCCGAGCTTCACGTGCCAACTCTAGGATGTCAATCGCCTTCTTCTTTGCTTCGCCAGTTAGACCCAATTCAGTACCAAATCTGTGGACAAAGTCCTTTGGTGATGAGTGTGGTATCTTCAACTGGAGATATCTCAGAATAAGACGTACGCATAGACTCAGTTCCTTCCGCGTGATATGTATCTGATCGACAATTTCTTCCAATGGCCGCGGAACCTGATGTACTCTACACGCTAGATAGAGTGATGCCGCAATCATACCAAGAATTGTGCGACCACGAGTGAGTCGTTTGCGTAATGCTTTCCTATAGATGACAGCAGAGGTTTCTCGAATTGAGTAGGGGATACTCATTTGAGAACTAATCCGATGGAGTTCAGTCATAGCTACAGCGAGATTTCTTTTGTCGGAAGAGTGGACCTTAGTGCGTATCTGCCATTTTCGTAGCCTGTGTATCTGTGCCCTACGCGTGGAAGTTAGTTTTCTTCCAGATGCATCGACATTCTGACGACCAATAATGGTCGTCAAGCCTTGATCGAATTTACTCCAATCAACTGGACCTCCTACACGCTGACGTGAATTCTGCTCATCAGCAGTAAAAGCACGCCACTCGGGGCCCATATCAATAGATCTGTCAGAAAGAACAAGTCCGCAATTAGAGCAGATGACTTCACCACGGGTGTAGTCAATATATACTTCGGTAGAACTACAGGCGGAGCAGAGATAACTGGCCTCACTAAGGTTACGCTCCCTCGAGTTCTTTGCTTTCGTTTGTTTAGTGGCCAGTCCAATCATCTCCCTGCAATCACGAACCCGTCAGTCGTGAAAGCGGTTCGAGCTATCTTAGTACCTTTGCTGACTCTCTCTTTCGGCGTGAAGAGAGAACGGGGGGTCTTGGGGCGCAAGAGACGAAACCTTGCCATATTGGTCGGGCTTCTCTATTGCGCAGACAATAAACATAAATAAGGGTTTGCACAGAATTGCAATTAATTCGATTATTAATTGAAGAAATATTTCTTTTGATATTCTTTTGTTAGATAACATGTTTTTTCCATATAAAATATATTTTCTAATAGAATAAGAGGTGAAACATCACCGTCTATAACCACACAGCGAGGGATTTATGAACAGTCGCTATGAGGTATGCATGTATTACAGAGGAATGTAGCATTGAAAGACAAGCCCATCATCACGAATCCTTGGAAATTCGTATATGAGAGGATAATCAGTATTTTATCAGACACTACAGCAATTGATAGTGAGACTATTGAGGGCCTTGTTGAGGTTCCTCCGGATTCAGCACTTGGAGACCTTGCTACTACTGTGGCGTTTCATCAGGCTAAAATTCTGAAGAAAAATCCCACCATCATTGCTTCCGAATTGGTTGAGAAACTGCAATCTGTTATCGAGAATGAATCAATACTCGATAGAGTTGATAATAAGGGACCTTATGTGAATATCTTTCTTGACAGATCAGCATTCGCTGAGCTTGTCATCAATACCATTACAGAACTTGGAGTAGATTATGGAAAAACAAACAACTATCATGGGAAGAAAGCCATGATTGAATATCCAGCTGTAAATCCCTCGAAACCATGGCATATCGGGCATACAAGAAATGCAGTAATTGGTGACACCCTATCAACCATTTTAGAATGTGTAGGCTATGATGTAACAAGAATCGATTACATCAATGATCTTGGACTTCAAATTGCTCAGCTTGCATGGAAATTGATGAAAAGGGCAGATGAGAAAGGAGAGATAAAATACGACCATTATCTAGGTCATGAGTATGTTGGAGTTCAAGATGCATTTGAGAAGGACAAGATTGTTGAAGCTGAAATCAGAGAAGTCACAAGGAGATTAGAAGACCTGAATTCGGACGAAGCCAAATTCAGCAGCGAGATGGTATCTCAATGTGTTAAGGCTCAAAATCAAACAGCGTACCGATTAGGAATTTATCATGACTATCATATTTGGGAAAGTGTCATTGCGCATAGTGGATTACTTGGGATTGCCAAAGAGAGAATGCTTCAAGCTGAAAACATCATTAGAGTGGAAGAAGGTGAAAAAGCAGGGTGCATTGTAGCTAAACTCGATACACTTGAAGAATTCAAAGATATGAAAGAACCTAACAAAGTTCTCTTCAGGTCGGATGGTACACGAACTTACACAGGAGCAGATGTAGCTTTCCAAATGTGGAAATTTGGATTAATTGATGATCCTTTCAAGTATGAGCTGTTTGAAACTCAACCCAATGGCAAGGACATCTATAGGTCAACACTTCATGGAGATGACATGGATTTAGGAAAAATGGATGTCGTATTCAATGTCATAGCATCACGACAAGCACATCCTCAAAAATTAATCTACACCATCTTGGAATTGTTAGGACATCAGAAAGAGAGTATGAATTCACATCATATAGCCTATGAGTTTGTAGGACTTGATGATGCAGATTTCTCTGGCAGAAAAGGCACATGGATTGAGTATTCGTGTGATGAGGTTTTAGACAAAGCGAAGAAACTAGCAAAAGAAGAGGTAGCGAAAAGGAATCCGGAAGAGAGTGAAGAATTCAAGGAAATAGTTGCAGAACAAGTAGGCATGGGTGCAGTCAGATATATGCTTCTCAAAGCATCCCCCGATAGAAAAATCACATTTAGATGGGAAGAAGCCCTGGATTTCAACGGCGATGCTGCGCCGTATCTTCAATATGCCTATGCAAGAGCTTCACGGATTCTAGAAAAAGCGCATATCGACGTAAATGAATCCGATTCGAAACTTCTCACTACAGACACCGAATTTGAACTATTAAAAGCAATGTCAAGATTTCCTGACGAGATTCTGGATGTGGTTAGAGGACTCACCAAGAATGCATGGGGAACTAGCTTTGCATCGAATCACATTGCCGCATACTGTTATAATCTATCAACATTGTATAGCAAGTTCTATGACTCGAATCCAGTACTGAAGGCAGAGGAAGGACTCATGAATGCTAGATTAGCACTTGTAGAGAGCTTCAAGACGACCCTAGGCAATTGTCTCAAATTACTAGGAATTCCAGCAATTGAGCGAATGTAAGCTTATCCAGAAGTGATTTTAGCAGAATCTATAGCAATTGATGGACTAATAATTGAGAATGTTGCTTTTACATCAGATCCAACAAGAGTGACTCTCTTGAGAACATCACGCATATTGATTCCGATAAGTGTGCTTTTCACAGGATGTTTGATTTCTCCATTCTCGAAGTAATGTCCCTCCATAACCATCGCGCTCAAGTCACCTGTCGTCATGTTTGGTCGATCTCCAGTGTTGAGACACACGATTCCACGACCGACCTCATCAACCAAGTCATCCAAAGAGCCGTTTCCGGGAGTAACTACGAAATTGCTTGGTGAAATTGAAGGAAGACCTGAATAACCAGGACGGCTTGCATTTCCGGTATTGTCAACTTTGTCCTTATTTGCAGTATAGGAGTTATGTAATAGATTCTTGAGCACACCTGAGCCGATAATCTCGGTTCTTTGAGAAGGATAGCCTTCTGCGTCAAATGGACGTGACGAGATTCCAGCAGTCAGTAGTCCTTCGTCTGTAATTTCAAGAACTTCACCTGCAATCTGGTCTCCGAAGGCATCTGAAATGTAAGATCGGCCATACTGCACTTCTTCAGCATTGACAGCACCACCAAAACCAAAACCAATTATGCCACTTGCAGCAAGAGGCGCGAAAATAACAGGTAATTCCCCTCCTTCAATGGACTTGCCGCCAAGATTTCCAAGGACATTCTGTGCTGCTTTATATCCGATGTATTCAGGATCAATCTCATCTAGTCTACGTGAAATCTGAAATTCATAGCTAGTTGTTTGGTCATCATCAGTTTTTATTGCGGGAGCGCTATACATGAAAATCAAAGTGCTCTCAGATGCCTGGGAAATCCCTAGTGAGTTAGCTATAGCGCGAACTCCAGAATTAGAGGTCAATAAAGCTTCTGTAGCAACTTTGATGTTCTTTATGTTCTCAAGAGTAGAATCTACTCCTCGAACAACAATATCAGCAGCTTCTTCTGATGTTAAATCCTTGACATCTTTGTCAAAGAGCCCCTCAACCGATGGATACGATCCTTCATAGGAAGGCAGAGAAACAAAATCAGGATCGGCTACAGATGCGTTCGCTAGAGCTACAGCTTGTTCGACTGCCTCCTTGATATCATTCTCTTCCAATGTAGTCACATATGCAAAACCAATCTTCTTCCCAACAACGGCACGAATGCCGCATCCTCCATCTCGTTTCTCAGTTGCGGATTTTATTGCATTGTTCTCAACCTCTATTGAAAAAGATCTAGTGAATGATGTGTATGCTTCTGCTTGATCAGCACCAAATTTGGTAGCTAATTTAACCGCATTATCCGCAATGTCTAGTATTTGTTCCTTCATCTACATTCCTCCTACAGGAACTTGAATAATTCGAGCGTGTGGACCTCCGGTCATGTCAGGTACTCCTTGGCCACCTTTACCACACGTTCCGCTATCGAGCTCAAAGTCATTAGCAATTGCATCAATTTTGGGTAGAACCTCAAGAATTTGTCCTGCGAGTGAAACATCCCGAACCATTTGCCCAATCTCCCCATTTTGAATCATGTACCCATAATTGGCTTGGAACATGAATTGCCCCTTTGCTGGTTCTGTGTAACCATAATTGAAACCACACAGAAGTATCCCATTCTTTGTGTCAACGATGAGCTCGTCTTTGTCCCAATCACCTGGTTCCATGAAGGTGTTACTCATTCTGGGTAGAGGTGGATACATGAAACTCTGGGCTCTTGCAGCACCATTGGGTTCCATATCAAGACGAGATGCTGTTTCAAGACTATGGAGGAGTTCTGTTAAAATTCCACCCTTAACCAAATGACGCTTCCTTGTCTTTGTGCCTTCCCAATCATAGCTAAACGACCCACGTTCCCTAGGCATCGTTGGATCATCGCTGAGATTCAGATTGTCAGGACCGACACATTCGCCTACCTTGTCCTCGAGAACTGTAGCGTGTGCTGGCCAGTTATCAGCTTCAGCTGCATGACCAAAAGCCTCATGCACCATAACACCATTTAAGATGGGATCCATTACAACATCGTAAACTCCACCTTCAGCTGCCTTTGATGATAGTAGATCTATAGCTAGTTTTGACGCTTCGGTTCCAAGATTCTGAGGTCTTTCTTTCTCCATCTCTTCGAAACCACCTTGTGCCCCGATGGATAGAAATCCTCTCTGGCGATTGTTGCCCTCTCTAGCAGTCACAACTGAAATTATCCGGGGGAGATAATTCTCATGGTAAATGCTCGTACCTAATGAATTAACAACAAAGAGCTCAGTCCAAAGATCTCCGTATACAGTCCGAGTGTTTACTACACGCTCATCGTATTCGCGTGCTTGTTTGTCAATTTGTTTGACGAAACTTATCTTGTCATCAATTGACACATCTTGGAATGGTTTTTTCACAACCATCTTTTCCTTAGCCGTGAAAACAGGTCCCTCAATCTCAAACTTTTCGGAGACCTTTTCTCGAGTCGCTATTGCAAGCTTTGCTACCGATGTCCCTACTTCGCGCATACCATCAAGTGTTAAGTCAGTGTTTTGCGCAAAAGCCCAAGCACCATCAACAAACGCACGAATTCCTGCACCTTTCAAACGTGATGCCATTGATCTCTTTGTAACACCATCAGTCATTTCGAGAATGGTTGTGACGGTGTTCTCAATCCGGATATCTACAAATGATGCACCCGCATCAAGTCCCGCATTAATTGCAGCTTCTGCTAAATCCTCCATGGATATCGCCTAAAGCAAGAGTTTTCACTTCAGATATAATCCCTTTGGACTAGGTATTTTCGAAATTTGGTATTCATAATGCAGGGTCCAATATTCACAGAGCAACCCACGGAATATTCATACCCTAGGTCTACAAACTAGGAAATAATGAGAGTTTCGTATTCTAGGTCTAGGGTTTCATCTAATTCTGATCCAAAGAATATGAGAATCAAATTACAAACCATTTCTTGAAGCCATTTTCCGGTTATCTACGGCGTCTGAAAATCTCAAGGACTATCACAACAAGAACTGCTGCACCTGCTAGAAGACCAATTGTTGTTAGACTTATCGGAAATGATTCTGGCGTAGGAGTAGTTGTTGTTTCAGAGAGAAGAGCAGGTAGAATAAACCCGTTAATTAAAATCTCAGGCGAACCAGTCATTGTGCGAGATGAGTTCAAGTATTTGTTATAACCAGGACCGGTGAAAACTACAACTAAATCATTCTTGGGTTGCACCCAAATTCTTTGGGCAAAGGCACCTCTTGCTTCAAATGCATCCAAGGTGGAATCGACCCACAGCTGATAGCCATAGTGAAGATTATGAGAGGGGTCCCAAAAATGTGGCTCTATAGACGACTCAATATATGATGATGGAATGATTTGTTGTCCATCCCAAGAACCATTGTGAAGGTATAGATACCCAATCTTCGCCATATCCCGAGGTGTCATATTGAGCCATCCTGCACCAATAGAAACTCCTTGTGAATCAGTCCACCACTCAACATCTGTAATCCCAAGAGGGTGAAAGAGATTTTGAAAGCCGTACTCAAGTGCGGACATGCCCGTTGTTTCATTAATTATTGAGGATAAAAGATGTGAATCAGCACTACTATAGAAATGATATGTACCGGGTGGGTGTGCCATTGGTTTGTCCAAGATATATTGAACAAAATCGATAGGCTCAAACAGGGCTGCTAGATCGGAATCATCACCGTCTTCAATCCAATCTAGTCCTGATGACATAGTTAGGAGATGTTCCACAGTCATTGTTTCTTTATCCACATCAAGATTAGCAATGATTCTATCCGGGAATAAGCTTACTACTGTATTATTCAGGTTTGTAAAATCCCCATTTTCAAGAGCTACTCCTATAATGGCACCAGTAATACTCTTGGCAGCAGACCCTAAATCATGGACTGTTGTCACATTATACTCGGGATTTGGATAAAACTCAAAGACCATGTAGCCGTTCCTAATCACTAAAATTGAATCAAAGGTCCAATCCCTATCAAGTACAAAGTCCCTCATCTGTTCGAGATGCGTTGAATTCATACTCTGTGCTTCAGGTGTTGAGGTGAACCATCCATTTGTTGGCCAGTAATCAAGTCTATCAATATATGTAGTTGAAGTATCAACTTTCACCGAAGAAACAGGACAAAAAAACAGCATGGATATCAGGACCGCAAGGGCAAATACAGGACTCAGAACAAGACGCTTCTTCAATTTTATCAATATTATTCTCCCACCTTACAATAATGAAACAGTAGATTTCGAATCTGTATCAACATAAATGCTTTTTCTTGCATATTAGCAACCTGCTACTCTCTCTTCAAAGGCCTCAACCTCGTCAATTTGAGTTGTTAATTTCGAGTGCTAAATATATCCCAACAAAAAGTGAGTCATCGCTCCTGAAAGTTTGGATACAATCCCATTGAATTTAGCAATTGCCAGAAATCGTATGCATCATGAATGTTCCCAACGTAATACATGGATTATTCTTGACTACAGCTGACATATTGATGATAGAATAGAAGGTGGAAACTAGATGACCGCAGATTCCTCAAACCTAACATGCAAGGAATGTGAGAATCAGTCTGCAACTCATATGTGTGAGGACTGCGGAACTACAATTTGCTCAGCATGTTTGGAACAGAGAGTTAGAGAATACCGAATGTGCAAAGATTGCCAGCACAATCTTGGAGTCCCATTGCCAGGTGAAAATCCCTTGAAATGTCCCGAGTGCGACTCTGAGAACCTTGGGATTGGTAAGAGGACAATGGAGGTTTGCCCTCACTGTCATTCAAGTAGAATCGTACACATATCAGAGAAGCAAAGAGAGTTAGCTCATGATATGCGTAGTGCGATAATGAGCCTGCAATATGGACACACGAAACTTAAGGAATTCACAAATCGAATGGTCGCTGGAAAGAGATTATTGGTATCTCTAAGGATGGCTAATTTCCTTCATTACAAGTGGTTGGAAGAGAGAATTGAAGAAATACATGCTGAATTCCCAGCGATAAAGAAGCGAATTGGAAATCACGCCGAGATTGTAGCTAAACAGATGGTTGCAGAAACTAAAGGATTGATTGATCAGTCTTCTTGGAGTCCATCTCAATTTCCCTTTATTGAAGGAGTTGTTAATCGAATTACTGAACTTGGAATAAGCTACCGAGCTCTTGTGGAAGAAACGTTGGTTCAAGCACGATTGACTATGGATGACGTAAAGAAACAACTAGATGGGTTGAAGTATTATAGAGATAAATTCTCACCCTTTTACGAATACTCTGAACTTTCAGTCAATGAACTACCTGTGAGCGCGTTCTCACCAATAACTCTTGCAGGAAGCGATTTTATCAAGAATGACAAAGCTACAGGAAGTCTCTTTATCACAAATAAAAGAATGATTTTCGTTGCTGAAACGGGGTTGGTAAGGAAAAAAACTGACATCGTTTTTGATTTTCCACTTCTGTATCTGAAAGATATACAAGAAGATGGTCGACTTCGAAAACGATTGGTTTTGAAGTTGAAACAGGGAGATCTTAAAATTATCTGCAGTGATCAAACGAAAAGAGTTCTTCCAGACTACATTGAAATCGCACGTAGATTTGAACGATATGTTCAGACTGACATGCAGCGTGTGAGAAAGTTAGAACAGACCGACACCAACATCAGCGATATTCGACTAAGAATTGAGGGAATTGTATATTCAATACTGAATTCCAAAATGACAGGACCTCGTTATGCACAAGATACTTCGAGATATTATCCGCAACCGCAGACTGATCAATGGTCAAGAGACCGTCAAGTTGGATATTCACAAAACTATGGTAGTCAGCAACGGTTCAGCGACCATTTGGAACAACTAATAGGCCAGAGAACACCGCCACAATATTACGAGCGTCAAACAAGACCAAATCTTGATAATATGAGAAGAGATGCAAGAGCGCTTGATGACGCAATTCGGGAAACTATTCATATGTTGAGAGCTGGAAGAATCGTTCCTGAAGATTTTATCAGAAGATATCGTAGCCTGATGCGAGATTCATATTATGCACGTCGAGAAATTGAGAGACACTCTGCAGAAAGAAGATATGATCTATAGAGCGTTACACACCTAGCTCTCGTTCCAATGCTTTAATGTCATCCTCTAATGCTTCCGCTTCAGTCGCCGGACGTTTTCCAACAGTTGCTTTACCACCAACTTCAGCGTCGATTTCAGCCATAGCCTCAGCGATGTCTTCACTAGAAATCTCAGGCATAGCAGAATCGAATGCATCATCAGCAATACCAGATTCGATTTCGAACTCTTGAACTTGACGAGCAATTTCATCAGCATTCTCTATGACCTTTGAGGCATCCATGGAGTCCCCAAGCATTCCAAGGATTTTAGCAACATCTTCCATAGCTTTCGCTGCTTTAGCAGTTGTCTGTGCCCGGGTTAGATGAGCCAAAATCTTCAACATCTGTAAGCGGGATTTATCGATTGAAAGAACATAGCGACGAAATCGAACCATTTCAGTTGCATAGGTCACATATGCTTCATTCTGACCTGCTTGTCGCGCACGAATAGCACGAGCTTTCGTGTCACGTTCCTCTTTTTCCAATTTATTTCTCTGACGTTCTAACTGTTTTATTAGAATACGTAATTGACTAGAAACCTCAGATATGTCGGGTTTTTTACGACCCCAAGACCATGCTTTTTTGAATGTACCCAAAAGGATTCACCGCACAGAGAAATTTTATCCTCAAACAAGACATGAGAAAACATCGTTTAAACCTTCGTAACGTTAAAGGTAATGGCAGAGTAATACACATTGATTCATAACAGAACAATCCTAAGAAGAAGTGAAGAAAATGTCAGATTCAGGTAGTAATAGACTCGATGAAGGACTCAGGAAACTCCTTGAGAAAGCCATCGATCTAGACAGAAGGGGAATGAAAAAGGAAGCTGCAAGACAATACTTGCAAGCGAGTAAGATATTGATTAAGCTCTCTAACGCAGCAACATTACGTTCTGTTCGGAAACACTACTTGGATAGAGCTCAGGAATGTGTTGATAGAGTCAGATATCTGTCAGGAATTAAAAAGAAATCAAGAGGGCCAATAGATGGGATAAGCACACTCCCAACAACAATTGTTGAAGATACAAGAACCTCTGAGTCAGATAGACCGGTCCCCTCTACTGATGATGAGGATGGAAAAAGACTTGGAGATATGATTGCAGACACCATCATTACTGAAACACCACATGGAAGTATGGCAGATGTAGCAGGACTTGAGAAGGCAAAACAAGCAATCACAGAGGCAATCGTAGCCCCAATGAAACACCCTGAGTTGTTCAGAGGTAAAGCAAGACAACCATGGAAAGGAATCCTACTTTATGGACCTGCAGGATGCGGGAAAACGTTGATAGCTCGTGCGGTTGCTGCAGAAGTGAGTGCAACATTCTTCAATGTTTCAGCAGCAAATATTGTAAGTAAGTGGTTGGGAGAATCGGAGAAACTTGTCAAGATGCTATTTGAACGAGCGCGAAGCATGCAGCCTGCGATTATATTTATTGATGAACTGGACTCAATTGGGGTAGCGAGGTCTGGAGACGATGTTGGTGGAGAACGTAGATTAAAGACACAACTGTTGACGGAGCTTCAAGGGTTAGCTAGTGAAGCAGATGAAAGAATCACTCTCATTGGTGCGACGAATTTACCATGGGAGATTGATTTTGCTCTACGTTCCCGCTTTGAGAAACGCATTCATGTTCCACTTCCTGACAAGATTGCTAGAAGACGGATTTTTGAGATACATATTGAGGGTGTTGATATCGCGCCTGATGTTGATTTTAATGAGATGGCTATGCTAACAGAAGGATACAGCGGTCGAGATCTAAGTATAGTATGTCGGGAAGCAGCTATGGAACCAATTAGAGAACTTGAAAGCACCGGAAGAATGGATGATGACACCGAGATTCTGGATCTTAGAACCGTTTCACGAAAGGATTTTCTAGACGCCATTGATAACATTAGACCAGCAACGTCACCGGAAGACGTGAAGAAGTATAGTGATTGGGCGGAGGGTTCCTAGCCTGTGGGAGAGAGAGAGCGAATCAGGCGAAAACAAAAGTCAGTTGATAAGAGCGATGCCAAAGAAGGTATAGTTGAAGAACAAGAGACTGAAACTCAAATTGAAACGGAATCAATGATTCACGAAGAAATGCCTATCATCGAAACAGAAGCTGAGATAGAGAAAGGTAGTATTGTTGAAACTAAATCAGAAATAGAAATGATTGTAGAAGAGCCTCGGTTACTACCAAGCTGGGGAGACATATCACAGACTGAGTGGATGTACCACATTCCTGTAAGAGAGGAGGATTTACAGATGTGGGCATCCGAGTGGTCCGATTTCGTTCTCGAATGGTGTGAAGAATACTCAATTCATATCCTTAGCTTCTCAAAGTTTGTGTCAGAATATCCATTCAAAGACATCCAGAACAAGGCCGATGCTTATAGAAAAATTGGCGACAAGATTGTTGAGAAAGAAGTAGGAATTTGGATGGAGGGGAAAAAGCGTCAATTGAGAGTATATTGGCGTTTCTTGGAAGAATGGGCAGATATAATCTATCAATGGGCTTTAGAAAATGGTAGAACTCGATTAGATGTGAAGTCTATTGTGATTCAAGAAAATAAACAAAATTTTGCTAAACTTCCTGAGAAAGAAATTCATTATGTGATCAAGCTTCTTGTAGAAAGAGAATTAGCAGAGTGGATTGACAAGCAGAAGGGAGCAGTTCGTCTGGTACTTTAGATTATGGATGCGTTTGACTACTTGAGTCTCTCGAACGCAAACCGGGGAACCAGTATCTGCCACCTGTGGAAAACCTCATATCAGCAACGGCCATTCCAGCATCGACTAGACTAGTCAATACTTGACGCGCATGATCCTCAGACCATTTGAACTCAAGCATTATTTCTTCTACAGTAACAAATCCCTTAGAGGCAGCAATATTGATTACATCAGCCTGATCTCGGCGTAATTCCAAAGGCCGAAGCTCAACAACCTTTACTCCACCTTTGAGAGTCCTAATACCAGGGATTAAACCATGTTGAGCGACCATATTTACCGCTTCAATAACATCATTGTAACTTACTGACTTCAATTCAGGTAGTTTTCGCACTACCTCAACAATCAACTCAGCCAATCCCATTAATCCTTTAGAGGAATTAGCAGTGACAACATCGAGAACGGAAAGTCCGATATAATCATAATATTCCTCTTTTGTCATACCCTGAACTGAGGTTGATGGATTTGTATCTCTCAACTGAAGAATATGAAGAGCGTCTGGAAACTGGTCTGAGAGCCGTTCAGTTTCAATAAATCTTCCAACATCAAGCCCAACTCGTCTTAGTTCATCAAGATGGAATCTAACCTCAGTAAGTAATCCCTCAGTTTCACGCTGGTAAGACCGGGGATCAACTGCGCCAACATCATAAAGTTTCTTGAGTTGATCGAGGGTCGCTATTGAAGCATATAGTTCTGATTGAGCTCTATCAGGCATCTGGTTCTCACCATATGGTATTACTCTAAAGAGGTAATCATACTCACCAAGTTTATCCTTTAAGACCAAGTATTATCAGGGAGTGATTCGGTCACGGTCTCGTGGGAGGAGGGTTACCTCACGAATATTATCAATTCCAAGTAATTGCATGGTCAAGCGTTCGACACCAAGTCCTAATCCACCATGAGGAGGAGCGCCGTACATGAAAGGATCGAGATAGAATCCAAAATCATCAGGATTGAACCCCTTTGCTTTGAAACGCTCAACAAGAAGGTCATAGAGATGAATACGTTGACCTCCTGTTGTAATCTCCATTCCTTTGTAAGTGAGATCAAAGCTCTCAGTCATTCCTTCATCAGTCAAGCTTGGCATGGTATATGCAGGTCTTAGTTCAAGTGGATAGTGAGTGATGAAGACCATATTTGTACCCAATTTCTCTGGAAAGAGGTCCCCGAGAAGGCGTTCGCTCTCAGGATCTAAATCATCGGTGATATTTAGTTCCTTTCCGTTTTCATTGAGAAGGGCAATAGCATCAACATACTTGATCCGACCAAATGGCAACTTCGGAACCTCGAAATCCACATTTAGTAAGTCAAATTCGTTAACACAGTGTTTCGCAGTCAGCTCAAATGAATAATGAAGCATTTGCTCCTCGACCTGCATGACATCCTCAACGCCACTAATCCAAGCCATTTCAAGATCAAATGAAGTGTATTCATTAACATGGCGGCGGGTATTGTGTTTCTCCGCTCTGAAAACAGGTGCGATCTCAAAGACGCGTCCAAATCCAGCAAGTAACATAAGCTGCTTGTAGAATTGCGGGCTCTGTGCAAGATATGCCTTCTTTTCAAAATATTTTATTTCAAAGAGATTTGCGCCACCCTCCGTTGCTTCAGCGACAATCTTTGGTGTGTGAATTTCAATGAAATCATTTCGCTCCAAATATTCTCGGGCAAATCGGACAAGAGAATGCTGGATTCTAAAAATGGCATTTATACTAGGTTTTCGCAGATCAAGAATACGATGGTTGAGCCTAGTGTCAAGTTCAATATCGACCTTACCTTCAACGACATCAATCGGAAGACGCTCAGCAGTGTTCAGTATTCGAATTCTGTCAGGAATTATCTCTGCACCAGACTCCACTTGTTTTGCTTCTACAATTTTACCATGCACGGCAATAGCCATTTCTGGCTTCAGTTGCTCAGAGGTTTCGAACACTTCTACGGGTACTTTCTTCTGAGGAATTGTTATTTGGGCTACACCACGTTCGTCCCTTAGAATCAAGAACTTGATTTTACCCTTGTCACGGATAATATGAACCCAACCCATGAGAATTACATGTACATCCTTGTTCTTCGGGATAATATCCAATGTGAAATGAGTCCTAGGTAAATTGCCTATAGGCTCAACCCCTGCTTTCTGATAAAAATCCATCTTGAATTCCCTCTGAGTATTTTCATCATCGTCCCAATGATGCTAAGTTAAGAGGGTTTTGGAGGTGATAGAAAAAAGGGTGTGACATCTCTGGAATACCAGAGATGCCTTTGAATCTGTAGAATCACATTGGTTTCCGAGTAAGTTCATACACTCGTTCTCTCTTGTCCTCTGCATGCTCCATATCTTGAACTAGACCAAGGTCCTTTAGTCTGCTTAGGCCATAATTCACTGTACGAGGTGGCAAGAATGTGATGTCTATCAGATCTTGCCTGGAAATCCTATGTCGTTCTTTAAGAAGCACGTATAGGAACTTCGCAGAGGGAGGTAGAGCTAAAAATGAACGTCGGGCAAACATGATCCCACCTGAGAGTTGTTGCCATTGTGTTTTATACCTCCATGATTTTTGCAATTATATAGGAGATTCCTTGATAAGTATTGGCATCAATGTGATAGACTGTATTTATGCAGGAAGTGAGAGGGATTATCACAACGGATAGCATCGAGATTCAAGGATACTACAAACCTCTACACATCACTGTATATCGTCAGAAAAATGAAACCACAGAGACTGCGCTTGTATTCCCCGGATATGGATATACTGTTACTATGCCTATTCTATTCTATACAATTGAGGCTCTAATAGAGAAGGGCTTCAATGTCATTAGTATGGACCATAATTATTCAAAGGATGATGTCTTCCGTTCGAAATCACAGGAGGAGAGAGAAGACCATTTGAGGACAGATATTGATGCCTTATATCTTGCTGCAATAAATAACGGATTAAGTGATATAGGAGTACTTGCTGGCAAATCACTAGGAACCCGTTCTATTGCTCATCTCATTGAAACTCATAAGGAATTAGAACAGGCAAAAACTATCCTCCTAACACCAATTCTCTCAGATCCGTCATTAACCCAAATCATGAAAGAGAGTCAAGCCAAGTCACTTGCAGTTATTGGTACTGCAGACCCATTCTTTGACTTGGAAATCATAAAGACACTTCAGGGAAAGGTGGGTCTCAAGTTCTATATAATAGAACGTGCGAATCATGGATTGCAAATAGAAGGAGAACTTCAGAAATCACTTATAGTATTACAAGGGGTCATCCAGGAGATATCCATATTATTGGAATAAGTTATTCTAGCTTTTTGAGAATTAATACCCATTCTCCACTCATTCGTTCTCGACGGGGTATCTTTATGAAATGACGGATGAGACCTGAAAAAAACATCCGTTCCAAGATGAATCCAACATCCTCGGATGTGGCAATTTCAGTAAGAATATCATGAGAACGTATTCTTATTCCTCGAATCACATTGTTTCCAATAGCCAGACAATAGTACCCTCCTGGCTGAAGAATACGATACATCTCTTTGAGTTGAGTTTTCATTTCTTTGAAGAATTTGTATGTGATAAACGCCCTTCGAGAATCAATCGCATAAATGCGGGAAAGAATGGGATCAAGAGAGCTATAGCCTAATTGTCTTAATTTCTCATATTCATCTTTGTACACTGTTTCAGTTCCAATATACTTACGTTTCATCTTCGATAGAGGCCCATCTTGCACAAGACCCAACCAATACATCTCTAGTTGATGAGTGCGAGGATAGTCAACTGCGTTAATATATGGGGGAGAGGTTACAATCAGATTAATTGTATTTTCATCTATTCCGGTTTCAATTGCATCCGTATCGGGAATCTCACATTGTTTCATTTCTTTCTCAATGAAAAGATTAGTAAATTCCACCATCGCATCTATCTGATTGACCAATGCTTGTTTGAAGTGCATCAAAGTATCACCAGGGGAGATATTTCGAATTTGTTTTTTCCTGATTACTGTCCGAGTACAATGTGGATCCGCGTTCGATACATCCCTAATGATTGATGAGAAGATAGTCCTGTGAAAATCATACAACTCCTTGGAAACAGGATATGAAATTTCGTGAATTGTGTCTCGTATAATCCCTAGTTCTTTCAATACAAATGGTCTAAACCAATTGTCCCGATAGCTAAACTCAGGTATGTTTGGAGAGTATTTAGTCCTGTATCGTTGTAAAACCCTTGTTGTAAGAAGCTCGGATAATGATCGAAGGACTTCTTCATCAATCGGAGTTGTTTTTACTTTTGTTACCAATTTTGCGATGGGGTCGATGTCGATTCCAATGGCATGACGATTATTTAGGAGGGTTTCAAGAACAACAGTACCACTTCCACACATCGGATCGAGGACAACATCATTCTCGTTCGAGTACCGACGGATTAGATATCTTGGTAGCTCTGGGAAAAACTTAGCTGGGAACTTATGTATACCGTGTGTGAGAAATGATTGATCTTTGCTGATGATGAGAATCTGACGTCCATGAGGTATCTCAGTAGAGGGGTCAATGTCACCTTCGAATTCCCAAATTGGTTCAACATTATCGCATGTATTTGATAGTGACATTTCATCCATTGAAGAACCTCTAATATGCACTAATCCAGACAAAGCTGAGTGTGGTATTAAAGGGCGCCGCTTTAGACAAAATTACGGCAATTGACGATTAAAACTCAAACTCCCGATACTCAAATATACTGCTATTTACAATATCGTATATTATCACGCGCAGTTTTGGAGTGGATACATCTTCTCGAGAAAGCTTGTATGCAATTGCAGAAGAAGCAAAGAGGAGCTCAAACTCCAGACTGCCAAATGCACAAACACGTGATGGAGTGAATTAAAAATGGCAAATATGAAAGAAATTAGCAAATGGTTCGTTATAATCGGTGGTATCATCGGTTTGATTCAAGCAATCTTGTTTTTTATACCAGATATTGGATTCAGCTTCTATTCTGGTATCCTCTCAGATTCAGCATATGAAGTAATTCAAGCAATAATCGCAATAATCCTATCACTGATTGCGCTTGCTACAAGCGGCGTTGTTGAAATCAGAGCCTTGAAAATGGATTATAGTTTTATTATGCTCTTGATTATTGGTATTCTCATGGCAATCTTTGGTAGTGACTTAGGTGGCATTCTCGTCATCATTGGTGCCATCTTATTGTTGCTGAAGTAGGATGGATATACTCATGCCTAAAATGGGCATGAGTCTCCCTTTTTCTTATAATTACCGTCAAGTAGATTCAGAGATTGCCTTGTCAATGCAATCAACTGCGTCATCGATGTTTTCATTCGTGATTATATAGCTCGGAGTCAATCGCATAACATTCTGCCCAGCTCCAAGTACCCATAATTTCTGCGTGTTAACAGCATTTTTCACAATTGCATCTCGGAGCTTCGGAGCCTTCGCCTTTGATCTCTTATCTTTCACAAACTCGATACCTACCATGAGACCGAGACCACGCGCGTCGCCAACAACCTCATGTTTTTCCTTTAGTTCCATTAATCGTTCTAGGAGATATGCACCTTTCTCCGCATTACTCTTGAGATAATCACCATCTTCCATATGTTTGAGAATCCAAAGAGAGAGAAGTGACATTTTTGGTTCAGCAGAGAATGTTTCAGAGTGTCGAGAGGGTCCTGTGTACATAGGAGCTGGTCCAATAGAGGCACCCATCGGATATCCACCACCTAATGCTTTTCCCATACTAATGAAATCAGGAACAACACCATGATGTTCCATCGCACACCATTTTCCAGTTCGACCCATTCCAGCCTGAACCTCATCAGTCATGAAATATGCACCGACTTCCTTTGTAATTTCATAGATACCCTTGACAGCTTTTGATGGGGGTACAATTAACCCGCCTTCACCTGAAAGAGGCTCCATGACTGTAGCAGCAATATCATTTCCTTCAACCTGCAAGGAATACCTCAGAGCCTCCACACATTCAAGACTGCAATCCTCTTCGGTCGTACCGTAAGGACAGCGATAACAGTATGGATAGAATACACGAATCACATCAACACCTTGAGGAAATCCAGACTTATGTTTTGAATTTGAACATGTTAGTGCTAGTGCATAGCCAGTACGTCCGTGAAATGCAGGTCTGAATGTTACAAAACGCCGTTTTCCTGATAGATCCATGGCAGACTTCATGCATCCCTCTACTGCACGCCCTCCAGATGTTGTGAATACAACCTGTTTCTTGTGTTTACCTGGTGTGATTTGAGCAAGTTTCTCTGCAAGAAGGGTCTGCGGAATTGCGTCAAAATCCATACCTGGTAACTCATGAATAACGTCATTGATTTCGATTTCAAAATCGAGATAGGGTTTGTACCTGAGTCCAAATGCTCTTACCGCAACGCCGCCTGTAACATCCAGATACTCGGTACCTTCAACATCAAAAATCTTTACACCATCACCACGTGTGTGATCAAGACAACCATAAACATCACGATCCTGGGTTGTGAGTGCTAATGCCTCAGCTGCACGCTTCTTCCAATAATCATTGGTCATTGATTTTGTATCAATGTCCTCGAATCCAAGTTGATGTAAAATACGAATATGTTTCTCATCCATGACAGAACCCACCTTGAAGTAGACGGGTTGTGCGCTATCTCTCCAGCATATCTAATTTGCGATACAGGCTTGGATGAAAAGATAAGGAGCAGGTTTGAGTTCATCTGCTCCAAATAATCCTATTTCTTGAAGATTAATAGAATTCCAGCAACTAAAATCATGAAACCGGCTAGAAGACCGATATTCGTGAGCCATTGTAGAATATCTAGTGGAAGGGCACGAGCAATGATTACCATTGATACAAATCCGAAGATAGCCAACAAAACTCCACTTTTCTGTACTTTCCAGTAGATGAATCCACATGCATCTAGAGATAATAGAACCATTAGTATCAATACAATTCCAAGAACTACATCAAGTAGACTATTTATATCAGCAATATTCTGAATTCCTGTAGCTAACATATTGAATCCGAGTATAGCAAGAACCAAACCACCCAATAGCGTGTAAGCCTGAGCGGCACCTTCAGCTTTCAATCCCATTTCAATTCCTCTCGTGGAGCGTTTCCAACACTCCTTTCATAAATTGATGGATTTGGGGTGAAAAATATCTTCCTATTCAATTCTTTTCACTTTTAGCGAGTTACCGAGGTAATACAGGGATTCAATTCTAGATATTTACCAGATAAATGTGAAGAAACAAGAGGTGTTTGACACGACATATTCGTACGACGAGAAAGGCAGAAACTCAGAGAGACCTGTTCGGCTTGACAAGACAGAAGGTCTTATTATCATAGAGGGCAGAACCTATCCAGCTAAAGAGATCGTTGAGGCGCTGGCACAGAGTGGATATGTCGAGATGCGTGCAGTAGGAGATTCATTAGTTCTAGGTAGAAAGACTATAACTCCAATTTTTAAGTCCAGACAGGAACGAGCAATGGCAGCCCTTTGTCATGGAAGCCTTGCTTACTGCTGTCCGTTATCCAAACGTTGTCCTGAGAGAGATAGAGCTCTTGAAATAATGGGATTGACTACCTCCGAATATGAGAACTTGAAAGGTGATGCACATCATAAATTCATACATCTCGCGAGAGGTATTCCATCGGACGAGTCATTTGGCTCTGCGTATATCAGGGACAACAATCTGGTGAACCAACCTGCTAGAGACCCAGGATATGGAGCAGATGATTATCGTCGTGATTTTGATACACTTGATCGAGCACTTCAGTCAAGAGGTGAACCAGATCGAAGAGATACACAACAAATTCCCTGGTGCGCAAGTAGCGCTACTGATGCTAGCCGCAAGGGTAATCCGTTTACAGATGTTGACAGGAGCGAAAGAATAATTCCTGAGCCTAAAACAACTGGATCTGGACATGGAGTCTGCAAGATCAGAGATGATAACATCGAAGGCATTGGATCCCTTTTTCAACAGGGAGAACTAAGTCCATTTAGTGATGATAAATCGAATGATAGGCCTAGCTTCTGCTTTTCATGTGGACGAACAATAAGCAAAGGTATCGATGTCTGTATATATTGCGGAGTACGGCAATAATCTAATAACTGCCTATTGCACTCTCACGTCTGACCGAGTAATCTTTGGGATAACCAAATGTAGACATAATTCGTGTTATGCCTGTATCCTTTCCTAGTTCCTTCAACTCGCGGAGTTGTTCAATATCAGTTACACCCCATCTAAAGAGAGAGGCATTACCACCTCTTCGTGTGAATTCATTTGTGAAGTACAGGCTTTCAACTAAATCATTATACTCCTTACTACCTTTGGCGGGAAGCAAGGGACTCCACGGATAAAGGTTGACCATCACATTACCAGTGATGCCGCCGAGCTTGGAATAGTCATATCCATATTCACCCATAGCACCATCAGATAATCCACTCTCGGGATCAATTAGTACTTCAACTGTAAGTTTCAAAGACTCCTTTCTGTCAACACTTTCATCAATCTCAATGGCTGCGTCCTGAAGTACTCGTAATCCACTATGGATGATGTCACTTCTCCATTCATGCCATTTTGCATGATATTCAGGATTCTCAATGATGTAGTTGTAGGACAATCGATTGGGTTCCTGGTCAACAAGGGGAGCGAAATCTGCTCTACATCGATTACAAAAACAGAAATGGTCTCGAATGAACCCAGCACCTAGTAGCAGAATTTCATCAATTGGATATGATCCAAGCTCCTTTACAATCTCTGCTCCATACTGCCAGAATTCCTCACGATTTGGACAAATCTGATGGTGCATAATCTTTCCAACATCAGTCATTGTCTGGTATTTGGGGTCTTTACCAAACCATCCATCTGTGTAGAAGTCCATACTGACAGCAGTGTGGATATCCAATGAATGTGTCAATTCAACAAGCTCTTCGAAGAAGGGGATATATTCCTCCTCTACTGGAGCCGTACGACTGGGATAGTATGCCTGACCAGTAGGAGCCTTTCCTACTATGCCAATTGATGTCATATAAGACGCGTAGGTTGAGATGAAATCCTTAGCTGACATGTCTAACTCATTCGGTCCCAACAGGATGAGGAGCTTTTGCATAAAGAATTCTCTGAAGTTCTGTTGCATTCGTCTTACCCCTTCGTGGTACCAATAGGATGTCCTAATGCGTAAAGTTGCCGCTGTGCTATAAGAGTTTCTTTGCCATACTACTTTGTGGAAAATGAGGTTAGAAGCAGTGTAAAGGCGTCAATGATTGAGCTGCGCTGGAGTTTTAATCAGATTTTACGCGAGGCTGTGCCACAATTCCGATTTCGTTACCATCAGGATCTATAGCAGTGAGGATTGATACCATATCGGGAATATCCTGTATCGGTTTTGTTTCAACACCCTTTTTGTTGAGGGCTTTTTCTAATGCTTCGATGTCAGGAGTATCAAAATAGAGGGATGCGGCACCAGGTTTGACTTCACCTTCACGCAGTAGATTCAAACCAAGCGTAGCTCCAGGTACTGGAAGTTTGAGTTGACACCAACCAACTTCATCTCCACCGTCCCAAAGCATTTCAAATCCAAATATCTCTTGATAGAACTTCTTCGAACGATCAAGATTTTTCACATTGAACTCGAAAATAATACTGTCTTTTTTAATCAAGTCATGAATATCGGTCATGGTTAACTATAGTTATTAATAAGGTAAAAAGGTTTCCGATTAGAGATTTCAGAAGAACTGTTCTAGAGTTGTGACGCCCAAGAGCTCTTCGAAATTGATTCCAACGGAGTCTAACACTTGTTCAAAGACAGATCTCAAAGTGTCAATGTACTTGTCTTTATCAACCCAGTAGCTTGTTTCTTTTGCCAGCTGTGTAGGAAGGATATCATCTTGACCCTTTACCTTAATATATTCCACAATTGTACCAGGTGGTACCTCATATCCAGCGTCACGAAGCATGGTCGCTGCACGAACGTGCATAGGTTTTGCCGATCCATAATTGTCAATAGGCTTTGTCATTTGAACCCTGAATGCTAAATCTTCAGGTGTATATGGCGTAGATTTTCCCTCAAGGCGATCCAATACATTGTTGACCACTTCGCGAATCGCCCCCTTTGCAGTTTCAAAGCCTTCAATATTGTCAACTCGACTCAAAACAGTTAGCATCTCCTGAAATGCATCTTGGACGAAGTCTGGTGTGTTTCTCTTCTTTCCGCTTAGACCCTTGACCTCAACGTAGCCAGATTGATAGACACCTATGTAGTTCTTCTTTCGTCCTGAAAGTGCCACGTATTTGTATGTCTTTTCGACCTCAAGGTCAATACTCAAAGCTTCACGGGACCATCGAACTAACTCCTCCTGTTGTTCCGTCGATGGGTTATCAAGAAATACTGAATCTGTATCACCATAGAGGACTCGAATCCCCATAGATTCTGCTTTGTTCTTTGTTTCGATTATTGCGTTTCTACCATACGCAGTAACACTTTCAGCTGCAGGCATACAGAATAGCTCAAAATGAGCGGCTCCTGTAACTCCATATGATGCATTTACAAAAACCTTGAGCGCTTTCTCTACAACTGAATACCAAGCTCTGGTTTCTTCTGGGATGGACTTGTCCTTACTTTTAGACTTGAACCAACGGACACGTGTATCCCTGAAGAACCCAATAGTCTGACTGATCATTCCGGTTCTCTTCTTACAAATCCAATGATCAGTTTCAGGGACCTTATTGTCATTAGCAATACGACATTCTTCATGAGGGCAGTCTACAGTTTCATAGCTGATATTGTGTTGTTTCATAATCGTTGGATACAGACTGGCAAAGTCCAGCACAGTTGTGTTGAAGTGAACACCAGCTACTGGTTCGATTACAATTGCACCTTTGAATCGTTTGTCTTTTATCATCGCCTCAGTCTGAGCCTCAATAGACTTTAGACTCTCGATGTCAATTTGTCGAGGTATCACTGCATGACGAGTTCTATGAACCTGACGAAATAGTGATTGTATCCAAGAGGATATACCCAGGCGAGTCACATCTTCCAT
This sequence comes from uncultured archaeon, assembly GCA_964458565.1. GTDB lineage: Archaea > Asgardarchaeota > Thorarchaeia > Thorarchaeales > Thorarchaeaceae > CAYWJO01. Next base: position 35,498 of record CAYWJO010000002.1, on the reverse strand, counting down.
TGAAAGACGTGATATCCGCATCAACAATATTATGAGACGGAGCAATAGATTGTTCTCATAACTTGTTATCCTGAGGGTAATATTCGCATCAAGCCAGCAATAGTGTCCGAGTTCAATATATGATAATTTCGAGATATCAGTACTCAATTCTAATTTTCCGATGCCAAGGAGACCCTTAGCAATCGAATCGAGATTGGATTGTTCATATGCTCCTGACAACGCATAAAGACGGATTGAAGGATTTTTCAAAAAGCGATAGAGATCTACATGTATGCCACGATCAAGAAGAGCAATATCTCGCCCCATCTTGATTGGACAATATCGATTCATATCAATTTTCAATTGCTCAGCACGATGATACATATAGTTCAGGTCAAATGCATCACCAACAAATGTTAGCACAATAGGATAGTCATCCATAATCCGAAATGCTTCAACAAGCATGTCTGCTTCAGAATCAAAATATACGATATCAAGCTCTGCCGGAAAATTGGGGCCCTTCGTTCCTTCGGAGTAACCCTTCCTACGAAGTACGAAGCATTTGTTGAATCGCTCATTATCTGAGAGGCCAATAGCAATGATAGGATATGGAGATGTATTAGCATCAGGAATCCTATTCATCACTGGTGTGTACACTTCGATATCAACAGCGATTCTACGAATATCTGGCACTTCGGAGAAGAACATTGGAGCATATTCGTCAATGACTTCCTGTAATTCTTCATCTGTACCGATTGCCTCAGTGAATCTATCTATGACGGATTTGTCAATATCTGGTGCAACCGCACGCAGATTTCCGTCTACAATCTCATAAAGAAATCCAGAGATGATATTCATATCATAGGAATAACAATTCCGATAGCGTATATTTGCCTCCCATGCGTGGCTAACTTCACCCTCTAGTAGATACTCTCTTATTGCTCCAGGCCGTCCACCGATGGAGAGGGGATCTGTAGCAACAACCTTCGTCATCTGTATTGGTTTGTCCCTCAAGAGATCATACAAATCAACTGTTTCAGCTCTGACAAACCCTTGATGCTTGCTAATACGAGGGTTTCCTTGAATTTTCTGCAATGGAAAGTCAGTATAGCAATATGGTTTGTGATCTGTGTTATCATACCAGAAATAGATACGTTTGGTTTCAGGATTATAGAGTCTTACAACAGCTCTATTTTTAGCTCCATCATAGTCCACTGACAAAAGATAAGAAGGTGAGAGATTAGTTGGCGTTTCTTGCGTACCAACCCTGAGAACTATTGGTTCATCTTCCTCGATGTCTGCTGTGTCGTCATCATTTTCATCTTTGAATACTACAGTGGTTCTGGATGGTGGGCGCTCTTCATTATTTGATTTATTATCTGAAACTGCAGTTTCAGGTAGTGATTCCTTAGTACCGTCCATTTCGTGAATTTCTGAAACTGCATCATCTGATGAATCGATGAAGTCCTCTAGACTTGGTTGTTCATTTTCAATATTCTTTTCGTCTCGGACCAAGATAGTTCATTAGTTCTGTGGATATCTATCCTTGATAAGCACTTCCCAAAAACATTCTATCTCATATCGCTGGTTTCATTAGTTGCAATGTTATTTCATTATGGTATGGTAGATACGATTGTGACCAATTCGAAGAGAGTCATTGTTGCACGAATGAAGAGAGGAGAAGACATTCTGAAGACCATTGAAAGAGTTGTTGAGAAGCATGATGTGAAGAGCGGTCAGTTGACACTGATTGGTGCAGTTTCAAGAATAAAATTGGGATATTTCAGCGTTGAAGAGAATCAGTACAAAGATTTCTCATTAGAACAGGATTTGGAGGTCGTTTCCTGTGCAGGCAATATTTCAACTTTAAGAGATGGCTCTATTGTCGTTCATGCACACATGGTCGTTGCAGATGAAAATGGCAGATGTTACGGAGGGCATCTCATGGAAGGATGTATAGTATCTGTAACAATCGAACTCCACCTTTTTGAGGTTGAAGCACAAATCTTCCGTGGCAAGGATGAATCTACAGGATTGAATCTAATGCAACTATAGGACTAATCTTAGGATTCAACAATTCTTTTTGCTTGTTCCTCGAGTTCCTCTATTGGTGCCATCGAATCGCGATAATTATCAGGATATCTGAAGCCAAATTGACTACCTTTGGTCCTAGGAATTATGTGGAAGTGTAAATGAGGGACTTCTTGTCCAGCACCAGAACCATTAGCTACAACATTCAGAATTCCATCGGGATTGAAGGCGTTGTTTACTTTCCTTGTAAGCTCTGCTAATTTCTTTGAAAGATGAGCGATGATTTTCAAATCGACATCCAACATATTCTCGTAGTGCTTCTTAGGAATAATAAGGCAATGCCCCTTGGAAACAGGAAAGATGTCCATGAAAGCTAAAACCATATCATCCTCATACACTTTTGTGGATGGAATTTCACCACGGACTATCTTGCAGAAAATGCAGTCTTCTGAATTTGACATGAATAACTGACGGATATTCAATGTGATAAAATGTTCGCAAAAGCGTGAGAACAATTTACACAAATCTCTTTAGTAGAGTTCACTAGCACAGTGTAGAACAAATCAGGTGTTTCAATTGAGTGAACGGAGAAAGAGAATCTATTTCGATCAGACCCAAAACGAACGTGGAAGACTTGATTCTACCTACTCTGAGTTAGGAACACTTCTCCGTGACAATGACTATGATGTTGAACCATATACTGAATTCATGATTCTTGACAAGAAGATCGCGGAGGCGTCTGTGGTAGTATTTGGCTGCCCAAATAGCTCCAAACTTCGTGGCCCTGAGATTGAAGCTCTCACAAAGTATGTCAAGCAAGGGGGAGGTCTCATGTTTCTTTCTCTCTCCAGTGGAGACCGGGGATTGATGAATAATATGAGTAAATTGACAGAGATTTTTGGAGTCACGTTCGAAAATACTGCTGTAAAGGACGATAGGAGTAACTCAGGGATTCCAACAATGGTGCTAATCAGATCTCTGGAAAAGCATGCTGTCACAACAGGTCTGAAAGAACTGCTATATCCATCGGGGTGTACTCTCAAGGTAACACAGAAAGCTAAGGTGATTGCTTCAACATCAACCACATCAGAACCAGCATCTCAGCCAATTATCGCAATTTCCGAGTTTGGAAAAGGCAGAGTAATGTGTATTGGGAGTTATGAGATATTTAGGAAGGGAGGGGGATTGGCAAGCAAAGAAAATCAGAAGTTTGTTGTCAATGCCTTCAGATGGCTTTCGGGAGATACGAGAAGTGCTGGAAAAACATCCCTACAAAAGCCAAATGAGGGTGGAAGAGAGGATACCGGATTTGAGGGGGTTTCATCTCAGGAAATGGAAACTACACTAAGACGGCTAACAAATGCAGTATTCGACCTTCAGAAGGATATCTCAAAGGTAAATGAGAAGTTATCGAACGTAGATAAGAACATAGAGAGTTTGCGGAATCAGTTTCAGGACTTCGCTGAAAAAACTCAAGACCAATTAGGAGTAATGATTCCTGCTAAGCAGTTCTGGACTGAAGAAGAGAACATAGAGGCTGACCTTGAAGCAGACATCAAGGCCTTAGAGAAAGAGATCAAATCCGTAGAACAATTGAGGGATCATATTGGGCAAAGACATTCTTCAGGTGCTATGCCAAAGGAAGCCTACGATGAACAAAGCAAGAAGCTTGAATCTAGAATTAAAAGTCTGCAAAGCAAATTAGAAACAAAGAAAGAAGAACTGAAGGAACTTTTTTAGCCAGACCTAATTGTTCTGATTTTGTCGCCGATAAGAGAACAGGTCGCACCAAAATAATGTTGGAATAGATATCCAACAAATATCAAAGATAAGAAGAAGAGATAGTATATTCGAAGCGGAAGAAGAACCATCAATGTCAGTATAGTTGGTAGAATCAACATCCTGAATGAGAGCTTTATTTTCTCCTCGCCCCGGCTACAAATTTGGGAGGAAGCTAGAATCGAAAGGAAGGGAATGAGTAACACAAGATAGTATTTGTAGATGCCGCGTGGACTCCAGATATGCAACCATAAAACTAAGAGAAAAGCAAAATAGAATATTCGTCTCCAATATGATACTAGATTCTTATCCGATTTACGTTCCAGCAACATCAATCCAAAAAGGGGCAAAATTCCAATAATTAGAGCAATAGATGTGGATTGAAGGAAATTGATAGACTCAATCAACCATGTTGGAGACCCTGCTACGATAAATAACACAGCCATTACCATAGGAGTGCCCAATCGAGGGGTGTTACTGAAATCAGTAAGGCTTATGGTACCAGGCTTTACGAAGATATAGTGTAGATAATTCATAGGGTCAAAAATGTATGGAATTGAAATTAGACCAACTGTGACTAGAGCCACTATTGCGAGCTTAACGAATCCTACAATATCCACGCTATCGTCATCATTATCTGCGTTAGTTGTATCATTGTCAATATTATTTTCATGCTTTCTGGGAGGTCGCTTGACTAGAACAGCAATCACAGGTAGTGCAAGAAAGAGAGCAGTCTGTTTAAACATGAAAGCAATTGCAATGGAAATGACTCCAGCATATCTTCGGTTCTGCATTAGAAAGTAAAAGGAGAGTAATGTGAAGAACACAAACGGAGCGGGATTGAACCACTCGAATACCGTATGATATAGGACGAGGGGATTGAGGAGATAAACAGCAGCCGCAGCCTCACCAACCCTTTGATTGTTGGATAGATATTTACCAATACCGTAGATTGGAAATGCAGTGAGATACCCAAATATGCAGATGAGTGCACCTATCCCAAATGGTTGAATTGGTAGTGCCCGACCAAGTGCACACATGTAGACATAGAGGGGAGGAAAGAAGTATGGAGTGTTATATGGAGTCCCATCTATAATGATATGATCAAATTCGGGGGTGTAAGGAAGATAACCCGATAGAAATTGTTCACCCCACGAATTATAATAGAAATCATAGTCAATATACCCTTCTAACTGAAATTGAATATCATAACCAAAGAAATCGAAGCTTATCCTTCCAACCCAAACAGCTCTGTGTGGTTGTATACGAGGGCCAGAAATAAGATTTAGAGCTGCTGCATTGAATACTAGAATCCAAATAACAGCACCTATGATGAGAAGGAGTATAAATACACGATACTCAGACCATATCGCTTTAAGGCGAGATTCATTCGAAGTTATCACCCCCATAATTCTCACCAGACAGATTATTTCACGAAGTCATTACTTCCTCTTGCGTCAGTAACTCTATTCTTTGCTTTATTCGCCCATATCTTTGCGTAATAGGTTGGAAAATTGGACTTGTCTTCTTCCTGATTACTCTAAACGGACTTTTGACGTAATACCAGAATGTGCCTATCTGAGGTGCGATAAGGTAAGCAATCATTATAATGATGACACCAAATAGGTATACAGTTCGATTGGGAATTATTATCATTGCAGTAAGCAGGATAGGCATATACAACATAGATGCTGAGAATGGGACTACTTCTTCTTTCGAAGCCGCCATTCTTGCAGATGAAAAGATTGAGAAGAATGGTGCAAATAATACAAAGTAGTATTTGAAAACACCACGTGGTCCCATGAGATGAACCCATAGCATAAGTATGAGGCAGAGAAACAGAATGCGCCTCATATAGTACATGCGGTGTTCTTTCTCCTTAGGTGTCAAGAGAATCACCACGCAAATTATGAAAACTCCTAGCCAAAGGAGGATCCCGCGAAAGACGATATCATTCAGGATTGCTGCAAGATCAGGCTGACCCAAAACGATAGGAAGGACTTGAAACCTCATAGGTGCACTATATTTGGGAAGATTCACAAAATCCTCAAGGTAGAACCCTCCAGCAGCCAATGCTATGTTTCTGAAAAATGTATTGGGATTAGCTAGTAGAAAGGGTGCACAAATGGCACCTGCGAATATGAGTACAATGACAACACTCTTGATGAACGGAATAGTATCTATCTCTAATTTGAGGGCTTTGAGAGAATCCGGAATCCATTCTGGTTTTATAACAAACACAGCAAATAGGATAGTGGTCATTGGCCACCATAGGTAGTACAAAATTTGGAGGATTTGATAATAGATTAAGGCATTCGCAACTGTACCTTGAAGAACATACATGATATCGATTAAGCCTAATAGAATTGCGGCACCAATCATTGTGGCAGATGCAGCAAATGCTGAGAGAATAAGGACTGACCTGAATTTATCCAAAGACATCTCAGCCTTCCGTGCATACCACACAGAAATAGAAACAAATAGGGTGATAATGCTAAGGCTAATCATTACAATTTGCATTCCTATTGCAATACCAGCCAAGGAACCAATCACCATTTGAATGAAGAGAAGTACGAAAGCAAGAAACGCAGACATTACCGTAATACTAAGAATATACCAGATCATCTCAGGTGTGTCAAGTAACCATTCAGGAATACTTCGTTTTGGTTTTTGCTCATCATCTAATTTTTCGAGTTCTATATCTGGTGGACCTTCTTCTTCTTCAGGTAAAGCTCGTTCTTCACGCCATTTCAGAATGAGAAACACTACTAATGCAATCCCAAGGAACCACACTATTTGTTTGAACAATGCACCAGTGACTATCAAAAGTGTACCGATATGTCTGTGCCCTCTAATCAGCATATAGAATCCTGAGAAGAAAAAGAAGACAACAGGAGCAGTATTCAACCATACGACAAGAGTATGATAAAGAACAAACGGGCTTAGTATATAGGTCAATGCCGCTACTTCCGCCGCACGTCTGCTCTTTGTGAATTCATACATAATCCCATATGTTGGAAAAACGGTGATATATCCAAAAATGGACAGAAGCACTCCAATTGCCCAATTGTTAACAGGATTGAGCATTATTCCAAATGCGTATAGCACTGCATAAAGAGGTGGGAAGATATATGCCCCATTGTTATTTGTAATTCCGTCCATCTCAAACTGACCGAAGCCATGTGCATATGGCATTGTTCCATTGAAAAAATGGTGTCCCCAGTGAACATAGTAGAATGAATAATCTGAATATCCTTCAAGTTGAATATTTACTGTCTGATTAAACACCTCAAAGGATGTAGTCCCCATCCAGGCTGCCCTACTATTCCACGCGTCAGTGTTGAGGTAGTCAACGAGAGCAATATTGAAGATTGTAGAATAGATAATTACTCCCATGATTAAGATGACAATGAAAAGGGCATAGTTGACGAAAAAACGGGCAATCCGTTTTTGGAGTCTTCTTAGGGACATGATAAAGGTTCGAGCTTGCCTCCTCATTAAGCTTTGTCCTCAAGTAAGTTGGATGCTTCTTTACATCTGAAAAGACATAGCACTACTGGACCCGGACTTTGTTACTTCAATAACAGGAACCTCATCCCATTCCTGAATATCTGTATGAGTAATCAAGAATATTTGTTCGAAACTTTCGTCATTCACTAGATTCCGCACAACAGAATGCCGCCGGTTCTTATCTAATCCACCAAGTGGTTCATCAAGAAGCACGCATCGTACACGAGGCGCAATAGCAGGGCTATTTTTCGTTGGACGAATTGCACTCATTGTTCTACTTATCCCAAGTCTCAGTGCAAGACTAATTGCAGTGCGGTCTCCAAAGCTTAGCTGGCTTGTTTTCTTTGTAGCATTGTCGCGTTCATCACGAATTTTGAGAACAAGACCAGCACCAGATCTACCTTTGGCTTGCGTGGCGATTAAATCGACTGATGAATATTGATCATTGGTAAAAGCACGTACATATGGATTTGTTGCGCCTCGAATGATACCTATCAGACGTTTCTGAACAACATAATCAGCAACAAACCCATTAATCAGTTTAAGACGGACATACCGTGTGTGTTCGCTAAGCCGTTTCAACGAATCAATCTCAGCACCAATTTCGCGGCTTTGCAGTATATCCAAATCTAATTGTCCAATTTGCTCCTTCTCTTGTTCAATCCGATCTCTAATTCCCTTGCATTCGGTCTGGAGAGATTCAAATTTACTTGTGATAGCTGCCGCTTTATTCTGAAGATCAACAATATTTAGGACTTGAAAATCTGCAAGAAGTTTATCAAGATCCTTAATACCCGACTGTTTCATAACGGATTCGACTTCGGCGGAGATTGTATCAAGCTCGGTTTTTGCTTCATCTACCTGAGTTTGATGTTTCTTTATTCGTTGAATTGCATCGATTGCTGAAGATATTGAACGGATTCTTGAGTCTGTTTCTGATCGCTCTTGAGACAGATTTTCACGTGTTTTCTTAAGTTCGAGAAGTCGTTTCTTTGCTGATTTGAGCTCGCTTGTGTATTCAGATAACAGCCGTTCACGCTCTTTGGGAGTTAATGGTTTTCCACAAGTGGGACAGTCAATGGTGTTAGAGATATCCTCAGATATTTCCTCTAGGCCAGTAACGTGTTCACGGAGTTCTTCACTACGTGAGATTAGATAACCCACCTCTTGATCAACTGTTTCTCTTTTGTTCTCGATTTCTTTCGATTGCGATTCGATTCGCTCAGTTTCTTTTTTCAGTAACTCGAGTTTCGCAGCCACAACTTCCTCATCAGCTGATGCAAGGCCTGCATCGTCCAGCTCGCTGTCACGATCACTGATACTTCTCTCATATTCACGTTTGGATTTCTCATGTTCCTTTTGCATGTCATGGACTTTACGGAGTTTTTCTATATCAGGGAGATTTTTCAATTGCCTCTCTGACTCAGCTAAATCATTCTCTTTAGCAACTAATTCCTTTTCATATCCATCAAGCCGCGATTTAGTTTGCTCCATTTGTTTCGCAATGATATCCTCACGAGTATAATCAGATTCAAGAGAATTCCTTCGATTATTCAAATCAGTTTCAAGGTTCTCAAGATGAGTTGTCATCGTGCCAAGCAGCTCGATGTTGTAGACCTTAATGATTAGGTCTCTTAGGACTGAAGGGGTAGCATTTGCGATAAGGGCCACTTCACCCTGACGAACGAGAAGTGTATTCAATGCCTGTCTCCAATCGAGGTGCAGTATCTCATCAACCTTAGAAGAAACACTCTTGCTTTTATCAGCTATTCGTTTCCAAGCAGACCCATTTTTCTTGAAGAGGATAACCTCCATCCCGGTAGCTTGGTCATATGAACGCTCAATCTTGTATTCAGAACCCCCGACTTCAAAGACGAGAGTGACTTTACAAAATGACGAGGTGAAACTAACCAACTCATCATTGGTAGGTTCGACGACCTCAGAACCCCATAATCCCCAGAGAATGGCTTCAAAGAAAGAGGATTTCCCGGTAGAGTTTTCACCTTTGATAAGAATCAAACCATTGGGTAATTCACCCTCTTCTGGAACTACAATATCACGAAATGGTTTGAAGTTCTTAATCTCGACTCTTAGAATCTTCACTCACGTTCAGCCTCCGTTAAAGATTCTAAAGTCATTTTTTCGCCGCCTTCGACAGCTATGTTAAGAGCTTTTACGGCAATCTTTGTAAGGTCAGAAACATCGTAGCGTTCGTCGATACTCACGGATTCTAAATATTCCTTGAAATCGGTTTCGGGATCCTCAATTAGATATTCTGATTCAATTTCGGGATAGGCCTGTGAATCAAATTCTTGTTGGGATTGCTTGATAACCCAGACGAGCTGAGAGATATTATAATCGGAATCTTGAGAGAGCAGTTTCATCCTAAGGGCTTCAAGTGCAAGTCGCAAGTCAAGTGGACCAACGCTTCTTGAGTTTCCTTCGATTACAAATCTGATACGAGCGGCAGTTTCCGGATCAAAATCAGTAACAAGACCTTGGTCGTTCATCCATGATTGTATTTTTTCACTTACAGAGTCCACAGTGTCATCTTCGGCTAAAACAATCCCTTCGTTGAACACAGGACGAGCAAATTCAATAATCTGAGGCGTTACCTTTGGTAATTCCCCTTCTTTAATTTCGACTAGTAGATATCCCTTTTCATGACGAATTTCATCAAATCTCCATCTCTCAGGAGACCCAGCATACCACGCTTTGTTGTTGTGTTTATGCTGATGATGGTCATGGCCAAGAGCGACATAATCATAATCAAGGTCAAATATTGCAGTATAGAGGGATTGGTCAATATCCATGCCATGTGCTACCGCAATAGACGGTCTCTTAGATTTCGGTTTCTGGGAATTACGGATCCAATCATTGAAGTCACTTAGTAATCCAGCAGATTCCAGAACAGAGTGGTCTATAAATGGGAAACAATAGACATCCAGATTATCGAACTCGACTACTAGAGGTTCCAAGGTTGCCAGTGCACGTTTGAGATCTTGCTGCGTAGCAACAGCAAGTCCAGGAATTGCCATCATCAGGCTTTCAAGAAGTGAGACTTCTAACAGCCGGTAAAGACCATGATTTCCTTCTATTATGAGGACGGGTATCCCAGTTTTTTCGATGAAGTTCTTCATGACCGATAATGCCGTTGTCTGTGCCATTACTGGAGGTTGAGTCGGATTGTTTTCCCAGGGAGAATCGTAAAGGTCACCGCTGTGCACAACGAGGTCAACAGGAGGATCTAGAGCAGCAATCATATCAAAGAGTTCAGCGAAACGCACGTAGAAGTCGTTCTCAAGAAGACGCGCTCTCATCTCTACTCCCCAGATATTATGTTTGACACCATCTCGAGGTCTAGCCCCAAGATGTGTATCAGAGATGTGAGCTATTCGAACAGTCATTACATGATACCTCAGAGGATGTGCTTTTCACTCTTCTTGCCTTTGACAGACTTATATTTCGCCTTATCGCGGTTGAAGATGACATCAAAGAGGGGAATAAGAACAGGTATTGGCATCTCTCTATATGACGCTGTTAATAATGCCTCTCCACGGGACATGACTCGAAACTCGTTTTCGAACCCAGTTATATTGACACTGGCATTTTCAATACATGCACGAATCTCTCTCTCATTTCCGAGCCTAAGATTGACCTCAGTGTTCATCTGACTCAAGATTACATTATCTAGGACACTTACTTGTTGACTCACAACAAGTAGACCAATATTGAACTTACGGCCTTGACGAGAAATATCCTTGAATACTGACTGTCCGCGCATCAAAGCTGGATTGAGTATTGAGGGTGCCTCTTCCACTGTTATCTGGATTACAGGAAGATCTCTTGGATCACGAACCTCGCTGGTGTCATCTGTACCGTTCTTTCCATAAAATCCTCTCGCTTTTGCCTTGACTCTATTGAAGAAAGGGCGGGGCAACCTCATCTGACCTTGCCTGTCAAAATCACCTAAAGTCCCACTGCTCTTCATTGCTCTGCGCATATCTGACACTGTGCGTGTGACTACAGTAGTCAGTAAGAATTGCTCCATATCACTCATGAGACTGGTATTTACAACAAGGATACGTCCAGTTTCCATTGCGATGAAAATGTCATCAAGTACTGAAGAACCACTTCTTTCAAATATCACGGATCGCTCAAGAAATCTCAATCGTCTCTGTACAGCTCTTAGTGTGCCTTTTGGAGTACCATCGGGATCTTCAGTCATATCAAGAATTTCAGAAATCCAGTCCTCCTGTGCGCTAGCGTAAATTCCATCGATGAACGATTCCATCTGGCTTGTGAATTCCATGATTGAATACAAGTCCCTCGGCTGAATTTCTTGATAGTTAATCCGAATCCCTCGAGCATATCTCTGAATCTCTCTTGGAGTTGCTGTAGGATGGGTTGTCAGATAATAGAAATCACCAATGACTTCCTTCCGTGTATCAGAGTCCATCGATTCGATTATGTGCTGAATTCCAAATTTGTCGACACCCTTAGCAAACTCATCATGAGGATCGATACAGAATCCCGATATTCGCGTATCAGAACTACCAATATTGTCAAGATTTGTATCGATTATTGATTTAATGAGGACCATCATAAGATTACTTTTACCTGCGCCAGTTGATCCAAAAATGCCAACGTGCATCGGAAGGAACTTTGCTGGTATCATTACCGGAACATCAAGTGTGGCTTCACCAATTTGTAAATCACCAACATAGACCTCACCATCAGTTTGTGTACATAACATCGCACAAACGTTTTCGTCTGATACTCCGGGTTTTGGCCGATATACGTCTGCTAAATGGTCAGGCATTCTCCTAGGGGAGCGGAATTTCCATTCTCCATCTATTTCTTCAGCATAACCAAGCATCTTGCCATTGACAGAGAGAAGCATATTCCGTTCAATACCTGAGAGATACGCATCACCTTCTACCATCAAGGTACCTGCGACGCGCGACATGTCATCTACCTGACGTAGGTAATTCTCAAGTCCTAGCACACGGAAAAAGAACACACGTTCATGACCGTCTCTTTGGGAATAAATCATGAAAATCTCCCCAACGCTGATATCACGGTTACTTCCCATGATGCCTAGCATGTTCTGATTTCCAATCCCAACTTTACCAAATAATTCTCCCAGATTATCCTTATCCAACACCATGTTTGTTCACTCTAGTCTAGATTATAGTCACTCCTTGCAGAGTCTGCGCGTCTTGGATCGAGACCAAGCTGACTTCTAACATCCATTGCAATCTCTTTTGATATCCTGAGATCCTCGTAGCTTAATTTACACGCTTCATGTGCCAGAGCTAACGCGACAGGATATCCATACCATCGAGCATCTCGTGACATAAACTCGAGGTCTCTAAACAACGCCTTTTCGTTCTGTCTTGTTGTAACAGGGTCTCCTGGAACAAATACATTTTCCAACCACCAGACTCTGTCAAAATCAATCCTTGATGGACGATTATCTCGCGAGAAACTGAAGAGATATGGGACAGCCAATCTCGGAGGAATATACGTACGGTCCTCATAGATATGTAAACCGCCCTCAGGATCATCCTTACTAGGGAGATGACAGAACCATTTCGTCCCTAATCCGAATTTGTCCTGAGCCATTTTTGCAATACGATGAGCAAATGGAATTGTGTGTGTTTTACTTACTGCACACAAAATTATCTCTTCATTACGTGCCAAAGAGCAGAGCTCACGCAACATGAAACCACTTGGCATAGAGGGATATTGCCTTGAGAAATGAATGAAGATTGACATCGCACCATCTAACAAGAGATATTTTGGACGAAGTCCACTGGTGATAATATCTCTAGCTGCTGCATATTCAGATACCTTCCTCAACTCATCATGAACAACTGGATTCGTAAGGATTTGCTCCCTAGAAATGAGCTCATCCATCGCATCCAATTTGACTGCATACTTTGCGAATTCGCTTTCAGTTAGTTTAGTGAAATCAGAAATCCGGTCTTCGGTTACATCTCTGAAGAAGGGCAATATGATAGACACGAGGTCCTTCTCAGGATAGATATTAGCCAGAGAGTCTGCAAGTTTGTTTTTCGCATCCCCACGTACACCAGAATGCCAGTGTGCATCGATATGGGGTTGACTTCCTAGGTAACTCTCCAATGTTTCGCGATCAAGAGGAGAGAATAGATTCTCCGCCTTTGTGTTTGTATCAATCACTATCGAAGCCGTACTAAGAAGGTGAACTCTAATATCATCCAACAACATGAGCGTATCTGTTCCAGACCCATCTACAGCAGCAATACCGAAATCCTCATCCAATACGACATCAGAGGGATACGTATCTACAGCATCTAGAAGTTTCTCTTTGATTCTCAATTCATCTTTGGCAAATTCTTCTTCATCTCGGCGATCCTGTTGGTTTTGAATATCTGTGAACACTAATTTCAGTAATTCGCGGAATTTTTCAGTAAGTATCTTTTCGAGCATAAGACCCCTCTTCATTCCTCTGATGCTTTATTGAGAATCTCTATCCTTATGTCTTGAGAATATCATAAAAAGATAGCACTCGGAAACCCGGAGATTGCTTCTTTGTATCAAAAAAGGTGAATTTTAACAGCATATGGGCAATTTCTTTTTAAGAAACAAAAACACTCGATAGCATACCGCTGGTATTCCTAGATATGGGACTAAACGGAATATTAGGATGTGGTCTATTGCTCAAAATTACACACTTTGGTAAAACGACATTCGCCTTCGAATCTAATGACACATCGCTCTTAGTGAATCCAGGAAAATGGAGAGGGAAAACTCTAGTGCCTGATAATTACGGTGTTAGAGTGATAGCTGCGACTCATAAGCTGGACGACGCTGTTGGAAATGCTGTTGAAATTGCAGCGAATGCAAAAGCATGGATTCTCGGTAATGAAGAAACCATTGAGAGAGTGAAAGCCGACGGTGGAAAACCATGGTTGTTACATGTCTTGCGTTCAGAAATTGTATACGAAATTCCAGGGCTCAAATTAACCCCTTATGCCCTCCATCGTAGAAATCCAGATACAGGTGATCGGGTAGAGAACATGGGACTCTATATTGAGATGGGAGGAATGAAGGTATCATTCTTAGGAGATACGGCTGTTAGGGGACCATTCGGAAAAATCGAATCAGATGTGTTAATCACACCTGTTTCAGGTGGCGAGGTGTTCGATGTGAAAGATGCTGTCAGTCTCTGTATCGATGCTGGACCTAGGATTGCAATACCCTCTCGTATAACAGACAAAGAACAAGGAATCAAATTTGCCAAATATATAGACCAATTTAGTCAAAGTACATTGCCAGTTATCTTAGAAAAAGGCCAAGTTATGGAAATTCAGTGGGCAGCTGGAAATGAGTTTAGACACACAATTACCTAATATTGCTCCGTGTAAAGACCATTCTACGGGAATACACAATCATAGAATATGAGTTGGTGAGTCAGTTGACCGAAAATAAGATGGTAATCATCGACCTAGAAGAAACCGAAAAAGCAGTGATAAAAGAAGACAATAGAATAGATCATGTTGACGTTTCAGGTGTACTGAGTGTGCATAATACATCAGAAAGGTGTAGAATATGGAACGTACGTGTTCTACTAGATGGGTCTCAATCAAGAACGGACATTCCAGAAGATACTCTTTCAGCAGGTGAGATTGAAGCAGGTGGAATATGGGATCATGGTTACTCTGTCACAATATCAGAACCAATCATGGAACTAACAGAGATTTTCGATACCTGTTATGAAGAATCTTCAGAAGAGCCACATTGGGCATATTCCTTCGGAAATAGGAATCCTGTTAGAATCACAATACGTGTTAAGAACACAACGAATGGCCAACTAGATAATATTATACTGAACAAGACAATACCTCCTGAACTTTCAAATGTAGAGATTGAGAGTACTACATCAGGAACTGCAACTTATGACGAGGGAACTAGACAGATAGTCTGGAAGGAATTTGTAATCTACCCCGAAGAAGATTCAGTTCTCAAAATCACTGCAGTTGGCAATGCTGAGGATGTTGATTCAAAGAATGCAGGAGAGCTAGTTGTTTCTTACAGGGGCGACGACCAACAGAGATCTTCACTAAAACCAGATATGACTGCCTTAACTGAATTTCTGACTGGAATAGAAACAGCTGAATCTCAACCGAATCAGTGGGAGTGTATTCTTGAGTGTTCAAATGAAAGTGACTTGATGATAAGATTGGACAAGGCTGAAGTCTATTTTACTCCAGAAGACGGCGGATCAAAGCAGATAATGATTGATAAAGCTCCATCTAAGGAAATGGCTCCAGACTCTGATTGGACCGCATCATTCAATGTCGAGAGCAAATCACCACCAAAATGTACTCAGGAAATTATCTATACACCAATGAGAAAGGTCACGAAGAGAGTTTTGGGTACAATTACAAAGACCCCACTACAAATCCCCGTATATCGAATCAATTATTCAAAGGAATTTGACCCACCAAATGTATCTAGTTCCGATAAGACGCCTGTTGAGGTCACCATAGAAGTCACAAATATTGGATCAGCAGCATTGAATGAAATTGTAATTGAGGATAACCTACCAGATGATGTAATGCCTCCAAAGAAAGAACATGTGAATATCTGGGTTAGAGGAGAAGAATTCACTATGGACCCAGAGGACCAAGATCCAGAGAAACCACATCATATCACCATAGTATTGAAGGATTTGAAAGAAACAGTTGGTGTGCTCAAGCCAGGTGAGAGTATAAAAATAAACTATGCAATCATGGCATGGAGAAGTAGACCTGAAAAGGAATACCCATCACCAATTAAATGTAGAGCTAACATCTATCCCCCCGGACATCCCACAGAAACAGGAAGCAGTCCAGATGGACACAAAATAGGGATTATCTATAAGAAACGTAGAATCGCAGTCAAGAAAGCGATTAACAAGGGTGATAGTCCAGGTGAATATATCGTTATGATTGTAGCGGAGAATAAGGGTGAAGTCACTGTTGAAAACGTGGTTGTCACTGATTGGATACCATCTAAGTTTCAGTATATATCCACCGATCCAATGGAGGAAGAGCCATCTCTAAGTACCGTAGAGGATGGAATGAATCTCATTTGGAAATGGACAAGAATGAATCCTGGTGATAAGAAACGAATTAATATCACTATCAAAGGTGAAGGCGAATACGAACGCCGCGAACCTGAAGTAACAACAGATTAGGATAATAAGAAGAATAAGGGGAGGTCCCCTCAGTTCTTTCTTTCAATCATTCTCGTTCTCGATATCTTGAAGTTCCTTTCGGGTCGCCTCTAATTCTGCATCAATATCCTCGAGTGGAATAAAATCTCCACCTTCGTGTGTGTCCAGTGTATAAAGAACCTTAAAACCAGAGAGAGCTGCATGTAATGCATTTGCGATGTCCAGAATTGCATTGGATAAGTCATCTTCTCCAATCTCTTCTGAGTCATGTTCATACACAAAATCATAAGCTCCTCGAACAGGAGTGAATCCAAGTTCTACTAGCTTCTCAATTATCTCTGAAGGTGAAGCACCTTCACTATTGAACCATACTTGAACGCGTGTTATAAATGGAGACATGATTCCTACCTCTGCTTACGCTGATATCGCCTTGAGTCTTCCTTTAAGCCTTTTCTCAATAGTCTATTATCAAATCACGATGGGTCTGAAGAGTGACATCCTCATGAGAAAGAACGTGTTTCCAGGTTTCCTTGCATTGACAAGATAAGGAAGATAAAATCCGAATGTCCTGATTCATTGAGAATTTTTTAATTCCTTGGATAATTTCACCATCACATACACCACAATTATGAGAGCCACGACTTTTCCCCGCTGCCACAGGATCACAGATGATATTGATGTCATCACTAACCGATACACGTGTTTCTAGAAGAAGATCAACTATGGACCACAACCAAGGAGGTCGATAGACTCCACGGTTCCATAGGAACTCAACAAGAGTATCCTTTTGAATATTTATTGGGTTTATAGAAACGGTGGTTGCACCTATTTCGACGACTTCATTGATCGTACGTTTCGCATCAGTCAATGCATCACGTTCTGTTAGAAAAGGGGGTTTAAGAAGGACATAGGCTCTCACCCCAATCCGTTCTGCTTTTGCCACATCAACGGCATGAATGAAGTCATCGGTGCTGAATCCCTTATTGATACAAATGGTACGGATTTTATCATTCATGCTTTCAATTCCAATTCCCAACTCTATGTGACGGTCAGCTAGCATGGAGCGTAGCTCATTCATTCTAGATTCAGTAACATATTCAGGACGAGATTCAATTATTACCTCACGAATTCGATCATCATCAGCAATCCGAGTTAGAATATGTTGTCTTGCTTCATCTGGTACTTCTTCAGAGTCAAGAAAACTACCACTAGTGTATAATTTTACTGCGAGAGGACCGTCCTTATCGGATAGGGATCTAAAAGCTTCGTCGAATTGATTCTGTAATTGGTCTGAACTAATAATCACATTTGACCCATCGAGGAGGTAGCTACACATCGTGCATCCACCAATATCAGAGCGAGCGTGAGAACATCCAATAGTATTCAATACTATTGCCAGTGATTTACCCATATCTGAACCAATACGTGAGTCACTCACCCATTTAGAAGAAGGAAGATTAGGATTCCGGGTCTTTCGTTTTGCTATTGATTTGCCTCTTGCGTCAAATGATGCCTTTTGAATTAGTGACAAGAGGGGATTGAATATTTCGTCCAGACTACTCACCAACCTTATGTCTTATAGTTACAGCGCGCCCTCTCGTGTGTTCACACATTTCCAAGCCAGACATTTCACTTCTACCAACTGCAAGAAGTTTGCCTGAATTATTCAAGATAACAACTTCATCTCCTGGTCTTATTCGTTCGTCAGCCTCCTTCACCCCTATTGCAAAAAGAGACCCACCCTGAATATCTTCACCAGCAAATCGAACCCAATATCTTTCTAGTGAATCGATTTTCCTCCCACCATCAATTGTAAGAGAAAGCAGGCCGTTTGATGCTATGAAAGCACATGTTTGAACTCCACCATCACGAACTACTACCATTCTGTACAATTTTCCTGATAGTTTTGCACTATCTGGAATCAGATTCATTCCTGCATCTGGACCAAATTGAAAGTCCGCTGTCGCCCGTAGAGTGTCAGCAAATAATCGTGAATCTATATTTTCAAGTTGAAGTATCTCCTTTAAATCAGTCAGAGTATCCCGAAGAGATTGAAGACCATCTCTACTTCCAGGAGATTGTTCATCGAGTGTGTATATCACAGATTGACGAATTCTCTCTTGAGCTGAAGCAACAATTTCTTTGTATCCACCCTGTACATGGGCAACCACGACACAGGCCTCATCAAACTTGTTTAGGTGTGCGACTAGGGCATCAGCTCCAATTGAAACCTCCTCATCATCCCAATCTCCGGTTACAGGTATGTCATAATTTGCTGCAGGGTATATTCGTTCCAATTCCCTCGGAATTACGCCTAGAGGTGAAGTCAGAATAGTTTCAGCAACTCTTGAACGAAGTGAACCTAATGCAGACTCAATAGTCGATATGAATCGACGATGAGATTTTGAATCCGAATAGGGTTTTCTCGCAGAACAGGGCAATAGGAGAATGATCGATTTATGACTAGGTGGAATATAACGATCTTTGAGATATTCCCGGAATCGCCTTATAGACGGTGCATGATATGATTCGGGTCCGATTAAAGACTGAGTTCCTGACCCAGATGTTGGCGTGAACTCTTCCAAATAATCATAGAGACCCTGATCAATGGTCCGAAGTAATGCATTAAGTGATGGGCTTGCGTGAGTAAAAGATTCAACGAGCTGTCTAAGAGACCCCCTTTTCGAATGATGAAGACACTCCGACATTACAGTCCTGTAGACTAGAATGTTATGTTGTAAGATGGTAGCATTTGCCTTTGTATTATCCAATTCATTCAGTTGGATGGACTGATTGCATGCTGTACATCCACAGAACCGTGACGTTGCATCATTGGTAATCCGCTCTTGTTCATAAGACCACAGACGAATATTCTGAGATGCGCTAGCCCATCCATAGCCAATATCAAAGAAATCGAATCCAACATAATACAAGAGGGGGATAACACTTGGAGTAATCCTACCAAAAGCAAAAGCACTCCAGCTTCGAGGCAAATGTGCTCTCATAAAAATCGAGTTATAATCATTCATTCCAGATGTACTATCGAACGTAATTGCTGCGCTAGTCACTCCCTTCTCAGATATCTTACTAACGACATCACTTAACGCATTTGGATTTGAGGTAGCTGGAATACGGGCTACCAGTTGGGAAGGATCAAGAGTATCAGACAATCTCTCAATAATCTCTAATTGAAATTGTAACACAGCATCCTTAGAACTATCGCTGATATCGGATAATCCTGGAAAACTTGGCAATAGGACCATCATGTCTTCCGTATTATCTAGAGATGATTCAAAATCCCACATGAACGCAGAACCCAATGAAAGCAGAATCGGTTTTTCTGGGGCAAAGCTCTCATGATTGTAGGTCGCATAGAAATGAGCGAGACCACCATCCATCGGACTGATAAGCGCGGGAGTCGGCACATCATGTTCATTTAGTTTAAGTAGTCCTACTCGAGCAGGCCCATCATGTCCGCGTCCAATCGAAAACAATACCAAATGTCTTTCAGCTCCCAAATTATACAACTGGTTCAAATCCTGAATAACTCTTAGTATCAACACTGGTTTCTGCGTTTTTCAGGATGAGACGGATGCTTTCTAATGCACCAATCTTGTACAATGGACTATTGTTATTTCCACATTGATAAGAATATGTACAAAGAGGACATCCATCGGAGGTATTGCATTCACACTTATCGAGTATGATTTCAGCACGCTCAAACGCCTCAGGAAATCGTGAGAATAGCAAACGAGACGCCCCATTTCCACCAGGACTTCCATCATACACAAAAATGATTCCTGAATCACCCATGGATACACCTCCTATCTCGCGAGTTCCGCCCCCAGTTAGCATATCACTGGATTCAATTATGACATGTTCAAGTGCGTGATATGCACCACCATACAAATCTGCAGGTCCGAGTAGCGGACCTTTCAGATGGTTCATTTTACCATCGATATAGTCATTTATTGAGTTAATAGGTTCAGGTGCCATAAATGCGATCCCCCTTGTTTCGTATCTATATTCAAGAGGCCGCGGTATATCCTGTCTTCCGAGAATTCGTCCCGTGCGAGTTTCCTTCTTAACGAACCCGAAGACCGTTTGGGCCATCTCCAGAGTACAATAAATAACATTCATTCCAAGGATTTTCCTTTCCTCATGTATTTCTATTATCTTTGGCATGGTGAAATATAATGGACGAGTATGAGCACTACGGTCATTCAAGGAAACAACTGTGGCTCTACCAAAACCAACTGTATATTGAAAATCTACAGACAGATAATTCGCACCCCCATGTAGATAAATGGCTCCGGGATGTAGTTCCTGTGCGGCCATCGGCATTGAACGTTCGCCTAATGATTTCTTACCAAGCTTGATCTGTACGGTATCGCCAATGCCGCGAATGCTGTATCCCCTCCATGCTTTTTGTGCCCTGTCAAAATCTACAACACGAACAGCTCCGTTCTCTTGGACTTCAACTAACCCGTCTTCTTCAAGACGCGAGATGATTTTTCTCTGTCGCGGAAACATAGAGAGATTCAGTTTACCACTCATCGCAGCTGCAATCAGTTGATAATATCCAACGACTTCATTATCAGGTTCCATATATGCTGCATCAACATCTGTGAAGTATTTCTCTGGTTTGTGTCGATAAAACGAAGAGATCGGATCTTTTTCCCTTAATGCAAGTACAGCGACACTTTCTTGACCTTTTCGACCAGCCCTACCGATTCTTTGCGTAAGACGAGTTATTGAAACAATCATACTGACAACGCTATCTAAGTCACCAATATCTATACCAAGTTCTAGAGTTGGTGTTGAAACGAGAACAGATAATTGTCCCGACTTAAACTGCGCTTCAACTTCACTACGATGTTTCTTGGACAGACCGGCTCTATGTATTTTGGATTTCACACCGATATCATTCAACATGATGTTGAGTAACTCAGCCTCTGAATGTGTATTTCCAAAAACCAGGGTTTTGAATCCACCCCTACGTAATTGTGCAACAAGGTCAACAATCATACTATATTTGCTGCGATTACCAGGGTAATACATCATGAAATGAATAGGACCCCTCTTCGCACTCTCTGAGAGCACCAGGTCAACTGGAGAGTCGAAAAGCATCTCTGCAAATTCCTTAGGATTTGCAATGGTTGCTGATGCACCAATCATTTGAAACGCCCCGCACTCAGCTCGAAGTCGTTTTAGAATATAGTAAACATTGGAACCCATCGAACCTGTATATAGATGGATTTCATCAAGTACAACATATTTCACATTACTTAGTAATGACACTAGTCTTGATTGACTCCAACCCAGATGATAATGTAAGACATCAGGATTCGTTAGTAAAAGGTCAGGAGGGCGATTGTATATTTTAGCGCGTTGCGTTTGTGATACATCACCATCAAAGATAGAAACTGTGAGACCTGAGGCATGACACATCTCTGCAATTTTCTCATATTGATCACGTGCTAGAGCTTTTGTTGGATAGATTATTAGCGCCCGAATACCAGGGTTCATGAAAGAATCTTGAATATTGACTAGTAGCGATTTGATAATTGGAAGCACAAATGCTTCGGTTTTACCTTGTGCTGTTGGTGCAGCAATGACAACATTATCACCATTGAAAATTTTCTCAAACACCTCTTCTTGGTAAGAATATAATCGTTCAATCCCTTTGGAATTTAGTATCTCTACAAGGCGATTTGGAATTTTCAGATCTTCAATTACAGAGCCATACTCAGTATCGGTTTCAGGTAGATATCTGTATGAAACAAGATAATCACGTCCGCTCTCTGCAACATTTTTCACATCATCGGGTAAATCTAGCAAAGAATTTCCCCCTATTTCGATTATTTCCCTAATCGCGTCGAGCGATTGAACTTTACCAGAGGCTGATCGGGGTTTAGTCAAACTCGAGTCGGAGATACCTTTACTTTTAGCCGTTCGTCGTTTCTGGGGCATTGTTACTTCTACTGTGCCCTCCTGCACAGCTCGTGTGTAGGCCTCATATGCATCAAACAAATCTGTTCCGCGACCCTCGAGGGTTATCTCTGCATTACACCGATGACATTGTACAGACCAAATTCCACCCCGTTTTTTAATATCAAGGGTAGAGCCACACTTGGCACAATGAAGAACAGGCATGATTAATCACTTGTAACTTGTTTCCAACCGGAAATCATGTTTATCAAACTTTGGCACTGACTACTAATATGGTTGTTCAGATTTAGAGCCGCCTATAATAATAGTCGAATCACAATCGTTAAATGCGGTTGTGTAAATTCTTGCATAACCGACCTCTTGTAGAGAGCTGAGTGATAATAATGGTAGAAGAAATAACCGCAGAACAACTTGATTCAATTGTGTCTGAAAATAAAGTAGTGTTTCTCGATTGTCATGCCGTCTGGTGTGGTCCGTGTAAGACATTAAGTCCGATTATTCAAGAATTAGATGAAGAGTATAAAGATCGCGGGTTTAAGGCTGTCAAGCTTGACGTTGATCAGAATCGTGATTTCAGTATGGAGAAGCAAATCTCCGGAGTACCCTGTGTCTTTGTCTTTGCAGGCGGACAACAGGTTGTGTTTGATGACGGTTCAGGAAAGAAACTTGATCGACTTGTGGGTGTAATGCCTCCTGAGATTTACACACAGATTGTTGAAGGCCTACTCACTGAAGTAGAAGCATAATTTTGAAAGAACATGCAGGTGATGGTGGGTAATACTATCATCACCAGCAAAGTACTTAGGCGTTTTTGATTCCGAAGAAATAGAGTGTGAATTTATATGGTCAATGATGTTTCACCTGATGACGTGATGAAGGCCGTCGCTGAAACTAAGTTACTCCTAGTTGATTGTTGGGCACCATGGTGTGGTCCTTGTCTTACGCTAAGTCCAATCCTTGAGGAACTTGAACAGAAATATGCTGATAATGAAGATGTCAAATTTCTGAAGGTTAATACTCAAGACCACAAGCAATTCGCTTCAGATAATGACATTCGTGCGATACCATGTGTTCTAGTATATCATAATGGGAAATTGGCTGATTTTGATTTTGTTGATTTCCGTACTGGTGAACCATCTAAAACGGACAGGATTATTGGCTTAAGACCTCCCGAGCACTATGAAGAGGTCATCAAACAACTTCTGAAATAGAGCTAGAGTGACTGATTAAATCACCTGATGTTTTATTAGACTGTGACACTGGTTAATAGGTAGAAGCCAAAGAGGTAGTCCTATTGCCAATTCTAAGTTTCGGAGATAAGAATCCAAAAATAGATCTTAAAGCGTATGTCAGCCCACAAGCCACTATTGTTGGAGATGTTGAAATATCAGCAAAAGTGAGCATATGGCCAGGAGCAGTTATTCGAGGAGATCAAGCAAGCGTCCGAATAGGGGAGGGTACGTGTGTTCAAGATAGTGTTGTGATACACGCACATTCCGAGAATAACCCTGCTATAATTGGAAGTCTAGCCGTAATTGGGACTGCATCAGTCTTACATGGAGTATACATAGGGGATAGTGTGAATATCGGTGAGGGATGTGTTATCTATGATGGAGCAACTCTTGGAGAGGGGGTGATGTTAGCTCCAGGGAGTATTATCCCGTCGAATGTTGTCATATCTCCAAGGAGCCTAAATTCAGGTGCACCTGCTTCACAGATACGAGAATTAACCCGCGAAGAGGTTGAGAATCAGGTTAATCGAGCAGAAACAATTGCACAGGTGTTTCAAAAGCTGAAAAGATGGCAACAAATAACATAGACTCAAAATTAAGTGGCGGGACCGCCAGGATTCGAACCTGGGAAAACCAACTCCGCAGGCTGGCGCCTTATTTGTCTCATATAATGGATACCATTACATGTCCAGGCTAGACTACGGCCCCATCCATCAGAATTTCTTTACGACTTATAGATTCTTCGCTAAAAGATTATTATTAATAAGCTAGGATTGTACATTGATCAGCCAATTCTCTTTGGGGATGTCAGGTTGTGCTAATTCAACAACTGCACGGCCCCTAACTTTAGTAACACGTAGAGTGTGCTCAGATGTCTGTAGTAGAAAGCTCTCACCTTCATCTAAATTTTCTAGAACCGTCTTCCCAAGAGGGCCATTGAGGTATTTAGTAAATCTTGCAACCACCCGTTGAGTGGTACTGTGTTGACCATTAAGAGTTGACATAAGTGATAGCCTCACTTCAAAGAGTTGTGTATTTAGAGCAATATAAAGACCGATAATTCTCATAATGAGGGGATGGCGGGACCGCCCGGATTCGAACCGGGGAAAACCAACTCCGGAGGCTGGTGCCTTATGTGCATCCCGGTCATTAACAATGACCCAAGTCCATGCTAGACTACGGCCCCAAAGGCAGATTTTGACTAGCACTTATAGAGTATTCGCTGAATCAAGAATTGTTATGGTTGAAAATGAACGTTCCTTTTCCAACCTGATTAATCCAGCGTTACAGTTATAACGTAACCCAAAGTCTGAACCCAGAAGCAGCAGCTTGGTGACCTGAAAATGGTGAACAAGGAGAAGGCTCTGGAACGAGAACTGATTCGACTTAGAAGGAATCAAAACCCTCAACAAGTAGATTTCCGTAGAATGAGAAAGATACGAAAGACTCGGACGGAGTTATGGAAGATTAGAACAAAGAGTTCAGTTCAAATATCTGAAACGAAGCCAAAGGACAAGAAGGAATCAAAGCCCAAAAAGGAGCCTAAGAAAGAACCGAAAAAGGAAGAGCCAAAGGTTGACGATATTGAGGAAATCGATGATGAGGATGACATCGATCTTGAAGACCTCTATGATGATGATTTCTTTGATGAAGATGACGTAGAAGAAGATGAGGAATGATGCTATTCTCTGTTTGAATTTACAACGACAAAGAATAAGTCCAGCCATGCCCTGATAATGTACACTTCAGGTAAACCTCTTGAGCGTTTGACTGTCAACACTACAAAGAGTGGGCAAGATGACAATAAATCTTCATGCAATCATCAAATACCTTGATAAAATAGCACCAAGACACTTCTCTATACGTGGTTTGGATAACTATGTTGAAATTGGAGGGCAAACAGAGTTTGAACAAATCAATTCTGCTGTCAGCAGGATAATAATTTGCACGTACCCAACATCCAAAGCTATTACAACTGCAACTCAAGATAAAGCAAATTTACTCATATCACATTGGCCACTCTTTGGGAAGGGGATAACTCAAATTTCAGGCATGAATTTAATCAAGCTACGCCTTCTTGTGAAGAATTACATCTCTGTATACATTCTACGCAGTTCGTGGGTAGCTGCAAGAGATGGCTTGGCTGATGCGTTGGTAGAATCTCTTGACTTGAAGCGAACAGGAGATCTTATGATAACTGGTGAACTAAAAGACCGTGTTCCCATTGGTCGTATTTGCCAGCTCCCACAAAGAATGAATCATTCTCGATTTATCAACCATATTGCTGAGAAGATGGACATCCCTGATGTGCTTTTCACAGGGGAGTTAGATGATGATGTTCGAAATGTGTTGATTATACCTGGTAGTTTCCTAATCGAGGAGGACCTAATGGCTGTAAAGAAGCAGGATGTCGAAACCATAGTTACTGGAGAAGTTACTCCAGATATCCGAATGATTGCTAATCAAAATTCAATAAATCTTCTGGAACTTGGTGCATTCGTTACAGAAAATCCGGGAATGAAACGACTTAAGCATCAGATGAGTCTTGAATTTCCAGACATTCGAGTGGAGTTTGTTGAATGCAAACCATTCAGCAAGAATATAACCCATAAATGAGATTTATTTTGTACCTCGTCTTATTATTACTACATTCTTGTCCCTAGGAACTCCAATATGTCTGGATACTGGAAGACATTTTGTTCTCAGAATGTGTACAACAGGATTAGGCAGTTTAAACTCCGTCATGGATTCGTAATTTCCCATCCCTTTTGCGACGATTAGTGGAGCATTGTACAGAAGGGTCTTGAACTCTTCAGAGGCGCGTTCTATGTTCACACCTATAGCTGCCGCGCCCGTCTCAATCACTACATCTGCGCATTCATCTAAACCCACTTCATGAGCGTCTATCATTGTTGCATCATTGAGAACGGGACCACCCTTAACAACTGCGATTACTTTGGGTCCTAATCGCTTTATCTCAGAAATGAGAATCATATCCAAAACAACCTCTCCAGCATTATCCATAAGATAGAGCACTTCATCGACATCTTGACACAATGTTCTAAATTCATCAACCTCGTCAATAGCAAGGTCCGCCTCGACAGAGTCAAGTATTTCTCTCAGCTCATCAAGACTAAAATCGCGACCAGATACATCAAACTCTATCGCATTTGCTGCTGCAGCAATAAGACTAGCTTGGCGGAATCGTAGCTCCGGCGTATTAGCTTCACTCACTAATTGTTTTAGTTCCGGGAAAATCTTTAATGCCATAACATTGGAGTCTCGTTTCAGTGATTCATACGGATCCTTTCCAGTCATCTTCTGAACAAGGAGGTCTCTCTGAGTGCCAATATGACTTGGTACTGAGTTCTCATCTAGATTCTCTGCTAGCATAGTGAGCATTTCAGTGATGACATCGAATTGAAGAGTAGGGTCATCAGTAGCAAGCTGCACCTGCTTGATGGCTCGTTCAAGCAAGCAATGGGCACATAGCAAGTCCACTTTCAAGTTTTTCACTCACTTCTTGAACGTAGATAACTGAATTATCAATTACTTGATAGGTGCAATCAAGTCATTCAAGACATCTTCTGGTTTGTCGCTCTTTGCTACAGCAGATGCAAGAAGTACTCCCTGCGAACCAAGTTTCAAAGCAGACTTCACATCATCACCGTTACTGATGCCTGCCCCACATAGAATTACGACGTCTTTATTCACTGCACGTATCTGTTCTACAGTTCCTGAGATAATTTCAGGTTGAGCCTGTGAAACTGAGATTCCCGAACCAATAAGTTCTGGAGGCTCTACAGCGACAGCTGAGGGATTGACTGCAGCAGCAGCTACACTCACAAGTGGGTTATTTGTACAGACAATTGTGTAAAGACCAAGATGCTCGGCTTTTCTAACCGATGCCTCAATGTCAGCAAGTTGCATCCTGTTCTCAGAATGATTTAGCAATGAACCTGAACATCCTGCTTCCAGCAGAGTTTCACCTAGTGAGTGCCCAGTAAATCTACCAGGCTCACCTGCATCAAGGTGCTGTGAAAATACAGGAATGTCAACGGAACTGCTAACACGATATATATCTGCTATTTGAGGCGCAACTATAATGGTCACACCATTTTCGATAGCAACCTGTTCGCATTTCTTAGCAAGCGTGACAGCTCTTTCCCCAGTCGCCTGAGTGTAAGTCTTGAAATTGATAGCGATGATTGGTAGCTCAATCTTGACCATACATATACAATCCTACCGAGCTGCGCCAATAAGCAGCTTCAGCAGGGGAACTCGCGCATAGCCGCGCCTATTAAGGTTGCTCACATCTTCATACATCTCAATCTTAACAAATTTACCCGCTTCGGGATTCTTATAGAAATTCATGAAAATTGACTTGAATTCATTATAGGTTGATGCGGATAATAGATCGGACACAGTATCATTAGATATACGAATATGAGCGTCGTTGCCCTTTGCGGAGCCGGACTTCATCTCAATATTACCCATTGATGGTTTCTCTATTACAAACCGTTCACCCATAGCCATGAATTCCAAGCAGAATGAATCTGGCCCCTCAATGGTACTAGAAATTGCAGTTTCCTTGAGTAGATACATCAATCGATCTTGCAGTGTATCATGATAAGGAATTGTTCCACTAACAATTGTGTCAGGTTCTTCAATCACTTCTACAGGTTCCTCAATCACCTCAGCTGGTTCTCCAGCAATTTCGGTTTCAACTTCAGCTATATCTTCAGTTTCTTCCGCTTCTGAAACAACCTCAGTTTCTTTAGCTACTTCTGTAGAGTCATCTTTGTCTTCTTCGTCATCTTTCTTTTTTCCTAATAATCTTCGTAGTACCATTGTTTTAACACCTCAATGTCGGTATTGAAATATCACGCTTTGCTTAGACAGACTTGTGCATATTGTTAAGATGTGCTATTATTGATAGAAAAAGATAGCTTGTTTGTCTATTCGGTCTTGGGAACAATGCGTGCTAGAGCCTGCGCCTTTTCAAGTTGAGCAATAAGAGGAATCCCTTCAGAGTGTTTATTTTGGCCCCAGAGTTCCTCAACTAATAGATCGCGAATTGCGATTCTAATGACTTCGGATCTATTTGGATACATGCCTTGCTGAATTAGCTCATCTACTCCATCAACATAAGATTCAGGCATGCAAATTGTTACAACCTTCATTTTCAACCAACAATTGTGAGTACAAATTGGGTAAAGAAAGGGTGTCTGATTCTGATGTGTATCAGGATATTACTACATCAGATATCAGAAGTACTAACTGATGAATGAAACTGCATATTGCCAGCCCCAATAACCTAGAGCGTCTGAAGTCAATACCGCTGCTGCTGGAAAGGAGTGAGCTGTTCGTGCCCCATATGGAATTGAAATCAGATAGACAGGTGTATAGCCACCAACGGGAATATTCAATATTTCTGAAATCCCATCTTGGAAGCTCACATTCACATAGATAGTGAAAGGCGCATCTGCTATTTCATCGCTAGGGTATGTCAGATACAAGAAAGTAAAATTCACTCCAAGAAATTGAATGGTATATGTTTCATTTCCTTCTTTCGCATTATATATCCAACTCGTAAACCAGACACCACCTGTAGTTGGTGAAAGACCACAGAATAGAAATCGAGAATCAACAATCATGAAACCAATAATGGTGAGAATTAGCAAGAAACCAACCTTTCGTCTTCTAGTGATATTCATCTTACTCCTTCAATATGGTTCTAAAGAAAGTTGAATGTTTATTAGGCTTATGATATTGATTTATGTTCCTATTTGGTTAGGTTTAAGACACTTTAAGGATTGATACCAAACAATTCTTGGTGATGAAATTGTCCAAAAAAGGAAAAGGCGGAAAAATGCGTGCAAGTCATATTTTAGTTGATAAACACAGTCAAGCTGTCGAGCTAATCAGAAAAATCACGGTAGATGGGGAAGATTTCAAGAAAATTGCTCAATCTTACAGCACCTGCCCTTCAAAGAAAAAAGGTGGAGACCTCGGTTGGTTTACCAGAGGTGCAATGGTCCCTGAATTTGAGAGAGCCGTAATGGGACTAAGTGTCGGTCAAATCACTCGTGAACCCGTTAAAACCCAATTTGGTTATCACATCATACAGAGAACCGGATAGGATGGTTAGAAGCCATCTCTTTACATATCATAAAGAAATTAGTGGTGGGGAGTTTTACCCCACCATCAATACTACTCAGCAGACTCTGAGGTGTCTTTAATTTTCTTCGCGATATCGATTTCGCCTTCAATAAATCGATTTGCACATTTTTCCAAGACCAAAGGCAAAGTTGTGTATTCCATGTCCTCTGTATGAAGTCGGTGTGGCATGAAAGGTCCATGACGACGCATGTACTCCATAGCCTCTAGACCCTTCTGTCTGGTAATGTCAAATGCCACATCATCAAACAAGTCAACTGGACCAACGAGCATTCCGTTGGAAACCTGGAATCCAAGAGCAATTACTCTTGGAGGGCCATCAAATCTAGTGCATTTAGAGTCCTTTAGGGCAACAGGTAACAGAGGACCTGCATGAGAACCACGCATCCATCCAGAAACCATATGAGGTATTGTGAAAGCTTCAAGAACTTCTCCCATTGCAGGAAGACCAGAGTGTGCCCTGACAATCGCTACAGGGTCATCTTTTCCAATGTATTTCCCTGCGATTTTATGTAGCTTGTCTGTACTGACCACTCCTGTAATCATACCATCCTTTCGGTAGACTTTCTTTATCACATAACGACCTGTGCTTCCAATTAAGGCAAGAAGGTCATACATCTCTTCAGGACAACTCATCTCTAGATAGCAAGGTATCTCTTTTAGGATGTCCTGAATGACAAAGATAAATCCATCATGAAGATTGGGATCGATTACAAGACCTGCGGTGCAAAACGGATCTGCGTATATTCTAAACATTGGTAGATTGTAAGCTCCAGGCTCAGTCTTGTCCGCCATAAAGACTACAATAGGCTCAGATTTACGTTCTTCAAAAGTCATTTCTGCAGAACCAGGACCCATTCCTTTCACATTTCCACTGAAGGTGTCGGATAAAATGTCCTGCCCCGCGGCATAGATTTTCTTCTCACGGGCAATCTTTGTACCTTCCATGAAGGTGTCAAATGCTAATTTGTGAACTTCCTCGTTATTCTCGCCCTTAAAGTGAGTCATGATGAGTTCAAGATCATCTCCTGCATGTGTGACATAAAAGTCGTTTATGATCTTCTTCTCAACACCCTCTTTCATCTTCTTACGGGCAAATTCCATAATAAAATCAGGCACTATTACGTGACCTGCAAGTGAACCGATATCGGCCTTGATTACGCTGATGGTAGTTTCAACCATTCTAACTCGCTCCTCTATAGGATCATTGAGCGCTGCAGCACTCTAACAAACCCCTTTTGATTTTTGTGGAAGTGAAAATCTAACGAGGTTTCGGCCTTGCAACTATTTTACCATCATATAATAGTTGTGTTATAAGAAGATTATCCAAACATAATTGTCCTCGTACGAAAGTGAAAAAGGGAGGGTGTGTAATAGAATAAGAGGTGATAGCCTATGACTAAAGACATTGTTTCTGCTGCAAGACCAGAAACACCTGACAGGAAGCAGTATCATATTGAGGTTGAGAGAGGAAAGGTCGCATCTACAGTTATTATACCTGGAGACCCCGGTCGCGTTGAAAAGATAAGTTCGAAATGGGATTCATTTGAAGAAGTCGGTTCACACAGACAGTACGTGACACACACAGGGACCTACAAGGGAGTACCCATTTCAGCCTGTTCCACAGGGATTGGAGGACCAGGTACAGCTATTGCAATCGAGGAGCTAGCTAATGTAGGAGCAGAGAATTTCATTCGTGTGGGATCTTGTGCGGCTTTGAAAGAAGAAATCGAGATTGGTGATTTAATAATATCAACAGGTGCAGTTCGTCTTGAGGGAACGAGTAAGCAGTATGTTCGGATTGAATATCCTGCTCTTGCGTCACATGAAGTGATACTTGCCTTAATAGAGGCTGCAGAATCTTTAGGAGCGAATTACCATCTTGGAATCTCAGCATCGACTGATAGCTTCTATCTTGGTCAATCGAGACCTGGATTTGGAGGGTATGAAACGGAAGGGAGTAAGAGTCTGATCACAGAGCTGCAGCGTGCGAATGTAGCTAATTTTGAGATGGAAGCAGCTACGGTATTCACACTTGCGAACATCTACGGATTCCGATCTGGTGCAGTATGTGCGGTATATGCAAACAGAGTCAGAGATGAGTTTGCAGTTCGCGGGGAACAGGATGCAATTGACTGTGGAAATGAGGCAGTCAAGATACTTGCGGAAATGGACGCGCAGAGGGGAAAGAAGAAGTCGTGGTCTCGTCATATTTCTATATAGCCATCAATTATCTAACATCACGAAAAGGGAGAGGTATGACTAGTTAGAAGACAATCTGGATTCAGGCATATTAAGAAACTGTCGAGAGTAGAAAGTGAGGTCCAGACTTAAAACTGATTGAATACTTTGACATCGGTGTTGATCACTGCTACTCAAGAATCATTTCTTCAATACGTAAAAGACATGGGTGTATCTTTGTTTGGAGAGGCGTTCATCATACATCCGTTCCCACTCTACTTTGGTGTAGTTTGTCCAGTTATCTGCATACTGTTCCATCCACTCCTTAAGGGATGTCTGAGCATACCAGAAACGATGGTACATTGTCCGTTTATCTTTATAGAGAATTTCAAAGTCTGTTAGATATCCTTCTGCTTCGTCTTCTTCAAAGAAAGAATGAACAACCTCTTCGTCCCCATGTTCAAATAACCAGAACTCGTTCGTTTCTCGCTCCTCACCCTCAATAGGCCAGGTATCATGCAATGCAAATCCAAGGAACAATAGAGCTCCTGGTTTTGCCACTCTTCTCATTTCTTCAATGGATTTCTGATGGTCACTTTTTGAAAGATGAACCATCGCGTAGAATTCATAGACAAAGTCAAATGTTTCATCATCAAATGGAATTTCACGCATATCGCCCTTTGAGAGATTTACCTTCATGTTATGTTCAGTGAAGAATTTACTAGCTGCGTTTAGTTGTTCATCTGAGATATCAATCCCCCATGTATCATATCCATGTTCACAAAACAGACCCAAAGGGGGAGTCTGACCTCCTGCCCCACAATCCAGTATCTTCCTTCCTAGGTTTGCATCCGTCTTAGAGTATCTTTCATACTGGTTAATGAATTGCAAGTAGGTGTAAACTGGACTTCGATATACCGGTTTTTTCATTCCATAACCCATCTCCTCGGATATATTTCTCTGAAAAAGGTGCTAATATTAACGCAATAATGAAGGTATCCTTCTCCAAGGATTCACTCGCAATAACCGAGTGACAAGAATATAGACCAGAAGACCATCCATTCGTGTTACAGAATTAGGATTGAATCAACATGCCTGCAACTGTCGCACTGATCGATATGAAGAAACACGGTCAGGACTCTATGAATGAAGCAGTGAAACTGCTTGGCGGACTAAAGGACCTCAACAAAGCTAAACGACAAGCTGTAATTAAGATGGGAGTATTTCACCACGGATTCCCACAATATACATCCGTTGATGTCACAAAGCAGATTGTTGATATTTTCGATAGAACATCAAAGGTATATCTTGTAGAATCTGATAACTACAGGGGAACCGGTGATGAGCGCTTGCAACTTTGGAAAGATGTGTTCGATACGCGTGTTATGCCTTTTAATCTCTCAACAGATGTGAACACACGACCGGTGACAATTGACAATCCGATTCGAGAAGTCGTCATTGATTTGTCCCACATTCTCTTCAAACCGAATGTCTTTGTGAGTACTCATGTACTCAGAAGCTATACAAAAGGTAGCGTATTGAAGAATCTCTTTGGTCTGCCCCCAGAGGTGAAAAAAGCTCAGTATCATAAGAATGAAATTTTCTATAATCTTTTGACTACATTGTATGAGGCCATAGGTGGGATAGATTTAGCAGTTCTTGATGGGAGCTCATATCATCACAAATTCTCAGGAGTCCACATACCTACAGACCTCCTGATCGTCGGACGTGATGCAGTAGCTGTTGAAACTGTAGGATATGCGTTATCGGGTCACAAATCAAATAAGATTGAGACGATACAAGCCTTTGTTGAGAAGGGATTGGGAGAGGGAAATCTTGATTCCATTGAAATTCTCGGAGCTGATTTTAATTTTGCTCGAGACCGTGTAAAAGCTGCTATAAGACAAGCTAAGATTGAGGAAAAAAAAGTTCCAGAACCATGGTCTGCATCTAAATCAGTTAATGAATTAATCGAAGCTAATTACTTCAAACTTCCTCATAAGAGAACAAGAGAAGATGTGATGAAGGTGTTAGTTCACACCGACTCAAGGGCAGGAGGACGAGAAGAGATGATCTATACAACTCTGCAGCGAAGAGTCAAGAGTGGAAAATTAGAAGGTAAGAAGGAATCTAATGTTTGGTTCTATTGGACAAAATGATGAAACAATGGAATTTGCTAATCAAAATGATGCGGCAACCTTTATACTCCTCTCTGTTCTTCTATAACGTATCTTTATTTATTCAATTAAACGATTGAGTTACATAGTATCGATAAGGCAGTAATGTTCTGTGCAGATAATGAGGATGCGGAAAGATGGCTGAGATACCAATGACTGGAGATACAATACCAGTTAGACCAGGCGGCGGTAGTAGAAGAAACATGGTGATTGCCTAGTTTTCGTAACATGCCCTCATTACACAAACTCCCCCCCTCCTACCACATTATGTCCTGCGTGCTCTGACCACACCTTTATTCAATGCCTGTTCTGTAGATAGACCTATTAAATACAAGAATATTGGAATATGAGGGTAGAGAAAAATGAAAAGGATAGTAAGTTTGATGTTTGTTATTTGCATTATTATTACATCATTCTATTTACACAACAATTATTTCCAAGTTTCAGCACAAGCTCAACCAGAAGAAACAAGTTCCAAAGATGTTATTCTATTTGGCAGCTCATTACTGGAATATACTATTCCTACAACATGTTCATCTCATCCACCATATGTGCCTTATTTTCCCTATTTAACATACTTTGGTAATGCAACTTTTAATGAAAGGGGATACTTGTCAAACGATACTTTGGTTTATGGAGTTGCCACTACATATCAACCCGATAGATGGTATCTAGACGTTCACTCAGAGATTGAAGCAGTTGGACTAACTCTGATTTCAGAAAATAATTCGTTTGGATGCGATGAGTGGTTGATCCTAGTGATAAATGAAGAGAATTACTTAATGACTAGAGATACAACCAGTCATTATTTTAGAAACCCAGAAGCTGGGTTGTGGAAGTTAGTTGTTATAGGACCTGATATTCATTATGCACTGATCACCATACTTTCATCTGTTTCAACCACCCCCACAATTCCGCCAACAACCTCAGTTAGTGAAACTACAACTTCAACTCTTCTAACAACAACCACTCCTAAAGACTCGACGGATGACCTGTTTATTATTGTCACTGGGCTTGGAATAGCTGGATTCATTGGTGTACTCTTGATTCTGACATGGGTCAGCATTAGAAAGGAACAAACCTGACATCCATGTTATTGCCAATTTCTTAGAGATGGCAAATAATACGACATAATTTCTAAAACCTCGATATTAACGAGAATCACGAATAATCAATTCTAGATCCAACCCCACAAGAAGTCCCAGAAAGGAAATCAAACATTAACAATCATTGCAAGAAATTAGTATCCAAATACCAATACCAATAGTC
>CAYWJO010000001.1:0-255159 GCA_964458565.1 uncultured archaeon | reverse complement strand
GTCTGGAAACGAGGACTCTTGTAGAAGACAAGGTGAATAGGGCGGGGGTGTAAGTACCAAGCTTCGGCGAGGTATTCAGCTCACCGCTACTAATGTCCGAGGCGTGCAGACTAAAAGTGTGGCTCGCACAGTACCTAGAGTTGCCAGGAGTATATGAGTGAGAACGCACGTGTCAGAGAAAAGTCATCATCATCTGTGGACTATCTTTATTTTCTACAATGGAGATTATTTTTCAGGGCAATATTCATGTATTCATATTCTACAAAAAACCCTCAATACTTTGTACTGTAAGAATTGCAGGAATATCTCCATCGATACTGGTGAATGATGATGCTCCAGAGAGAGTAACATGAAGTCGAATTGCGAGATAATATAGAAATTGAGGATATACTGTAGTGTTGTACTTGAAGTAACCAGTATTCGAATTATGAATGCTAATTTCTAAGGTATCAGAATATACGTTTATGCTATAAATCTGATTCATATCCAACGTATTCTTAGTTGTATCCAACAGCAAAACCGAAACCACTACACTAGCTTCACTTAGTTTTCCAGCAATAATTTTTCCCGTTAGATTCCATTCAACTTCAAATCTAACCTTACCTTGATGTGGAGGCGGAAAATCACTTATGTATTGAGCATAACAAGCTCTTGGTAACGTGAAGAGATCATGATGCCCCTCGATTGATATCTCTTTTGATGTTTGATTCACATTTGAAATAATGAATACTCCTCGGTTCTCATTATAAACATCGACTGATATAACCCTTGGTGCTAGTAATTCACATAAAGTCCATAAACTGAAACATAATCCTGCTAATACCAACACAGCTTTGATCTTTGTACCCAATCTTTCCATCTAATATGTAACACCTCCTTATCACTAAGTGTTCAAAATTTATTAAACTAGACCAATATCATGAGGAATTTAATTTTGCATTGCTTATTGCAACTTAATAAAACTCCCACATTATGCAGGACACATGAAACTGTGCAAAATTATTATTTATTCCATATATCTGACTCCAATAACACAACCATCCTTCTAATCGAACACATACATAGTACTTATGCCCTGGCTGCAAAGTTGTTTCATAGTCCAGTTTATACACGTCAAAATCATCATTAATTACTACATTTCGTCCTGTCCAATTTGCACCATTTGCTCTTGAACGTTTGAAGAGTTGATGCTGATCTATTGGATTCATGGTTTCATCACACAAAACTGCTGATATCTTAATCCAAACACTGCCTGGAGTTCCTGAGATTATAAAAGCATTCAACAAACCATATGCTCCAATTTTGACTTTCTTAGCTGTATCAACTTGGACCTCAAATCCAAAGTAGATAAACGATTTGCTTCCGAGTAGATTAAGTGGGTTTGAAACACCTCTCATATACATTTTATATTGATCATAAACTCTCAAATCCCACCAAAATGGTTGTTCCTGTATCACAGTCTTGTCCCAAGGTGCATTATCCCATTCAAATGCTGGCAGGTATGAGTGATTCGGTAGACTCACATTATTGCTAGGAATTGGAAATATTAAACACAGGGAAATGAGAGTTATGATTACTAATTCTGTTTTCTTGTGTATCAAGTATATTCACCGCCAAGCCATATCAATAAATGATTAATAGAACGACCACAATATTTGCGAAATTATTAGGTCTGCATAACCTGTACCATCAGTTGCATGTACATACCCTGTACATTGTAGATAGCCCTCCCATTTAACACAAAGATAATAATTATGATTTGGCTGAAGAGTGGTCTCAGAATCAAGTTTGTGCTTATACCCTGTAAAATCAACTGATCCTGTCCAATCTGTTTCTTTGAAAAGAAGACGTTTGTAATCAATCTGATTGTACGATTCATCAAGAAGTGTTACAAATACCTTTATCCATACAGTTCCAGGAAATCCTTCAAGTATCTTTGCATTAAGGGTAGCATAAAATCCTATTCTCACCTTCAATGGCTCGTTAACAGTGACAAGGGAACCAACAGTAAGTCTACTATAACTTCCAAACCAATTAGGATAATGAGAATCACCACACATTTTCATTAGACCACTGTCATCTACATATGATAACCACCATATGGCTCCAGTGGAATCATCTGTGTAATCAAAGGTTCCTGATTGAGAACCACTTACATTAAAGACTCTCTCTATTACTGGAGTATGTATACTTAATGGTATATATGATACATTTACCACCATTGTTAGTAAAATGATTAAGAAAACCCATCTTTTCTGATATGCACTCATCATAGTCATATCTTCAAACTCCTAAATACTACTTTAATCAAACATACATATATATATTACCATAATTTGAAGTTTCACACTCGCGGGCAATTCAACTAAACAGATGGACTTTAATCATGAACAAGATTTGAAAACCAAAATCCTTTACTAGAAAGTTTTAACATCTATATAGTAATTTAAATTTGAATAGGAGCTTGTGAGAATTGAGTGCAAAGCTAAGTGATATAATTCATCTTGAAAATGATAGTACGTTTAGATATCCAATACATGAGATCATCACTATTATTTTCGTATTCGTATCTCTTATCCCTTTCTTATTCCTCAATCCTCTTGTTTCTGCCTCCTATACAACTGAATTTCCTCTAAATACAACACAAATAGCCCTAGAGAACTCAGAAGATCTAGAGATGACATTATATTCTGTTACTCAGATGTATACATATTCAATTGCTTCTATGATTGCTCTGATTGTTCCACTTCTCATTGCATTTACATTCGCTCAAAGTTTTGATGATGGCTCATTTCGTACTCTTCTTTCATATCCAATCAGTCGACAAACTCTCCTATTTTCAAGATTATTTCTTGTTGTGATACCTATTGGCGTTACTCTAACATCATTTTTTATAATAGGAAGTCTTGTGAGCTTCTGGAGTAGTTTACATTTTTCTTTTATAGTTCTAGTAATAATTGGCATTTGGATATACGTTTCTGTAATTGTATCAGTCTGTATTCTTATTGCTTGCATTTCAAGAAAATCAATAACTACTGCTTTTACTGGTATGTTAATTTGGTTTCTTTTTCCTCAATGGATTTTCAATATGTATGAGCTTCCTAAAATTATTAGAGCTTTATCAAATCCTCTTCTTGCTATGAGTTCTTTCCTTTCTCCTTATAGCACGGATTTCGTTGTAGGAGATATAATTGGTTCATATTGCATTCTCTTTCTGATTACGATAATCATGATAATTAGTAGCTTGCTGGTTTTTCGTCAAGTGGAAATAAATTGAGGTGATTCAGGTGCGTATTACTAAATTCTTCCTGCTGATTGGAGTTACACTTCTTATCGTATCCATATTACCTACTAGTTCTCGTGGAAGCAGTATGCAGGTTACAAAGAACAACTATACAGTTAGGTTTCTGTTTATTAACGATGGTGTTTCTCTGCATATGGAGTCAAGAATCAATGAATCATTCTCGGTGTATATTCTTTCCGAGGTTGACTCTTATCATATTTTATCAAATAAATCGCTTAATGGCACATCTCCATTTTTTGTTACTGCAAATGTAACACAAATTCAGATGATATTAAAAACACCTCATTCAGGATGGTATGGTATCGTCATAACAACAGACATGAACTATTCTATTAGTGTCAGATATCGTATTGCTCAGGTCATTCCTAGGATAACATATTATGTATCAAGTATTGTTCTATTGTCAATTAGTATACCTCTTTATGTTTTGCAGAATAAATTTCGACTCACTTCTGAATTAGGCGAAGTAAACGTGATGGATGTGGAATAAAAAATGAACGAACCTGTTATTTCTATTTCATCTATAAAAAAACGTTTCAATGAAGTAGTTGCTCTTGATGGAATCAGCTTTGATGTCAAAAAGGGGATTTTTGGACTAATAGGACCTAATGGAGCAGGAAAGACAACATTATTGCGTATTTTATTCAATCTTATAAAACCCGATGCTGGGACGGGGATGATTCTGGGTTTTGACATCAACAACCAAACGTTAGCCATTCGTAGTCGTGTGGGTATACTTCATGAAAAACCATATTTTCCTACAAATATGACACCTTTCAAATATCTTACACGAATTGCGAATCTTTATGGAAGTACAAGTAATCCTGATAAAGTACTTAAAAATGTTGATTTACATTATGCACGAAATAGGACAATTGGTAATCTTTCTGCGGGAATGTATCAGCGGCTGGGAATTGCTCAGGCTATAATCGGAAATCCTGAGGTTGTGTTTCTAGATGAACCCACATCAAACCTTGATGTGGATGGTCGTGAGGATTTGATTCAGCTTATTATTAACCTACATCAAGACGAAGGGATGTCCTTCTATATCTCCTCACATATTCTGTCAGAAATCGAAAGAGCATGTAATCATGTAGGTTTCATAAATCGGGGCAGGATTATTGAGGTCGGAGAAACTCGTGAAATAATCAAAAAGTATACTGAATCAAGTTTTAGAATTGTTACTTCAGATTCAAGAAAGCTCCTCGAGGTTGTTCAAGACATACCAACTGTTATCAGAGCAACCATTTCTGGGATTAATACTGTAACTCTTAAAATAGAACCTGCAACATGTAACGATACTAAAGAGATGATTAGGCAAATAGCTGAAGAATTTGGTTTGTGTATTTATGCTTTTGAAGTAGCTGATACACTTGATGAAACCTACAAGTCTATAATATCCGATAAAACGGTGTGAATCAAAGTTCCAGATCAATTCATCGCTATTATTATCGAAACGTGCAGACTAAAAGTGTGGCTCGCACAGTACCTAGAGTTGCTGGAGTATAGTTAAGAACGCAAACGTCTGAGAAAACATCATCCTCTGTGGACTATTCTTGTTTTACGGAATTTTCAACCTGTCGAAGAATGCTCTCCAATTTAATCTTGAGAGGTGGTAAATCCATATCAACAGTTTGCCAAACAATATCTAGGTCTATATCGAAATATCCATGAATTAGACGGTTTCTCATTCCAATCATTTGTTT
The DNA here is from genome assembly GCA_964458565.1 of uncultured archaeon. Taxonomy (GTDB): domain Archaea; phylum Asgardarchaeota; class Thorarchaeia; order Thorarchaeales; family Thorarchaeaceae; genus CAYWJO01. The sequence continues at coordinate 250,149 of CAYWJO010000001.1, read as the reverse complement.
CCAAGGTAGTTCAGGATGTTCATCTTTGGTTACTTTCGAAATCCCTGATGCTGCTTCACCTATGATTTCAAGTAATTTGACAAGGGCAAGAGCAAGCACTCGTATATCATCCAAGTCAGATCGTGATTTACCATCGGTGAATTCTAAAATCTCGTTTACAGCATCCAACATATGTTGAAGACGTATAATATCATCTTGCAATATACTGAACCTCAGCTTCCTTTAGTACTCTCTCCCGAAAGTATTTACTAAGATCTGAAGGTGTCCGTAAGTCAACCTTGTTTCCAAAAAGTTCGGATAACTCATCCTGAATCTCAATGAACCCAAAGAATCCAGGTGTATATCCTGTTTCAAACTCAATTAGGATGTCTATATCACTCTCAGGACCAAAGTCGTCCCTTAGGGCTGAGCCAAAAATCGAGAGTTTACGGATATGATGCCTTCCGCAAAATTCCGATAGAATTTCCTTTGATGGAATATCGATTGCAGAGGTCATTTTAATCACATTCTCTTTAGTAGTATCAATATCGTCTTCAATTTTATTATTTGCTACTATCCAAATAAATCAAGCTTTGGCGAGGTATTTACCTTATCATTACTAATGTCTAAGGCATACAGACTAAAAGCATGGCTCGCACAGTACCTTGTATTGTTTCGTTAGTACTCTCTCCAACAATTGGACTAGACCATAATGTTGTCCGACTGATTGAACCCTCACTATCTACCTCACAATATTGGGTGAGTTCGGTTTCGTAGGTACTATTAAGATCATCATGATAGATACATCCTGTGTCGATAATGGCTATTGTAACACCATCTCCTTTATATCCCAATCCATGTAGATGATTAATTTCCATCCATTTTTGAACACCTGTATCACTAGGGTCTTCATTTGCTAAGACCATTAATTGATTCGTTGTAATAAATAGCAAAAATAACGTGACTGCAGTTAATAGAGTTGATGTTTTCCTGTATTCCTTCATCTTTATCTTCCTATAATGTGATTTAGTTCCCGAGATTGAATTTAAAGTCCGAATTAGAAAAAGCGGCGAAAGAATGCTAAGATGATGCAAATTTATAGTAATAGTTATCTATCTTCTTCCAACAAAATGTGCATTTCTTTTCTCACAAGGGCTTCATGCTTTTTCTTATCAGATTTATTGAAGGCTAACAATAGATATCTAGCGAGGAGCAGGTCAAATCCAATTGTAACAATGAAAATGATTCCGACAATATTATACACAAGATACTGATAGATTGTAAAATTGGGATCTATCGGGTCGAATCCGAGCTCCACCTCCCATTTATCACTCATCCCATCAAAATCAGTGTCCGAGATAAATGGATTAGTGCCATGATTATATTCCAAGAGGTTTGAAAGCAAGTCAGAATCAGGATCACCATACGCATCTTGCATCAATGGATTTAATCCAATGTTATATTCCCATCCGTCCGGCATTTGGTCAAAGTCGGAGTCATCATTCAGAGGAAGTGTGCCTAGATAGAATTCATTAAGGTTTGATAAGTTGTCATCATCAGGATCATTGTATGAGTCGTTCAGTAAAGGATTGAGCCCATGCAGGACTTCCCATCCATCAGGTATCAAATCAGAGTCCGTATCATTAATGAACGGCATTGTATTATGTACATATTCCATATAATTTGTTAGGCCATCATCATCAGGATCATCTCCTGAGTCATCTTTGAGAACATCAAGCCCATAAAGATACTCCCATCCGTCTGGCATCCAATCAAAATCCGAGTCATTGTATAAGGGATTTGTACCTATAATAAACTCATCAAGATTCGTTAAATTGTCATCATCTGAATCTTCCTTAGAGTCGTTGTAGTACATATTCAATTGATATTCACACTCCCACCAATCAGGGAGGAGGTCCCCGTCAGAATCCGTTGTATCTCGTATCCCAAGTAGAAAACAATCTGAGGTTCCACCCCGGTATTCATCGAAAGATGAATTTGCTGTTAGGAAGTCTTCAGACCATGTGCTGCCTGTGACCCATATGGATCCAGAATCTCCAAACGACATAGAACTACACGAATCCCCCCCTGAGCCCCCGATGAATGTCGAATATAACAAATTACTTCCATTGGAAGATAATTTCATGAGAAATCCATCATTTATGCCATTGAATGTATCATCAAAAGACGATGATGACTGAAAATCAGAGGATGATGTGGTTCCTACGATATATATATTGGATGCAGCATCTAAGAGTATAGATTCAACACTATCTATCCCTGAACCACCAATATATGATGAATAAATCAGATTCATATCATTCAAATTCAATTTCGCTACAAATCCATCATATTCATCATTGTCCAATGTATCGTCAAACGGATTCAATAATGGGAAATCAGAAGATTTCGTTTCTCCAGCTATGATTACAGATCCCTCTAAATCAAAGGCTAGAGATGTACCACTCTCATACGAATTTCCTCCATAATAAGTGGAAAACTCAAGTGCTTGAAATTCATCTATGACAACAATGAACGCATCACTGTAACCACTTAGTGAGATATCTATGGCGTTTAAAACTGGAAAATCAGATGAACGCGTAGTACCTGTTACATAAATTGTACCATTTTTATCTATAACTAAATCACTACCAGTATCAACTTCAGATCCGCCAAACATTCCTGAGTATAATAAAGATGTACCATTGAATGATAATTGCGTGATAAAACAATCCCCATTTCCAGAATATGTATTGTTTGATTCATTAATCAATGGAAAATCGTTTGAGCTAGTAAGACCTGTAGCAATGATATTTTGATTTGAATCTAATGTAATTTCAGCAAGTCTATCATAATCAGTTCCTCCAAGATATGTAGAAAATAAAATCTCATTACCAGATGCATTTAGCTTCAATATAAAACAATCAAGATCTCCATTATATGATGAATCAAAGGAATTCCGTATGGGAAAATCAGGAGAGTTTGTAACTCCTCCAATATACACGCAACCAAAAGCATCCACATCGATAGTATATCCTCCATCTGCTGATGAACCACCTATGTATGTAGCAAATATCAATCCGTTTCCAGTTGAGTTCATCTTTATTACAAAACAATCTGAAGGTCCGTTATTATCATAATCTATTCCATTATAGGCAGGAAAATCAATCGATTCCGTTTTTCCAGTTATATAGATATCGCCATATGCATCAACTGTGACATCTTCTCCGATGTCTTCATTACCCCCACCAAACAATGAGGAGGAGATAAGATAGTTATTTGTAGAAGACTCCGAGATGCTGAAATTATGCAATTTTGATTCGAATAAGGCTATGTCCTTCGCTAGTGAAGTTTGTTGAATATTTGCAGATGCGGTATCTCGATTTGCGTTAGAAGTTTGAATTTTGGCTCTAATATTAGCTGTATCCAAGAATTCGTGATGCAATCCTTCTGAGGACATGAAAAAAAGTAGAACTTCTTCAGAGGATGGCAGAGGATATATTATGTATCTATATGCCTTGCATCCAGTGTAATTCTCATTTGAGTTTATGAAATATCCGATATTTCTAGTAATTTCATCAATTCCAACGGGTCCACATTTCAATAAATCTAAATTTAATATGGCTGTATTATTCGTGAATCTTTGATAGAATACTACACTATCATTTGTAAATGTAATCATTCCATCATCAGTATATGCATAATATTTTGTATTAGGTGTTTTAATCTGACCCATATTTTGTATGAACAAACTAAACGAATCTCTGCTAATTATAAGAGGTGCGTGACTTCTCGAGTTTGATTGAATGATATGAAAACTGTCAACAGAATATAGCATGATTATTAGAACTATAAATGCAATTGCATTACGACTTCTGTTCACTTTTCAATAAGCTCCAATTAACAATTTAAGTTGTATTGATGTGAAGACTCATTATTCTTAGTATTTTATATCATTTAAAGATAGATTATTGCTCTATTATACATGTGAGATGCAATTATTGATAGGGCATCTAATGTTGTTCCTTCTTTTGTATAAATAGCAATAGTATTGTCTTGACGAATTAGTTACTCAATTCTCCATTTTTATTGATCTTACCGCTAATCATCATTAATATTGGAAGTTATAATCCTCAGCTCACCGCTACTAATGTCCGAGGCGTGCAGACTAAAAGTGTGGCTCGCACAGTACCTAGAGTTGCTGGAGTATAATGTGAGAACGCGAGTGTCTGAGAAAAATCATCATTCCCTGCAGACTATTTTCTTTTCCTACAGATTTGAGAATAATCATCATCCTCCGTAATCCCTGTTTCTTCAGCATCCACTCCAAGTGCATTATCTAATAATTGAAGTGATACGGTCATATCAAACGTACTACCAAACATTCCAGCAATTTGAAACCATGTACGATAACGACAAAATATGTTGATATAGTAATGGTCTTCCCCTGTCGGTGTAGTAATCTGTTCTCTCAATGTAATCGTACAATAGGCGTTGCCAATGGTTTGCCCATGGTCGAGCTTGATATTGCCAGTAACCTTACTGACAGAATGATAGTACCATCCATCACCAATAAAATCTGTATCCTTTTCGTCATAATGATCAGAAACCGTAGTGCCTTGTGCTAGAGCTGGCAAAAAGCCCATGAATAGCACGAAGCCTAACATTGGTACTAGCCTCTTTACATTCATCATTACAATATTCTCCTACCCTCATTAGGAGTGATTATAATCCATCTATCAAATGAGAGTAAATAAAAAGAGTGCCCAGCTTTTATTTTTTATCTTATCATCGAAAGAAGGATTATGATTACAGCAGGAATTTCTCAAGATTTAATTTCAAGGATGCTAAAGAGTAATAATGGTCTTATTATCTACTATACCTCCATTTTGATAGTACTGACAATACTACCACGACAATCCCAATCATCACGACGCCAATCCCAGGTAGTAATATTCCTGTTCTTGGTGTGGCTTGAATGACTTGAAAATCGATGAGTATTATTTCATCAAAGTATGGCGTGAACAAAATGGCATAGATACCCGTTCCTGATAACTCAACGATAGTTTCAACAGATCCATCAACTTTCTCAAAAATAGCAACAGGATCAACATCTTCAAGGCTTCCATTCTCAAGGATGTATTGAAAGCTCGACCACGTGAGAATGTATATCGAGAATGATCGGTTATAGAACTCCTCTGCCTCCACTACTACATTTCCATATGCTTTGAATACCTGCCCCCCACACTCACCATATCTTACATTGACACCTCCACCCCTCCCACTCCCTCCCAAAAGGGAAGCGGCAATCATCACAATTCCAATCAAGATCAATGCTCTTCCAATTCTCACCTGTTAAACCTCCATTTTCTTAAATACGATGTGACACGCAGAGTAGGCAAGTATGACTATGGCAATCGCTCCAAGAATTGGTAGAATGAGCTCACCTGTTAACACATAGGAGGACCCATATTGTACCGATAACCAGACTATAATAGCAGGAAAGAAAAGACCCCTGAGTTGAATTGGAGTGTTATAACTGGATGCCAACACTGTGAGAACATACCACAATCCCAACCCTATGAACAGCGATGTTCCACTCTGTTTTGATAGCATCGAAATCAAAAAACAGGTGGATGTTATCACCATGCAGTTGAGAAGGAGTACAAGACTCCAGACTATCAAACTTAGATACTGCTGATAGCCAGGTAATAAGAGTGCAACCACCATTATCCAGCTACCTGTGGATGTCACCCAGAGAATCAGATTGACCAGGAGGAACTTGACCATGAGAATGGATGATCTGGATACTGGGAATGAGAGATAGGCCCTAAGAGTCCCATCCTCAATAGGTCTTGTGATCGTTAGAGTACTCAACAATGGAACAAAGAAGAAGTAAGCAACTGAGAGGGCCTGCAATGGGTTTACTGCTTGTTGAATATTTAACCTCTGGATGTCTTCAAGAATATCAGTTTCTATTGTTGTTCCATTATACACACTCCCTGTGATTATTTCGAAGTCCTGTGCGAAACTTGCCGTGAGTGCTGAAAAACAAAAGAACACAAGTAAGCAGATGATTCCCTCTAGGATTGGAAAGTATGCCATATTCTCAAACTCTATCGCAATGATAGCACGCAGATTCTTCCTCATTATCTAACCCCTCATTATATCTCGAAACGCATCCTCCAGCGACCCAACATCTTCTGATATCCCATAGAAGGGAATATTGTCGTTCTTGAGGATTTCCTGAATCTGTTTCTTGCTCTCAGCCTTCATCGAGGGTTCAACTCGGACAACGACTTGGCTTGAACCTGTGATGCGTGTCCCAACAATTCCTGAGATGCCAGTAACATGTTGCGATACCAAGGTTGGCTCCGGAGTATTGACCTTAAGTAGATTCGATGTATGTTTGGTTATTATGTCCCGCACAGAACCTTGTTCTAATAGCACTCCTTCGTTGATGAAACCAACATTGTGACAGATTCGTTCGAGCTCTGACAGGATATGTGATGCTACAAAGAATGATATGCGTTCTGTGGTGTGAAGATTGAAGATGATGTCTATGACCTCATCACGACTTGCCACGTCTAGATTTGATGTAGGTTCATCAAGGATGATCAGACGTGGATTTCCTGCAAGTGATTGAGCCAGACCAAGCCTCTGCTTCATGCCTGCAGAGAGCCCCTTTATCTTCTGATTCTTTTGTTTTGTCAGATTTACGCTTGCAATGAGCTTTTCGGGATCTTTGCTACTTCCATAGAGCCTGATAGCATTTCTCAGATAATGGAGTGGTGTGATCTGTTCAGGGAATGTTGTTCGTTCGTGAAGGATACCAATGCTCTTCCGTATCTCCAAAGACTGTCCCTGAATATCAAATCCAAGTACTTTTGCATTCCCAGAGTCTGGTGTGATTAGACCCAGAAGGATGCGAAGGAGTGTTGTCTTTCCAGCGCCATTAGGACCTATAAAACCAAAGACACCTTCACCAATCTTCAAATTGAGGCCATTGAGTGCCTGAACTCCGTTGAATGATTTATACAGGTTATATACCTCAATGACTGACGTTATCATCCCTCATTCCATGAAAACCTCACATAATATAGTAGTCTTGTTCGGTAGAGGCGATATATTGTTATAAATAGTTATCTTCTCCCCATGAATTCGAAAGAGTGTGTTGAATATACACTTCATTATCACGAAACTCTTCTAGATGATAATACATCTACTCATTGAACAAATTTATTCTCCAGGTTAGATTACATTTAAGAGAATACGTGTAGTGACTTGAAAGATCATCATATATTTATCCCATGTACCTTTTTATGTTTTATCCATTTGTAATTATTATGCATTATCATGCATACAAGCATGAATATTAGCGCGTAGTTACGCATGTCAGAGTGGAGTTGTCATCATCTGTGGACTATTTTTCTTTAGCTATGAACAGCTCATACTAGTTTCCATATATCATAGACTACCTCCCCCTGCTATTCAATCACCTTCTGTTGATATTGATACTATCAATAGCATCTTTCAACAGGTTGAGGAAGAAATTGATTAGTCATTTCAGGAAGATGAAACACGAACCATTACACGATATGTTGACTTATGGTTCATGTATGATAAAGCTGCAAAGGATGACTTTGAAGATGGACGATTATATTTCATGGACTTTGATGAAGTGTGTGAGGATATTGTTGATGCCTTGAACTATTTTGAAGACCAATACTGGCCAAACAAGGATATTATCTTCAGTTGGGATTGGACTTGGAAGAACTATGATGCAAATGGTCCAAGAGATAATCAGGGTCTACCATACAATGACCCGTTGTATTCGTATCAGGGTGATGATTTCACCTCTTACTGTTTATATTGGGCTTATCAATGGTGGTGGACTCATCAAGTATCAGGAGACTGGACGAATTATGGTCGTCATGAGAATAAATTAGGAGAGGATTTCGATGCTCATGGCTCATATCATGATATTCTTGTGATGTTTACTGGTGATACAGATTTGACTCCTACAGATTATGCAGGATGTGCTTGGATTAAGGGAAATATCGTCCTCGTTCGCACTACCAGCTGTGCAATGTGGGGCTCTACGCTTCATCAGGATTCGGGGTGGAGTTGGGGGTTCTATCCTATCTGGGGATACCTCGGAGCTTGGACGGCAGTTGCTCACGAGATATGTCACAACTATGATGTTTCCGATACTCTTTACTCATTTGATATCATGGATTATCAAGCCTTATTTTATAATGCACCTTTCCCATATTCCAGTACTCTGTGCCAAAATAACCAAGATGTGATGGGTCCAAACTTATTCAAGCACTCTAGATGATATGAGGGGTAGAAATACCCCTCTACTTGAGGAATTAAAATGACTATAATAACGACACTTGCACCACTTCATTCATTACTTATACTCTTAGCTATTCTGTATCTTGTTATTAGAAGGAAAAGCCACGTGGCTTCAATAATAATTGTTGTACTGCTCTTATTAGTAGATGCATACATCGCATATCTATCAATGGGGTTGATTGGAACAATTGTTAAAGTATATCCATTTCTACTCATGATTTTAATCGCGCTTGCAGGTGTTGATCAATACCTGTTCCACAAACGAATCGAGAGTGAACAAGGTCCGGAGGAGTGGCTAGCATAAAATATCGTTTCATTTGACGCGAGAAAAACATCTCATCCTCTGAGGACTGTCTTTACTAATTTTCTACAATAAGGAAGAATCTCTCTCTTTCTCTTGTCGTTCGTTTTTTCCAAGAGAAATCATGTACATACAACTTCCTGCATATGTGAATATAATACCCACGACCCATATTTCTACTACAAGATAGAACAAAGACTGATCCGACAGTAGGATGAATACAAGATTAACTGCAAGTAACGAGAGAATTGGAATTGAACAAATTGCCATAGCAATATGAGCTTGATATTCTGCAGCGGCAAAGCATCTAGCTGAGCAGTATCTATATCCTCTGCTTTTCCAGCGAATTTTGGTATTCCATTCTGTTTCGGGTTTTCCGCACCAATTGCATCTGACTGTCTTGATTTCCACATGAGATATTCAACACCAGTCTGAATAAATACATCGCTCGATTAGAAAATAGATTCGTGGAGTTGTTAGAGTATGCATGAGAACGCGAGTGTCTGAGAAAATCATCATCCTCTGTGGACTATTTCTTGTTTTTGATTTTTGATGGACCTTAGATGAATTTAATTTGGAAACTTCCATTACGAGAAACATAGGGAACATTATGGTGAGTGCTCAAATTAATGGTGATGAGAGCGGTCATGAAGAGGAGCAGATTTCCTCTCTAGAAGTAATTATCTCGCTGGTCATCTTAATCTTCGCAAGTTATATGACATACATCACATTTCTTACTCTATACGATTCTCCATTGGGTATCCTAATTCTTATATGTATCGGGATGGTTGGTGCAGTACTTTTGTATCTATCTTTCAGAAAATACAATATCCTACGCATTCGATTTGATAGATACAATTCTCTGTCTTCTCCATTATGATTATGCAATCATCAGAAAAATAGCAATGTCTCTGATAGATTGGGACTTAGCAATCTCCCCTTCACTATATTGTCACAATGGACCTGAAATGCCACTTCCCAGTCCTAAAGGTCCTTGGTTGTGAAATAGGAAGCAGTGAGAAATGTGAAGACAACTGAGATGTATCCAAAGATTACCGCAGTGATCCAGCTATCACCTGTCCAATCGCCTTGTATGAGATCTGGCATCTTAGCAATTAGATTACTTGGAGATAATAACTCCATATCTAATAATGGAAAGAAGGCAGTCATCGAATACCAAAGAATGAGTAGAGTCACTATGGCAATAACAGAGTTTGAAATAAAAGTACTGAGTGAAACACCAAGAGATGTCAACATGATGAGTGCAATCAGCACGAATAAAATAGCAGCGACTAATCCATAGATGTCATAATCATTCTCAGCTAATCTCAATGATGCTATTACCAGGACCAATGTTATTGCCAGATACATTATGGCTACATACACAATTCTAGAGGCGAACTTTGCAAAGATGTAATCCTGTCTCTTTACAGATTTACTCATTATAGAGTCTGCAAGCTCACCTGTTTCTGATGAAACTGTGCTTGCTGTTGTACCAATAATCAACATACTCCATATGATTATGAAGTCATTGAGACCAAGTGGGATGATCACTGATGTGGGAGTGATTCGGGAGTTACTCAGAACTCTAATGACCTGAAGGAATACTCCCGCTATCAACCAGCCATATGTTATCCTTGATTTTAGTAATGCCTCTAAATCAGCCTGAAATATGGCTAGAAATGGCATTATAGTTCTTCTAATCTTCGACTGCTCTAAGGAACCCACGCGACTCTTCCTCCTCAAGTAATGCTAAAAATGCATCTTCAATTCGTGACGTTGATGAGTTGATTGATATCAACTCTATTTCAGTTTCCGACAGTAACTCAATTACCTGCTTTAATCCAATTATTGTTGAGATTTGGGAATCAAAGGTAATGTCAATTGTGAAGTCTCCTCTTCTCTCAACATCCATAACATAATTAATAGATTTCAACTTCTCACAGAAATCGTCCAAATTACCATCCAATTCCAATCTGATTCTGTTTCTCTGAATCTGCTTCTTCATTTCTTTTATTGGACCCGAATAGATCAGCTTGCCTTCATTCACTACTCCAACATGGGTGCATATCCTCTCAATATCGCTAAGAATGTGAGATGATACGAATATCGTCTTGTTATCAAGCTCTTCAATCAAATCTAATGTTGATTTTCTTCCTGTTGGGTCTAAACCTGATGTTGGTTCATCGAGAATGAGTAGATCAGGGTCGTTCATTAGTGCTGCAGCAAGCCCAAGACGAGTTACCATTCCAGTTGAGAATCCCTTAATCTCTCTTGAAGCACTGGGTAGCAAATCGACTGATCGTATTAGTTTTGACAGCCTCGATGTTCGTTGGTCCTTATTTTGCGCAAATAATTTTCCTACAAAATCAAGATACATTATAGGAGTCATCTTCGGTGGTAGTTTTGGATTTGTTGGCAGATATCCAATTCTTCTACGCAGTTCAGATGAACTGGGGAGCATCCTCTCTCCAAAGACTGTAACCTCCCCTGCAGTGGGTCTTATCAAACCTAACACTAATCTTATCGTGGTCGTTTTTCCCGCTCCATTTGGACCAAGGAAACCGTAAACTGAACCTTCCTCTACTTCCAAGCTCAGGTTGTTAACAGCGATGAGCTTGTGACCAAAGATCTTGGTCAAGTTTGTAGTTTCAATAATACTTGTCATTCCACTCTAACTATTTGCTGTCCCTCCATATATGTTGTACTAGAAATATGGATTTTATAAGAATCACTACAAATAATGTATCCCCGGAAATCATCATCCCTTGTAAGACACTTTTTCATTTTCTACTTCTGTCGGATAGCATTCACCCGGAGTCTGGTTTCGACATCCGATAGACCCCAAGATAGCAAACAATAATCCCAATTATCAGGAGTGGTCCAATTGAGATTAGCATTATGAGTGGTGTGCTTCCCGTTGTGATCATGAATCCAAATCCTGAGAAAAACGAAAACATGTAGATTATCATTACACCAAATATCGATGCAAATGTGTTCACATAGAAAGCACTGCTTTTTTGATTCTCATAGTTTGGATTATTTGCAGTTATTCCTATGCTGAAGAGTGTGGCTCCACAGACAGTCAGATATGTGAATCCCAGAATTGAAAGAGCATCCAAAATATTGAAACCAAATATTATCGATACGCCTATGGCGGGAATTAATGAAATTGGAAACGCCATAATGAACGATTCCAATAGACGTGCCTTTGTATATTTCATAGCACCCCTTGGTGCAGATTTGATAATCCAGAGCTGATCCTTAGATTCAAGAAATCCAATCCCTCCAAAGGTGAAACCTCCAATCATAGCCATCACCATACCTAACATCAGGATGATTATGGGCATTACAAACCTAAGAATCTCAGGTGGTATCTCTCCCACTCCGCTCATTGAGTATTGGAATATTATTGGCATCAATATTGCTAGAACAATTCCATACATTAGTCGTGTGATATTTTGCACCTTTCTACTAAAATCTTTGAGCGTGATTGCTAGTAGCACTCTAGACGGTGTTGAAGAGCTCCCTCGAATTGTGCGTATTATGAAATTCTCCTTTCCTACTGTGACTATTTTCTCCGTTCTTGCACCGCCAGCAAATGTGAATAGTCTGTCTGCTGACACAAAAGCAAATCCTATTACCAGTACTGTAAATCCCAGGAGCAGAAGTAGTTCTACATTGACATTGATTCCTATAATCTGACTGAATAAATTAATATCATTCTGAGTCAGATTAACTCCATTGAATAGAATAACAGACCATGAGATGAGATCAGCTCCCCATGTAAATGGAAATAAGAGCCATACCGACATACCCATCACTTCAGACAATGGTCCTGCAAAATACATGATGCCATACATTGGAAGGAGAACGACGATTGCTACAACCATGCCAAGAGCTTTTGCAATATCATCCCCTCTTGATGATTCACCAAGCTTGGCTTGTATTGCTGTAGTTATGAGATTCGATAGCAGTAATGTACTCAGAGCTACGAAAACGATGACCAGATACATTATCGACTGACCAATGATTGAAACATGAAAGAATAACGCAAAAGGACATATTGCGATTGGTGCCATGAAGAGGATCAAAAGGCCATAGGTAGGTATGCGTCCAAGAAAGGTACCCATCATCATATCTCTTGTACTAACATTATTGGAGAGCATAATCTCCCATTGACCAATCCTGATCTCTTGTAATGCATAGGATATAGGATAGATCAGTACCATGATCCAAACAAACAAAACTGCAGTCCGCATCATTTGCGGAAGTGAATATCTGAGTAGGATTTCAACTTCTGTGCCTATACCCTGCAATATGCTTGACACAATCGCTGGCACAATATACAACGCCCAGATGATACCAAAAACAGCAAGTGCAATGGTTGCTTGCAAACGAAATCTTCGGAATCTAGAGGTCGCTACATAATATTCCGCTTTCGCAATGGCAAACCAATGCCCTCTCAAATCACTCCCTCCAACTCAGTAGCTTCTCTCGGTCTACTTCCCCGCCAACAATCTTGAGATATGCATCTTCCAAGTCTTTTGCACCTAAATTATTCACAATATCATTTGGAGCGCCAAGTGTGGTCAAAACGCCCTCATTGAGTATTCCTATGACCTCGCAGACATCCTCTGCAAAATCCGTCATGTGAGTACAGATGAAAAACGTTGTATCAGTTTCACTGGCTAAGGCAAGGATTATCTCTTTTACAAGAGCGCTAGCTGCTGGGTCCAAGCGTGACGTTGGTTCATCAAGAAAAACGAGTCGTGGTTCATGAATGATAGTTGCTGCAATGAGAACTTTCTGTTTCATTCCAGAACTGTATGATTCCAAAAGGTCATTTTGACGCCCCTCAAGCCCCAGAAGGTCTAGCAAATTATCAATACGCCTATGAACTACCTCACCCGATAGGTCATTCAATGCACCAATGAACTCCAAAAACTCAACAGCAGATAATTTTGAGTACAATCCAGGAGCTTCTGGGAGAAGGCCAGTAATTGCTTTTATCTCATCGCGCTGTGTGTGAATATCATACCCACATACACTCGCATTCCCCCTAGTCGGACGTAAAAGCCCCGATAGAATTCTGACTGTAGTAGTTTTACCCGCACCATTCGGTCCAAGATATCCAAACACACTACCTCGCCGAACTTCAAGATTCAAATCCAGAAGTGCTTGTATATTACCAAACAGTTTGGTAAGACTCTCGGTTTTGATGTCAATTGAATTAGACATGTTTTATTTCTCCTCCACTTTCAATTTTAGTAACATTCATGCCTACCATTATTATTCTTTGCTCTTATTCATCCTTCGACTTTCAAAAAATCCATATATTGGGTAGAACACCACTGCAAAGACGAGAGATGAAATCAACGCTGTTATTGGCGTAAGCTGATCCACATTTCCAAAAACGAAAGGCATGTTCATCTGAACAACGTAGAAGCTTAGGGCGGCTCCAAAAGTAGTAATTTTCCTGTCAGTTGTATATTGATTCGTATTGTTTTGATGATTTTGTACATTTCTCAGTGATTTAATAGTGACAAGAGCATCTCGACCTTGATCTGAAAGAATGTAATCGCCGCTATTATCCAGCCGGATAAGTGTTGCCAGCTTACTGATATGATGTTGTAAATTACCGCTGCTAGTAATTCCAAGCTTCCGTTTCAAATCTGCGAAACCATGAGACTTTTTCTCCAAACTAAACAAGATCTTTATTCTAGTCGGATGGGATATCGCTTCAAAGAGAACCGCTTCAATCTTACCTTCACTTGAATCGATTTTCTCTGAACTGTCAATTACCATTCTACATCATCTCGAATTAAATTGGGTTCTGAAACAATATAATACCCCGTTCCAAGACCAAGCAATAGTGAATTTGCCAGTATGTTGAATTAAGAGGTTATATCACTCTGATGATAGACTATCAAGTTCCTCTTCTCTAAATAACACATTTGAAGGTGTCGCGCTTTTTGATCTGAAGAAAATAGAAGAAGGACGCTGGGAGGTGGTTGTTTTTGATATCAACCACCCCCATTACACACTGAATCATACTCTAAGTTCCCCACGCTGGTATGTTACGGACGTCTAAAAGAACTCTGGTTATTTTTCTTATTGCTGATTTTTATTTAGTTCATGGATAGATTCAGAACACACATCTATCTCCGTATTTCCCAAAATATACTTGATTCATCAACTTCGATGATTCTAGAATTCAGTGAAAGATCGTCTGAGAACTTCTGAAAATCCTTTTCATCAAAGGTCGAAGATATGAACCCATCTTTGCACACTATCAATCCTTCTTTTGTAGCGTCATAGTCAATCTCTCCTAAAAGACCCGCCTCAGACTGCTTTACGAACCACTCAAGTCTAGCTTGCCAGAATTTTCCAGAGTAACTTGAGAATAGACAGAGTCCACCTTTCTTTGTAACATTAAGCGTTTCTTCAATGAGAGTCAATGGTTCAATTTTAAACGCTGATAGCCCATTCTGGATACAGATGACAACATCAAACTGTCTCTTTAGAAATCCTGAGAATTCCGCATCCATGAGAATAACATCGACATTGGTCTTTTCCTTCAGTATATCCTGCGCCATCTTCACATTATCATATGAGATATCTATTCCAACAAGCGGACCGCATTTATCCGCTAACCTATTCAAGACCCGGCCATAACCACAACCAAGTTCAAGAACCGTATAATTTGTGTCCATATGTTGGAGAACATGATTAATTTCTGCTTCTAAATACTGTACAGTTCTACTTGGAGCAATATCATAACACATTTTTAATCGGTCTGCAGAGAGAGTCTTTCTGTAATATTGTCCCATACTTTTCACCCAGATGTCTAACACAATCTAGTAAAACTTCACTAAATCGATTTCGATAGACAAGTTGCAGTTGAGGGACATATGGATTTGAATTCAAGTGAATCAAGAATGCTTTGTGGGACTAAGTTTCTACTTGTGACCTCAAAACCATGGGACTCAAAATAATGGTCTGCTGTTGTGGTCAGGAGATACAGTTTTTCTACTCCTTTCTCTCTAGCGTATCTTGTTATCTTAGACAGGAGTTCATTTCCAATACCCCTTCCCTGGTGTATTGGATGAACTGCTAGAGATCGAAGAACTGCATTTACGCCATAGACTTCTAAACCAATAGAGCCTATAATTGAGTGCACTGGAGATCTCTCAGTATTGGTTCTTACTACAAAGAAGTGCTCTATATGAACATCTACTCCTTGAACTGGAAGTTCAACAAGTTCCAATAATGATTGAATCTGTTGAAGATCTCCTATTGATGCGCTCTCAATTATAGATCTCTCTTTCATTTATTCAGTTCGCCTCTGGTTTATATGCAGAAATCTTCGCACTAACACCTAAGTTGAACACAGCTCTATCGACAACTTCTATCCTTTCAAATCCAGCTTCCTCAATCAGATGCAGATAATCCTCCTCGAGGATTGCACCACCAAGGCAACCAGTGTAGTTGCCAATACTTTCACGAATATGCCCTGGTAATTCCTTATCCAGTACAATATCTGATACTGCCAAACGGCCTCCTGGTCGTAGGACTCTGAACGCTTCTTCGAATACTTTAGATTTGTTTGGTGCAAGGTTAATTACACAGTTACTGATAATAACATCAACTGAATTATCTTCAACAGGTAGTTGCTCGATGTCACCTTCTCTAAATTCTATATTCGTTATACCAGCTCGTTCAGCTGCAGCTCTTGACTTTGCCAGCATATCAGGAGTCATGTCGATGCCAATTACTCGACCGGTTTCGCCAACCTTTCGAGCGGCGATAAATGCATCCAATCCAGCTCCACTGCCAAGATCAACTACAATTTCGCTCTCTTTGAGGGACGCAAGTGCAACAGGATTTCCACAACCAGCGAATGACTCAGTTGCAGAATCTGGAATTCCTTCTATCTCATATCCAAATGTTAGGGCAAGATCTTTTCTAGAGCTTGGTCCACAACAACTTGATACCTTGGCAATCTTACTGTACGTCTTCTTGACTTCTTCTTTTATTTCATCATCTGTAAGATGACTCACATGTTTCTGTTCAGTCATTGTTTCATCAACTATATTATCCATTTTTCAGGATTCCCATACTCCGAACATGCGATCGGTGATGGTGGTAACTTATCACAAGAGGTCATCTCATCTTTTCGTTTTTCTTCTTTTTTGGAAGAATGAACTTTTCCAACACCTTTCGAATTCATATTGGACACCCTATACATATCTATAGGATGTCCTATATATGTATTTAAATATATCGGATGCCCTATATTTTCTATGGAAAAAGAAAAGTCGAGCACATGTTGTCCCCCTGATTGTTGCGATATGAGAGGATTTCTTACATTTCAGATTCTTTGGGAATTGAAGGATGAGGCATTATATGGGCAACAAATAGCTGACCGGCTAGGAAAGCGACGAGGATTTGTTCCAACTGCAGGTACTATCTATCCTGCTTTGAAGGAATTAAAAGAGCGTGGACTGATTGAAGGAAAGAAAGAAGGTCGAGAAATTGTCTATACTTTAACAGCGGCCGGACAGGATGGCCTTAAGGATGCAGCAAGATATTTCAGTCAAGCCTTTGGCTATATAGTAGTAGAATGCAGAGAAACCGGATTCTGCGATGACACCTGTTGACAATTTATCCCGCTCATGATTCCTTAACATCTCTCTATTCCCTGTCAAATTCTAGGAGTTCGATAATATTTCCAGCTGGATCATTCATAATCATGTATTTACCTGCAGTGAATGGCATTGGTTGATCAAAAAGGAATTCCACACCCATTTTCTTCAACTCCGTGGATTTTGCTATAATATCATCTGTCGCAATACAAATAACAATTTGGGAATATCCAGGAATTTTTTTCTCTGATGGGTTTTCTACTTGTTCCAGTATCAATCTTGGTCCTTCGTTCTTTAGCATCACAATGTAACCATCATTATACTGGTTCTGTATCTCAAAACCAAGTTTGTCGCAGTAAAACATTACAGCTTCACTTATGTCATCAACATAGATTCCGATAACACTTACATTTGTCAAAATCTCCACCATCATTTGTACATTAAAAATAGAAGATAAGTTGTCCTAATCGAGTATCTTCACTCCTATTACCAACAAAAATCGCTTTTCATTCTACGACTCATAAGACAGACAACAGTGATAGAGGGCTAGCATATCAATTGATTTAGAGCTTGAGGAACATTTATCTAATATTTAACAATAGTTAAATTTGTGATGAAATTGAGCTTCTATATGCTTTACAAATCGAAAACAAGTCACGAAAATATACCTAGAATGGATGAACTACGAAGTGAATTCGAGAAACTTTACGAAGAGTATGAAATTGATATCGTCGGAGCTTGGGCTGAAGAAAGCAATCCCTCAGTGACGTACTACATTTCAAAATACTTAGACGAAGATGACTACAATAAGAAGGTCGAACGTCTTAGAAACGATGTCCGCTATTCACAGCTTACAAACCAACTGAAAGAAATTCGAATAGAGTCAACTACAACTCGTCTGATTCCGAAATGATAGATGTGTTAACTCTGAACAATTCCTTCATGAGTGAATTGTGAGTATTCCATTAAGGCTCTCGAACCCAACAAAACATGAAACTATTGTCAAAACCTGTTTATCGTTTTGCCGTAGGTCTTCTCTGGTCTGCTTGCCGTATATGAACCTTGCCGGAATGGACTGCACAACTAACACAGTAATAGGACGTCACCCTTCTAGTTTGAATATACGAACCTTGCTGTTTAAGTTCTCTAGCTATTTGTGGTTCTACGACTGATGTACTCTTGGTGAACTTCTTGGCTTTATCCAAGGGTACCATACGACCACATCTTGAACATTGAACTGTGCCTTTGCTTCCTGATCCACCTTTAGCGCGACCTGCTGATTTTCTCTTTTTTGCCAATCTCATTTATCGCCTTTCATTATTTTGATCTGTTGCGAACGCCATTTGCCTAAATTCTTGTTGATGTGTCTAATATCTTTTCAATTATATTCTAAGGCTCAATCAGTGACTTCTCGTGTCAAGGCTCATAAAATAAAGTGGTCAGATAGACAGATATCAAGAAGAGTACATATCAGATATAATGAGTCCTCGAAGAACTCCTGAGATGTTTGATAAGTGGGCATCCACATATGATGATATGCTTGAGTTCTCAAAAGAAAGCTTCCCTTTCTCAGGATATGAAAACATTCTCAATCGGATTGTTGAGCTGTGTGCGCCTCAACCAGGGATGAAAATATTGGATCTGGGAATAGGAACTGGAGAGTTAGCCAAGCGCTTTGTTGATTATAACTGTGAAATCTGGGGTATGGACTTCTCTGACAGGATGCTGGAATTAGCAGCTAAGAAGATTTCTTCTGCGAATCTAATTAAATGCGATATTGGTTCTAAATGGCCATCTGAACTATCTAATTTTGATCGAGTGGTATCCGCATATACACTGCACCACTTCAAATTAGATGAAAAGATTGGAATCATCCGGCGAATAATGAACGAGACCCTCGTTGAAAGAGGTAGACTGGTGGTTGGTGATGTTTCATTCCGTAGTTTCTATGAACTCGGACAGGCTCGAAAAGAATTAGCGGATGAATGGGATGATTCTGAGTTCTATTGGGCTGCTGATACAATTCAGATGATGACACGTGGAACAGGTATCTATGTGACTTACGAACAGGTGTCGTTCTGTGGTGGTGTATATGCCATTATATCCTCTGAACATTTATGACTGAATTTCGAGATGCTGTATTTGTGTTTTAGATGTGCGATTTACTAGGATTATCATTTAACAATCCCATCAATGCTCGAATCTCTTTAGATGTATTTCAACGTAGAGGAAAAGAAAACCCTGATGGTTGGGGTGTTGCGTACTATCATGAAAACTCGCTTCAAATTGTTAAGGAACCAGAACCTGCGACAAATAGCACCCTGTTTGATTTTGTAGAGAATAGCACTAATTCCAAGACTTTCCTATGCCACGTGAGACGAACTACTATGGGAATCAGAAGTTATTTGAATACTCACCCATTCTATCGAAAGGTACAGATTGATGATGTCCGACGGGAGTGGGTTTTCGCTCACAATGGCACTTTGAAAACAAAAGACAAACTTCAGTTACGAACATTTGTGCCATTAGGAGAAACTGATTCCGAACAAGCATTCTGTTACATCTTGGATTGGATCCAAGCGAATAGGATTAGCACTTGGGATAACCGTTGGTTCTCATCTCTCCAAGATCTACTCCATGATATCAATGACCGTATTAATACATTCAATTGTCTGCTATCTGATGGTGTTAGGCTCTTTTGCTACTCAGATGAGAACAGACACAATGACGGTCTCCGCTTTATCAAACGATCATCTCCATTTGGAACTACTGAACTGATTAGAAACGAAGAACGATTAGGATCTGTTAAAATACGAATCTCTGACAATAGGGAGATACCCCAAACTAATGGATATCTCATTGTTACAGAAGAACTAACTACCGAAGACTGGGTTGAATTCGCCAACGGCGAACTAATAGTTTTCGACAATGGCCAGATTATTTACCCCTCGCATCGCAAATCTTGACTCTAATTAGACTCATATGGTGAAATTGCCTTAATTGCTGATATGGTCTTACCTTCCAGAAGAGCCTATCACGTTATTTATGATGATACTCTGCAAGAATCTTTGAATTATGCAGCAGACAATAATTGGACTGGAATTGTTCCTGATATCAGCGTGCCCCGATTCTCACCCCATCTCCATTCAGAAAAAGACCGTGATCGACTCCGCCGTTCATCAGAAGAACTCTCGATTGAATGGGGATTTCACGCTCCTGGAGATGACGTGAATCTCTTCGTAACCTACCCTCATATCAGAACGGGTATTCTGGAATACTTCAAGTCTATAATTGATTTTGCTCGTGATGTCAGCTGGAAATCAACTAATCTTGTCCTACACGCAGGGGTGATCCCACAGTTCCGAAAGCCTCGATCAATGAGTGATGAATTCGTAGAATCTCATCAAGATACGTATCAGCGAGCCCTCAGTGAAATACTGACAGAGCTCATGGATTATGGGTGCCCTGATGTAGATATTGTTTTAGAGAACTACAAATGGACTACGATTGCACACGAAGTCATTAGAATTCTTGTTCCAAGAGGGCTTAAACTATGTATGGATATTCCCAAACTATACAACTCCGACTTGTCATTACTCAAGTCTGATTGGAACCTC
The DNA here is from genome assembly GCA_964458565.1 of uncultured archaeon. GTDB lineage: Archaea > Asgardarchaeota > Thorarchaeia > Thorarchaeales > Thorarchaeaceae > CAYWJO01. The sequence continues at coordinate 229,243 of CAYWJO010000001.1, read as the reverse complement.
TTCAAGCAACATCTGGATTCTATAGAAGTTGTCCATCTACATGATTGGGCTCAGGAGTTTGGTTCACATCAGGTGATTGGAACTGGTTTGATAGACTTTTCCGAATCGCTAACACTTCTTGGTTCGATATCAAGAGGATTGCAGTATGTCATAGAGGTGCGTCCACGTGAAGACGCTCAAGATAGTCTGAGTAATCTGGAGATTCTTCTAAAACGATATGGCATCATATTAGAGTGAAACCACTAGTAAAATGGATTCACTATGTTTCCAATCTCGATAATATACTACGGAGAATAATTAAACTAATGAGTAAATTTTCCATATTATTCTGTAAGGTATTTCTGAGGATAATGAAATGGAACGGAGCAAATCCACGGTCATTGTCGGCATTCTGATGATGATTACAGGATTATATCTTGACTCGTTATTCAAGGTCATACTCTATATAATGCGTCCTCCTCTGGCACCTGGTCTTATAATCGTCGCAACTCCTGGACTCACATTCATTTTTCCCCTAGGTTTTGCAATTGTCCTCGCTGGCTTTATCATTCATCGAGGACAAATAATGAATGGACGGCGATTTGCAATTCTCTATCTTTTGAGCTTCCTACTTGTAATCATCGCAATTCCTCTTTGGACATCTGTATCACTCTGATTATGGATTCGCCATGTGAAGGAATATTGCTAGCAAGAAGAAGAAAAACATTAATGTCACAAGAGAAATTTTGAGTATTATTCTACGTGAGTCCTTTTTTTCACACCCGTGTCTTCATGTCTTCGGTTCATCATAAAGGTGCGGAACAGAGCAGACTCACTCCATTCCGCGATGGAAGTGGTACCTATCCTCAAGCACTATTAGCCTGAGAGAGAGATAAGTAGAAGCGAAATAAAAAGTCCTGCTCCTGCGCTCAAGAAACCTAGGAATCCAAGCCATCTACAATCCATTTGCAATTATTCACCTTTTATCACGTAAAAGATCCCTTATTTCTCCGAGAATCTCAACTACCTCTTGAGTTGAAACAACAGACTTTCCTGTTTGGATTCCAGGAGCATCAACCTCTGTACCAGTGACATAGGGGCGATGAAACTTCCTCAGTTCCTGAAGAACGAAATCTCGTACTTCCTCGAAAAAGGGAATGCCCTCGATTTTCTCTTCTGGTTTAGACCCTGGTTGAGTACCACTGGTGATTCCTGCTGTTTGTATCTCCACATTTCCAATTCCAAATAATCGATCTAGCGGTCCTGCTCGACTTTGGATTGAAGTAATATTTCTAAACATGACATGCTTTTCCGTGATATTGACAATCCCTTTTCTAACATATATCTCTGGCATGGCTTCTCCGGATTCTGATATAACTGAATACTCAATTCTATTGATGTACATCGGAGTTATAATCAGCCCAGGAATAATCCAAATGCAAGATAAGCCCCAATAACCGATGTTCACAGACAGCCACCATTCTCCAAATATCGCAAAAATCTGTGCATTTGTCAGGCCATCACCTGCTAGGATCATGTATCCAATTCCCAACCATCCTCCAACTATTATTGCCCAGAATATCACAGCTGTAATTAATCCAGTCAAATAATACTTGTTTCTAAGGGTTGGTGAGGGTCTGAATACCTTTCCACTCTTTACTCGTTCCATTGGAGGTTTGATTACTACACCTTCTCTCATTATTATCACCCTAACCTGTCTAGCTTATCATCTAACCTACGTAGCACTCGTAGAATCTCCTGTAACACAATGGCCAAATCATCGCCCGTCGCGATTATATCTCGTTCACTACCAAATCCAGTTTCTGTTGTTAATTTATATGCCCCTTTTGTTTTCCGCATTTCTCTAACAATATGATCTCTTAGCTCCTTGAAGAAGGTGACTCCCTCTATCTTAATATCCGGTGCCAAAATTCCACCTAGCTGTACGGATGAACTACCTGCAGTTTCAATGAACACACTTCCAATCCCAAAGATTCTATCAAACGGACCTGCACGTGCAGATACATTTGTTATAGCATTAAAACCCACATGCTTCTCGGTAACATCTATTATGCCTGATTTCACATAAATTTCAGGCATGGCTTCACCCGATTCACCAACGACTGAATACTCAATGCTATTGATCCAAGCATTTACAATGAGAATCCCTGTCAGTAAAATAATTCCACATATCACGGTATACCACTGAGTTATTGTCCAGAGTGCATCCTGAAGCAAAGTTCCTGTCCCACTACCAGTAATAGCGCCTGCTATGAACAAGGATGACCAAAGAGTTACAACAATGAGAAGCCAGCCAATAATGACTGACATTATGCTTATGAACAAATACTTCTTCTTAAATGCCGAGCTTGGTTTGAAAATCCTTCCGCTCGTTACTACATCCATCTCTGGAGGTTTCACCAATCTTTCACTTGTGTCTAAACCCACTTCCATTTTCTCCTATCATTCATCTTTGCGTTTGTAACGAGGAACTTCTTTTGCTGCGAGCTTGTTGAAAATTGCAATAGACTGTTCAGTCATATAGAGCTGTTCTTCATCTGGACGAAGTTTGATGCTGTATTCGTCCATGACTGCATCAAGGGTTTCACGACACTCATCGTATTTTGGACAGGGTCCTCCTGCCATTGCATCAGATCTTCCAAAGACTTTCCCATCACAGAGCTTTCCTGCATAGCTGTCATGTTTGTACCATACTATTATTCCGAGTCTAATGGTGAATATCATATACACCTGTGCATTGGCCTGATAATCGAATCCGATTAACAAACCCTTGTAATCTTGGACACTCTCAATGTCAAGTCGATGTGAGTTAGCTTGATTTCTAAGTGCCTTCTCAATTTTCTTCCGAGCTCGATTTAGCACTCTAGATACATATGCTGATTCCCACTCCTCTTCAGGAGATTGTTCTGGAATCTCACTTGTACTGTATCCCTTCTGGAACAGTTCCCAGACCTTTTCTTCTTGAGTGCTTAACAGACCCATTTCTGATTCCTCGTTTTCATCATCACTCCACTATTTAGCAGTTTCGTGGTAATTCTCATATACGTTATTGCATAAATTTATATATAAACTTGTTGAATATTGTACTAGAATTTGGTAAAGATTTAGCAAGATGCTTTACCAAGAAAATTGGTGGAAAAAATGGCTAGAAATGGAATCGTCATTCGCACACGCGCTCTGAACAAGCGCTTTGATACAGTTCATGCTGTACGTGATCTGGATCTGGATGTTGCGTCAGGCAGTAGGTTTGGATTTTTGGGTCCCAATGGAGCAGGAAAAACGACCACTGTCCGCATACTTTCAGGTCTCATGAAACAGACAAGTGGAACCGCAGAAGTCTGCGGATTCGATGTTGGGAGAAACAGGGATAAAGTCAAAGAGATAACAGGGCTACTCCCGGAATCACCAGGACTATACTCTAAGCTGTCAGCTGTGGAGTTCCTTGAGTTCATCGGTGCACTCAACAGTCGTAATGGTGATAGTCTCAACAAAAGAATCGATAGTCTACTTGCAATGCTAGGACTTGAGGGAAGAAGAGATGACCTGCTGGAATCTTACTCTTCTGGTATGAAACAGAAAGTCTTGGTTGCATCTACCCTACTACATGAGCCTAAGCTGGTGTTTCTAGATGAACCAACGTCTAGATTAGATCCATCAGCAAGTGCTCTGGTAAAAGACCTAATTCTAGTATTAGCTGAGGAAACAGAAACCAGCTTCTATATCTGTACTCACATGACGCAGTTTGCCGAGGATGTCTGTGATGTAATTGGGATTCTCAATGAAGGTCAATTAGTAACATTAGGCGCACCTCAAGATATCATTGAAGCTGCCAAGGTTGATGATTTAGAAGACGCATACTTGCAGATTGTTGGTGGAAAGATCGATCGCAAGGCTCTGCTTGCTTGGAGGTAGTCAAAGTGACTAAGCCTTGGTCAGCAATTGCAAAGGCAGAGTTCTTAGTCCTAAGCTCAAGCATGAAGGGACGAAGGGCACTATATCTAGGTGCAATAATCACTCTTGGACTGATATGGGCTGCATGGCTAGCTCCCATGATAATGGGTAGTATTCTCTTTACAATCTTCGAGATGCAAGATCTTCAGATTCTAATGAGTGCAATGATGCCTGGCCTTTTACGGACAGTCATGATGTTCGTATGGTTCATGCTTCTACTATTTCCTATGTCATACTCTCTTCAAGAGATCAAGATAGGGCAGTGGGAGATTATGCTATCAAATAACGTACGGACAAGGGATATTCTGTCTGGTCAATATATTGGACGTACCATGCTATATGGTCTAGTTGTATTATATTTGGCTCCTATATTGATAGCACCGTTTGCTTTAGTACTTGAGATATCTTTGATCGGTCAGGTTGCTATCTATGGTTCAATCACATTGATGGCTCTCAGTACTATCTGGTTATCTAACTGGCTCACTAGTATGATTCAAGCACGACTTGGTGATTCTTCAAAGGGAAATGACATAGCTAAGGCAATTTCTATGGTGGTAGCAATCATTGTTATTATCCCTATGTATGGATTGATGATGTTTGCACCTGCTATGTCTGAAATATTAGGGCTTGATGTCTTTATCTTTGCGCCCTTCACTTGGTTTGCTGATTTGACTAGTCAGATTATTGTAGCTTTCAATGGTCTTGGTTGGACCTCTGCTGAATTTATTGGATTTACAGGTCTACTTTCTCTTGACCTATTTCAGAGTGCCCTTGTAGTTGGTGTTTTTGTTCTAGGGCTTGTTGGAATTGGTCTGGGGACTGCTGATAGAATCTTCACAATTGAAGCTGGTGTTAGGACTGAATCTGTCACTACAGTTGGTAGGGACAATGTTCTATATCGGGGAATGAGACGTGTTGTACCAGGATCATTTGGTGCACTGCTTGTAGCCAATATGAAGGATTTTTTGAGAAAGGCTCAGAATTTGTCCAAAATTGGTTATGGTATCGTTCTTGCATCAATCCTTCCATTCTTCTTTAGCCAGATGGGTGATTTTTATGATTCCTTCACGGAGATGTTCTTCATCTTTGGAATGCTTCTTTCAATATGTGGAGTGTTTCCATTTGTTGGTCAAGGATTTCTTGAGAGTAAGGATCAGCTTTGGATTATCCAGAGTACTCCCCACGGAGCATCCCGCTTTGTGAAGAGTAGACTTGTAATGGCATTCATGATATGTGTACCCTTGACAGTAGTTCCAGTAGTAATTATTGCATTATTGTTCTCACTCTCTCTTTCCAACTTTCTTCTACTGTTCGTCTTTGGGTATATCGCTGAGTGTGGTGCTGCGATGGTTGCTGTTGGTATAACTGCGAGAAATCCAGCATATGAAGATAGTAAGTCACCAGCACATCAAGCCAATATAATGTCAGCAATGCTGATTGCACAGTTTGCTTCAATGGCTTTGTTCATTGTGATGATACTACTAGACATAGTCTTTCGCATTGATTTCTTTACCATGCTTAGTGGATTAGTAGGTGAAGGAAATGTGATGATGGCTGTTGGTTTCTTAGGCGTTGGGGTCATGTCACTCATAGGTATGACTCTTGCATATTCTGGAATCAGGAGTTTAGCGAAACCAGAGTAGCTGTATATTCTCTCTAACTCAGTCAGGGTTGGAAATTTTCCGCCCTGACATACTTATTTTTTTCTTATTTTAAAAATCATATTCCTATGAAGTGATCGAACAAAATCGTTTCCTGAATAATCTGAGAACACAATGAAATCCTTGAATCCGCAATGTTGCAGGGTCTCTTGTATAATAGTAAGGCTTAGTCTGAATATTCTCTGTGTTGATACTTCTGGAATCCATCTAATCCCATTCTTTGTAAAACTACTCATAACAAGATTACTATGGGTTTTACCTAGTTCATGGTCAAAGAAACGACTAAAAATCACCTCTTGACCGGATTCAAGTCTACCCGATTTCGGGGGCATAAACCTGAACCCTGTTCCTATGATTTCTTCAAAATTTAGAACCTGAAAAACGAATGTTCCTCCCTTAGTTAAGAATGAATGAACTAGCGATATTACTCTACTCAGTTCAATTTGGTCATTGAGTAATGAAAGCGAATTGCCAACACAATAGATCAGATCGAATTTACCATTTACAGCTTTGTCCATATCATTCATCTCTGCAACAATGAACTCAACCTGAACATTCATTTCATTTGCAATTGCCTTCGCTCGGTCTATCATTACTTCGCTGTTATCAAATGCAGTAACTTCGCATCCGTTTTCCGCCAAAGAGATTGCATGCCTACCACTTCCACATGCCATATCCAGGACTTTGGCATCAGCTTTGTAGATACAATTCAAGAGAAATGGAATCTCCCTCTTGAGCCGGTCTTCCCACTCTATAGCACCATCGTATGCAATTGCAAGATTATCAAAGGCAGTCATCGGATCACATCGTGAAGCTCACTTATTCTCTTCTAACCATGCCTTAATTCTCACTGCAAGATCTGTTAATGCATGTTCAAAATCAGCTCGATTTCCTTTACTACTTTCTACATACTCAAACCCATTTTCGCTGCAATATGATAATCCCTCTTCTGTTGTGACCTCACGCTCACTGACAATATCTGTCTTATTGGCAACACAGAGTACAGGAACACCTCCAATACTGGAGCTCAGTTTTATCCACCAGTCGTCAGCTGCAGCAAAGCTTGCTCTGTCAGTCACATCCCACACGAGAATCACACCTGCTGTACCTGTCCACAGAGTGTCCCGAATCAGATCAAACCGACTCTTGGTATTAAGCTCCCATATCTGCATCTTGACTTTCATATCTGTGCCTGGAAGTACTGTAGTGTAAAGAGCAATGTCGGTACCAACAGTTTCTGAATACTCAATTGGTGATCTATTCCACGGTGTAAGTTCAGTTTTTCCTACACCTTCATTCCCTATTAGGGCAATTTTCAAACTTAGTAGGGTCAATCAAAACGCCTCCGAATATGAGCAAATTTTGTTATTCTGGTTTTGCATAGGAAACTTTCCTCATTAACTAATCGTAGCAAGTTATTCCATGAAAATTTCATCCTTACTGTAGAGAACACGACCCTCCATGCCACCGGCTACAGTTATTGCCTGGCCACTGACATGACCTGCCAATCTGTCTGAACATAAGAACATCACAACTGATGCAATATCTTCCGGTATTGCAATTTTCTTCATTGGGATTGTTTGAAGAATCCGTTTCATCTTATTTTCATCCTTAGCAATTTCCTCTGCCATTGGTGTCAATGTCCAACCCGGATTTACAATATTGACACGGCCTCTTGACGCTATTCGAATAATCTCGTTCTTCAGACTCATCATAAGTCCAAACATTCCTGCTTTTGAGGTAGCATAGTCGCAGAATCCAGCCTCACCAAATACTCCCGCAGTAGAACCTATGAATACCAGAGATGCATAATCTTCTGGATACCTCTCCAAATTTTGAAAGAAATATTTTGAGCATAAGAATGCCCCTGTAAGGTTTGTTGTTATCGTTTTATTCCATTGATTCAATGTCATATCTTCAATATTGACTAGTGGATTTGCTATCCCTGCATTAGATACCAGAATGTCAACGCGTTGGTGCTTCGAATTTGCAAATGCAAAGAGATTTTTCACCTCGACTTCTTTTGTCACATCTGTTTTACAGAGAGCTATCTTTTCAGAGTAGTTTTCACTGAGATGTTCAAGCTCACCTTTAGATGTATTATAAGCCGCTGTAATTTGACATTCCTCGCTAAGAAACTGCTTGACAATTTCTGTCCCAATGCCACCTGCCGCACCTGTTATCACCACATGTCTATCTTTTAGTCCTGTATTCACCATTAATCCCTTCAAGTACTTCATTCTTGTTTCCAATAAGTGTAATCAATCAGAACTCATCCAATGATGTCTGTTCAATATCAAGTTGTTGCAGCATTCTCTCGAGTTTCTCTTTCTGTTGGATTGTTGTTAGATTGAGCTTGTCTAGAATTTGAAGCGCATTTGTTGGGCCATATCCAAAAAAGTGATTGTTGAAATAGCCCAAAATGGTGCCTACTCTATCATGTATCATCTCGAGTCTGGTTTTCCACTCCTTTAGTGATTGATCGGAGTATCTCCAATTGTACCAAGGATTTGTACCATGTCCATGCCAACGAATGTATGTGAAATCAGTAGTTATGCGTAGGTCAATGGGTAGTACAGGTTCATCTACAATTACATATGCCGCATTGTAATCTTCCAACAACCTATACACTCTATCTGATAGCCAGCTGTGATGTCTGAATTCCACCGCATAGCGAAAATCATCATCTAACAATGCTAGAATTGATTCAAGATCTCCGAATTTCTCAATATCCCAAGGTGGTAATTGTAGCAGAATTACTTTTAGATCTGGTAACATTGGCTTTGCCTTTTCCAGGAAATCAAATAGGATAATTCTCGCATCTGAGTTCATATTCAACTTATGGACATGCGTTATCTGGTGTGGCATCTTAGCAGAATAAAATTGGCCTTTCCTTAGAAGGCGTTTGAATTTCTCAATTGACGCATATCCTAGCGTTCCGTAGAATGTAGTATTGATTTCTGCGGTATCAAAATAGTTGAGGTACTGTTCTAGGAGATTCTTTGTAGAGGAGTAGAGCATTCCTCGCCATTCCTGATATGACCAGCCGCAAGTTCCAATGAAAACCCCTTCTCGCATAGAACTCAATGATACTATCCTCTATTTTCTATCTGTATATAGCATAATAGCAACCCCTATCTCAAGTTTTTTACTTCTAGAAATAGATTGTAGATTATGTGCGGCCGCTTCTCTTTATTAGCTCATCAAGAACTTCTCAGAGAACGTTTCGGTATTGAGGAGTTTGAATTTGGCGTAACTCCCCGATACAATATTGCTCCTACACAGAAAATTGCAGTAATTGTTAAAGATCCCATCATAAAACTTGTAGGAATGCGATGGGGGTTCATACCATTCTGGGCTAAAGATATGAAAATAGGAAATAAGATGATTAACGCTCGGGCCGAAACAATAGCTGAAAAGCGTATATACAAACATGCCTTTTTGAAGAAGCGATGCTTGATTCCAACTACCGGCTTCTACGAGTGGATGAGTGGAGAAGATAAGAAAGTACCAATGCATATTCGAATGGAAACTAACATACCCTTTGCTTTCGGAGGAATTTACAGTCATTGGAAGTCTCCTTCCGATACTATTATCCTTAGTTGCTCCATTGTGACAACAACTCCCAACGATATGATGAAACCTATTCATAATAGGATGCCAGTCATTCTTCGTGCTGAAGATGAGAAAACGTGGTTAGACCCCTCAATTGATAATATAGATGTGCTTCAATCTTTACTTGTTCCTTCCACTGACAACTCTCTTGAAGCTTTTGAGGTTTCCACCTATGTCAATAATCCTCGTAATGACGGACCCATGTGCACGAAACCTATGGGCTAGTCGTACTTTTTCCATAGCTTTGCGGAGTTTCGCTGTCTTCCAAACCCCATGATATCATCGAATTTCACGATTAAACGATTCATGAATGGGAGATTCTGCGTAAACCAGAGTATCATACTATGTAGTTTCCTTGTGAAGAAGTCATTACGCTTATTGTATGGACAGGAACGTATGCAATTTGAACAATCACCACCGTTTTCAACCCAAAACTCATAGCACGATTCGACATCAACATACCATTTTTCGATTCCAGGATTATTTGATATTGATGTCCCATCCCATGTTCTTTCCCGTCCATAGGGTATTGATTGTGAGGGACATGTGGATGCACATTTCTCACAGGTTTCACAGAACCGAATGACTGATTCACAAAACTTGTTGTCTACTTGATCTATTAAGAGTGGCATATCAGTTAATATCTTGGCAATCCGGACTCTTGGACCAAACTCCTTTGTTATTAAAAGGCCATGTCTTCCGTATTGACCAAGGCCCGCATCTATGGCAAGCGGGACACTAAGGGCAACTTCATTACCACACGTTATTGCCTTGTACCCGAGTCGTTCGATATACGCAGCTAGTTCAATCTCAATGTATGCCATTTGAGAATAACCACGGACTGATGCAGAAGAACTCAGCATTGCAGGTGATGTACTAATATCATCGTAATCCATCTCTACTGCAATCACAATTGCACGATTCACAGATTCAGGGATATCATATGGCTCCTCTTGTCTATTGGCTGTGTATAACCATCGAAGGTCAAGATCTGCAATTCCTACTAGACTCGCTCCAAAAAACCTTGCAGCTCGTTTCACTAACTTTGTTAGGGTACTCCTGTTTGCGCGTCCCTTCCATGTCTTGGATATTGTTTCAAGGTCTCGATCCTGGACATCCTGATTTAAAAGATAACGATTAGTATAGAGTTTCCAAGCAGCTTGACCCAATTCGAACTCAAATCTCGTGTAACCTGGAATCCCTTTTTCTACCATTTCAGGCCCTTTTGAATATATATACTTCCCATAGTTTGAGAAATCGGAGTCATAATGCACTCTCGCAAAAATGATGTTACGTTCCGATATTGGTTGATATGATGCATGCACATTGTAGGGTTTCTCTGACGATTGTACAAAGGTTCTCTCTTCTCGTTTAGTAACGCTACTTTCTGGAATTTGATGAAGCCTTATAGCATCAAATGGGCACGCTCGAATACATCCAAGGCACTGTGTACATGAACCATTTTGAATTATGGGTCTCTTTGTTCTTTCATCAAATGAAAGAGGAGCATCTTCTTCATGAATTCTTTGACATGCAAGTATACACTCCATCTGACATTCGGTAGGCTTGCAACCTTCTACAATTATGGACATGTAATCTGCTCCCTGAGAGGATGGCTCTTGCTGGAAGCCTCCACGTTCGGAATTAATCTATCGGAAGCGGATTATACTGTTCCGTCAACTGAAATAAACAGTTTACAAAACGATTAACTAGTTCTCCATTTATCTAGTATTACAATGGAGCTGAATAATTTGAAGAATGAATTTCTCTTGGACCGTCTTAAAGGGATGAATGTTGATTTTCTGTCCACAGTTCTTGATTTTATGCCTATCGAGTTTTCAATTATCGATGCTGATGATAAAGTACTTTTTTGGAATAGGCATGGAGTTCGGATATTTAAACGGGGTCCCGCTGTTCTAGGAAGGAATGTGAAACTCTGTCATCCTGGTGATAGTATTGATAAGGTGGAACAGGTCATTGATGCACTTCGTAGCGGGAAAAAAGACCATATTGATTTCTGGATGAATCTTCCCGATGGAGATGAACCGCGTAAGCTTCTCATAAGATACATTGCAATTCGGGATGATAACGATAATTATCTCGGAGTGCTCGAAACAACTATTAATCTCACTCCATTACAAAAGTTTGAGGGTGAGAATCGTTTAGGTGATTTCAAACCAGAATAGCAAAGATTCTATAAATCAGAAATACAGTTGCAAAAATGTGCCTATCGATAAGGAATATCGATCAAGATGGTCAAAAACTGGGACTCATCGCGATCATGACATCTGGATGAAAGGAAGCCACATAATTCACGGGACCACGGTTGGAGTGGACTTCGAATTATGTAATGGATGTATGAAATGTGTCAGCGTATGTCCAACAAAGGTCTTTGCACCTTACCTACATAATAAATCACGAATTGTCGACCCGGTACGAGAGAGTGAATGTATTCTTTGTTTAGCTTGCGAATTAGTTTGCCCAACTGAAGCACTTCATGTTGTTAGGTCTGGAGGATCAGAGGAAACACTTGACTCCTTACTTGGTTAGAGCACCTTTCGCAGTTCTCGTAAGACTCTTTACATGGGTTCATCATTTTTTCCTTGAGGTTAGGTAATTGTTTGATGTTATACTCACTGACGAAGAGAAACAACTTCGTGATGAAATAAGGGCTTTTGTAAAAAACAAAGTAGACCCTTCACTTCTCATTAAAATGGATGGAAAAGAAAAGGAATATCCATATGAATTTGTGAGGGCTGCAGGAGAATCAAACTTACTTGGATTGCGTTTTCCCAGGGAATATGGAGGTCGAGATCTTGGGTGGGTTTCTGAGATGCTTGCCATTGAAGAGATTGGGGTTCTTGGTATAGCACTGGGGTGTGCATACTCGCTTCCAAGTATAGTCGGTGAAGGTATCAACAAGTATGGGAGTGAAGCACAGAAAAAGAAGTATCTCCTCCCTACTCTAAAAGGAGAGAAAATATGTGGAGAAGGACTTACTGAACCCAGAGGTGGGTCTGATTTCTTTGGAACAAACACAACCGCAATAGGAGAGGGTGACTCATTTATAATCAATGGCGAAAAACGATTTGTTGCAGGGGGCATCGGTGCAGATTATTTCTTAGTCTATGCAAAGACTGGCTTTGATGGTCCACCACACAAATCCCTGAGTGCTTTCCTGGTTGAACGTGATGATGGTGTGAAGGTAGAGGAAGAGTATGAGCTTATGGGTTGTAGAGGAATGGGGGCTGCAAGAATTGTATTCAAGGACTTAGAAGTGTCTTCCGAGAGATTAGTCGGTGAACTGCATGAAGGTAACGATGTATTTAACGCGATGATGGTTCCAGAACGTCTTACATCAGCAGCAGGCCCGATTGGGATGGGTCGAGCAGCACTTGAGATAGCAGTACGATACGCTGACAAGAGAGAGGCATTCGGACGCCCCATAAGACGATTTGAAGGAATAAGCTTCAAAGTTGCGGACTGTGCTACACTTCTTGATGCCAGCAGAGGCATTGTGTATAGAGCTGCAAAGGTTGCAGACACCGGTGCCTGGTGTAGAAAAGAAGTATCTCAGGCCAAAGTGTTCTGCACAGAAGCAGGTCTTCAAGTTGTCAGCGAGGCAATGCAAATCCTTGGTGGAATTGGTTATACAGATGTTTATCCAATTGAACGCCTATTCAGGGATGCAAGACTTGCAACGATATGGACTGGAAGCAACGAGGTTCAGCGTCTAATAATTCAGAATGAGGTCTTCACAGAAATGCTCTCGGATGATGGGTCGGACAAGCGTGATGTTGAATTGGATACACCCGGTGCCCATAAGACCTCAGAGAAGATTTTCAGTGAAGATCCTGCAAAATACATGAAATCATAAATATATCCCAGAACGGAATTATTAAATATAGTTAATTACAATTATTGTTGGAATAAGGAGAGAAAATACATGGCAAAATTAGTTTGTATCAAGTGTAATCACGAGACTCCCATACCTGTTCATTGTGGAAAAGAGATGCATCAAGAAGGCACACAACTTGTCTGTTGGATGGGGAAGGGGTGTGGTTTTCAGGACATTCCTGAACACTGCGGAGCAGTTATGAGGGTAGAAACATAACAAAGGACTGTATTTTGGAGGAAACTCATTGTTACTAGATGTTGTCGAAAAAAGACGTAGCGGTAGAGCTTATGATACTAAAGAGATCCCCGATGACCTTCTTCAAACAATTCTTGAGGCAGGTCGACGTGCACCATCATGTGGAAATACGCAAGCGTGGCATTTTATTGTCATAAAGGACTCTGAAACGCGCAAGAAAGCTAATGAAGCAATGTCAGGGGGTAATGCTTGGGCTGAGCGTGCCCCAGTGATGATTATTGTGGCAGCTCATCCAGATGGAGGTTGTCCCTCTCATGGACTACCTTATTTCATGATGGATGTTGGATTATCTGTTCAGAATATGTTACTTCAAGCAGTTCATGTTGGACTCATGGGTCATCCTACTGCGGGATGGGATGAAGAAAAACTTAGGGGTATAACTGGCATTCCATCTGATTTCCGAATCGGCACCGTGGTTTTCTTCGGTTACGAATTTGAAGGCGAACCCACTTTTCTCTCAGAGAGAAACCAAGAACGAGAGAAGACCAGAACTCCGCGAAAACCACTTGATGAAATCGTTCACTGGAATAATTGGTAATCAAATTAAAATAGCTTGAATTCTGATTATATTCCAAGTATCAACGAGGTCTACCTATGCAAGGCCTAGATTACTGGCAACTAATAGTATATGCATTACCCGGAATATTCCTGGGAATAATGCTAGGGTACCTGATTGGAGGTACGAGAAGTCTTAGATTGATTGACCGTATTGGACTAGGTCTTGTTGTAGGTGTTATTGGAGGCATAATCATTTCATTGATGTTGGTTGCAATCGTTGATCCCGGTGACTATGGTATCCTTCTTGCTATCATCGCCAATACTGCTGGTATTATCTTTGGTGAAATTATCAACTGGGCCCCTATTCAAAAGACTTCCAAGAAGTCACACATCCTTTTTGATCCAGAGGAAGAAGAAAAGGAATTTGAACGTCAGTTGAAAAGCTTTATGGATTCTGAATAGTGATTTCATGAATGGTATTGTCTCCAAAAGCATTCATAAGTACCTTCGAGTATTGCTGTCAATCGAATGATTTCAGAGGGATAAGAATGCGAAAGACGCTAACTCATTTCATTGTTATTACATTAATCACTTGTATTCTATGGGCTCCTTATATTGCCCCTGTTCATGCACAACCACCCGGATGGGGTGGGGATGAAAACCTCTACATTAAGATGGAACTCAACAATGAATCAGTTGTTGGGGTTACAGACCCTATTCCAATTTTGACAAGTCCTGATTTCTATTTTGAAGTTGAGGCTGCAAATAATCTCCATCTCTCATCTATTTCATTTCAATTGATATACATGGGATTCCCGTTTCCTGTTCAAGAGTATCCAATTGGGGCTGATTTCCTTGCAGGACAATCGTTCAACCAATCCCAGGCTCTTGATCTGAGTGCTTTCCTTGACACTGGTGGTTTAGGGATGCTCGGTGGTTCTCTAACAGGAATTTTCTCATTCAACTACACCTTGGAAGGATTCACAAATAGTACCGTTGTTTCAGAGGATTTCGTGGTTTTACTTGGTCCTCAGGGGACAGCTGCACTCACAACAATTCCTGGTCTAATCACAGTGGGATTTACAGTAATGGCAGTGTTCTCACTATTGCTTTCTCTTGACGAGTTCCAGAGAGGTATTTTTGCGGCTAGAAAGATGCGTGGTGCGAAAAGAGGTTCGGACGTTGGTATCCTTCCACCAGAAGCGGTTTTGAGAAGAAAACCAAAGAAGAAGAGTGAGAGTGAAACGATAAGCAAAGATGAATTGTTAAAGAGAGTGGAAACTGCTGCAAGGCAGTCTTGGGATGCTAAAAAATGTCCTAAATGTGGTAAGAACTGGAAATCAGGTGCACCTCAATGCTCAAAATGCAATATAAGTAAAGATGCCGCTGTGGCCTATTTCTCTGAAGACATAGCACAGTTTGCGCCAAAAGCACTTCAGGTTGTCAAACCCAAGTCCAAGGTGACTGTTGGGAAATTCTCGAAGCAGCTAAAATTAAAACCAGACAAAGGAGGAGCATTAGCAGCAGCACTGGTTGACATGGATGTTTTCCAGACTAAGACCGTGAAAATTCCGCTCAAGAAGGTTGCATTCTCTGGTATGACCTTATCAGCTACATACTTCAGTTGGATGCAGCTTATAGGTGGACAGACTCCATCTTTAATCGATGTTCTTCTAATAACTGCAGCTGGACTGGTAGTATCAGTTCTAATTGGATATCTCATGAACTGGCTTGCTCGTGTACCCAAGTTGGGTTATGACTAGTCCCATGATGTGCGGCTATGAATTTTTGCCGCACAATCCTTTCTTTTTCCAATGATTTTTTATGAAAAGGCGAATTATTGAAACAAAATCATCACATACAGTGAAGGTGCAGTTTATGACTAGTTCTAAAAATGAGTACTCATCCAATTGGGCAAATGACGAAACGATTGTAACCGTACCCTTCAGTGTGGCAGGTGTTGGTACTATGATTGTGATTGAAAGCAAATTCACAGGTAAGAAGATGCTTCTTGATGTGGGTGATGGTACAACACGTGATTTATTCCAACAGCTTCCGAATTCATCTGTTGAGGACCTTACACTGATTGCAATCACACATGGACACTTCGATCATATGGGCGGATTATACTCGCTTCTTGGGTTTCTCCGTATGCTGCATCGTAAATCCCCCCTCGATATCATTATGCCTCAAGGTAGTATCGAAGTGTTGGGGATTATTGAATCGTTTCGTGAATTTCATCCGTCCACAATCCCTTTTGATATCCGGTGTCATGAAATGAAAGATGGTGTGGAATTTAATGCAGATTTTTTCAGAGTGAAGGGATTCGAAGTTGAACATTTTGATTCAGATGTGCCAACGAGTGATATTGTCTGGCAGCCTGCACTTGGGTATAGAGTAACTATTGGTGATACAATAGTAGCATACACGGGTGATACCAGAATGTGTGCCAATCTTGAAAATATCGTGGAATCTGCTGATCTTGCTCTTATAGAGTCAACATACCGAACGATTCCGGAGTCAGATACACGAGCACACTTGTCACGAGAAGAAGCAGAGCAACTTGCTACTCTAGCAAAGGACCATATTATTATCCATCAAGTTCCAGATTGGGTCAAATAATCTGCAATTTTTGAATTGGTTCCTAATTTAGGAAAAATGGGTTTATGATTACTAACACAATTGCTCCGAAAATAGCAGAGATTGGGACTGTAACAACCCAGCTAAGAATGATATCTCTCACCTGTTTCATCTTGATTGGTTCTTGAGTTATCCATCCCACAGCGATTAGAGCTGCCACAAGTACATGCGTTCCACTTAATGGCAGACCCATATACGTTCCCACAAACATTACAAGAGATACCGAAATACTAGCTGCGAGAGCAGTTGTTGGTGTTAATGTTGTCACTTCTGTAGCTAATGTTTGAATCACCTTTCTACCAACAACAATCAAACCAAGTGCCATTCCTACTCCTCCCACTAGCAGAGGAATGATAACATTGTCAATCAAGAATGGACCTATCATGAAGGATCCTTGGAACTCAGGTAGGACTATGAGTGGAGCTACCGCATTAGCAACATCATTACCACCTCGACTGAGGCTGGTGAATATTAGGAAAGCTGCAAGTGCATAAGCTGCTACTCTCTCCTGTTTCTCACGAGCGTCAAGACCAGGAGCTCGCCTTTGAAGAAGTCGCACAAGTTGGAATATTAAAGCGGCTCCGATGAAACCGATTATTGGAGATATAATCCATCCAACAAATATCTCCAATATAACTAACCAAGAAATAGTTTCAGCTCCCCAACCTGCCAATCCTATAAATGGGGCGACAAGTACAACCCCCACTACAGCGCCCACAATACATTGGGTCGTACTTATTGGTAGTCCCTTTGTAACTGAGGCTATTAGCAACCATATTGCCATAGAAATGAGAGCGGCGAATACCATGGCGGTTGTCAACTGATTACCGCCTACCATTTCCGAACCTACTTTTTCAGAAACCCCTCTTCCAAGGGTTAAAGCACCAATTATACTAGCAATTCCACCAATAACAACAGCCATAGTTATTGTAAACACTCTTGCCCCCACTGCAGGGGCCATGGCTTCATCATTACCTCCGATAGCAAATGCTACAATGAAACCTACAAATAGGATTAAGATGAGAAGGAACAGTTCCAAGGAGGATTTCCTCCAATCAAGAGTACCTAACAGCTAATTCTCTAAGGAAGTCACCTGTAACTTCAGATTGAACTGCAACCTTTGTAACCCAATGCGCTGCCTCAACGAACAACTGAATTTCTGCAGCGGAGTAATCTCCCTCATTGAATACTTCCTCCAGCAACTCGAACTCCATATCTCTAGCCTCTTCACGTAATTCATCAACCTTTCTAGTAATTTCCACTGATTTCTTGAAATCACCGTAGAGATATTTCACAGCATCTTGGAGATAGTCTGTGCAAGACCAGACTTTCTCCGCCAATAATTCCATTCTTTTTGGAGGCTTGAATTTTCTCCCTGTCCACATAATCCGAACAGCATGTTCTGCAGTATCAATAATACTGTCCATCAAATTGATGAGTTGGTGTCTTTCTTCTGTCTGTTGTGGAAGATAAGCGTGTTGACATAGAATCTCTTCAATCAACTCTTCCTTCTTTCTATCCATTTTTCTCTCTAGAGCTATTATCTCATCCCTAATTTCCTCTAGAACTTTGATATTACCATCATGCCACTCTTCAGCAGCAACATGCAGTTTTGCACTTGCAGACTGTAATCCCTTACTTAAGTCAAACAGGATTTTATTCGCTCGCTCTTGTAATTTCTTATCCCCAGAACCAAATATCCTTGAGAAGGTTCCCATATTCATCACTCCATAGGGGTATTTGAGAAGGGAGAAACTCTCTCATAAGCATTATTGACATCAGGGGAACAACGATATACGAACATGGATTCCCCTGCTGTCTGTTGTTAATAGATCAGATCTTGTGCTATTTACCAAAAGAGCAGTATAGTATACGTTGCATCTTGTCTTTCTCCGCAACAACTGCTTCACCTTTCATTTCCTCTGTTCCAATATGGATATTATCGGCCCCCTCTTGTGAGATTACTTCTTCAGGTTTAATCTTTTTCAAGTTCATCAGAATCTGCACAGCTTTCGCATAGGCAGCTTCCTCTTCTAGAGTACGAGTGTCCTTCTTACCATATTCCATAAGAATTGATTCAATGAATCCCACTCTCTTCGAAAACGATGTATGGTTTCTATACATCTCAAATGAAATGAATTCTCCCTCAGCGCTTAATATAACAAGTCCACTAGTTCGATCTGGGATACCATCTATTACCTTCTTTGCATCCCCTTCCGCCTTACTTCTTAAAGTTTCGAGAGCTTCAATGTACTTGTCGGGATCTTTGGTACCCACTTCTTTGCAGTATTCCTTTACTCTATCCCAAATCACTGATTGGTCTACTGCAGTTTCAGGCACATAATGTTCCACATCTGTCATGATTGAGCTGTATTTCTGTACTCTCATATTTTCTCGGAGTCCATATGACGCTGCCCCTATGGTATGCAATCCAATTCCTCGACGAAGACCATGAGGTGCGTGAACGCATTTCACTGGAATTCTCTTTCGCTTACCTGGTTGTAGTATTACACTAGCCACAACCATCCTGTCTTGACTTCCAGGGGCGGAAAGTACCTCCGCTTCCTCAATTACAATCGGTATCGTTCCTCGATTATGAGCTAATATTGTGTTTACAGCATCGCCCATTTCAGTGAGTTCCAATACTCCTTCTTCAATGGCTTGTGCTGCATTAATGTATTCCATGTCGTGTTCATTTGGCTCTTTTTGAACAATTGGAATAAACGATAATCCTTCGCAACTCACTGGTCTATCTAGACTAAAGACAGTGTCAAGAAGGATTTCGTCAGCTAGAGCGCGAACCATGTTCGCGGCTTCGGTTGGCAACTTCTCCTATCCGTCCATTCCTTTTATGTGAAATGTAATAGTATTACGTAATATGTATTACAAAATTTATTTATAAATTCTTCTTCGACCCAAATAGATTCAATGAGTACAAATTGTGGTATGATGAATATGATGGAGTGAGAGCAAATAGGGCTTTCAGTAATTAACCCTCAAGGACGGCACGAATGCGGACTATGTTGGCTCCAATTTTCTTCTGTTTTTCAATCTTAAACACGCCTATGACTCCAGTGTGTGTCACATGTGGGCCCCCGCAAAGTTCCATACTAAAATCTCCGACTCTGTAAACTGAAACCTCATCATCATATGTTTCCTTGAAGAATGCGAGAGCACCTGCCTTTATTGCGGTATCGTATTCCATAATCTCTCGGGTGACTTCTATATCCTCTGTTATTACTCCATTTACTAGATCCTCTACTTCCTTGATTTCTTCCTGAGTCAATTTCCTGTCGAATGAGAAATCAAACCTCAGACGTTCAGGTGTAATATTACTGCCCATTTGTTGAACCGAGTCGCCAAGAACTCTTCTAAGTGCTTCTTGAAGAATGTGAGTAGCTGTGTGCATCCTAGTTACAATCTCACTGTGATCAGCAAGCCCACTCTTGAACTTGCCCTGTGTTGCAGTTCGTGAAATCTCTCTGTGCTCCTCGAATTGCTTTTGGAACTCATTCATATCCACTTTGATACCATTTTCCTCGGCAATCTCTCTGGTCATCTCTGACGGGAGTCCATAGCTTGTAAAGAGAAGAAATGCATCCTCTCCTGTGATTGTTCCGGTTTCTGTGAGTATTTTGTTTAATTTTCTGAGCGCTTTATTCAAAGTCTTCCGAAACTTACTCTCCTCGTCTTTGAGATTTTTAATCACGAATTCGCGATTTCTTTTTACTTCATCATACAAGTCTTCATATATCTCAATAATTGGATCAACCAGTTCAGGTAAGAATCCGGGATTCAAACCAAGTTGATCTGCACTAAATACTGACTTTCGTATCAACCGACGGACAATATATCCTTGTTCAACATTGGATGGTGCAATCTGTCGGTCATCAGCCATAATCATTACTGCTGCTCTAATGTGATCTGCGATTATGTGGACATAGGTTTCATCGGTTTCTGAGTATTCCTCTTTTCCAGCCCTTTCTTTTATTTTAGTGATAAGCGGGATAAAGGTCTCAATGTCGTATACTTTAGTAGCACCTTGCAGCATGGCTGCAGTTCTTTCAACTCCCATGCCAGTGTCAACATTATGTTGTTTTAGCTTCTCGAATTTGTTCACGTCCACCTGATTGTAGAACATAAACACATCATTCCATACTTCGAAATAATGGCCACACTCACAACCTGGTTTACATTCAGGTCCACAAGCCGGAACATTATCTAATTCGATGAACATCTCAGTACAGGGGCCACACGGTCCTATATCCCCCACTGGTCCCCACCAGTTGTCCTCCCTGGGAAGGTGGTATATTCTCTCTTCTGGGATTCCAACACTCTTCCAGAGTTCTATTGATTCATCATCACGCGGTGAATATTCATCGCCAGCGAAGATAGTCACAGATAGCTTCTCTGGATCAAAGCCCAGCCACTTTTTATCAGTGAGGAATTCGTAGCTCCATGTGATTGCTTCTTTCTTCCAATAGTCACCAAGACTCCAATTACCAAGCATCTCAAAGAATGTCAGATGTGTAGGATCACCTACCTCATCGATGTCAGTTGTACGAATGCACTTCTGACAGTTAGCAAGACGATTGCCTCGTGGGTGTGGTTGTCCTAAAAGAAATGGGACTAACGGATGCATACCGGCTGAGGTGAAGAGAGCTGTAGGATCATGTTCTGGAATTAATGATTCGGAAGGAATGATCGCATGCTTCTTTTCCTTGAAGAATCTCAAGTACATCTCTCTTAGTTCCTTTACTCGCATAGTATTTCACCTAGCCGTTAGTATATGATACACTGCATCTGGAGATGGAGCGATTTTAACGCTTTTGCTCTATCACCATAACTCATGTTAGAATAAGTCCAGAAGGAGTCATACGATATCTCCGGAGTCTTGATTCAAGCCATGGATGACGATCGCGCCACTCTAAGTACCTATCATTAGAAACGATGTCTGCATTTGTCTTCCGAGCCAAGAGAATGACTTGAAGATCATCATTTGTCCCTCGAGGAGCTTCAATTATTTTTTTAGTGATAATTAGCTCTTTTAGTCCCTCTGGTTTGTCGATTTTGTGCTTGAGAGCGGAAGACACAACCAGCGTAGCTCTATATCCCGCATACTGAAGACTTCTCAATGCTAGTAACAAATTAGATAATTTTGGTTTTCCTTCTGGTGCAAGATAGTATGCCACATTGTTACCATCAACGATGATATTCTTTCTACTAGGGATTCGTTTGACTACTTTTTGTGTGTCTGGTTTTATTCTGCATCGAGAAACGTGGCTGTCAATCTGGTCACGACTGAAAAGTCTGTCACAATATGGACACCTGCTTCTTTTCGGCAATAATGTTGACCTCACCAATAAGCTTGCAGCTCTACAAAATCATTGTAAACCTTTAGTTCTACCTTTTAATACCATTTTGACCAATTAGATGAATAGCTCTTAGACCAAAATACTATTAGGCGATTGTGAGCATCACGTTTTGGCGTCACATTCCACCTGTTGTTTGTCCTCCCGGTGGGCAGATAGGCGGAAATGGAGACGCCTCCTTCATCTCTTGTTAAAAGAGAGCTGAAATCAAGAGAAACCATCCTGTACCTATTGCCAACATAAGTAATGACAGTGGGGTAGCTATCTTTGCAAAATCAACAAAACGAATAGGCTTGTGTTCCTTTTCTGAAAATGCTATGGCTAGAATATTCGCTGGTGCTCCGATTGGAAGTAAGAAACCCCCTATGTTTACTGCAAATATCAACACATACGGTAATATCGGATTTATGGTCACTAGACTTACAGCTATCGGTGCGAGAACTGTAGAAACCGGTATGTTGTCAATCACTCCAGATATCAGACTGGGGACCCATGTCATGAATATAATCCCTAAAACTTCATTATCTGCGAGAAACGATCCTACAGCTACAGCCAGCCAATGAATGACTCCTGTTATCTCCAATGATGCTACGAGTCCAAAGAGTCCTACAAGAAAGAATACTGTTCCCCAATTCACCTTTTTTAGTACATCGTCAACCCATTCTCGTGTGAGAATCAGAAGAAACGCAGCCACAATGATTGCTATCATAGATGGTTGAAATCCTACACTATGTCCGATAGTAAATCCAAGAGCAAGCACAACCATCCCAATTATTGATGCATAGAAGTCCTTTTTTGACCTAATCATATATGATGGATCTATCAATAGGAAATTGTTAATGAGCTCATCATCTCCCGGAATTAATAGGTCTCTGAAATAACGCAGAAAGATTGGAATTGATACTACGAATAGAATTATCGAGAGTGGCATTAAGAGAACAAACATTATACCTGCATCAAATATCCCACTTGCTTCTTCTGCTATAACCTCTGCAATAACTAGGTTGGGGACTGCACCAACAATTGAAGGAATAGACGCAAAGTTACATACCACTGATTCAGAAATCAAGAAAGGTCTAAAATCGATATCAAGTGCCCTGCAGACTTCTATTGTTAGGGGTGCCATTATTAGCATAGTTGATGTGGTATCCAGAAATAACGAGATAACAAAGACAAACGCAAGAAATGATACAAACAACTTCTTTGTTTCACCATGAGACGGTCGAGTGAGTTCAATTGCTAGAAATTGAAACATCCCTGACCCTGCTGCAATTGTTACGATAATCATCATGGCAGTCACGAAAAGAACTGTTTGCCATTCTACAGTATTCACGACATCTGTGAATGTACTAGTTCCTGTGACAACGAGCACCAATCCCGCAATACCCATTCCCAGAAGTGCGGTAGCTGTTCTGTTCACCTTTTCTGATGATATTGCAATGTATGTTCCTACAAACACAATGAGTACTAATTCTGCAGCCAACTTATGTCACCGTTTTGAATAAATTGAAACCAATGATGTTCTGTTCTGAATATTCCTGAATCTCTTTCTAGAATTTGTAATGCAAACATATTCTGTCTATTAGCCTCCTAATAGAAACATGACTAACAGGAGATATCCACTTCCGATAGCAAGATGAATCAATCCAAGCAGAGTTCCTATCTTGATAAACTCGATAAAGGGGATTGGATCATGCTCCGTCTCTGACAATCCAATTGCCACCATGTTTGCAGGTGACCCTAAGGGTGTGAAAATATATCCTCCAATGTTAACAGCGAAAACAAGAGCGAGAGGTATTACAGGACTAAGAGTTGCCAAATCAAATGCAATCGGGGCTAATACAGCGGATACTGGTAGATTGTCGAGGAAGGCTGATAGCATCGCTGGTATCCAAATCAGAAATACTGTGGCAAATGCGGCGTTAGTCCCTATAATATTCCCTACCCAATCAGCAAGGGCTCTGATTAATCCTGTCAAATCGAGTGCAACAACAAGTCCAAAGAGCCCAACTAGGAAAAATACTGTCCCCCATCCCACCTTATTCAGAAAAGCGTCAGCTCTCTCGTGTGATAGGAGTAACATAAACGCTGCAACAACTAATGCCACCATTAGTGGTATTATGCCCAAGGTTGGACCAATTGCAAATCCCACAATAAGAACCACAATGGCTACTACTGAGACCTTGAACTCAAGATCGTCCTTGATCATTGTATGTGGGTCAATTGAGAATACCGCATCAACGCGATATTGATCAGTAGTTCCGAATTTACTTCCATACCATCGTAGAAGAATTGGTAGACTGACGAGAAACAGGATAATTGAGAGGGGCATGAATACAACGAATAGAAAACCAACATCCAGATTGGTGTAGCCCGCAATAACAAGATTGGGAACTGCACCAACTATTGAGGGGATTGAGGAGAAATTACACACGATTGCTTCAGATATAAGAAATGGTTTGAAGTCTATTTCCAGTGCTTTACAAATCTCAATTGTAAGTGGTGCTATGATGAGCATAGTTGAAACTGTATCAAAGAATAGACTAATCCCCGCAACGAAGACCAGGAACGTAATGAAGAGTTTCTTATGGTCTCCTCCACTAGGTGCAGCAATGTTAAGCGCGATGAACTGAAAGAGTCCAGATGCACCAGCAACGCTGACTATTATCATCATCGCAGTAACAAAGAGTATTGTATCCCATTCAATATGTAATATGAGTTCCTGAAATATAGAATGGTCGGGGTTTTCAACTCCTATTAGTCCCATATTGAAGCCAACGAAAAGGACTACTCCTACAATAGCCATCCCAAGTAGAGACATAGCCGTTCTGTTTACTTTCTCACTACTAATGATTGCATAGGTTCCGATGAATACAATGATTACTGGAATTCCGAGATCCTGAGTTAGCACTGTCCATACCAATGCAACAATAGCCATCACCAGAACAATAATGGCTGCGACAATCTCAGCACCAACCTCTCTATTCATCATGGTCTTCTTCACTTCACTTGCAACTGAGTTAAGCTCGGAATACGATAATCAAACCTATTTATAGATAGATTCGTGACCTCCGTATTAATGTGTCGAGTTTTTGAGTTCGTCATCCGAACGAATATGGTAGGTTTTGACAGAGATCTCCCTCCACAAAATGTAGTAACTCTACTTCATTATCTCTGATGATTATTTCCGCAATTGCCGAGTCCACAAATGAATCGAGGTCATCCTTGTGAGGCCGTCCATATCCAACAGGTACTGTGAGAGCCATGAGTGAATCAAGTTTCAAAACGCTGCGAATGTGACTATGTCCAGATATTGACAAAACTACTCTAGAATCCTGTTTCAAAATCTCTCCTGAAGATACGGCTCCCATAAAAGCTGAAAAGAAATCCCATGGGAGTCTGTCTTTGTAGAGAGTTAGTTCTAAAAACGGAAGGTGATGTGAAATGTATACCACGCACTTCACACTTTCAGGTAATGTCTCCAAATCATAAATCAATTTTTGATTAAGTAAAGAAGTAGCTTCTACGTCAGTCAATGACCAATCAATGCAGTAGAGATCCCTCCAATAAGAGTCTCGATATTGTTTCATCTCATAATTTTCCAGAGGAATATCCAGATCCTCACATCGAAAGGAGTAGTCATACCAACCGATGGAACCTATGAAGGCAATATCTTCTACAAGACATGGTTCATCAGGAAGGTGTACGAATCCACTTCTCTCACAAGCCTCTTTCATTAGATGAGAATACTTCTCAAGACTTCCTATCCCTTTGTCTTCCTCAAACCAGATATCATGATTTCCTGAAACATAGAGATTTTTGCATCCATCCACTCGAACCTTTGAGAGATTGTGTTCCAACTCCTTGATTTGCTCATTCATGTCTCCAGCTATGATAAAGACGTCGGGATCGAATTCTGTTACTCTCTCTCTTATAGCTCTGAGAAGGTCATTATCCACTCCATTTGGGCGAGCATGGATGTCTGATACTGCAGCAATACGCATGAAATACTCTCCTTAGTAACATCAAATAGTCATAGGGTAACGAATAAAATCAGTTGTGTAACCCAACTTAATATCGAGAAAGTACTAGTCCACGGTGACAGAAAATGACGAATATGATTGAAGCTCGAATGATCGAATTGGTTGACCTCTCAGGAGTTAAAGCAGTAACGGATCAATCAGAAATCACAGACACATATGCATTGTATCTTGATGATGAGAGTCATAGCTTTGAAGGGAAAACAGAGAAGATTACCTTTCCAAGTTCAGAGGCTGAACTGGCAACAATCTTGAAGGATGCCTATACCTCAGGAACTCCTGTCACAATTCAGGGTGGGCGAACAGGTCTCACAGGAGCTGCTGTTCCCTTGGGTGGTATTGTTGTCAATCTCGAGAAAATGACTGACCTTCTTTACATGAATTTCGACGAGAATGAAGGGCTCTATTCAATTTGTGCACAAGCTGGAGCTACTTTGGAAGATTTAGTAAAGGCTATTTCATCGAAGAAACTTGAGTCTATCAAAGATAAAGGCACGCCCGAACAAAAGGAATCCTTGAGGAAGTTTTTGTCAGAAACTGCTGTTTACACCTTTCCTGTTGATCCAACTGAAATGAGCGCTTGGATTGGTGGTGTTGTGGCATGTAATGCATCCGGTGCAAGGACTTTTAGCTATGGTGCAGTCCGTGACTGGGTATGTAGAATTAGAGTCATTCTGATGAATGGTGATGCTCTTGATATCGAGAGAGGTAAAGTTTTTGCTAACAATGGAAAATTCGAAATCGTGCTTGCTGATAAATCTGTGATTGAGGTTACTGTTCCATCATACAAGATGCCAGCTACTAAAAATGCTGCAGGACTATACGCAAAACGCGATATGGATTTGATTGACTTGTTCATAGGATCTGAAGGAATCCTTGGGGTTATTACTGAAGCGGAATTAGGTCTTATGAAACTCCCCGAGAACATTATGACTGTAATGGCTTTCTTTAAGAGCGAGGATGACGCTGTGAACTTCGTATATGATATCCGAGCTCCTGATACCCCTGTTAAGATGGAGTTTCTGGAATATTTTGGACCTAATGCACTAGCGATGATAAAGGAGAAAGCAGCTGCATCTGGAATCACTGTTCCAGTAATGGGTGAGGATACGGAAGCAATTGTATTCTTTGAGTTCACTTATACTGAAGAGAACATGGAAGACAAAATCATGGGACTTGAGGAAATATTGAACAAACACAACACCTCTTCTGAGTCCAGCTGGGCTGGACTGGATTACACAGAATTGCAGAAGATGAAAACTGTACGTCACTTTGTACCTGAAACTGTTAATGCAACAATTGCCATGAGAAAAGCACAGTATCACGAAGTCCACAAAATAGGCACTGATATGGCTGTTCCTGACGAAGCTTTACGTGATTATCTGAAATTCTATAGACAGACACTAGAATCTCAGGGTATGGAGTATGTTATCTTTGGTCATATTGGTAGTAATCATCTGCATGTAAATATGCTTCCACGAAACAATGAGGAAGCAAGCCAAGGCATGCAGAATTATATGACATTTGCAAAGAGAGCTGTCGAACTAGGCGGGACTGTAGCAGCAGAACACGGAATTGGAAAATTAAAACGTGAATTCTTGAAGGTAATGTACGGTGATGAAGGAATCAGGGAGATACAGGCTGTTAAAAGAGCTCTCGATTCAAAATGGCTTTTGAATCAAGGAAACATGATTCCTATTCCATAAATCTCCACATTCCAATACTGCATACGCTCAGGTTATGATGCCACATCACTCAGGAAAGACTAGATATACAGAATTGTTAGAGGATATGATATGCCTCTCAGTAAATATCTTAATGAAGTACGAAAGGACCCCTATTTTCTACTGATTTTTCTTGGCGCAGCTATATGGTATGTTGGGTTATTATTTGGTATCTTTGGATACCTTGGAATAACATTGGGATTTACTCTTACTTGCTTTGCTACAACTGCTTATGCCTTGAAGCGACCAACTGACTTAGCTTGGCCTGGCGTGTTAGTGGGAGCGATTGTGCACTTCATTGGGCTCTGGGCACTGACTCTGATACCAATAATTGGTCCCGCAGTCTATGTACTCGGTCATGTATTGCTTCTCTTCTTTGCAGTACCCCTAGCATTACGTAGAGAATGAATGGTCTATCTCTCAGCATTCTCTATCCTCATCATCACCATTGATGATGCATAGAATATCAGAGCACATTCAGAACAGATTATTCTAAAGACATTGAAATCATTACACGAGTCAACCGGTGTTATGCCATCTTCTTTATTGACTAATGTTGATTCATCAGTAACCCCTAGAAACAGTGAACCTTCAAAATCTCCTATTCGCATATCATGACCACACCCTGGACAGGTTGCATATCCCTCGAATCTCATAAGATATGGTTCTCATTACCTTTCATGAATATTGTGTGTACTTCTAAGAATGCAAGTTGGAATACTTTATTTTCGCCTCTACAGATGCAATCTTTTCACATAGGTCTGGTTCTTCGAGACATAGTATGTACATGTCACTAATGCCCGATTCCTTCCAATACTCATCTAATGCGGTTCTAAGATTCATAGACTCCTGATCTTGACACGGAATAATCACGACCTGGGCTTCTTCAACCAACTCTGTGATGCTCTTCTTTCTAATCTTAATCCTTGCCCAAAAATCACATCTATTCCCGCGGCAAGGTCCCCTTACCATCACACAATACGCCAAACGTTTCACCAGTTATTCATGAGCGAACTTCAATCTATATCTAAAGATTCGGATATAATACTCCGAAGAGAATCCAAATAAAAGAGATTATATTCAAAGTATTTTTTCATATCTTCGGTGACAGATTTGAGTAACAATAACTTTCTTGAAGATATAATATCGGACCCTAATCTATTGGGTATTCTTGTAGGTGCAGCCATATGGATAGTTGGTCTCTATACCATTGGATGGATTTCATTTGTAGGTGTAATTCTTAATACGATTGGATTTACCCTCACTTGTTTTGCTACGGCTGCCTCTGCGTTGAAACGCCCTGTAAACCAAGCTTGGATTGGATTGCTTATCGGTGTTATATTCTATGTATTAGGTCCCTTCATTCCATTATTTTATAACTTCATCTTCGTTGCTGGTGCAGTGATGATTCTATTCTTTGCAATTCCCATGGCAATTCAAACAGGGAAAGTACCAATGATGGAGAATCTACAAGAATTTTTAGATATGAACATCAAGGAGAAGAAAGAAAAACAAGAATCAGAACCTATAGAAGCGGATACTGAAGAAACTCCAGATATTGATTCACCCAGTGAAGAACAATCAGAGTCTAGTTGATTTCTTGTACCCTAAGGGTGATTTCATATTTATTACCGACCTAATCCACTTACAAATTATGGATCGGTCTTGAATGACAAATAATGGACCCAAAATACAAAGAGAGAAAGATACTGTTGAAAAAATGATTGGATTCTTCTGTAGAAGTAACCATGATAAATCCGAGACCGAACTTTGCGTAGAGTGTGATTCGCTTTTATCATATGCCCACAAACGTTTGGATTATTGCCAATTTGGTGAAGACAAACCTAGTTGTCGAAAGTGTCCGATTCATTGCTATAATCCTGAAAGGCGAGAGATGATTAGGCGAGTTATGCGTTATTCCGGACCTCGACTTGTTATTAAGGCACCACTCACCTGGATTCGTCATTGGTTTGATGAACGTGAGAATAAGTAGTAAATTTTCAATCTGAGGCATTATAGTGCGAATTGGATATGCGTGTATCAATCAATCAGTCGGATGTACAAGCTCAAGTACATTTCGCCTGAAATCCTATTCAGAGGAACGATTAATTGAAACGGTAAATAACAATCTTGAGTGTCTTGGACGGGTTCTTGAATACAATCTTCAACACAATATCTTATTATTTAGAGTAACATCTGATTTGATTCCTTTTGCATCTCACCCTATTTGCACATTCGATTGGCAAGATCACTTCAAGAAGCAATTCCGAAAGTTAGGTAGGTTTGCGAAATCTAATGGAATGCGACTAACAATGCATCCCGGTCAGTACACAGTGCTTAATTCAAAGACCAAACGAATCGTTCAGAACAGCATAAGTGAACTCAAGTATCATGTTGATGTTCTAGATCTTTTCGAACTAGACCCCTCTGCAAAAATTCAGATTCATGTTGGTGGTGTTTATGGAGATAAAATTGGCTCTCTACAGCGATTCATTACAAATTATCAGCAGCTAGATGAATCAATTACTAGGCGTCTTATTATCGAGAATGATGAGAAGAGCTACACGTTGAAGGATTGTCTTAGAATTCATGAAGCGATAGAAATTCCAATAGTCTTTGATACATTGCATCACACTGTAAATAATAATGGAGAGTCATTACAATCCGCAATACAATCCATAAGTCCTTGCTGGGATTCAAAAGATGGGATTCCACTGGTACATTACAGTTCTCAAGAACCTTATTCTCGACCTGGAAAACATGCAGAACATATCGATATTGCACATTTCAAGCGCTTTCTTGAAATGACTCAAGACCTCGATTTCGATGTGATGTTCGAAATTAAGAGTAAAGAGACTGCCGCTAATGCAGCGATTCAAGCAGCTCTGAAAGATCCACGCTTTGTCGAAAGAACTATGTGATTCCTCATACCCCATCATTTGTAGATTATTATCCACTAAGGAGTGTGATTAATTTATACAAGACATTAGCCAAATACTATGATAAAGTGTACTCACAAAAAAACTACTCCGACGAAGTGGATAAACTATACGATATAATCTCGAGGTTTAAACAATCGGAAGGCAATAGACTACTTGATGTTGCATGTGGAACTGGCGGACATATCTCATATTTCAAGAAATATTATGATGTGGTTGGATGTGATCTCAATCAAGAGATGCTCGAAGTTGCCCAGAAAAAACATCCTGAAATTCCATTCATTCAAGCTGATATGACTACTCTGGATTTTGATCCGAAATTTGATGTTATGACATGTCTATTCGGTTCTATAAGCTATCTAGCTGATCAGAGTGCACTCTCATCCACAATGAATTCTTTTGCAAGAACTCTAAGTTCTGGTGGAGTTATGGTAATTGAACCATTCCTGTTCTGGGAGGATGTAATTCCCAATCACGTTTCGATGGATACAGTGGATGAACCTGAATTGAAGATATCTCGCATCGCTAAGGCATCAAAAAAAGGTATGTATTTAGTTCTTGATTTTCATTTCACAATTGGCACTCCTGATGGCATAAAATATTTCCATGACTCAAATCGGATGTTCCTCTTTTCGAAGGAGATGTTTAAAGAATCAATCACTGATGCAGGTCTTGAATACCATTATCTTAAACCTGAATGGGCAAGGTCTGGACTTGTGATTGGAAAGAAGGCGTAAAGATATTCCGATATCATTCTCAACCTCTTCTAGGAATTAACATCCCAGTTCTTTTTTGATATTCCTCATACTCACTGCCAAATCGTTTTACGAGGTCCATCTCCTCGTAGTAGATGTTGACCGCAGAGAATGCGATAATGTAGATGGTCATCCATATAACCAGAAACAGGGAGTCAACTAAGAACGCCACCCAAACATAGAGAGGCATCTCACCCCATATACCCGGATGTCTAACATAATTATAGATTCCCCCATGAAGCTTAGTTTCCTTCAAAGGATAATTCATTTCCTGCCCTGCATCATTCATAGCTTTTCCACAAATCAACAAACTTGGAATGCTCAAAATTATTACAATGAACAGTCTTGATGCGAACTCTAATCCAGTTGTCCATATCAGTTCGGGTACTGGGAAGATCCCCCAGAGAAAAGTGTTCAAGACCATAATCATTGCGAACGCGAAGGAAGCAAATCTTATCCATTTACACTCTTTCCATGCTCGTTCACCCCTTCTTTCTGAGAGTGTAACTGGCACCGTACTCAGAATTGCGAGAAATGCGAAAAGAAATCCACTGATATGAAGTGAGATGAGATTGAGCCACGCTATTGACATTTTCAGTATAACAATGTGCTATGTGATAAATTAAATTTCCTATTGCAGAGAAAGGATGTAGGGCGAACCGCCCTACTTGAACTCAACTTCAACAAGATGGGCACTGCAGCTGATACAGGG
This sequence comes from uncultured archaeon, assembly GCA_964458565.1. Taxonomy (GTDB): domain Archaea; phylum Asgardarchaeota; class Thorarchaeia; order Thorarchaeales; family Thorarchaeaceae; genus CAYWJO01. The sequence continues at coordinate 197,183 of CAYWJO010000001.1, read as the reverse complement.
ATCGTAAGCTCGTGCAATGATCTCAAACTGTAGCTCAATACCTTCCTTCTTATTCGAGGATAGTAATTCATCAGCGCTTTTACGAATGAAAGCTTCAATATCATCCAGAAACATTGCTGTAGGTGTGATGTAGTCTGCGACCATGGTTCGTCCGTCTTCTATCTCATAATGATGGATGAGGGTTCCTCTGGGGGCTTCCACAGCTCCTGTCCCAGTGCCCGAGTTACGATTTCGTTTTGCGACTTCGGGAGGTTTCATAGCAAGAAGATAATCAATGGTTTCAATCAAGTGCTCAAGAGAATATACCTGTTCAATTGCCTGTGCATGATTGTTGTATACGGGGTTCTTGTGCCATCTCTCGTTGTAGAGTTTGTCATAGGCTTTCTTAGCTTCGCCTTTAAGACGATTTCCTAAGAGAAGAACTCGTGCAAGAGCACCCACTGAGAAGGGTTTGCCATTGTACAAGCTTCTTTTTGCAAAGCTATGACTTACAACCCGCTCTTTAATTATATCCTTGTAGTTCTCAACAGGATGTACTTTTCCATCTGATGTGATAAATTCGTTTCCATAATAGTCGTAGTCATCATGTGAAGGCTTACAGCATAGAAACTGCGTTTCACGTTCCATATGATCAGGAACGTTTAATCCTGCCATGATATCTATCGTTTCAATTGCAAATGGTAATAATTCTTGGGCTTCCTTTTTCACTTCCATGAGTATCTTTCGCTCTGGCAGTTTACCAAATCCACCGAGTATAGGATTCTCTCCATGAATCATCCGGCCTCCCATAAGGCGCATAATCTTGTTACCAAATTGCTTGAGCTGTAGTGCCTTTGTTACTACCTCTCCAAATTTATCCGCCATTTGCACTGCATTATCATACCCAAAGAAATCTGGTAAGGCAAGGAAGTAGAGGTGTAGGCTATGACTTTCGATAATCTCTCCATGATGCATGAGATGACGATAGTGGGAGGTAACCTCTGGGATTTTAACGTCCAAAGCTTTTTCCAGCGCTCGTAGACTAGCGAATTTGTGAGATAGGTTGCAAATTGCACATATTCTTGGTACAATACTCAAGTCCTCCTCGGGTGTCTTACCAATGACAAGTGTTTCAAAAAGACGTGGGCCTTCAAGAATCCGCATCTCAACATTACTCACTTTGTTATCCTCAATCTCGACCTTTATTCCACCGTGTCCCTCAACTCTTGCTAATGGTTCAATTCGAATGGTTTCTTTCTTAGTCATCATTATCGCCTCTTCTTTACATCTCCTTTAGATATTCGAGAATCTTTTGTCCTCCGTAGTTTCGGATGCGTTGCACTATTTCCTCTTTTGATATTCCGAAGCTCTGTAACAGCTTGAAGTGCTCCTTGAAGTTAGCATCATAATTTGGCCCCCAACATCCTACACAGGGTCGGTTATGATTGATACATGCTGAATCGCATCCTCCCATGGTCAGAGGTCCCAAACAAAATTTCTTATCCAGTAATATGCAATGATTTTCGTTCAACTTACACTCATGACATACAGGATGTGGATATGGTTCTGGTTCCGCACCGTGTAGAAGACGTGTGATGGTGGCAAAAGTCTGCTTCTGACTAATTGAACAACCGGGTATATAATAATCCACAGTTACGTGTTTGTCAATAGGTGTTGCCTCAAGCGGTTCAACATCAAACTTGATATCCCCATATACTGTCTTCAATCTCTCTTGGTATTTTCCATCTTCTGTGTACATTGCTTGTGGTCCGCCGCTTACTGCACAATTTCCGATGGCTACCAGAATCTTTGCACGTTGCCTAATCTCTTTGAGGTGATGGAGATTTTCTTCTGTGCTCACACTTCCTTCTATAAATGCCACATCGAGTGGCCCTTCTTCAGGGTTGCTAGATGCCATCACAAAGGACTTGATATCTGCTGCGTTGAACAGATTTACTATCTCATCTTCAGTGTGAATAATGAGGAGCTGATCGCCAGCACATCCAGTGAATCCATACACACCTATCCGTGGTTTTTTGATTTCTGTCTTTTGTGGCATTTTATATCAACTCCTTGAACTGTGTGACTTGGAAATAGTTGAACACAGGGCCGTCGATACATGTATAGATATGATCATGCACACAATGTCCACATTTACCAATTCCACACTTCATCCTTCGCTCCAATGTCATCTGAATCTGATTCTTTGGTATCTTTAATTCAAGTAGTTCATTGATGACAAACTTGTACATAATTGGAGGACCACACACCACTGCATTGACATTTTTCGCCTCAAGTTTCGGTAGGTTTTCGAAGAGTCTTGTGACAACTCCGACATACTCTGTCCAATCGCCTGTACTGTCTTGATCAACAGTATAGAAGCACTCAATGTCTTCTCGGTCCTTTAGCTGGAAAAACTCATTTGCAAACAAGAATTCACTAGGGCTACGTGCACCGTACATGAAGTATAATCGACCGAATTGATCTCGGTTGTCCAAGACATAGTAAAGGATGGAACGTAATGGAATTACACCGAGCCCTCCTGCTACAATCAATATATCCTTCCCTTTCATCTGGTTAATTTGGAATCCATTTCCATATGGGCCTCGAATGTAAATGAGATCATTGTCTTTCTTCTGGAAAAGGACATCAGTGAGCTTTCCGGTCTTTCTTATTCCAAGTTCCAGAATTCCAGGTCTGCTAGGGGTTGATGAGATTGAGAATGGGGATTCTCCCACTCCTGGTAGTGAAAGCATGATGAACTGTCCTGGTTTATACTTGAAAGACATCGCTCGTTCTTCATCCCGATGACGAATCCAGAAGAATCGATGGTCGTCAATCATGTCAAAGTGCCGTACAATTCTAGCTGGTTCAGGAAGATATGGATTGTCAATCTGTTCTGTTACTGTCATTCTTTTGGCACCTCCCCCGCAATTAGAGCCTTAGACACCGTGAGTACATTGATGTCCACAGGACAAGTATCCACACATCTTCCACATCCTATACATCCTGGTTTCCCATATTCATCTCCGTAGCTCTTCAGTTTGTGTGTGTACCACAATTTCAAACGGTCTTCGCGGTCGCCTCTAAAATTATGACCTCCAGCAACAAGACTATAGTCAACAAACATGCAACTATCCCATGTTCTGGTTCTCCTACCTGCTGCTTCGTTGGTCACATCGAAGACATCTACTACATTGAAGCAGTTGCAGGTTGGACATACCATAGTGCATTGACCGCATGATAGGCATTTATCCGCGAAGTATCTCCAGACCTCGCTCTCATGGCTCAATTCCATGATATCTGGCATGTTTCGGAATGGGAAGTCTGTTCTGAACATTTCATCCCGTTTGTTTCTCCATTCTATATACTCCATAATGTCTTCATGTGAAACATCATCATCAAAGTATTCCTCTCTCTCATAGATCATATCGTATCCCATGCTCGAACCGACCCAAACAAGGAAGATATCCTTGAGTTTAACAAAAAAGAGATCAAACCCCTCTTCTACAATATCGGTATCTGTGGATTTGCAAAACGAATTCTCTGTAGGTAGACATGAAAAACCAATGATTGCAGTATTTTTCCTCGCTTGTGCATAGTACGGATCTTGTGGTTCTTCCAGAAATAAGTCATCAAGTCTGAGAATTCCATGAATATCACATGGATGCACACCTAAGACAACTCTTTTTTCAATAGTAGAATAGTCAGGGGTTATTCCGTCCTTATCGAACCTGAACATATCGAACTGCTTCGGATGGAACATCTTCTTCAGTGGAATCATAGGATGTTCTCCCCAGAGTTCAAGGTCTTTAATATGGTCTACTTTTTCATAAGTTAGAACACTATTTTTCTTGATGGGTCCATAAAGAACCCCAAATTTCTCGAGGCTCTCAAGGAATACATCCAGAAATTTGGATTGCATCTTCAATATTCGCATGTTTCACTTTCCACCTTTATTGCTGGAGGATATATTCTTCCTCCTGCATGCTCTACTGATAATAGCACGACAATCTGTCGTACAAATAGTAGTATAACAACTTGTTCATCAAAATGAATATCGATGAAAAAGATTCAGGGTCGAATATATGCAACCAATGCATGATTAAAGTAGAAAAATGAAAACATGCATTGATTTTTAGTTCCGAGATGGAACATTTTCTCTCATTACACTGTTTAACAATGTTACAGAATAAAACGTATAGGTCTACGATTCTCTTACGCTAAGTGACAAAATATCCAATGCCCTGTTTCAATCTCTCGCCATTCGGGATTGGTTTCAAAACATACAGCTTCTGCCCTTGTACACCGGGAATTAAATGGACATCCCTTTGGCAGACTAACCAGACTTGGTGGACGCCCGGGAATACGTTTCAATAATTCACCTCGTTCTTTCATCTTTCGTAGCATCTCCATGCTAGGATTGGCCATCATGAAAGCTTGTGTGAATGGATGAATTGGATCTGTAAGAATCCGCGAAGATTTTCCAAACTCCATTATCCGTCCAGAGGACATTACTCCAATCTTATCAGATGTTTCAGATATTGTGCCAACATCGTTAGATATCACTAAGACTGATAGTCCGAGCTCTTCTCTTGCAGTGTTTATTGCAGTGAGAATCTTGTGACGAACCCCTAAATCTAATGCTGTTGTTGGTTCATCGGCTATTACCAAATCTGGTCTGGATATGAGTGCCATTGCCAACAAAACTCGCTGGTCTTCTCCTGAACTAAAGTCGGATGGAAACATATCCCTCCTGATTGCCATATCTCCTAGTTCAACGATGCCTAGCATGTCTAGAACCCTTTTAGCTAAATCTTCGTTCTCAGATACTGTGTCCCTGAAATGATTCCATAAAACTTCAAGTGTCTGGTTTTCAATTGATAACCTCGGATTCAATGAACGAGTAGTTCCTTGGGGAACATACGTTATCCTATTACCGCAAAAAATGCGATGCTCCTTTTCTGAAAGGCTCAGAAGATCAATAGTTCCATACCAGATATGCCCCTCAACACCGGGTAGTGTTACTCCTAAATCCTCGGAAGTCTTACCATTCTTTCTTGCATTATCTCTCAGACTCCATAATTTCTTGTTTCCCTCATTGGCTGCTGATGAAGCATAGTATCTTGATAATCTCTCGAAAATACCCATTATTGCCATAGCGACAGATGTTTTTCCTGCACCTGATTCACCTAGGAGACCCACTGCTTCACCTTTTCGTATTGAGAACGAAATATCATCAACCGCCTTTACAATTCCATCCTTAGAGGAATGGTATGCACGGAGCCCATCAACACTAAGAACTACATCTCCAACTCGCGACATAAACTACATAGTGCTTGAAAGAAGAAAAGGTCTATGTCTACAGCAACCATCAGGCAAAGTTTGCCATAATACAGGAAGGGTGTGAAAGGCTTCCCGCAATCGAATGCACCTTAAATCCATCCATCGGAGTTAATCACGAGGAAACCCCGGAGGTTACCACATGGAAAGAGTTGCAAGCGCACTTGAATATGGGCAGAACTGGAAGAGTATGCTTCAAAAGTTAGCTGACGCAGAATCTCTTGTGGATGTATATCTATGCACAGGAGCTTATGGTCATTCTGAAGATAGAGAAAAAATGGTTTCTGAAACACATGGAGTACGAATCATCTACGTTGGTGATGATTATTTCATAGTTGGCCCACGGAGACCGGTTCATTCAAGTATAATTCCTATGGGTTGGATATCAATGGTTCTAGTCCACAGTGAATTAGATACTGAAGAAATTCTATTATTATCCCCGGATGATGATTGTATAGAACCAGATGAAGAAATTCTATCTGAGTGAAATTTACTATTTCAGATTATATTGGTGCTTTTATGTTTCAATTCGTCATAATTGTCTGAGAATAACACCTGGTGTAAACAATGCAGTATATGTTAGTAACAGCTATTCCCACTGTTCTCATTATCTTATTCACAAGTGTACTTTCTACCTATCTTCTAAAGGAATGGTATAGTCAAGAAAACCGTCTTTATACAGATCTTCCACTTATCTTTGGAATTTCCTTCTCTGGTCTTATAGCCGTCATGGCACTACAATTTTTGTATCGAACTGAAATCTTGGTTGAATCACTTGATTTATTTCGTCTACGGGCTCTAATGGTTGGAGTCATAACACTCCCGATGTTTGTAGCAATTCTAGATATCTGGTTGCAAAAATATCAGAAGCAGCATCCACGAATAATTACTGTAGTATTTGTCTACTGGATTGCCATGACTCTTTTAGGTACTAGCTCAGGAATGATAATCACTGCTGTTATGCCTGTGATGCTAATTATGGGTGTAGTATTAATGGCAACCTTTGTAATTACTTGGAAAACAGGAAGACTTCAAGAAGTAAGAAGTGGTATATTGGTTATCGGTTTAGGAATCACCTTAGCTTCACAGGTAATGCGAGTGCCATTTGATGCAATTGGACTGAGTCTTGTTGTTGACCTTGTGCTTGCATTAGGAATGGTAATAATAACAGCAGCACTCACAAATCCTTGGAAGAAATTCTAACCTCGGTAAGTATTTCTGCAAGCTCAGTTGCGGCTTGTTCATTGTATGGACCTACCCACTCTCCATACACCTTTCCAATTCGGTCTACTAGATACAGATGAATGTCATCTTCGTTTTCGATTTCTAATGCTGTCTGAAACCGTTTTTTATCAATATATAGAGTGATAGTATGTTCTCTGGTATCAATTGATGGAATTCCAGCTCGCATTCCGCCATCAATAATCCTCTGATAGAACCTATTCATACTTCGAATGGTTGGAAGTTCATAATACTCAAAATCAGAGTTATTGCTACTCAAAGCGTCAAGAAATGAAATCCACGTGTTGACGTCATATTGTTGTCGTTGCTGAAAAGCCACAATAACTAAGTTATATTCTCCACCAAGATCTTCGGGAATATTCATTGTCGTCTTATTCAGATTGCTACCTGTAACTTTTGGAAATATCTTGTAGTCTCTCATAATACATACCTTTGATTCTATATTCGACATACCAATGTCAAAATTAACTATAGTTATTATAAATTCAGGATAATTTCGTTATAAAATCTTGCAATCACCATAATTTTGCTGATTCCGCTCTTGTACTGCTCCATTTGAGGTAGGTGGATTTTCTCTCATATATTCCGCTTTCTAATAGTTGATTAATGTTAGAATAGAGTGTAAAACATGGAATTAGCAACTCTCGGATCAGGATGCTTCTGGTGTACAGAAGCTGTGTATCAACAATTGAAAGGTGTAATCTCCGTCAAATCGGGCTATTCTGGAGGAAACTTAGAGAATCCTACATATGAACAAGTCCTAACCGGTAAAACTGGTCATGCAGAAGTTATTCAGTTAGAGTTTAATCCTTCAATAATTTCTTATGAAGAGATACTTGAAGTATTCTTCGAAATTCATGATCCTACTACTCTGAATCGTCAAGGCAATGATGTTGGAACTCAATATCGTTCGATTATTTTCTATCATTCCGAACAACAGAAAGAGGTGGCTGAGAGAATTAAGGGCGAATATGATAAGAGTAAGAATTGGAAGGATCCCATCGTGACTAAGATAGAACCTTTCTCTGAATTCTATGAAGCTGAAGAATACCACCAGGATTACTTCAAACGGAATCCCAATCAAGGTTACTGTCGTTATGTGATTGCTCCAAAACTCGAGAAGTTTGAGAAGACGTTCAAATTGAAATTGAGCTAATCCATTTGTTTCTAATCGAGATAATAGGACCCAAAATCTAACCAGACTATATATGAACATTGTTTAATATCTGAAAATAACTCTAGTGACTGTAATGTCCGAAAATGTAGCTAAGCAAGTGTATGTTTTCTGCAACATTTGTCAGGAGAACATCGCACTAGATGCTACTGATATAGATGTAGGCAAGACGAAAGGAGGGATTGCCACAGTTCTCTCTGTTCATGGCGAACCGTTTCATGCAATTCTCGTCTATCTGGATGTGAAACATAAGATTCGTGGTACAGAGTATCCTACTTATTTACAAATTGCCGAAAGTGCATCTATCAACATCGAACATATTACTCAAGATGAGGACGAGGAACTTCCAAATCTCAGTGAAATCATAAGTGCTTTTGGTGAGAAACAAACAGCTGCAATCAGTTCCTTTGCTCAGATTATCGCTCAACTTATCATGGGCAATTTCTTGTACCTGGTTCATAACAACACACGAATTGCGAACGTTGTAAAAAACCAACTTGACGCGCTCTTCACGAAACAGAGAACCTCCCTCTTTGTAATCAGTTATGATGAGATTGATAATGTTAGTGGAATGAGACCCACCATTTTTGATCTTCAGATGGGTACGTTTATCTCAAAAGGGCTGGCTGTTGATACACCTTACCTAGATCAATTTATTTCGGATTCACTCAAAGAAAAGAATGGATTCAGCATACTTCAGAATGAATATAGTAAGCTTATGTATTCCTATCGCCGGCTCTGGGAACTACTAAATAGTGGCGCTAGAACTTATACTAAAAAGAAACTGGCATATCTAATTGCTATAGATGAGTCATTGATTCCACTTCTTCTCCAAATGATTGAACATGATGGAGTCGATGTATCAGAGCGTGTGACTTCGTGATGAACCACTTTGGATATAGGTGGATGTGCATATGTCTGTGAAGACTATGTACCTTCTGCATATGCTCTAGCGTATGCTTCCTGTTCAGGAGTCCACTTGTCAATCTTGATTCCCATGGTTTCAATAGATTGATTATTGGCTATCTACTGGTTTCATAATGAAGTGAATCATTTACTCTTGATTGGTGAATTCCAAATCAACATGTACTGATACTACTACACAAATAGAGGACGACAAACGATGCAAACAGCTGCGATACCGAATTGGATGTTGCCACTCATTTTTGGGTTGGTTTTAGTAATCATTGTAATGCTCTATCTCCGCCGTAGACGGAGTCAAGACTCTGTGATAAAGCCAAAGATTGTGACAGAACAGCGTACAGTCGAAAAGGTTGTGCTTGTAATCTGCCCCTATTGCGGCTCAAAAAACGAGCAGGGAATCACAAAGTGTCAGAATTGTCAGGCTGCCATCTAAACTAGATGGCGAGAGGCTGGTTCAAGGTCATGACCATCCTTCCTTGAGGTAGGTAACGAGAAAGTCGGGGAACCTTCTCACGGAGTAACAATAGAGGAACTGAAACTCCAGTCCTCTGTCTTGGTAGGGAATAGGTACCACAGAAAAGGAAAATCGCTAGGACACAGTCATCCCCTAGTAAGGAATCATCATATCTGGTCCCACTGTTGATAATTCACCTTGATTGTAACTGAGTTGTCCGGTGCACCATATTTGGTTAAACTAGTACGTAAACGCATTGGAATGAATGAATTAAGCCAAAAAAAGAGGGAAGGGGTTTGTAGCCCCTTTAGACAAACAGCTATGTGCCTTCAGCATAAGCTCTTGCATATGCTTCCTGCTCGGGTGTCCACTTGTCTATCTTTAAGCCCATAGTTTCCAATTTTGCTAAAGCAGTTTGTTGATCGAGTTCTTTGGGGAATTCATAGACAGCTGGTTTCAAGTCCTTTCCATTCTTAGTCATCCAGAGCATTGCGTTGAGCTGGCCTGTGAAGCTGAGGTCCATCACCTTTCTAGGAAGCAGCAACGAATGCTAACTTCTCACTCGGGTGACCTTCCGCAGCTGTGAGATTCACAAGTCTTCCCTCACCTAGTAGATAGAGTATTCGCCCATCCATCATCTCGTATTCATCAAGTGCATGTCGAACCCTTCTCTTTGGTCCCTTGCTGAGAGAGATGAGATCCGGTTCGTTGATTTCAACGTTATAGTGACCTGCATTACCAAACATCGCACCATCCTTCATGACCTTGAAATGCTCAGCGGTGATTACATCTTTCATCCCTGTAGCTGTAAGGAACAAATCCCCTTCAGGAGCTGCTTCGCCCATCGGCATTACTCGAAAACCGTCCATTCTGGCCTGAAGTCCGCGAATTGGGTTCACTTCTGTGACAATAACATTAGCCCCAAGACCTCGTGCTCGTTCAGCCATACCCCTACCGCAGTAGCCGTATCCACCAATTACCACCGTCTTCCCAGCAATGAGAATCGCAGAGGCTCGCATGACACCATCAAATACGCTCTGACCTGTACCATATACATTATCGAACATATGCTTAGTATCAGCATCATTAACAGCCATGATTGGGTACTTGAGAGCACCATCTTCAGCCATTGCACGAACTCGAATGACTCCAGTTGTTGTTTCCTCAGAACCCCCATAGAGATTCGGTATCAATTCCTGATGCTTGTTATGAAGTGTGAAAATGAGATCTGCACCGTCATCAAGTGTGAGTGTCGGTTCAGTCTTGAGAGTCTGTTCAATACACCAATAGTATTCCTCGGTGCTTAGGTTATGCCATGCATATACTGGAACATCATTAGCTGCGAGACCTGCCGCCACTTTATCATTTGTTGATAATGGATTACATCCTGACCATGCTACCTCCGCACCAACCGCACGAAGTGTTTCTATCAGAACTGCGGTCTCTTTGGTGACGTGTAGACAACCTGCAATCTTCATTCCTTTGAGTGGCTTTGTTTCAGCATACTTCTTTCGAAGATGCATAAGCACAGGCATGTGCTTCTCCGCATACTCAATCAACATCCTGCCTTCTGCAGCAAGACCAATATCTTTCACCTTGTAGTCTGCCATTATTTTTTCCCGCTCTGAGGTCCGATGCATAAGTATATGAATCCTTCATTCTCATAATTCATAAAATGCATAAGATGTAACAAAAAATGATGCAATCTATTACAGAGCCTGAACAGTCCTTACTCAAATCAATCATAAGAAACTCTCGACAACCCGTTTCAGTCTACAGTTCATTAGTCGGTAAAAGCCGAAACTGGGTATCAAAAACTATTCGTGGATTTGCAAAGTATGGAGTCATTCGATCTTACATTACTGTAGTCGATCCTGCAAAGGTCTCTTCTGAACGCAGCACGCTCCTTTTTATCAAGTCGAATCCGAGAGAGCATGAAGTAAGTCTGGATCTTCTTCAGATGCCTGGATTAGAATCTCTTGATGGTATTACAGGTGATTATTCACTGTTGGCTCATTTCAGAAACCTACCTTCAGTCGGATTTGAAGATTTTCTTGATACGATAGATAATGTGATTGCAAAAACAAGTGAAGGTAAGTACAAGATGGCTCAAGTTCTTACAACCTACAAATCGCACAGTATCAAAATGAAGAAGACTGAAACCGACGATAAACCTCTATCAAAAAGAGATTTAGAGCTACTATCTGTTATCTCAAAGCAACATCCAAGCGTTGACCATCCTCTTCCGCTATCACAAGAGGAAATCGGGAATGAAATGAAATCGCGTGTATCCCAATCGGCTGTTTCGAAGGCTATGCAGCGATTAGAGATTCGTGGTGTTATTGCTGGGTATTCTGCAGCTATTGATTATACACTTATCGGGCTGCCGCTCAAATTCTTTCTACAGATTAGAGTAAAACCTGGAACAGTTGCTGAAACAGCTCACAGAATTGCTGAAATGAATGAGGTATGGGATCTAAGCAGAACAAGTGAAGATTTCAGTCTATTTACCACAGTTCGGGCACCGAATGTAGATTCATACAACCATTTTGTTCGATCACTCTACGAGGATGAGAATATTCTAGATACTCAGACGCACCTTTCAATGGAGGAGTGGTTCATAGATCAAATCATGTAAGCATTTCATTCATCAAGAGTATTACATGATTGTATTCAATTTGAAATCATTTACACATTTCCATTGAAAACCTTCAGTAGCTTATACCCTTGGAATACTGAGTACAGTATCAATGAGTAAACCGCCAGCTTCTGCATTGCTGCATTTCCAAAACCCGGGGCTAAGATATAGGTATAACAAATGATTGCAACAATTATGCCAATGAGAGCATAGACCCATTCGTAGTCTTTGTTAATAAGAATCGCAATAGAGTATATGATAATAGCTGAAGAAAATAACAAGAAAAACAAGATTGTTGACCAACCATGTTCTGTTCCGTATAGATCTCCTGCAAAAATACCTACTCCTGCAAGGCAAGGCCCTGCAATAATCCCCAACACAGTACCTAATCCACTTAGTATCTTTTCCACTGATGTTTCTGTGAATAGAGTACGTATCGAAAGCCAGAATGGTATTGATAGGACTCCAGCTAGTGTTGTGGCTGTTGCAAAAAGAAACCAATTCCAAGGTGTTGGATAGCCTCGAGTCACCGATAATCCTAACGAACTAAAGCTGTTCTCAAGGAAAGAGTATCCCTCAGGGTATGGAATCATTATAGTGAATGTAATTATTACAAACTGGATTCCTGCCACAATACCACACCAGGCACCAAGTCTCTACCAATTCTTTATCATATTAATCACCTGATACATAATAGATTAAATTGCTATTTCTATACAAGAGGTAGTCTTCCTAATAAGGTAGTATCCAAGTCTATGAATCTAGATTTGCTTCTTTAAACATATATTCTAAAACGCTCTGCCAAATTGTTCCATCATCACGCATCTTGTTCTCAAAGTTATAGACTCCCATCCACTTTTCTAATGCATCATTAGGAAATATTTCTGCATTCACATCTTCAATAAAACCAAGTTTAGCTAATGCTCTCTGTACTTTTAATGCTAAATCCCCCTCAAGTTTATGCAACCTACTTGGGTCCTCACGATTTAATAAAGTCATATCGTAAATCCGAAAGATACGCTCAAGTTCTTTAATGGGACTAGAATGTTCATCCACCCTAACATCGATCCATCGATCTAGGTTTCCGCCATAGCATCCACCATCTCTTGCAACATAGATTGCGGCAGACTGCATACCCCTCTTGTCGCCACCAGCCGCTTGACCTGCGTTCAGGGCCGCAAAGAGTCTATCGACAATATCCCCCTCTGTTTTTTCATATGACTCTGCCATGTTTTCAACAACTTGTTCTCCAGTCAATATGTTCCCCTGACATGCATATCCATCACCAACAATATGACCAGCCCAGTCCATGCAATCTTTTCCAGTGAATGCAGTAGCTCTGCCCTTAGAATCGACAAGACCAAACTGTCGATGTTCTCGCATTGATTCATCATCTTTTCGTAGAAGTTCCTTCAATGTTTCTTTTGCTGATTTTCCTCTTGACATATACTCAAGACCCCAAGGACCAAAAGCTGGTTCAACCCAGGCTTGAGTTGCAACAGCTCCCACACCAGCTCTTGCCCATGGTACCAGAGATCCAACAGCAGGGAACTTGGACTGTACGATTATTCCGAGGTCGCCATTTTCAGAATCACGTGCGACGATTGAGTACGTTGATGGAATCGCAATTGATGGCTCATGATTGAACTTCCTCATTAATACAATCTCCTTGGATCATATGTATTAGAACAGAATTCATTGTGATTGGAATTCACAACTATTCTAAGCAATATGAATGACACATCTATGTTATTTTATTTTAACTATCAATCAGAGAATCATCATCACGATATCTGTGAGGACAAACTCTATAGCCAAAGACAGAATCTAAGAAAATAAGCGAATACCCAAAACTAGTTGGTGATATAGCGTGGATGAGGTTCACATTTGGTATTGGACAGTGTCAGGTGATGAAAGGCGCATGTCCTTTGATGTGAATGAAACTGAAATCAACATGGACCTTCGTGATATAGTGGCTGTTGATTTACTCCCTCTAGTTTTTTGTCGTGATTTGCATTATTTTAGCATCAGAAGTAATCAATTGACTAGAATTGATCTCACACCGCTAAGTAATTGCAAGAAATTGGAAGGGATCAGATTATCCAATAATAAATTGCAGGAAATAGATTTGAACCCATTGTGCGATTGTCCGAAGCTCACAGAAGTCACACTCCAGGGAAATCAAATAGAATCTCTTGATATATCTCCCCTCTTTCACTGTCCTGAGTTGAAGGAATTCAAGATTGATGGATTCACCGTTCCCACCGCAAATCTTCTGTTACGATCTGTAGGAAGCTGGCCCCAAGTAATCATTGACATGTTTTTCAAGATTCAATGGGAAGCACCTACAGCATCATGAGTTTCCTCAGTAGTATCTCCCATCCACATTCTTTTCCATAATTCATCCCTGATGTGATAGACTATAGCTATCCAGAGCATGATTGAAACCATGCTGGTTAGTATGTTTGCTATCAAATATCCCATAGTGATATTGCCACCCATTGCAAAAAATGAAACTAATGGCCCCACAAGTTTATTGGCATCCACAAATGGCCACAATATCTGATTGTAAGGGTGCATTGGATAATCAATTAAGAGGTGACTAAGAACCCCAATTGCCGCCGCTAGTACTGTGAATCTAGTCACCTTACACCTCTCTTTCAACTCTTTTTTCTCAATACCAAACAAAAAGGATGCAACATCAGCGTAAACATATGCCGTTAAAATCACAGCTAAGATTAATCCGATTGACAACGCACCTATCAAACTATGAAGGATATAGTGGTCAGGTAGAACCCCAGAAAAGAACAGGATCAAAAAGGGGCATTCTATATCTGGAATGACTGACCCCACAATCAATGCCGGCAAAGGCAATCGTTTGTCTAATCTTGAGATTATCCATGCGAAAGGAATGTGCAGTGGTGTGAACGGCATTATACTCACAAAAATCCTATTGCATCTCTGCCTATTCAATAATCTTATAGTCTGATGATTGTACCGATGCTTTGGTTGAAGAATATGGGACTCCACAAGTTTGATGGTAAGCTACCAAAGATACATCCAGATGCGTATATTTCTCCGAGAGCTTCCGTGATTGGTGATGTGGAAATAGGTGCAGATTCCAGTATTTGGGAGTTTGCAGTACTCCGTGCAGATATGAACTACATTAGGATTGGAAAGGGCACATCGATTCAAGATAATGCTACTGTACATACGACATTTGTAAACCCATCAGTTATTGGTGACTATGTCACGGCTGGACACAATAGTCTGATTCATGCTTGTGAGATAGGTGATAGAACCGTTGTGGGGATGGGTGCAATTGTTCTAGATGGAGCTAAAGTTGGAAATGAATGTGTAATAGGAGCTGGGACAGTTGTCACGCAAGGTTCAGTGATACCTGATAGAAGTCTAGTTCTAGGGATTCCTGGCAAAGTGGTAAAGGAAGTATCAGATGAACTACTCGTAGCTTTCAGTACTGGTGCTGAGCTATATGTAGAGCTTGGTCGAAAGCATAAGGAAGAGATGAGTAAAGGATAGTCTCTTCTATCTACGTCGAATCATTAAGACTGCAATTCCCAAAATGACTAGGCCAATTCCCATCACAATGATTGGTATCAACACATCATTGGGTGGTAACGATTCGGTTGTGGATGAAGATGAATTTGTAGATGGAGTTGTAATCGTGGGAACTGGTTCTGATGTAACTGTCAATGAAGTAGAGTTTGTAAATGTAATCTCATCTGTACTAATTGAACTAGTCATAACATCATCGAGTTGAACTAACACATAGTTGGTTATCATGATGCTTACAGCTGATGGCTCATCGTCTAACTGTATCAGAATCGATGTAGTTCCATTTATCCAAACATCATCTTGGTATATTGTATCCAGTCCCGCATAGATTTCAAGGGGCACACGCTGAGAATATGGAAATTCATTTGTATCCTCATTTAAATCACTGATAGTTATGTTGACAATGTTTGAATTCTGAAAATATACTACTGAGTCGAATTCATAGTATGGTAAAAGTGAGTTCTCAAACCATGGATCAAAGAACCAGTCAAGTTCTAAATCAGATGCGTCTTCCATAGCTCCAACCAAGTCCGCAAGAAATGCATTCTTAAATGCGAATCTCTCAAAGAATAACTTTAATCCATCAAAGAAAACCTCATTCCCAAGAAAGACTCTGAGTTTCTGAAAAATGAGGGGAGCTTTGTTGTACGCTGTATAATAATAGACACTTTGATCATCAAATTCAAGGAGCGATTGGTCTATCTTATTCTCTAACCCTGTATCACTATAGTACGTTCTAATGTAATCCCACAATTTTGTATACTGAAAGAAATCCCAACTTCCATGATATACTTCTGCATAGTAGTGATGCGACCAACAAGTCAAACCTTCATCCATAAAGCCTTGGTCTACTTCGTCAACTCCTACAAGTTGATACCACCATTGATGGCCTATCTCGTGGGCGATGACAAGCTCCAGATAGTATTCTGTGGTTTGACCTGTATCAATCCATCCTATGATAGAATGAGCGATATAGACTTGACATGGATATTCCATCCCTCCAAAATTACCGTGACTCTCAACAACATTGAGAGTAGAATACGGATAATTCCCAAACGATTCATTGAACAGCTCAAGGGCGTGAAGACCGTGGAGAAGAGCAGTTTCGTTCCAGTATTGTTCTGCACTTGGTAGATAATAAGTCGACACGGCAACTCCATTGGCTTCCTGTGATTCGATGATGAAGTATTTTGATGCAGCAAAAGTAAACTCTCTGACAGGAAAACTTGCCCTGTAATGGTGTATGACATTGTCACCAATTATTATCGAATCCGTTAGTTCGCCTGTAGCCGCAACTCGGAATTCATCATCAACTTCCAAATAGACATCGTAATATGCCATGTCCAAGTAGAATGGGTCCCCTATCTGTATATACGGGTCCACATTCCATCCATCCATTACATCATAGACACAAGGAATCGGATAAGCGCTTGCAAATGTATAGATTCTATTGAGTTCTCCGTCTGTACCATTTGAGTTAGCTCGATCCAATCCTCCATCTGGAAGTGTTGTCAAAAATTCGATGGTGAATTGAGTTCTCTCCCCCGGAGGTAGGGGGGCATCCAAGGTGACCCACATAAGTTGGGCTGACGAAATTACATTGTATTCTAGTATAATCTTGGGCTCTGCATCTGTGGTCACATTGAATACTTCTAGATTCCCATGCCTGAGGTGATAATGCATTCCTGATGGATAAATATGGAATGGAATTTGAGTGATCGTAAGAGCATCGGCGTTATAGTAGTCGATTGTTAGATTCCCCCCTACCGTCGAGGCTGCATCATCAAGCGTGATTGATAGTGTGATGTTTGAATAATCTTCATTGATTTCCACTGCTTTCTGATATTCTGATTCCGATGACTTTTCAATTTCCTGATAGCTTCTCATTGCGTGAAAAGATATGATTGGTATAGTCAATAATATGAGCGAGAATAAAATTGAAATCGATTTTGTCTTCATCGCACAGCCGCCTTTTAATTGCATATCCACAGTCTGCTTTAATATTCTATATCAAGGCAAGATTCCAAAGTGTCACTGAAGTAGTCTATTATTGATTCAGACGTGACATTCTCTTAAATTCCCAAAGACTCCTTCCAACATCAACCGCATCATCCGGTAGAACAGTTGGTTTTCCTGCTTGCAGAGCTAAAAGGTATGTTTTGCATGTTCGTTCAAGAAGAATGGTAAGGTGAATCGCATCATCAAGATCCATTCCTATGCATAGGGCACCATGATTCTTCATGAAGACTCCACTACGCTCTTCAAGAGCCTCGACTACATTCTCAGCTAATTCGTCTGTTCCAGGCATGCCATATCTTGCTAATCTTACATCACCTCCAAGTTTGGGTACTACCTCATCAATGATTGGAGGTAATGCTCTATCAAGCAATGCAAAAGCCGTTGCATATACACTATGTGAGTGAACAATAGCTTTCGCATCAGTTCTCTGTTTGTAAATTGCTAAATGGGTTGGGCTCTCTATACTAGGCGTTCTATGACCCTCGATGATTTTTTCCTCCAAATCAAGCACCACAATATCATCCACAACCATTGTGTCATATCGAACTGAACTCGGAGTGATTAGCACATGATCCCCTACTCGCAGACTAGCATTACCTGATGAACCAATGACTAAATCATGTTTCAGCATCTGTAATGTTATCTCAAGCAATTTCTGTCTTTCAACTTCGTACATTTTATCTTCACAACGCATAGTTCTATGAACCGATTTCAGAGTTTTGATACATTTATGTTTCATTCTATAAGGAAACAAGAAGATTACAAGATGAATACATGAATAAACCACACAACAGATTTTTCAAGTAATTCTCCTTCTACCATTCAGGAGTTCTCTAATATGCCAACCAATGAAGAGGTAATCGCTGCTATTCAACGGATGGTTGCTAAAATCGAGACTCCGAAATTACAAAAGCGATTTGCAGAATTCAATCGAACAATGCTCATGACCTACAATGATCTAGACCTCCATATAACCATAAAATTCGAAGATGGTAAAGCAGTTGCTACTGAAGGGTCTTTGAACGCGCCTGACATGACTGTGACTACTGATAGCAAGACTATCCTTAGTATACTTGATGGTTCTCTCTCAGCAATGCGTGCGTTCATGACTGGAAAGATAAAAGCAGATGGTCCTGCACGTGATTTGATGAAGCTGCAACATCTCTTGAAAGCTTAGAGATCTATATCAAGATCCTTGAGTACATCAGTTGACGGCTGTCCAGAATATTTGTCCCAATTTCTATATCGATAATATTCAGTTACTTGCGATTCAATATCAGGTACAAATCCGTATGTTGCAGCATCTGGTAAAGGCTGCAAGAGTGGTTCTGGAAGAATATCCAGACTTGGTGTTAACCCGCATTTCAAATTGATTAATCTCTTCATAGTAACTGCACGAGCACCAATTTTCAGAATATCCTCTAATGTGTATGAGGCGCCTATTGCATGATTCAGCATTCTAACAATCTTCTCTGTAGGAACTATCGCAAAATGACACATGATAATTGAATCGAAGAATGCCCTAAAATCCTGAGCACGGGCCGCTATTATCCCCTTACCCTCATTCTCAAGTCTATCCCCACTTGTTATACCAATCTCTCTTACCTCAACACCCATGTCTACACTATACATATCTCCTTCTAGATGAGATGCTCCTCTGGAAGCCATTGCATAGACTACTGCCATTCCACCAAACGCTCTAGGGTCGTGATTGGGTACTTCAAGTCCCTTTACATGTATAGCATGATTTTGTGCATTATACTTCTGGCTAAGTCGCAGTGTACCTTCAGCCAGTTCGTTACCAATCCCTTCACGATTCGCGATAGCATGAATCAATCCAATTACGGCGTCGGAATCTCCCCATCTGAGACCATAATCCATCTTACCTAGTTCAGAAAGATACATTGCAAAGGCGATTGTGCTTCCACAGCTTATCGTATCCATACCAAACTGATTGCATAGAAAATTCATCCGGGAAACTTTTCTTAGGTCTGAGATCAGTAGGTTGGATCCGAATGCAGCTATAGTTTGATATTCAGGACCTGCAACATTCTCCAGATCGTATTCAGGAAGAGTCACTTTACGTCCGCATCCTATTGGACACGAATGACAAGCAGACCTTCCAGTGAGAAACTCTTTCATCACCGATGAGCTGAGTTCAAAGATGTCATCCCACTCTGCCTCCTGAAAATACTTGATTGGCATGTCATTGAAGTCAGCACCCACGTCGACGTAAATCGCAGTGCCAGAATCACGTAGATGGGTCATGATTTCGCCAAGAATCTTCGAAGATTCTAATGCAAGTTTCTGAAAACTCTCCGCATCTGCGAGATTGACTTTTGTATCTCCCTGAACTGTAATGGCCTTCAACAGTTTTGAACCCATCACTGCACCAAGCCCACATCTTGCATTGGCTCGTTCGTCATTCATGATACTAGCAAACCTAACAAGATTTTCACCTGCTGGGCCAATAGAGGAAACTTGAACACGTCCCAGCTCGCTCCGCAATTTGGCTTGAGTCTTGTCCGTTGTCATTCCCCATAGATGCTCTGCAGAATGGATTTCGACCGTTTCATTGTTAATGCTTATGTAGACTGGAGAATCAGCTTTACCTCGTATTAGGATGCCATCATATCCAGCTGACTTTAGTTTCGCTCCAAAATGACCCCCTGCGTGACTCTCACCCCAAAACCCCGTCAATGGTGACTTGCCACAAACTACATGTCTTCCAGAGCAAGGTGCTAATGTTCCTGTGAGAGGTCCGGTCATGTAAAGTAATGGATTATCAGGACCCATTGGATTGATTGATGAGTCTATCAAATTGTATAGTAATCTTGCAGCGTAGCCACTTCCTCCAAGAAAATTCCTTGCAAGCTTTTCGTCAAGTGGAATCGTATTTATTGAGCCATTGCTTAGTTGAATATCCAGGATTTTTCCTTTATACCCCTTCATTCTAGTATGCCTCAGTATTTTGACATCATAGACCAGAGATCCATTTCATCATCAACTACATCCTCTGGAAGTTCTGTTGGTTTTCCAATCTGTAAAGCTGTTATGTAAATCATACATGTACGTTCAAGTAGGATTGAGTTGTGAAGTGCATCATCCAGAGACTTACCAATGCAGAGTGCACCATGATTTTTGAGGAAGACTGCACTCCGGTCTTCAAGTGCTTGAACCACGTTGTTAGCGAGTTCCTTTGTACCTGGCATTGCATATTTAGCTAGTCTAATATCCCCTCCAAGCTTTGGAACAACTTCGTCTATGACTGGAGGTAAATGCCTATCTAAGAGAGCGAGCGCAGTTGCAAAGATACTATGAGCGTGTACAATCGCCTTTGCATCATTTCGGCGACGATAGATTTCTAGATGTGTTGGGCTTTCAACACTTGGATTACGATACCCCTCTATTACATTTCCATCGATATCTAATATCATAATATCATCAACAGACATTGTAGCATATTTCACAGCACTTGGAGTTATCACAACATTATTTTCAACTCTGACACTAGCATTTCCTGAAGATCCAATCACCAAATTCTCTCTTAACATCTCATGAGTGATGCCTAGCAGTTCCTGTTTCTTTTCTTCGAACATATCTATACACATCCAATCCAAGTTTCCTTCCATCGATTGTAGTACGCCTGATAGTCTTCGGACCTTTCATCTGGTACCACTTTCGGATGCCATTGCACCATATTCTGGGCTGACTCGTTGATACTATCGTACCATCGCATGCCAGTAGCTGCACAAATAGCAGCTCCAAGTAGACTGCCCTCGGGCTGTATTGGATAGTATACCTCCCTTCCGAGCACATTTGCTAATATTTCCACCCAGACCCTTGACTTTGTTGTTCCTCCAACTGTTTTGATGCTGCTAAATTCAAAGAAATCTGATAACTGTTCATAGTTACCTCTAACAGCGTACGCGATGTTCTCTATGACTGACTGAATCATACTAGCTGCATCAAGCGATTTGACCTGGGGAAGAGCAGGTTGTGGGAAATACATTCTAGCTAGTGGAATATCCGTGATTTTCTGACAGTCCATTACATTTGGACCAAGGGCAGTCATGGTTTCGTTACTTCCTGGTGGCACATCCTTTAGAATTTCTGATAAATTATCGAGGATTTTTTCTCGACACTTTTCAGAATCATCTGATTTTTCACAGAGGAGCCCAATAACCCATTCAATATATGCGCCAGTCAATGTTGCATTGCTTTCCATCGTCCACTGTCCAGGTAAGATATGACAAGAGGTCCACATTCTCTGTTCAGGTGCGCATACTATCTTATTCATAATCGTCATTACTGGCGTTGTGCTTCCTGCGATAGCTGTGATTTCATTCATTTTTACCTCACAGGCTAAGAGCGCACAGTGTGTATCTGTCCCTCCTTGAATTACTTGCAAGCCTTGTGGGAGTCCACACGCAACCTCAGCTTTCCTGTTCACCTCACCAACAATCTCTCCTGCTCGAACCACATCCGGAAGGATATTCCTGTCCATATCTACTGCTGATATAACGATAGGACTCCATTCCCACTTATTTATGTCATAGAATCCTGTTGCACTAGCAGAGGAGGGCTCTGTGACACATTCCCCTGAGAGTTTGTGTGTTATCCAATCACTAATCGGTAATAGATGCGCAATCTTTTCATGAATATCAGGTTCTTCCTCCTCAAACCAAGCTACCTTTGTGGGAGCGAACATCATGGGTGGCCAGCAACCTGTGATCTCATGATACTTCTCACCAATCGAATCCTCTATGACGAACTGCGTCATAGCTCCCCGTGCATCGATGTTAGGCCCTCCATAGAGCTCTTTTCCATCTGCATCTAGAAGGACAATTCCGTGTCTTTGGCTAGTAGTCGCTACACCTTCGATATCTGAAACCGAGATGCCAGATTTACGAATTGCTTCTTTGATTACATCACAGGTCAATCCCCAGAATCTTTCGGTATCAAATTCCTTTGCAATTTCTAGATGCTGTGGAGTAATATAATCCCAATGGCGACGAGCAATTGATAGAACCTCTCCTCTATTTCCTGCAATCATGCAACGAACACCAGTTGTTCCAGCATCGATAGCTGCTATTGACATAATTGATTCCTCCTTATTCGAAGACTTCGGGGTTAAGACAGAACTCAAGTTGTTCTCCATTAACAAATGCCTTGATTTCATTCAGTATGATCCTTGACTGTCGCTCAATTGTTTCTATTGTGTTTCCGCCAATATGGGGTGTCACAATCACATTATCAAGTTCTAGAAATACATTGTCACAATCTACTGGTTCCATTGAGAATACATCTAAAGCTGCTCCAGCTATTTTCTTATTTTTGAGAGCATCATGAAGTGCATACTCGTCGGTAATCGAAGCTCGTGATGTATTGATGAGGATAGATGATTCTTTCATCATCGCAAATTCCTCCTTTCCCAACATACCTTTAGTATCAGGAGTCGGCATACAATGGATTGTTACTATATCCGATTCTCTAAGCAGATTCTCAAGTGTCATATTCTCTGCATCGATTGATTCTAATTTATCTACTTGAACAAAGGGGTCGTACACGAGTAGTTTGACTCCAAAGCATCTGAGCTTTTTAGCAACTTCATATCCAATTCTTCCAAGACCTATGATTCCTACAGTCTTACCTGCAAGTTCGAAACCCATTGATGAAGTGTACATCTTAGCAAAGTCGCTAAAATTATCCACCATGAACTCATCTCTTACCAGCATCCTATCAGTCTTCACAATATTCCGTGATTGACTGAGAATCAGTGCCAAAGTTAATTCCGCGACAGCATTTGTATTTCTTCCAGGAGCTGCCACCACTGGAATGTTCTTAGATGTTGCAAAATCAACATCGACATTATTGGGGGTTCCACGCACACTTCCGATGAGCTTCAAACTACTCTCTGTAATGATTTCTTCCTTTACTTCATCTCCCTCAACAATTAGGATATCAGGATTGGTATCTTTAACGATGCTCAATAGTGAATCACTCAAGTGCAACTTTCCTGTTGCATGCCATGGATGATACTCTATTTCAAGACCCATTCTAAATAGCTCATCGAGTGAATCTTGGGTCAATGGAGCTGTGATGAGTACTTTCAGACTCATTCCTCCTAACTTACCTTTCAAAGTAATAATTTCTGTAATTTCAAAAGGTCTGGTACCTCTCCCTTTGTTTTGAGTCTCCCTTCTGAATACGCTGCCATTGGACTCTCTGTCTTTTCAATGATTTTCTTGAAGATGGTCGAGTCCATTGTGACACTAAGTTCAGCATCTTCAATTTGCCCTTCACCGACCTCGAGGAGTTCAGCGTCACCTATTTTCATGAAGAGATGTGCATCAAGATCAGGAAAGCTGAATTGAAGGGTCTTGTTGTACTCCTTGAAACGTCGTTGAATCTTTGGATCATCAAATCTACTTGCCATTGTTTGAAGCTCTGCTAAAATCTCCTCTTTATTCATAATGACACCGATGTTGATGCGATGTATTCAGAGATATATCTTCTCATTTTTTTGATTCTAATTTTCTATTATTTTGCTCTTTTCTCGAGTTCTTCCTCTAGTAGAACTCGTCTTAGTACTTTTCCAACATTACTGATTGGCAATGTCTCTCTAAACTCGACCTCCTTGGGTCGCTTATATCCCGCCATCTGTTCTCGACACCATGCAATAAATTCCTCTTCGGTGGCAGTCTCTCCATCTTTTAGCAGTATGAATGCTTTGACAAACTCGTTGCTTGGGTCTTCATCTCGTGGTATTCCTACCACTGCTGCCATCTTGACTTTCGGATGGGTGAATAAGATATCCTCAATCTCTCTTGGATATGCCTTCAGACCACCTACATTGATCATCTGCTTCTTCCTATCTGATACATATGTAAAACCATTCTCATCCATGTGCCCAACATCTCCGGTTAGAAAGAATCGTTTTCCATCAAATTCACGCATGACATTGGCTGTTTCTTCTGGTTTATTCCAATATCCTTTCATCACCTGGGGACCGTTGATGGCAATTTCACCTGTTTCTCCAATTGGCATCTCTTTATTCCCAGTTTCAAGGTCGACAATCTTACAAATTGTGTCCGAAATAGGAATTCCAATTGATCCAAAATTACGGTCTCGCTTGTTTGTAGGATTGATATGGGTTACAGGTGATGTTTCTGTTAGCCCATAACCCTCAAAGAGAATTGCACCTGTAACTGCTTCGAATGATTTGGCAAGTTCAGGAGGCAATGGCGCTGCCCCTGAGCTGCATATACTAATTTCAGAAAGGTCGAAATTTCTTATGTCTGGATGGTTTATAATACCTGCATAGAGGGCAGGTACACAGTTCAAAACCGTTCCTTTTGACTTTTCTAGATCTTTAAGCAAATCTGTCAGAGGTGGATTTCCAGCTCGAGGATCTGGTATACAGACTAGCTGACCTGCATAATGCGTGGACATCAGAAGCGTTAGAGTCATCCCGTAGGAATGATACCATGGAACTGCCCCTACATACACCTCCTCTCCATACCTAACCCCACCTGACCGACCAACATCTTCTTCCTCTAGATACACCCACTCTCCGATTTGGAGTACATTTGATATGAGGTTATGATGCGTTAATTCTGCACCTTTCGGAGTCCCTGTAGTTCCACCAGTGTAGATGAGTAACGCAGTACTGTATGGGTCAATGGTGACATTGGGTGCATGTGGTTCGTAATTGGTAAGAATATCTTCGTAAAAGAATGTCTTGTCTTCTTCATAATATGGACTCTTTGGTATTTTACCTAGTATTCCCCCCAATACTGCTTTTATTTTTGGTAAGAATGATTTTATGCTACAAACGACCACCGTTTCAATGTCGGTTCCTTCTAGTGCTTTGTAACATGTTGGTACGAACGTACCATGATCGAACGCAAAGATTACCTTAGCTCCTGTATCTCTCAGCTGATAGTTTAGTTCGCCTGTTTTGTAAAGTGGATTGCAAGTGACAATCTTTGCTCCAGTCTTGAGTGATCCAAAGAACACTTCTGGATAATGTGGGACATTGGGCATGAAAATAGCTACACGGTCTCCTTCCTGTATACCTCGACTAACGAGGAAATTAGCTATCCTGTCTGCATTATCTCTTACTTGTGCAAATGTCCTTGTAACTCCCATGTACCATGTATAAGGCAAATCACCACTTGTATCTGCAGCCCTGTCGAGCATTGCAAATAGTGGCTCTTCTGGATATTCTAATGATGCAGGGGTCTTTTTAGGCCAAACAGCACTTTTATGCCAATACTGCTCTTCCATATTTCTCTTTACTCCTTACTGATTTGCTATTCATAACGATATACCAATGTGGTTGATATGTTTTTAGTAGAATAAAAAAGATGAATTATAAAAAAAAAGGAGGATAAACCTCCTCTATCGTTTGACTATTTCTTGGCTAATTCCGCATCACGAAGTTCTCTTCGTAACACCTTTCCAACTGCACTCATAGGTAGAGTGTCGACAATTTGAACCTCTTTTGGCCTCTTATAGCCAGCCATCTTGTCCTTAGCCCATGCTATTATTTCGTCAGGTGTTGCAGTTGCCCCTTGTTTCAGAATGACGTATGCTTTTACATATTCATTGCTTGGGTCATCTTCACGTGGGAGTCCGATGACTGCAGCCATTGATATAGCAGGATGCTCAAAGAGAATATCTTCTATTTCTCTTGGATATGCTTTAAGACCACCTACATTCACCATGTCCTTCTTCCGGTCTGATACTGTAAAGAAGCCATCCTCGTCAATGTTTCCGATGTCTCCTGTAAGGAAATATCGCTTTCCACCAATCTCGCGAAATACTGCTGCAGTTTCATCTGGTTTGTTCCAGTAACCCTTCATAACTTGCGGACCGCTGATGGCAATCTCACCGGTTTCGCCAACTCCAAGCTCCTTATTTCCAGTTTCGAGATCTACAACAGCAACATATGTGTCTGATATTGGTACTCCAATCGAGCCAAATTTCCTAAGACTTTTGAGTGAAGGATTAGCTGTGGCAAGAGGAGCCGTTTCAGTAAGACCATAGCCTTCAAACAGTGTAGCGCCTGTCACTGCCTCGAATTGTTTTGCCAATTCTGGTGGAAGTGGAGCCGCTCCAGATCCACATGCCTTAACGGTTGATAGGTCGTAATCTCCGATTTTCGGATGGTTCACGATTCCTGCATATAGGGCTGGGACACAGTGAAGGATAGTTCCCTTATTCTTCTGAATCTCCGAGAGTAATTCAGACATAGGTGGTTTTCCTGCTCTTGGGTCTGGAATACAGACTAAGGCACCACCTGTAAGATATGAAGCAACCATTGTTAGGGTCAGCCCATATGAATGGTACCAGGGCAAGGCACCCACAAAGACCTCTTCACCAGGCTTCAGCTTCTGAGGCGCACCACCCTCAGGAGGCTCTAATTGAACCCATTCATCGATTTGGATGACATTACTGTATAGATTACTATGAGTAAGCATCGCACCCTTTGGCGTTCCTGTGGTTCCGCCAGTGTAGAGAATTAATGCTAAATCTTCCTTTGGTTTAATTGTGACGTCTGGGGCTTTAGCTTCATTGTTCATCATAATATCATCATAATGGTATGTAATTCCCTCTTTGTAGAATGCACTTTTTGGTATCTTTCCAAGTAATCCTCCTATCACAGCTTTAGCCTTTGGTAAGAATGATTTAACACCACAGACTATAACAATATTAGCGTCTGTTCCCTCAATAGCGTCGTATGCAAGTGGTGTGAATTTAGGATGATCTAGAACAAAGACTGCTTTTGCACCTGAATCTTTAAGTTGAAAATTGAGTTCACCAGCTGTATATGCTGGATTGCAAGTAACAGCTGTAGCTCCCGCTTTTAGAATTCCAAAGAATACCGGCGGGTAATGTGGCATATTGGGTAGAAAAATAGCAACTCTGTCTCCCTTCTTGATACCCTTACTCTCCAAGAAGTTTGCAATCTTGTTGGCTGAATCACGTACATCTGAAAAAGTCCGTGCAACTCCCGAATATAGTGTGGACGGGGCATCAGGATGTTTGTCAGCTATCCGATCAAGCAGTGTATAAAGTGGTTCATCAGGATAATCTAGCGATTTCTTGACAGTTTGAGGCCATCTATTCTTATGCCATAGCATCTCTTCCATTTTTCTCTCTTCCTCTTATATTTTAATCATGGTCTTTTCTCGAATGAAATGACCACAAATCTTCTGATATATTGATGATTTCTTACTGATATAGCCTTCTACGGGTAGTGAAATTGAAAAATTGTATGGATTCAACGATATTTTTACTTTAATTCTTTCGAACACAACAAATAAGACCTCTCTAACGCTATCAAATTAAATAGTCATCAGGGCGAATCACATTTTCTCAAGAGGCATACCACATTGACATTTGATGAAGTAATTGAGCAGTCTAAGGTTGAACTTGGTGAGATGGTTGAATCTGGTCGATTAGCTATTGGTATTTTTTATCCTCATGCTCCTTACGAACTTATTCTTGCGCATGGGTTCATTCCTACTCTACTTAGAACTGATTCAAACATTGGTGGCGCATACGAAACATCTCTTCAGACCTTTGCTTGTTCACTAATACGTAATATGTATAGCCAACGTGAAATGAATCAATTACCCGAAGTGTCAGGTTTTATTTTTCCCGGAAATACGTGTGATTCACTTCAGAACTTAGGTGATGTTTGGCGTGTCAGGTTTCCTGAAGATAATGTATTTCGATTAACATACCCGGTTGCGGATACGAGTGAGGCTTCTATCAGATTCTTAGCCGAAGAGCTCAGGTTACTTAGTGAGAAGCTATCAAATGAACTAGGCCAGCCTTTTTTTGATGATGAGTATAGTAAAGCTGTTGATTTCATGCAAAGTTTTCGTGAGGCCGCTCAGACTCTCTATATTGTCCGTCTTCTTGTTCCTGATATCATCACTTACTCTTCATTAGCATCACTTGTGCGGGGTTTTCTATCAGCACCCGGAGATGGAGCACTTGAGCGTGTAAGAACAGCTGCAAAACAGGTTGTGGATGAGAGTGGTTTCAGAGAAGACATTGAACGGATTAGAAAAGGTATCCTAACTCACCAATTTCAAGATATCAAGTTGCCTCCTAATCTACCTCGTCCTCGTATTGCTGTCCTTGGTGGTATGACAGAACCTGAGGCTATAGCAAAAATTATTGAAATCCTTCCCAAGACATCTGACTCTGTAATTGTGCTCGATATTCTATCATTTGGATTCAAGACTGTATTCACACCACCACCTGATGGGAGTGACCCCTTCAGTGCAATGGCACAATCAATTTTAGCATCCCCTGGAGAACCAACGCAGGAGGGACTTCGAAATAGAGTAACTTACCTAAAAGATCTGATTTCGAATCTCAATATTCACGGGCTGATAGTATGTGAGCAGTCATTCTGTGATCCAGATGAATTCGAAACACCTTCGTTAGAGAAGGCGGTTTCAGAGATGAATCTCCCTATTGTACGTCTACCAATAGATCCCGAACTCTCAGATCTATCAAGGCTTGGTGTAAGAATTCAGAGTTTCCTCGAACAACTTGAGTCAGAGTAGAGGTGTTGAAATGACCGAAGAGAGAGAAAAAACCGAAAAACCATACAGAAAACTGGAAACACAAGCATTTCTGCAACAGATAGCTTTTCGTCAAGGATTTGAAGCGCTTGAGGCTAGTGAAAATGGGCGTCTAACTTGGGTCACTTCTGGTTTTCCGGTGGAGATACCCATAGCTATGGACGTTGGAGTTGTGTATCCAGAACAGGCCGGTGCAATTATTGGTGCACAAAAGATAGGCCCTGAAGTCTGTGGTTATGCCGAGGACTTAGGTTATTCACAGGAACTCTGCTCGTACGCACGTGCAAGTATAGGTTCTACACAACGACCTGATGATGTCCCTATGGGATCACTCCCACCTCCTCAAGCTCTTCTTGCATGTAACAATATCTGTGGAA
The DNA here is from genome assembly GCA_964458565.1 of uncultured archaeon. Classification (GTDB taxonomy): domain Archaea; phylum Asgardarchaeota; class Thorarchaeia; order Thorarchaeales; family Thorarchaeaceae; genus CAYWJO01. The sequence continues at coordinate 167,845 of CAYWJO010000001.1, read as the reverse complement.
CAGTGCTTCGATGGTATGATGCAATATCCGAAATGACTGGAGCACCTGTTTTCTTGTTAGATACACCTCCGGTTGAAGGTGAACAACTTCCTCATCATCGTGCTTACGTGAGAAATGGTTTGAACGAATTGGTTGGATTTCTATCAAGTACATTCAACACGACTCTTGAGGATGATAAATTCCGCAATGTTGCTGACCTCTCTAGTAATGCAATTAATCTATGGACCAATTCCCTTGAGGCATGTAAGAATAAACCGAGTCCTTTGAACTGTGCAGATCGATTCTTGACAATGGCTCCAGTCGTGTCCAGTCGAGGAACTGAACATTGTGTTGAGTTCTATGAGATGCTATTTGCAGAGGTGGAAGACCGGGTCAAACAGAATATCGGTGCAGTCGGAGATGAGAAGATACGTCTATTATGGGACAATATTCCTCCATGGTTCATTTTACGTTTCTTCAACCAACTTGCTGCCAGAGGTGTTAGTTTTCCTGCGGATACATATACGCATGCATGGTCTGGCGCAATAGAAGGTGTAGATGTAAGCTCCATTCTGGATGAGATGGTAGGTATGTATTCAAATGTATACCTCAACAAGGGGCTTAACGCCAAGATTGACAAGATGTGTCAACTGATTAAGGATTATGATCTTGATGGCTTCATCATGTTTTCTGTGAGATCCTGTAAGAGATACTCCCTCGGTCAGATGGCATCCAAAGAAATTGTCACAGAAAGAACGGGAGTACCTGGAGTAATCATCGAGGGTGATATGGTGGACAGTAGACTGTTCAATGAAGCACAGATTCAGACTCGCGTTGATGCACTATTAGAGATGTTTGTCTGAGGTTAGTATTTTGGCCGAGCTTCCTGCTATTCCTGTTGGACTAGATATCGGTTCTACAACTGCAAAGGGAGTGCTGTTAAATCCTGACAAAACTGTGTTAACCAAATATCTACAGAATACAGGTGCATCTGTATCTGCTTCAGCAAATAGCATCATGGAAAGATTATGTGATGCAGCAGGTGTGTCAAGAGAACAATGTACGGTTATTGCTACAGGTTATGGCCGAGCGAGCGTTGATTTTGCCATGCGCAATGTTACTGAGATTACTTGTCATAGTATTGGTGTACATCATCTGAATCCAAACATTCGCTTACTTATTGATGTGGGCGGACAAGACTCCAAGGCTATTCGAATAGGGAAGAATGGGCGTCCTGAAGATTTCCAGCTTAATGATAAATGCAGTGCTGGTACCGGTCGATTTCTTGAAGTCATGGCCAGAGTTCTTGATGTATCATTAGACGAGTTAGGACCACTTGCTCTAAAATCTAAAAACCCTAGTCAAATCAGCAGTACCTGTACTGTATTTGCTGAGAGTGAGGTAATTGGACGTATTGGGTCTGGTGATGCTCCTGAAGATATAGCGGCAGGTGTTCATCTAGCAATGGCGTCAAAAGTAAGATCATTAGCAAAACAAGTAAAGATAGAGCCTCCTGTAGGAGTGACGGGTGGAGTATCATTAAATCCCGCTTTTCGTCATTATCTCTCAAAGCAAATTGAATGTACACTTTGGATGCCAAAAGATCCACAATTCACAGGTGCCTTAGGCGCTGCTCTCTTGGCGTTTGAATAGTCTATAATACTATACAACTCTATCGTAAATCGTTTCTCTATAACTCTTGTAGTATTCTGTCTCCTTTGTATAATTCTACATGCGGAGATTTTACTAATGAAGGACCTCCAGTTCTATCCAATGAACTACTGACTACGCATGAACCAGAACCGCTTCTTTACCTGCCTTTAGACCCAGCTCAATTGCCTTCAAATTGGAATCCTTGAATCTTGGCCACCGTTCCTCAATTTGCTGTTTAAGCCCTTCTACCGATACCATACCTGTTATCGCACAGAATACACCAAGCATGACAACATTGGTTGCTTGTCTATTACCTATATCCTCATTTGCAATTCGCGTTGCAGGTACCTTGTAGATTTTCAGTTTATCAGGAAGATCGCCTTCTATATCTACTAGATCCTCATCGACAATTAAAATTCCATCTTCTTTCAGCCCGTCGATATACTCTAAATATGCCGCTCTACTCAATGCGATGAACACATCTGGTGCTTGTACCTTAGGATAATCTATCTCCTCATCACTAATGACTATCTCGCTTTTACTTGCTCCCCCTCGGGCTTCAGGACCATAGCTCTGAGTCTGTACTACGAACTTCTTGTCTATTAGTGATAGGGTCTCTCCAAGAACTACTGCCATAGTAACGACACCCTGCCCACCAAATCCACCAATCCTCACTTCGTAACGACTCATGCAACTCACTTCTTCTTGAATTTCTCTTGGGCTGCTCGTAAAACTGCAGTATACTCGGGCTTTTCTATCTCCACAAATTCACCACAGACAATTCTATTGTCGTAGTCAATCTCTGCAAGGTGTGGCTCGAGTCCGTTCTGAATCTCTGCAACATCGATGAGATGCTGGTGCATTTGGACACCGTCCCCCAACCTATTCATTCTACCGTAAGCCGTTGGGCAAGCTCCTACTATCTCAATGAATGAGAATCCTTTCTTGTTAATTCCCTTCTCAATCGACTTTGTTGCTCTTCTTGCTTGTACTGCAGTCCATCTTGCAACGAATGTTGCACCTGAGCTTGCTGTGAGTTGAACTAAATTAAACGGATGCTCAAGGTTTCCAATTGGACCTGGACTAGTCTGTGAAATTTTCTCGTGCTCAGTAGTAGGTCCAAACTGACCACCTGTCATACCGTAGTTCATATTATTGATGCATATGACTGTGATATCGATATTCCTTCTGCAAGCATGAATGAGATGGTTTCCTCCAATCGCCGCAATATCTCCATCCCCGCTGACTACAATCACCTCAAGTTCGGGATTAGCAATTTTCACACCCTCCGCAAATGCGATTGCTCTCCCATGAGTTGTGTGGTAGGTGCCTGTTTTGAAATAACCCGAAGTTCTTCCTGTGCATCCTATGCCACTTACAACGACAACTTTGTGAAAATCTATGCCTAGGTTATCAATAGCTCTTGCTAACATCTGTGACACAATACCTATAGAGCAACCGCTGCAATATATCCAAGGTTGACGATCTTCTCGAATGTACTTCGCCATTGGGTGTTTTAAGATTGGTACTGTTTCAGTCATAACGATTTGACCTCCTTGATTTTGCTAAGTATCTCATGTGGTAGTTGAGGCATTCCTGCAGGTTTTGTCATCAAATGTACAGGTGTTGGGGCTGCTTCTGCTTTCACCATGTAATACAACTGTCCCAAGTTTTGTTCAGCAACGATAATATGTTTGACCTCTGCGGCAAGTTCTTGAACTTCCTTCTCTGGGAACGGCCAAACGGTCTTGAACCTGAGCATTCCAGCTTTGATTCCCTCTTCTCTAGCATCTTTGATTGCTTTCCTAGCACTTCGAGAAGGTGTACCATATGCTATAACTGCAATATCTGCATCATCAAGCATGAATTTCTCGATATCGATAATCTTGTCAGAGTTTTTGATGATTTTATCATTGAGTCTTGTGATAAGGTCTATCTGAACCTTTTCCTTGTCACTTGGATACCCTTGTTCATCATGAGTTAATCCTGTTGCATAAAATTGATACTCAGAGCCAAGAAGAGCCATTGGAGGAACCAAGTCCTCATCTGGCTTGAAGGGAAGATACTCTGAAGGATCAACAGTAGGAAGCTTTCGATATACCAGATTGAGATCCTTTCCATCTGGTATGACTAATTTCTCTCTCATATGTCCAACAGTTTCATCTGCAAGAATGAAAACAGGCGTACGATATCTCTCAGCGAGATTGAATGCTTTGACAGTCTGATCGAACATTTCCTGAACTGACGCAGGAGTTAAGGCGATTATTTGATAATCTCCGTGACTACCCCACTTCGGTTGCATGACATCACCTTGTTGACCCCTGGTTGGCTGTCCAGTACTGGGTCCACCGCGCATGATATTGACAAGAACTAATGGGGTCTCTGTCATAACAGCAAGTCCGATTGCTTCTAACATTAAGCTGACTCCAGGTCCCGAAGTAGCTGTCATAGATTTTGTACCAGTCCAAGATGCACCAATGACACTTGTTATGGATGCAATCTCGTCTTCATATTGAACATATGCGCCTCCCAGCTCTGGCATTCTGAGTGCCATCCATTCAGCAATCTCTGTAGCTGGTGTGATTGGATACCCTCCGAAGTATCTGCATCCTGCACTCAAAGCTCCTTCTGCACAAGCGATGTCTCCCATTGTAAACATAACACGTTCAGGCATCGATTTCATTCCTCCTTGGTTTCCTCTTCAAATTCAGGAATGAGTGTACCTTCCTCAATCGCACCCTTCTCATAAGCTACTCGAGCTTCCTCCCTGTCGGCTAAGAAAATGGCCATATCAGGGCAGATTCGTTCACAGAACTCACAATTTACGCACGCGTCAATATCGCATGCTGTAACTGGATGATACCCTTTTCGATTGTACTTTGAAGTATCGAAACAAAGGACTTTCTTTGGGCAAAATTCAACACAGAGACTGCACTGTTTACATTGTTCTTGAAGAATGACCAAGACCTTCTGTCTTGTCCGGGGAGGTTTTGGTGTAATTGGCTTACGAACAGTTGACATCGGTTATGTTCCTCTTCCTTATCTGTGACAGTCAGTTCACCATACTCTTAGGAGGGCAATCTTGAGATTGCATAACCCGTTGAAACAATCGCGGCGCGATGAGCTATAAGAGCCTTACTTATGTGGACATTCTTGGAATTCGATAATGACCAAAGTTAAGAGAATGATTTACATAATCTTCAATGTAGTGCAATGAGCGGTGATAAGTCTTGACCCATGATGAGATGACTGAGGATGAGCTAGCAGCTTCTCTCAAGGGTAGGACTCTACGTGTTTATTGGTACATGCTCCGTCATCCCGAACCGCTTACAGCACGTGAAATTCAAAGAGGAGCTGATCTATCAAGCCCATCCCTTTCAATGCATCATTTGGAGCGTCTACGAGACTTTGGTCTGGTAGACAAGAATGTTCATGGTCAGTATACCGTAATTCGTGATGTTAGAGTTGGAATCCTGCGGCAGTTTATTGGTAGCGGACGACTTATGGTTCCTAGGTTCCTATTCTATGCGACCTTTTACACATCACTAACAGCTGCTCTGGGAACAATCCTTTGGCAATACTTTGATTGGTATTCAGGGTTTGTCCTTGGCCTACTTGCTTCAGTATGTATGATATTTTGGTATGAGGCTTTTACAACATGGAGGCAACAACCATTTCCGGAAGATACAGACTAGGTTCTAGAAATAGAACTATCAATAGAAGTCGAGTAATAATATCCGACGATAAATATCTGGCTCGGTTGCATCGCAGAGGTTTAGGAATGAAGTACATCCAAAAATCATACCTATTCATATTGACAATTCTTCTTCTAGGCATTTCTGCTATTCCTATCACTTCGTTTGACAATATATCAAAACCAGAGGTATTCCATCCGCCCGGTGATTCCACAGTTGTTTCCGGGACTGGCCTGTTCAATCTGACTTTTAGTTCTGTGTGGAATTCAACACAAACGATTGTGAAAAATGGTGATCGTGTCATTGGCGATAGGATAATTCTTAACGCGACTTGGATTGCAGGTGAAGATGTCAACCACACTCAAATTATTGTCAATGCAACCGCTGTCCCATATTGGATTACTGCTGAAACTGATGATTCGTCTGTGGAAATTAATACTAGAGCTCTTGGAGCAAATCATACCTGCACTATCAATATGATTGCATCGCTCGTAAACGGTTCAATACTCAGTGAAAGAATATACAACGTATTTCTTGGTAACTTTTTCACACCTAGAATTACAGTACTCACACCCAATGGTGGTGAGGCATGGACCGGTATTAACAATATTACCTGGAAGGCATGGGATAACAATACCGTAGAACTTCTGACATTCGAAGTGCTTCTCTCATCTGATGGTGGAAAGAGCTTCATGCTTCTCTCTACTAATCTCGAAGAACAATGGTTTCCATGGAATAGTACTGATTTTCTTCTACGATCTACATATCTGATAGAGGTTCGAGTATCTGATGGTATCTATACAGCATTTGATCGTTCTGATGGTACATTTACAGCTGGAAGTGTTGTAGTCACGCCAACAACACAAACAACCTCGGAACCCACTACCTCTAGCATCTCTCCTACAATCACGTCACCGACTATTACATCGAGTACTACTACGATTGTTTCAACCACAACTACTCCAACAACAACTGCAACCACAGCCCCCACAACTCCAGCGCCTAGTGGTGCTCTAGCAATTATCCTGTCATCCGCTATAATTGGAAGTGCTATTTTGGCTGTTTTTGTATATTATATTGCAGGACGTAAACTTTAGAACATTATAGCCCAAGCTTTTCAAGTACTGGTTTTGTGCTTATCATATGCTTATCCAAACCAAGTTCAACAGGATCAATTTCCATTGCTAAACCTAACAATTGAGTATAGTACAGAACTGGTATCTGGTACTTATTCTCACCAAGTTCCTTGTTCAATTGTACCTGTGAAACTTCATATTGTAGATGGCAGAAAGAACATACATTGAGAATTGCATCAACTTTTGCATCTAGCAAGTGGTCAAGTTTTTCCCTCGCTATGTCCGTACTAACATCTGCACTGCTACTTCGTAATCCTCCTCCTGCGCCACAACAGAGGTATTTGTCTTGATAACTGACACTCTCAGCACCAGTTGCTTCAACTAATTCATCGAGAAATGTCTGCCGCTCAGTATGTTTCCATGGTCTTAATTTACTTGGCTTTAGGAGATGACACCCATAATGTACTCCAATTCTCAGACCCTCCAGGGGTCGAGTTACAAATTTCTGGATGCCGCTTGGACCAATCTCATAGAGTAGTTCAACAATATGTTTGGCATCAACATTTGCTTTGTATTTAATCCCCACATCTTTGAGAGTTTTCTTGACAGCTTTCAGTCGTTCTGGGTGTTCATGTACTACATGGAGAGCTTCCTTGAATGTTCCGTAGCAACCATTGCAGCCTGTAACGATATCCATACCCATATTCTCAGCCAGAGCTAGATTTCTTGAAGCTAAAGCTAGCCAAGTAGGCTCGTCGAAAGAACGAACAACTCCTGGTGCTGGACAACAACTTGCCCCCTCTAGATCGACAAGATTTATTCCAATTTTAGAAAGTACAACTCTAAGGCTCTTCTCAATGTTCGGGAAGCGGTTTGGCATAACACAACCGAGAAAAAGTGCATAGTGTCGTGCTTCAGTCATTATTCTTTCTCCTCCCTTTCAGTTTCAATCAGTTTCTTGAAACCGGTAATCTCCATTATTTTCTTGACCTGATCAAGAGCATCTTCACTAGAGTGCACAGTTGGAGGAATCTCTCCAATACCTAACTCCTTTCTCATCTCCATATTCTTCTCATCGATTGGCACAGCGTGTCCTGTTTCAAGTAGTTTCTGTGAAACCTTTCTATGTTGAGGAAGCATGAATCCCTCCTGAACAGCCATGTTTCGCATAATGATGATTGCATCAGTTATCTTGATTTGCCTAGGACACCGTTCGAGACAAGTGTGACATGTGACACACAACCATAAGTCCGGACTTGACAGGACTTCCTCCCGAAGCCCAAGTAGTGCTTTCCGGATCAACTCACGTGTTCTAAATGCAGTTCGTCTTCCACTAGGACATACACTCGAACATGTTCCACATTGAATACAAGTTCTGATTCTATCTGCACCAGCTTTCACCAATACGTTAACAAAGTCAGGATCGATATCATCAGAGCCTATTGTTTCACGAGTTATGGAGTCAGTCACAAGGAAACCTCCGAATAAGCTGACCTAGTATGAGGCGTTATAAGAATGCTGGATAGGTCATATTTCTTTTTAGTCAAATGCATACTTCTCATTTGAGAGAAGGTGAACATTTCCAATCCTCACATTAGAGAGTCCAGCTTCCTGTGCTTCAAGAAGAGCTGAATTCGCGTGTCTAAGGCTAGTTCTCGGAAGGTCCTTCATAGCATGATGTGGATAAAAGCCTAGGAGCGCAGTTGGAATACTTGAATCACATTTAGCAATGAATTCGCAAATTCTCCGAACTTCCGCGACTCCAATATATCCTGGTATTAGAAGGATACTAGCCACCAGAAATTCCCCTTCTCTATCTCTAGCCTGGGCTGCAAGATGTTTGAAATTATTCAACACCGTTTGATTAGAAACACCAGTGAGTGCGGTATAGAGTTGTGGAGTGATTGCCTTCAGGTCAAATTTCATTGTGCCACCACTCTCACGTATAATATCTGTTATTGAATGTAGCCACTTTCTTGAGATGTTTCCGTTAGTTTCATAGCACACCCTTATTCCTCTCTCCTGATAGAGAAGTTGTGAAGTCTTCAGAGAGTGCTCAGGATTGCATGCTGGGTCTCCACCAAAGTAACAGACACATGCGGTCTTATCATTTGCTGCATCCGCGAGTTCTCTAGGTGTCTGTAGAGGGCTTCCTCTTACCATCATCTCGCGATAACTAGCATTTTGGCAGAAAAGACAATCCGAGTTGCATGAGCCATAGAAGACTGCGAGATTATTCAGTCTCTCTTTTCCAAAACCAATCTCTTCACAATTAGTCACAGGGCAGACCCAATCCGCAACACAGTTTGTTGGTAAAGGATCAAAATACCATGACACTATTGTCTTTCCTGAATATTTTTCAGTCACCTGCCCTTCACTAGCCCTTCTGAGATGGCAGAATCCAGTTTCCCCCTCAATGAGTCTACAATGATTTCCACAGTCTGGACAGACAATAGCTCCTTCGGAAGGGACTGATGCAATAAGACCCTCTTGCGTTCTAATTGAACGATGGTTTTCTAGTGCATGTTGCATATATGCTGTATGACTAGAAAGACATGATCCACAATAACCTATTGCACTCGATGCGATTCTTTCTCCTTTTTTATGTGAAGGACAAAATGTCGACATTGTACTACTTTTAGACTCTATTAATGATGAATCTTTGCTTGTCCCATACTCATAAAATAGCGGGGTTGGGTACATGCTCTTTCATGAATTATTGAAAGAGCTGAAAACAAGAGGTCTGGATTAAGCTATCGCAGGTAGTGGGTTAGGACGTAGAGAAGCTAATCGGATGTACAAGAGATTTGGATTTGAAATACGCAGAACCCATCTCTCTTGGTTTAAAGAGCTTGAATAGGGTCAAACTCTTTACCATTTGACAATGGATTTAAGGCTGAAAATCTTGGAAGGACAAAGTGTCGGTGCACTCTCTTGACTAGTACTGAAGATAAATTCGCAATCGATATCGATGAAGTCGATACTGGATTCGTCCAGATGATTAAGAAAACTGGCGGACCAAACATACAGAGTTGCTACCAGTGCGGAACTTGTTCTGGAAGTTGTCCTGCTGGTGTAAGGACGAATTATCTTGTTCGTGGTATAATCAGAAAAGCACTCTTAGGACTCAAAGAACAGTGTATCTCTTCCCCTGAACTCTGGTATTGTACAACCTGCTATACATGCACCGATAGATGTCCTCAAGATGTTGCACCAACTGATGTAATTAAAGCAATCCGGAATGTGGCTGTTGCAGAAGGGTATATGCTCAAACCTCATCAAAAAGTAGCACAGAAGGTTCTCGAAACAGGACATGCTGTGCCTCTTGATAGTGAAACTTGGGAGAAATTACGAGAGAAGGTTCATCTTCCAACCCGACCCCCAAATGCCAGTAGCCATCCCGAAGCGATTGAGGAGATCATGAAAATTGCAAAGAAGACTGGTTTTGATAAGTTGGTCGCTGACAAGCAGGAGGCTGAACAATGACTAATCCTAAATTCTATCATTTCTTAGGATGTATTATTCCCCATAGATATCCTAGTATTCAGAAAGCAACCGAATTGGTCTTTGCCGATCTCGGAATGGACCTTTTAGATATGGAAGGTGCAACTTGTTGTCCTGCTCCTGGTGTTTTTGGTTCATTTGACAGAGTCACTTGGGCTTCAATAGCGGCAAGGAATCTCACAATTGCTGAGCAAGGTGGACATCCAATCACAACCGGCTGTAACGGATGTTTTGCTTCACTCTGGGATGCAAATCATGAGCTCAAGCATGACGATGAACTTCGTGCCGCAGTCAATGTAGCTCTAGCTGAAGTTGGACGAGAATTCAAAGGATCCATTGAAGTGTATCATTATGTTGATGCTCTATATAGTATGGTAGGCATTGAAAAAATCAGGGAGCGAGTCACAAGACCCTTCAAAGGTGTAAGAATGGCCCTTCATCCTGGATGTCACTGGATGAGGCCAAAGAATGTGAAGCAGAAAGACGATTCCGAACATCCGCACATTTTTAGAGATCTCTGCGAAGCATCCGGTGCTGAATATGTGCCGTATAAGGACGAACTAATTTGTTGTGGTGCAGGAGGCGCAGTGCGAACAGCAGATGTGAAGGTTGCTCTAGATTTCACAAAGCAGAAATTTGATAGTCTGGAGGCTGCGGGTGGTGCTGATATGATAGTTACACCTTGTCCATTCTGTGAGCTACAGCTTGATTTAGGACAGGTGGAAATTCAGAAACATTTCGAAGTTGAGTATAAATACGATATAATTCATGTATCTGAACTTCTTGCATTAGCATTTGGTCATGAACCTGAAGAGTTTGGTTTAGAAACGCATTTACAGTATATACAACGAAAGAGCGAGCCAAATTGGAAACGACTTGGTCTCAAAGTCGAATCCTAGTCCTCAATGATATGAACCATATTCTCCCGTCCATCTCTTAATCTCTTAATCAATCCACGTTCCTCAAGACCTGTCAGAATCATACTCGCTAGCGACTGTGACATATCTAGCTCCTCGTAGATTAACCGTTGAGGACAGGACCCACCTTTGCGTTTTAATAGACGTAGCACATCATTCTCGTGACTTGTTACACCAACAATAAGTGATTTCTCCTGTTTTCTGAGTTGGGCTAGTAACTTGGGTGTTCTTTCTATCACAACTGCTATCAGCGCTCCTGAAAAAAGTGCAATAATTAGTAATAGTGTCATATCTGTTGGTATTTCTACTGGTGCCTGTGCCGTGACTAAATGTCCGTACTTTACAATAAAGACTCTCTCTTGTCCTGGAAGGATTTTTTCTATAAACCAAGAGAATCCTAGAGTATTCCCGTCAGTGAAATTCCCGTCAGCTTCAGGAAATAGAGGTGAAGTGTCATCTGCTAGAACTGCATGAGTTGGTATTTTCGCAATATATGTAAAATTCCTATGTTCATACGTAGGTCGCAAATAGAAAATCATGTTGTGTAGACATAGACCTGTATCCGGGCATATTCCGTATTGTTCTTGAAGGTCAGTTGTTTTGAATTTTAAAAACACATTAGTGGTAGCACCTGATAGTAAGGGGGCTGCGAGTTGTACCAGAAGCACGTTGTATGTATCGATTGGTGTTGCTGAAATACTGCTGACTTCTGAACTAGAGGCTCCATGATAAATGACAAGTGTGCGAACATCAAATCGTAATTCTAATCGATTTATGTCGGTCGTGCCTCGATTCACTACTGTTGAAGAATATTCTATGATTGTTGTTCCATTAGATAACATAGAACTCCGGACTGTAGTATTATTCATCAGAATGTTGTCTGTCTGAGCATTGACATTAAAGGGAATCAATCCAAATAGAGTGAGCACTAAGATTACACTTAGTATTGCATTTCTATGCAAGCTTCTCTGATTCATGTAATTCATCTTACTGCTTTCTCCATCATCAAACTACTTCAAAAACAGTGTGGTGGACGGAGGTATACCCCCGTCCAAATAGACTATCGCTTTTTCATTGCAATGGCAGCTATTGCAATGATTGCTACAATACCTACTGCAGCTATTCCAAATTCAATTGGGAAGTTCTGATTGGTGGTGGGAGTGAACGGAACTGGATTGGACTGTTCCTCCAATTTCAGTGATGGATCATGAATCAAGGAACCGCCATCAAAATTAGGATATGCGAGGAACAAAAGCATTGCTTCGCCATTAGTCCAGTAAGACGCTCCTACATTGACTGCTTGAGTAGTACTGTTTGGAAGAGTCATTAGAGCGCTGTCTACCCAACGATAGAATCCTCTTGTTGTGTTTGTGGAGCCTTCAGTGAGGGCAATACCCTGAATATCATCATCTTCACCATCATGATTGTCATCAACATCATCAAACTTTTCACCATAAGTTTCATCAATGTCTTCAGACTCAAGTTCCTTATCACCATCATCTTCATGAGTTACAAACCTGTGATTGGAATCTTCATTGGAAGCTAGGTCCTCCTCAAGATAATTCAGGATGGCTATCTTTGAGGTATTCGACTCAAAGGGGAAATTACCAATCTCAATATCTATCTTGAATTCAACACCTCCGCTAACGGTATAATTAGCCTGTACTCCTTCATCATCAGAAACCAGTCCCATGTAGTCATCCATGTAGATGTGACCATAGAACTGTAGAGTCATTGTTTCATATTTCGAGAGGTCTAGTCCATCATCGTCCGATGAAATAAAATCACCCTCATTGTGGTCGTATCCTGGCATCCAGTCATCAAACCAACCATCTTCATACTCATCAGAGCTGAGACCACCTTTGATATACGTGACATAGATTTCCTCATTTCGACCTGCTTCGTTCGTGATTGAGCCAGTCTGTAGATTCCAGTCAAATGCATCAAGAGGCACGAATGCTATGGTTTCATTAACTTGATATACCCCATCTCCATTCAAGTCTTCAAATTCAACTACCATACGATAGCTTACACTAAATTTGGCTAAACTTCCATTTACATCGTTACTATACCAGAATTGGTATGATGGGTGGTTCGAATCTAATCGAACGCTCATAATGTCTGACTGAACCCAGACAGTTCCGTTACTATCACGTTCATACTCCGGTTCATACTCATCAATTTCAGTTTCCGTTTCAACTTCAGTTTCATCATCGGAGTCAGTTGTTGTCGGATCATCATCTGCAATTTGAAAGGCCAACACTCCGCCTATTGATGAGAATAAAATAAAAAGCATAAGAATAGCAGTAATCTTTGTCGCACGCTCATGTTTCATAATCTTTCACTTGATACTACTTCACAATAGTATATATAATGAAAATGAAGAAGGATATTGAAATGGAGTTCTAATGATTTCTCATAATCTCCAGAATACTATTTTGAGTTCTATAATTCTTCTAAATACTTCAAAATATGGTCTTAGATTCTAGATATCTAATTGGGTTTAAATTCGAATCTAACTTCAACCTTTGATAAATCCTCGCCCCTCTCACTAGGCTGCCTAGAACGCATTCTTGAGATGCAAGCGCGTGTATAGATCCTAGTAGCCTTCATATCATCCACATATTATCTGTGTAATATTTAACTTCATCAGTTCTCAGTATGAAATTCTCATAGTTGGCGCCTTTAATGCTCGTTATTTACTAATAAATTTCAATAAATCGACGGACCCTCCTTTTGATAGAACAAACTCACTATTGCTAAGAAGAATCCAAGTCGAGTGTATTATCGTTGAACGTGATTCATTCATCCAGATACAATATTTCATCATATGGTTGTCTGTATAGCCCAGCTTGTTGGCGTTTCTGGTCAAAGATATGCCCCATTATTCCTATTGATCGTCCAAGTACAAATAGACCATTCAGAACTTCTGCTTCAATCACTTCAGTCATTTCTTCATCTGTTAAACCCAAGTTTAGCATGAGATCCAAAAAACTGACCCCAATACAACCATCCACGTTAAGAATCAAGTTATTCCGTTTTGAGGTTGTAAGTTTCTCAACTTCAATGGCATAATCTAAATTGGGATGTACCAAGAATGATTCAGTAACAAAATCTATTATGAGCTCGACCCGCGTGTCCGGATTTTGAATCGATTTCACTCTATGACCTATACCGGGAATATTCATTCCTATCTCGTTCTTCATATATTCAATAAACTCTTGAGGGCTCTTACCGGACTTAATTGCATCTCTGAAATACTTGGCTGTATCTGATATTGCACCTCCAAAACGTGGTCCAATGGTCAGCAATCCGCTTGAGAGCGAGGCCATCAAATCTTTTCCGGCTCTTGCTGCTACAATTGCATTATGTGCACCTGCAACTGCTGGACCATGGTCTGCGGCGATTTTCAAAATCAACTCTATATATTCCTGAGCAAATTCAGGCAATTCTCTCTTGAACCAGAGAAGGCCTATGACATACCCAAGAGATTTTCCATTCTTAATTATCTCATCAATTGGAATTCGATTATAGGTCAACGTCTCCTCTCGATCGTCTGAGATTGATGAGGTTATACTGGTAGGTCTTCTGACCATGCCAAGTTTCAGAGCCTCGTCGAAGTCCATCGGCATATTAGGTGGTTCAATCTCCTCTCTCTCTTTTATGACTCCCTTCTCTCTGAGTGTTTCAAAAGTTTCGCGAATTTTATCACTGAAATCATCAAATGAATCAGGTACAATAACCCCAACTCCAGCTAGTGCTCTATTCTTGGCGTCTGCAGTTTCGCCTTCACTATCCGCCATCGCACCAGCATGACCAAATTGAATTCCCTGTGGAAGTATCTTTGCTGAAATCCCTGTGACCCACATAACGATTGGTTTCTTTACAGTGCTCTCTCTCACTGCATCAACAATGTCGTATTCGTCATGACCACCTAGTTCTCCAAGGCACACTATCATTTTGATATCAGGATTCTTCTCGAATCTTAGGATATGGTCAATTAATTTACTACCCGGATACTTGTCACCTCCAATTGATATGCCTTCATTCACACCGTCTGTATTCTGAGATATCTGAAAATACATCTCATTGCTCATTCCTCCGGATTTTGATACAAAACCAATACTTCCAGGTCGATAAAGCTTTGATAACTTGATATTTTCAACAGTACCTCCTGTGTTTCCTATCCTGAATGCACCCGCTTTTATTCCCCCAACAGTTGCAGGTCCTATGATTATTTTCTTCTTTTCTTCTGCAAGTTTAATGAGTTCCCGACTCTGTCGTTCTGGTACACCTTCTGCGATTATTACAACAGTTCGGATGGTGTCCGCACTCAATGCTAACTTGGTCGTTTGGAAAGCTGATCTATACGAAGCGAAGTTGATTAGTACATCTGCATTGATATGATTCTTGAGGGCAGTTTCAAGTGTCCTGTAAACCGGAATTACTATTTCTTTAAAACCCCAAAACACCTTCTGTTTTACTACAGTTGGGGACTGGGTTGGTCTGACAATTGCAGCAACACTTGGTACCTCTCTTTGACACAAATAGTCAAAATCAAGCATTCCCTGAACTGCATTTATCTGGTATCCATAGACAATCCCTTGAGTTTCTTTGGTGAATAGTTCAAAATCTTTCAATGTGATTCCTCCTGAGCATATCGGATAATACGTATCATCGGTGTATATCTATCGTAGACATGGATTGGAATACCCAAGTCCTCTCCCAATTTTGTCATCATCATCAATCCCTCTTTCTCATTGGGCCCACCTCGTCGCACATAGATACTGACATTTTCTGTAATTAATTTTGAAGAAGATTTTCGTATCGCAGCAGCTATGCCCAAGAAGGTCTTTCTGACATCAGTAAAATTAGCAATTCCACCACCGATAATGAGTATCTTTTTCTTTTCAGATTTATTGCTGCACATCAAGTCAATAAGAGTCTGAGCGTAAAGCTTGGTGTGCTCCTCTGTGGGATTTCCACTATATTCTCCATAGTTTGCTAGTTCATGACCAAAACCTTGGTCAACAATAGTGTCTGCATAGATAACACTCGCTCCCCCACCAGCTATCATTGTCCAAATACTCCCTTCCGCATTTAGTATGGTCAATTTAAGAGAGGCACCAGTCATTTTGTCTAGTTGTTGAATAAATACCTCTTCCTTTGTTTTCGTCTGTCCAAATCCAGTTGGAAATGAAACCGGATTCTCAGGATTACCCCATGTATCCTTGTGTAAGAAATGAGATGTATCATCTAATTTTGCTTTCGCATCCAATGGGATCACTACATTTTTTACAATAGTAAATGGGTTGATTTCAATGAAGCAAAAATCCTGTTCTATATACACTCTTAGAAGGTTCTCTAAAAATTTTGTAATTTCTTGTGCATTTTCAGATGATTTAGTCAACAATTGACCAAAATCAACATCACTTGGATCACACCCAATGGGTATTTGGATACTCTGAGTCTTTTCCCACTCTTCCTCAATATTCATTCCACCTATATCTGAGAATGTGACTATTTCATGAGTCCTATTCGAACTTATTGATGCATAGTATTCCTTCTCATGAAGTATATACGGTTCTACAATGAACCGATATAATACACCTCTATCGTTACCAACTTTTACTTCCTGCCCCAAATTCTTCCGAAGATACTCCTTTACTTCATCCAACTTCAAGTCTAATCCGATGAAACCAGATTTTCCCCTTTTTCCAGCCAACACATCGGGTTTAATTACCAACCTACTGGTTTTAAGCCATGGATTCTCTTTTTCCCATTTTCCGATGTCAGTATCCACACTAATCATCGTGATTCTCTCATAATTCCATACATCTCTGGAATACTTCTTCAGATTCACTCCAATCAGATTCTTTGCATCAAATTCGTAGATCGCTTTCTGTGCCAATACATTCACACAATGTAGGTCGCTTGCCTATTAGGATTAATGTTTTTGTTATGGTGGATTCAACAATTGGAGATGGAATGGGTCTTTATCTGTAATCCGTATACCTATCACTTAGTGTCAGAGAGAACGAATCATATTTTTTCAAATCGAGATTTTCCATAGAACAACTCACCAATACGTTTCATTGCATCCCGAACACAGGCTCTTTTACCACTGACCTGCAAATGTCGGTCGCCATCTAAGTGTATCAAAACCTCACAGTCTTCTGCAATCTCGCTTATAACTTCTACAGGAATATCGTCGGGAAGTCGAATCCTGAAGAATCCAATATCCTTCTCATGAGGTAGATCAGATATTGGAACTGTTTCTTTCGTATCAAACCCACCTTCAAGCATGATATCATCATCAAATTGCTTCTCCCAACTCCTCCTATATTCCTGTCCTCGTGCTTCTTCCGCCCATGCTAATAATGACTTTTTGAGAATCTCGAGTTTGTACTCTACCTCATTTTGAAGTGTCAAGTCTGCATTTCGGTCTCCAGATATCTCCTCTCCGAATGAACGCAAATACTCAATAACCATCTTTGCATTTCTTAAGTCCCCGTAGGTCAAATCTGGTATGAAGATACCTGCTTTCTCCATCTCACCGATGAGATTATTGAGAACTGACCATGTATGGGTGAGACTCTTTATCGATGTCATTTAGAGTTCACTCCTTCAACATTTCCTCAATCTCATCTAGTATACTCTTTTCACGCCACCATCTGAGGTCTCTGGCACCAGTTGGACATATTGCCACACACGCTCCACATCCCTCACAACGCATCTCATCCGTTACGCTCTTTTTCACCCCTGGTTCTCTCTCAACCATTGAGATTGCATCATATGGACAGATCTCTGAGTAAGAACAAAGATCGCATCCAACACAAAGCTCCTCATCAACTTCTGCAGTAAGAAGTTCAATATCTACTTTTCCGAGATTCAGAGGAATAGTTGCCTCACTAGCCGCTCCTCGGGCTTGATTAATAGAATCTGCAATATTCTTTGCATAAGTCACTCCAAGAAAAACGCCAGGTACAGTTGTTTCAACGGGTCTGAATTTCATATGCATCTCTGCAAGAAAACCATCCTGACTTCTACTGATTCCAATTGCTTTCGTAAGGTTATTCACATCATGGGGAGCTTCAATACCAACAGCAAGAATTACCATATCCGATCTAATCTTGAATGTTTCTTGCGATAGCGTGTCATAAATTGTTACAATTGCTTCATCCGAGTCCGGAGCTTTTTCAACCGTGACTGGTCGTTCCCTCACCCATCTTAGATAGGAAATACCCTTTCTTCGGTTCTCTCTCCATAACTCTTCCATTCCATTGGCATAAGGACGTATTTGTTCCTTATATGCGGAGAATATCCGAATGTCTGGGAACATCTCTTTGAGTTCATGCTGCATAGTGATAACTGCAGAACAACATACTCGTGAGCAATACCGATTTCCTTCACCTGGAGTCTGACGAGACCCTACACAATGTATGAAAACAGGATTCTTTGGGGCTTTGGTAATCTCTCCGGCTTTCAGCTTCTTTTCAAGTTCAAGTGTGGTCATGACACAGGGTACTTCTTCCCATCCATACTCGCCATTCTTGGGTTCATAAGTATCTGTACCTACTGCTATCACCATTGTACCGACTGTATAAACTGTATTTTCATTAGAACTGTGATTCCTTACTGTCATCTCATAATTACCATATGTTCCATCACGACTAGTGACTGTAGAGTTCAGTATAACTGTAATTTTCTTTTCTTTCTCAACCCTCTCTAAGAGTGCTCCCACTATTTCCTGTGCATCTTCCATGTTGGGAAATACCCTGTAGAGGTCATTTAATCTCCCACCTAGCTTGTCAGTCTTTTCTACTAACACAACCTCAAAACCCTTCTTCGCGATGTCCAATGCTGCAGTCATTCCCGAAACACCGCCACCTAGGACCATTACTCTCTTGGTCACCTCTACTGTCTTCACAGGAACCTCTTCATTGTTGACAGCTTTCGCAACTGCGCTGCGAATCATATCTTGAGCTTTCTCTTGCCTCTCATCGCGACTAGCTTGAGTGTTCACCAAAGTGAGATGTTCTCTTAGACCAACCGGTCCAACAAGATAATAGCCCGAAAGACCTGCTGCTTCCAATGCTGCTCTGAACGTTGCTTCATGCTGTAATGGTGAACAAGAACCCACAACCACTCTATTCAGTTTGTGTTCTTTAATTGCCTGTGTAACATAATCTTGACCTGGATCGCTACACATGAAGATATAATCCGTAGAGTACGCCACATTTGGTAAATCTTTAGCCCACTCTCCAAGACCCGGTGCGTCAATTTCGTTTCCAATAATACCTCCGCAATGACATACAAAGACTCCCACACGTGGTTCATCACCTAGCTCAGCAGGAGGTATCTCTTCCTTTGCAAGAGGCTCTGGGATTGGTAGAAGTGAGTGAGCTGCCATAGCAGCACCTTTTCCTTCATTCACTGTGTCAGTACCGTCTCGTGGGCCATGCGCACAACCCGCTACGAACACACCTGGTCTTGTTGTTTCAATTGCTCGTGCATTCGGATGAGCTGACTTAACATACCCTGTTTCTTCAAGCTCAATTCCTAAGATTTGAGCAAGGTCCTCATTTCCCTCTGGCGGTCTAAAACTGGCATTGAGCACGACCATCGAAATATTATCAATCTCTATAATCTGACCATTTTCTGTGTCTTCCATCTTCACAGAGAGATCATGTGTATCAATGTCCTCATTAATTTCAGCAACACGTCCTCTGATGAACTTGATATCTTGGTCACCATGTTCAGCATCCCAATAGAACTCTTCCAGTGCCTTCCCTGCCGTCCGAATATCGATGTAGGTGTAAATTATCTCACAGTGGTCCTTTGGATAATGCATCCGTGTGACCTTAGCAAGTTTCACACCAAATGAGCAACAGACCCTGTTACAGTGTTGACTGTACCCACCTATGTTTTCTCGCACATCACGACTTCCAACACAATTGATGAACAACACCTTCTCAGGTTCCTTCCCGTCAGAAGGTCGCACGATATGAGAATCAGTTGGACCTGTAGGGTGACTTTGTCGATCTAATTCAAGTGATGTGATGACATTAGGATAGATACCATAACCATATTCTCCATAGTCCAACGGTTTGTACTCTTGGAACCCTGTTGCGACAATTACTGCTCCAACATTAAGATCAAAGACCTTATCCTCATCCTCAAAATTGATACAACCTTGTGGACATGCCGCAGCGCAGGTCCCACAGCCTATACAAACTTCGCGATCTATAGTAGAAATAAGTGGAATCTGTTGTGCGAAGTTCATGTATATTGCCTTTCGCAATGAGAGGCCAAAGTCATATTCGTTTGGCACTTCAACTGGACACGCTCGTATACATAATTGACAACCTGTACAAGTATTCTCGTCAACATATCTTGCTTTCTTCCGAATAGTGACAATGAAATCTCCTACATCGCCCTCAATCTTCTCAACTTCAGACAATGCGTGGATTGTAATACCTGGATGTTTTCCCACAAAACTTGTTAGAGGGGTCATAACACAAGCAGAACATTCCAATGCTGGAAATATCTTGTAGACAGCTACATAGTTACCACCAATACTCACACTACGTTCGATAATATGTGCATGATGCCCAGCATTCGCAAGATCAAGAGACGCATTGATGCCTGCCATGCCTCCACCAATGATGAGAACATCAGTTGGTTTTGATGGTTCACTCGTCTTATTGGCTGATTCACTGACCATAAGGACCGCTTCCCTCGAGGTGTGTTGACGGCCGCAATGACCGATGAGTCGATATAACTATTCTGTCCTGACTGTTATCAGCAGCCTGTCCCCGGGAAAAATCGCGTGAGTGCTTAAGACTCATCGTCTTCCTGCATATAGTCTACATGGTGATTTTATGCCAACACTGAAGGGAATTGCATAGGTAACAGGAGTTGAAAAAGGTAAGAACTCCATTCATGTTTCCCTTTTTCTCATCTTTATGTATATGTAGCCAAACCCTGCAAATACATAAGCTAGCAGATATAGTGTAATAGGAATCCATAGGAACTCAACCATCATTATTCGCATGGGGTCCCTTCCATATCCAATGGGTGCAGGAAGATATATCCATATTAAACCTGCAAAGTATGCAAGTACTGCGAATACACGAATCTCCTTTCTAGGTTTGAATGCATAAATGTAAGTGAAGACCACCATAAATGCGAAACCAGATAGGAACATGGGCCACATATCTGCGCTGTTAATCTGTGGGTTCAGTGTGTTATTAATTGCAACAACGAACGCATGAATTGCAACAAACGACTCTAAAAATGCAATCCATCCTGCCCTGAGATGAACATCCGTGTAAGCAAGTGACATCTGGGTGAATAATAACATCATATAGATGAATCCAGTCAACAACTGTGGATCACTTGTAGCAGGGTGAAACCAAAATGTATAGACAAGAGCCCATGCAATGATGTAACTGTGATTTCTACGGAGAACCCCAACAACTCTTGCTGTCATGGGTTTTCCGGCTTTCTTCCCTAGGAAAAGGCCTCTTCGAGGATTCTCCATAACCAGAACCAGAGCTAGCATTACAATGACAGAGCCTTGACTTGTCCAGATTGGGATATCCTGTGCGAGTCCATCGAAATTCACATGGGTCTGGGCTAAGTGTAGTAGTGAAAAGACTATAGTTGTGAAAATCATTGCATAGTTGTATCCTCTCAGTTTTGTACTGTTAGATTCTTTGTAAATTCTTGCAGCTAAGAAAATCAGTACCCACACTATGAATTGATGGCTCAAATAAAGAAACCATGTGACAAGCATAGCAAAGTCATTGCGAGTTGGTAATTTCCAATAATACCAATCTGCCCCTTGGTCAGGTAATAGAATGAATCTATCTAAAAGCGGACCGAGTAAGTAAATCAAAACTGTATAAACAATAGCAAAAATGATTAATCCAGTCCATGCATAGTATGTTTCTCTTGATTTTCCTGTTGAAACTACATCTTTCTGTGAATCTGGAGTTTCAAAAGATGTTGGTTCAACTGTCATAAACATTGCCTCAGAGTAAATTCAATCCGCATTTCGCCTAGATTGGCGTGAATAAAAACAGTCTGGTGTATACGATTTCGGTACTTTATGTAGTATACCTCTTCCGATAACTTCATCCCTGACTCTCAATTGCAACATTCAAGGTGCTATAATGCAAACCGTGGAAGAGTTAGTAATTCGAATAGGTCTCTTCTACGTAGTCATATTGTTAGGGATTCTGGTGGCAAAAGCATCACAAAGATCTAATGACTTGACCAAAATAATCACAAAGCTTGTTATCAATATTCTACTACCTCTTCTATTGATTGAAGCTCTTCTTACAGCTGAGATTGACACAATTACTGAACTCCCCGCTGTTGTAGCGTTAACAATAATCATTCAATTTCTGGGCTTTTCTATCCTTTATCTCCGTCTTCAAAGGTCCGAATTAGAACCAAAAAAACAAGGTGCTATGCTCCTGTGCGTTACTTTCAATAATGGCGTATTTCTCCCATTACCTCTTATTCTAATGTTCATTGGTACTTCTGGTGTAGTCATTCTTGCATTTTGGTCGGTTGCCCAGATGACCATTATTGCCACATTTGGTGCTTTCTTAGGCTCAAAGTATGGCGAGCAGGAGAGTGACTATAGAACCACAATGAAGAAGTCATTGCTTTTTCCCCCATTCCTTGTAGCTATCCCCTCACTTATCCTTCTCTTAGTAGGCTTTTCTCTACCTTCTGATATTGTACCCTTATTGTCATTCAACGGACCAACCGTGACCTATCTTGCTCTATTTGTAGTAGGCCTTGAAGTTGGAAATCGGTTCTCAATAGAAGCAATCCGCTCAACACTAGAACCAATTTCTATCAGACAACTCATTGTACCTCTCATCATTCTTCTTATTCTACCTCTCTTCAGCCTTACAGATTCTACAAGAGATGTGATTCTTCTTGAGGCTATGATGCCACCTGCTGTGCTGAATGTTGTTCTCTCCTCAAATTTTGATTTGGATTCAGGATATGCCGCAACAATTGTAACTGTCGGGACTCTTCTATTCCTACCACTTGTCCCAATACTTCCATTCTTGCTTCAATAACGATATATCTCAATGCATAAAACGGGTAATTACTTGGATTCGTTTGCTGGTGATTTGTTTGAGTAAGGACTCTCAGGATACTGATTCGAATGATAAGATTCGTGACTCACTGAATGACATTGTCCAAAAACTTGATCAAACGAAAGGTTCCAGTGCATCTTGGGACTCATCTATACATTCAGATCCAGAAAAATGGGAAGAGCTCAAACGACAGATTTCAGAGAAGCAAAGAGAACTCAAGCGTCTCGTAGAGGCAAAAAAAGCTGGAATTCTTGGCTCCACCGAGTTTGAAAAACAGTACACACAGATTCAAGATGAATTGACACGTCTAGAGTTTGAGATTTACAATATGCGATTAGGCACAAATGTTGAGATGTAATCTCTACGTTTCCTCACTCCACTCTTGCTCTCAGTACAATAAGTAGAGTTTCGATAACAACAATCACTCCTAATACTCCCACTATCGCTAACAGAACAATGTTAATAGCTTCGGAGGTTGCTGGGCCTACATCTTCATCTAATCCTGTTGTCAGAGCACCCAAATTGATTGTCATAATAGCTAGATAGTCTGAGAGCCCATCAGAGAAGAGAGTCTGCCACCAAATCAGCGGAGTACCAGAGTCTTGTGATAATTGTAGTGCAAATTGACCACCTGTTTGCAATCGAGCTACGTCAGATCCTAATATCAACTGTATTGATCCATTCCGTAAGCCCCCCTCAACCTCTAATAGTGCTGCTGCGTCTATGAATACCTGATCTACCTGAAGTACAGCTGTAACTGTTATTCCGAATGCTTCTGCAACATACGCCTCTGCTGGAAAAACAGTGACTGCATGCATGTTCGAGAAACCATAGGCATCGTCTATTGTGGATATGAGATCATTAAATGTTTCAATATCTCTGACAAATTCCTCAAAATTTGCATTCCAAGTTGCAGCGGCTGTAGAATTCAATAAAGACAGTGCAATCTTTGTTGTGTTTGCTATTGCAAGTGCATTTGAAGGTAACATCCACCATGCATGAGGGTTTCCATCTTCATGACCATACTCACTATCCTCCACATGATGCCCTGGCATGGGGGAATATCTTGCTCCCTGATCCTTGTAGTTTGCTATGGATTCCGGGTTGTCGAATGTAATGAATCTAGTATTTACTTGTTCAAGAAGATCCGCCTCCCAAGTAAAATGACCTGTGAGTACTAGGAGGTCTGCTGATTCTGCTAGAAGCACATCTTCAGGTGTTAAGGTAAAGGTATGTGGTTCAATACCTTCAGGCATAATCACAGAGGTATCTATCAATTCACCTCCAACCTCTTGAACAATCCCTGCAAGTGGTGCTATTGATACAACAACTGAAAGTGATGTTGTTTGAGCTTGTGTCGCACCTTGAATATATATTCCAGCTAGGAAAAGGCAGAATACGATGATTATCGACTTGTGTTTATTCAAGATTCGAGACCTCCATCTTCTACTTAATGTAAGCAGTTGATAATGATAAAAACCCTATTGAATGGGGACCTTATTAAAGAATCACAAACTGTATCTGTTTGTTTGTTGAATCATATAGATTGAGGTTACTCTAATGTCATCACCTCCGATGTTTGAAGCCGATGGGCTTGCAGTCAGATATCCAAATGGAGAGCTAGCTCTTCATAATGTGAGTTTCAGTATCAATGCGCCAAGTTTCACAGCAATTATTGGACCAAATGGGTCAGGAAAAAGCACCTTGGTCAAAACCGCCCTGGGATTACTTACTCCTCTTCAGGGGTACATCAAGATAATGGGATATGATTCTGTCAAGGAAACGCAAAAGATTAGGAAACTTGTGAGGTACGTACCTCAGAAAGACCGGATAGAGCAAAACGTACCACTTAAGGTGAAAGATATAGTTTTGATGGGCCGCTTACTTAAGAAGAGTCCACCAAGATTTACATCGGGAAAAGATAAAGAACTCTCTCGTAACGCATTGAAACAAGTCCATATGGAAGATTTTTGGAATCGTCCATTTCCAGAGTTATCAGGTGGACAACGCCAGAGAGTACTTGTTGCCAGAGCATTAGCAAGTGAGGGGTCTGTGATGATTCTTGATGAGCCTTTGGCCGGTACTGATGCTGAAAGTCAGGATTTGATAGTAGAGGCTCTTGGCAAATTCCATAAGGAAAACAATGTGAACATAATCATGATCACTCATGACTTGAATCCTATTCATAGTTATGTGCACGACGTTCTTCTTTTGAAAAACACAATAGTAGGTATTGGGACTCCCTGTGATGTAATGGATCCAGAGATTCTAAAAAAGGTCTATGGCCCCACTGCTAAAGTAGTTGAATACGCGGGTCATCGATATTGCGTGACAAGAGACTCAGGATTTGATCGCCATGATTGATATTTTTCAAGAGATTCTATCTTCTCCCTTCATTATCCGTGCAATAATTGGGTCCATTTTTATCGCCCTTGTTGCATCAAGTAGCGGTACATTTTTGGTATTCAGAGGATTATCATTCCTGACAGCAGGTGTTGCTCATGCAGCTCTTGGGGGTGCAGCTCTTGGTTTATTCCTCCAGACTTCTGGTATTATACCCTGGTTTGATCCTATGATGGGTGCACTCATTTTCAGCGTTTTTGTGGCTATTGTCACAGGCTATGCAGGAGAAACCGGAATCTCACAAAGAATGGAGGTTGCAGTTGGAGTTTCTTTTGCTTTATCTATGAGTATCGCAGTATTTCTAATGTACTATATTCCTCCGACTCAGGTCCCACAAGTATGGGGATACTTAGTGGGAGATATTCTATTACTTGGCTACGTAGATGTTGTGCTTCTTGCAGCTATTGCAATCCTTCTGGTGATTATCACTTTAATTTTCAATAAGGAGTTCATCTATGTCAGTGTTGATATGGAAGGCTCATTGGCTCATGGAATGAATGCACGTGCATATCATTATCTGATGCTCATAACATCAGCTCTTGCTATTGCTCTTGCTACAAAAGCTGTTGGAGCTATTCTTGTTTTTGCAATTCTGGTCGCACCCGCAGCAGCATCCAATGAGATTTTCAATTCAGTTCGTTCAGTAATGGTTGCTGTATTTTTCATTGCACTCTTTTCAGAAATGATTGGATTGGCTTCTTCACTGGCTATCAGAGCATCACCTAGTGCAATTGCAGGTATTGTCGCAGCAATGTCGTATGTTGTCGCCCTACAAATTCGGTCTTATCGGAATAGGGTCCCAGAGGAAGATATCCCTCCTCCGTCATATTCCTCTGTTGAGATCTTCCGCGAAACTACACTTGAAGGCGGTACACCCAACCATTCAACTGATCACTGACAGTAATGTGATAATTAATATGCATCGCCTAATTGATAAAATTTCATGAAGAGAGAGGGTACGAACAATGTATTATCAATGACGATTAGCAACACCATAGCAGTTACAGCGAATGGTATCTGGATAATGTTTATGCCCTATTATTTTGGACAGCTCTTTAGTTCTGTTGCGTTCGTTGGTCTATTCTTCTCAATCGTCGCATTAGCATCAGCGATATTCTATCCTATTGGAGGCCATCTCGCAGATAGAATAGGCCGCTCTGCTCTTATTATGGCAGGAAGATTGATATCTATTTTTGGTCCTCTGTTCATTCTCTTTCTCCGTCTGTTAGTAACGGACCTCACTACAATAATCATTGGCTCCATCATGGGGTATCTCCTTGTTTTCATAGGGGGTGGAATTCGATTGCCTGCTGCATCAATGTTACTTATGGAAAGCAGTCAACCAAGGAAAAAGACACGTAACTATATGTTTGCAGAACGGGTGCTCCCATCAATCCCTCCTGCCCTCACTGTCTATATTGGTGCATACCTTTACGTCATAGGTCAGTTGGAAGTGATGCTATTCATTGGTGCATTAGGACTAGCTCTATCTGCGATTGCATTGATTCCAATTCAGGAAATCTCTGATATTGAAGAGTTGCAATCCTCCGAGACTGATAAAACTAGGTCTTTTTCGGTTGAGAGCTTGATGCTTGTTATTGTCTTAGCTTTTGCGCTGGATGGGATTTCATCTCAGGGTCTCTCATGGTACGTTCCATTATTTCTTGGAGAAGACAACGCTCTACTATATGGAACAATGATATCGATATCAACTCTTGTTATTGCTTTGTTTAGTCTACTATCCGGTTTATTTATAGACCGTGTTGGAATAAAGGCATCCCTTGTACCAGGATGGATTGCTTTAGCAATAACGGTCACTCTTTTTGGAATATTTGTCAATCCTGTTTATAGTCTTCTTTTGTATTGTATCTGGGTTGCCTTAGACACTGTTGACACAGCAATCCCTCCATTGATTATCTCGAACTTATATCCTAAAACCGAACGAGCTACTAGGATGGGTTTATTCTCAATGGTCATTCGATCAAGTCTATTTGTGGGTCCCTTGCTCGCTGCATTTCTAATAACAATCTCTCCTCAACTTCCATTCTTTGTTAAGGCGTTAATGAATTTCGCAGCAGCGATGATAATTTTCACATTTATCCCAAAAAGAGAACAAACTTGAACCGGTCGCTACGTTTAAGTAAGGAACAGATTTTTCGAGGGCAAAGGTCGGTGTGACGAAAGTGAGCGATGACATCCCCGAAAGAGACGAGATTGTTAGATCAACGGTCATCACAGTATTCTTCACAGTAGTTTTCCTCGTTATTGCAATTGCATTTTGGGCGTGGACAGCTTCTGAAGTAGCAACTCCAGTAACATGGTTAAATACAGTAAATCCGGTACTAGCACCGGTTATTGAAGTGTTCACAATGTTCCTCGCTTTTGTGTTTCTTACTACTACAACTATCAATCTTCGATTGTTTATGACAAGAATTCGTGCTGGATGGACTGAGATCATCCTTGTTTTCATTATAGTCGTAGCAATATCGTGGATGATGTTTGGCGATAGCGTTGGATTGGCGACCGGAGTCTTATCTTTGGCATTTATTGGGTATCTCTATCTACTTCAAGAATGATTCTGATTCAGATGCCTACCAGAAGCTTTAATTGGCTTGACCAAGGATAGCTCGATGAAGCAAAGAGACATTATACTCTCTTGCTATTATAGTCTTGATTCAGCTGACCGGAATTGCTGGGTTACGCCCATTCTTATGAGGTTCTAGCTTCCGGAGCGCCGCAGACAGACTAATTGGAGGAAAGCGCGTGTTTGGTGTATCTGGCGCTGGATATGACATGTCCACAAGCATATTCAGCCCTGAAGGTCGTATCTTTGCAGCAGAATATGCAAAGAAAGCAGTTGAGCAAGGTGCCACATCGATAGGTGTTCTCTGCAAGGAAGGTGTAGTTTTACTCGCAGAGAAGAGAGTACTTCCTCTCCAAGAGGCTGATAGTGTAGAGAAGATATCGAAGATTGATACACACATCGGAGTAGCCACCTCAGGTTTCATGGCAGATGCTAGAAGGTTAATTCAAGAGGCAAGAGTAAAGGCTCAATCTTATTGGCTGACCTATGAAGAACTAATCCCAGCTGAAGCACTAGCTGAACATATATGTGATGTGAAGGCACAATACACACAAGGTGGTGGAGCGCGTCCGTATGGAGTTGCCATGATTATAGGTTCTGTTGATCCTGATAACTCTCCCAGACTATTTGTCACTGATCCTGTTGGTACTTATTGGGGATACCTTGCAGCCGTTATTGGCCGTGGGGCTGCTGCTGCTGGAGAATACCTTCTGAAACATTACAAGAAAACGATGACGCTAAAACAAGCAACAAACCTTGCACTTGACACATTACGAAATGCAACAGACACTGAATTCTCAACAGAAAATACTGAAATTGCTCACATTCCTTTGAAAACAGGGGAATACAAAAAACTGGAATCAAATGAGATTGATGCTTTCCTGAACCCAACGAGTCCGAAATCAAACGATTAGGAGATGAATTGATAATTGGCTGGTGAGAGAAAGTCCGGAGAAAAGTGGTTAGACCTAGATGCAGTAGTGGTTGGTCTGAAGAGGGAGCATTTACGTTATGAGATTTTTGTGGACACAGATTTGGCTTTCAAATATAGACGTGGAGAAGATATACCAATTGAATCTATTCTCAAATCATATGAACTGTATGAAGATGCAAGACGTGGAGAGAGAGCTCAGGATGAGTTGCTAGAAGATCATTTTGGTTCAACAGATATCTTTGAGATAGCTCAGGAGATAATCAAGCATGGTGAATTCAAGCTAACTCATGAACAACGGAAACAGCTTGAGGCGGAGAAAACTGAGGCAATAATCACATACATATCAAAACGTGCTATGAATCCGCAGACTGGTCATCCACACCCTCCCGATCGGATTCGCCAAGCAATGGAAGAGGCCAAGATTCATGTGAATCCTTTTATCGATGTTGAAGAACAGGTTCAAACCGTTGTAAAGTCCTTACTTGTGATTCTACCAATTTCCTTTGAGAGTGTGAAGCTGCAAATAACGATTCCAGCTGCTTTCTCTGGTAAGGGATACAATATGGTTGCCTCAGCTGGAATAATCAAATCCGAATCTTGGGAGCAAAATGGATCATGGACTGGCCTAGTAGAATTACCGGCGTCACAAAGACAGAGTCTGTATGATGATCTCTCCAAACTAACAAAGGGCCAAGTAAAGATAGACATAGTCAGATAATTACTAATCAAGACAGAAATTACGATAATAAAATAATAGAGGGAATAAATTGGCAGTATATTTTCAGAAACGCGAAGTTGTAGTACCAGGCCAGTTACTTGCAGAAGGCAGATACCGACCATCAGTAGGAACTTACGATGATGGTGAGCGGATATTTGCCGCAGTAGTCGGGCTTGCAGAGCTTCGTGGTAATACAGTAAAGGTTGTGCCTCTCGAGGGTGTATATATTCCGCGAGAAGGAGACCTTGTACTTGGAACAATAACAATAGTTGCAGGAAACAATTGGAAGATTGACATCGGAGGTCCATATCAGGCCTCATTGCATGCAAACAATGCCTTGAGACGTCCATATGATGATGATATCTCACGATACATGGATATCGGAGATGTTGTGACTGCAGAAGTAATTGCATTTGATCGAGTTAGTGGTCCCTATCTATCGATGAAGGGACGTGGTCTTCGCAAGCTTACTGATGGAATGATTTTACGTGTGAGTCCCGCAAAGATACCTCGTATCATCGGTCGTAGAGGGTCAATGATTAATATGGTAAATAATCAACTTCAGATT
The DNA here is from genome assembly GCA_964458565.1 of uncultured archaeon. Lineage (GTDB taxonomy): Archaea > Asgardarchaeota > Thorarchaeia > Thorarchaeales > Thorarchaeaceae > CAYWJO01. The sequence continues at coordinate 137,686 of CAYWJO010000001.1, read as the reverse complement.
CAAACAGTTGTAGGACAAAATGGTAGAATTTGGATTAAAGCTCCCAATATCCCAATACTTCGTCTCGCAATTAAAGCATTTAGAATGATTGAAGATGAAGCTCACACATCAAAGTTGACTGACAGAGTAAATCAAATGCTTGTTGAAGAGATGGCGAGTCTTAGGGATGAGGAAGTAGATTCATCCACTGACGAAAAGGCCGATGACGATATAGAGGTCATCTCAGATATTCCTGATGAAGAAGAAACTACTGAAGTAGAACCTGAAGAGGACGAAGCACAAGTAGAAGAAGCAGAATCAGATGAGATTGTCGATCCGGTAGAGGAAGAAACTCTCACGGAATCCAAAGATGAAGAAGATGTTGATAAAAATGAGGAGGATGTTATAGAATAATGAGCCCCGAAGTTAAACCGGACTTTCTTATTAGTCCTGAAGGATTGAGAGTTGATGGTAGACGTCCAGATGAGATGCGTCCCATACAATTAGAGGTAGGTGTTTTAAAACAGGCTGACGGTTCGGCCCTAATTAGACAAGGGAAGACTTACATACTTGCCGCCGTCTATGGTCCTCGTGAGTTACACCCACGACACCTAACTTTGAATGATAGAGCCTATCTAAGATGTGTGTACAGAATGGCAACATTCTCTGTACCAGATCGAAAACGTCCCGCTCCTTCTCGAAGAGAGCGAGAGATTTCGATGGTCATTTCTAATGCATTGCAACCCGCATTATTCTTAGAGGAATTTCCCCGAGCTGTTATTGATGTGTTTATACAAGTGATTCAAGCAGATGGTGGAACAAGATGTGCAGCAATAAACGCTGCATCATTGGCACTTGCTGATGCAGGAATTCCTATGAAAACTCTTGTACCTGCTGTCGCTGTGGGTAAAGCTGATGGTCAATTACTTGTTGACTTGGGAGATGAAGAGGACAAGTATGGTCAGGGAGATATTCCCATGGCGATTCTTCCTGATACAGGAGAAATTACTCTCTTACAGCAAGATGGCTCTTTCACTCGTGAAGAGCTTCTAGAGGCTATGCAGCTGGGTATCAATGCGATGAAGTATATCCATGAGCTCCAGAAAGATGCTCTCAAGAGAGCATATGCAAAGCGAGTTTCAGAGCTCGATGAAGATGATGATGAAGATGATGATTATGAAGATGATCTCGAAACGGATCTTGGAGAATCCGACCTGATGGAGGAATGAGTCAAATGGGTGATTTTAGTTCCGAAGTAATTAGTCAAATTGACAGACGTTTCATGTTGGATCTCTTAGCTAAGAATGAACGTGTAGATGGACGTGCATTTGATGAATATCGAGAAATTCAAATTGAAATGGATGTTGTGCCTGCAAAAGCAGAGGGGTCTGCAATTGTTCGGATAGGCGATACAACTGTTGTTGCAGGAGTCAAAGTTCTGACAGGTGAACCATATTCAGACAATCCCGATGAGGGTGTTGTGATGGTTACTGCTGAGATGCCACCGATTGCATCTCCGTTGTTTGAACTAGGGCCTCCTAAAGAAGACGCAATTGAATTAGCACGAGTTGTTGATAGAGGAGTCCGGGAGTCCGAAACTGTTGATGTTAAGAAGCTCTGCATCGAGAAAGGCAAGAGTGTTTACATGGTATTTGTCGATATTTATCCGCTCGAATACGATGGTAATCTAATAGATGCATCGTCATTGGCTGCAAATGCTGCCATGATGACTTCAAGGTTTCCTGAGATGAAGCTTGAAGGAGGAGAACTCGTTCAGACCGGAAAAGAACTCGAAGTTCCAATTCAAAATATGGCCATTGAATGTACGGTTGCTCGAATTGGGAAACACCTCGTTCTTGATCCAACCCTGCGTGAAGAAATGGTTCAGGATTGTAGACTCACCATGGCTGTGGATGAGAAGGACAATTTCACCGCACTACAGAAGGGTGGTGGTGTAGGCCCGCTTTCTATTGAAGACATAGACCATGCAATGGGTATTGCTTTGGAGCGTACAAAGGATCTCAGAACTTTGCTAAAACGTACAATAAAGGGTACAGATTAGTAACTGTCTTGGAGAGTCTGGATTTTCCAGATTCCTCCTCTGACACATAGATATGCTAATAAGTGAAATTGAAGGGCGACTGATAACCCCAAGATACAGGGTGAGAAAATAATGGCACGTACCAAGAAGGTTGGTAGCACAGGAAGATTTGGTCCTCGATATGGAGCCAAACTCAGACGTAGGGTACTCGATATTGATAAGCGACGTAGCGAGCCTCATCGTTGTCCATCCTGCGCTACAAAGGGATCTTTGAAACGAACTGCTGCTGGTCTTTGGCGATGTGGGAAATGTGACATTCTCTTTGCAGGTGGTGCGTATGTTCCCTATACTGATGCAGGCCGAGCCGCTAGACGCGCCATCGATCAGAGGACATCTGATGAACTTCTTTCTCTGCGTGATGATACTGAGGATGAGGTTGTCCCTGAATTTATGACTCCAATCGATGAAACGATTCGCGAGAGGGAAGCAGAACTCGATGCTCTTGAAGCTGAGATAGAAGCTCAGTTAGACGATGAGTTTGATGATGAATTTGAGCCTGACACCGAGGCGGATGAGGATTACGCAGAGTAATCTCTGCCTAAAATTGTGAGGGGGCGAACGTGCCCTCAGTTCTTATAACCACCTCTCGGCGAACCTCTAACAGAGTTCGTTCATTTGTACGAGACCTTTCCACAGTTATTCCGGATAGTGAACGATTCAATAGGGGTTCATTAAATCAAGAGGAACTTTTCGCAAGGGTCCATCAAACTGGCGCTCAGGCAATCATTGTAGTCACAATATTTCGTGGTAACCCTGATGCATTGATGTTCTACAATGAGCAAGGTGATCTTATTCTAGAGGTAAATATTGAAAGTGCAATTCTAAGGCGAGAAGTAAATAGAACAAAGACTCCCCGTATTCATGAAATATCCTATCTCTGTGTTAGACCTGAGTCAAATGAGGAAACTCGAATATTATCCAATTTCCTTTCTTCGCTATTCAATGTAGACGCCATGGAAATGTCTGATATTCCCCTTCTGGAGAATGGTGACCATCAAGCTGTGAGCTGGCTAGAGTCAACGGGGTCAAGGATTATTTGGACTTATTACCATGCTCGTACAGGAAATGAGATTGGTCCAAGAGTGCGTATTAAGTCTATTAAATCGAATTTCTAGGATGTAGATATGTTGACAGATCTTTCTGAGCCCGATTCAAAATCCTTTCTTACTATGGCTAAGGCTGAATTAAATATTGAATTTTCATCAAGTCAGGCTGCATCAGTTGTTCTCTCTGCATTAGAACCTGAAACAAAGGAAGTGGCATCAGAACGTGCTACGACTACAGCTGTCCAGAAAGAAAATGGGATCCATCTTATTATAGAAGCTCAAGATTTGACTGCACTTAGGGCATCAATGAATTCATTTCTTGCTTGGATTTCATCATGTCAACGAACATTGGAAGTATTGACCAACGATAAGTAATGTGAAAGATGGTAATATGCCAAAATGCTTAAGTCAACATAACTTTGGCGAAGTGTGAATCGGCCTTATGATGAGGATGATATAAAATGGCCCAGACTATACCCCCTGCACTTGAACAAGAACTGCAGAAATTTGACACTATGAGAAGAAATCTTGAAACCCTTCAATCGATGGCACAGACTATGCAGAGTGAACTCTCAGAAACAAAAGCCACACTTGAAGAGCTTAAAGGGCAACCTGAAGACACTCTAACCTACAAAGCCGTAGGTCAGATCATGTTCAAGGTGGAAAAACCAAAGCTTGTTGACGACTTACAGGACCGTGAGAAAACTCTCGACATGCGTCTTGCATCAACCAAGAAACAGATTCAGACTCTAACTGAGAAGCTCACAGAGCTCCAGAATAAGATACAGGTTGAGTTGAGCAAGCAAAATCTAAAACTTCAGTGAGAGAGATGAATGATAATTTTACAGAAATTGGACTTCCTCTGTTATCCGAGGATGATCTCGAATCTCTAGCTGAAGCCTGCGAGAATGAAGTAACAAATTATCTCCTTTCAAGAATCCCGCAGAAGAGTATTGAAGAGCTCTCAGTAAGCTGCTCACTTGAATTCACAAACAAACTTGATGTAGACATTGCTATTGACATCTCTCAAAAATATGATAATGGACAGGATTTAGATGTCTTAGTTACACAAGCTGCGGAGTTTGGTATGAGCTGGCTAGAGAAAGAATTGCGGGAGATGAAAGGTGATTGAATATCATCAGTCGGCTGGAGTCAGCATCTTCAATTATTATTCTTGGTCATCATAACGCAGATCCTGATGCTATATGTTCAATGATTGCATTCAAAGAGCTGTATAAATCAATTAGACCTGATGGACTCGTATCATTTGCTTGTGATGATATAAGCCGTGTTGCGGTCCAGGTAATGAATACTTTTTATGGTCCTATTGAAATTATAAATTCAATTGATGAAGATCCTGATCTATATGTCCTCCTAGACACCAATAGCCGCTATCAACTAGGTCCAACTCTGGAAAACTCATTTGATTGTCCCGACAAAACCATTGTGATAGATCACCATGAGGAAAATCCAGACATCGAAAAGATAACAACTCATGCTATAGTAGAAAGTGATCGATTCTCAACTTGTGAGATACTCGTATCATTATTTCAGGATCTCAGGGTCGAATTCTCTTCAAAAATAGCTAATCTTCTTCTTACAGGTATATTATTTGATACCAGACGTTTTTTCTATGCAGATCAGAGAACTCTGGAAGCTGCAATCCACTTGATTGAATCTGGAGCCGATTATCTTGCTTGTGTTGAGTCACTGATAATACGTCCAGATAGATCAGAGCGAATTGCAAGATTAAAAGCAGCAGGACGCCTTCGTGTTTATGATATACATGGCTGGGTTATAGTGATTTCAAAGATTGGAGCTTACGAAGCGAGTGCATGTCGTGGTCTGATAGATCTTGGTGCTGATGTAGCTATAATTGGTGGTAAACAAGCAAAAGACAAAGTCCGCTTGAGTTCAAGAAGCACCTCGGAATTTTTCAGAGAAACTGGTGTGAATCTTGGTACTGATGTGATGGAGCCATTAGGTGAGATAATAGGGGGTGAGGGTGGCGGTCATGCAAATGCTGCTGGCGCAAATGGCACTCGAAATAGAGAGGAGGCACTGCTTCGTTCAGTAGAGCTTATCAGGGAGGCTATTGAGAAACGAAACCCCTCTGATTGTGAATCTTAATAAGGTGAAAACTATGGCGCTAATATCTTTTGATAATTTCAGCTTCAAATACATTGGAGCTGATTCCTTAGCGCTTAGAAAAATAAATATCTCCATCGACGAAGGCGAATATGTTGTCATCACTGGACCCTCTGGTTGTGGTAAAACAACTCTTTGTCGAGCGATAAATGGTTTAGTTCCACAATTTCATCGTGGTTACATTGCTGGCCACGTCTATGTTGATTCCATGGACACTAGAGAGAATGAGGTTGCGACTCTTTCAACTATAGCTGGTATGGTGTTTCAACAACCTGAAAATCAACTAGTCACACTCAATGTTGAGAAAGAGATTGCCTTCGGCCCTGAGAATCTTGGTGTCCCTCCAGAAGAAATCCGGATACGGGTCGAGGAATTAATTGATTTATTTGATCTCACACATCTGCGTGATAAACATCCGCATGAGATGTCTGGCGGTGAACAACAGCGAGTTGCCATGGCCTCTACACTTGCAATGAAACCGAGAATTCTTGTTGCTGATGAACCAACATCGAATCTAGATCCAAAGAGTGCAGAATCTATTCTCAAAATTTTATCTTCCCTAAACAAACAAGGAATGACCATAGTCTTGGTGGAACATCGGTTAGACCTTGTTGCTCAAGATGCATCTAGGATCATCCTGATGAATCAAGGATCAATAGTTGCGGACGGTACACCAAAGGAGGTTCTAATTATGGGCCTCTGTGATGAAATAGGGGTGGGTGTCCCGAAGGCGACTCAAATCTATAAACGACTTCATCTGCATGGAATAGATCTTCTAGACGTCCCCCTCTCAGGTGAAGAGTTGGCTCAAATGGTGAAGGAGGTCTCAAGAAGATGATAATGCTTGAGAACATTCATTTCACCTACGAGGGAATCTATACTGCTCTCAGAGGGGTATCACTACAAATTGACTCCAATGAACTGGTCGCAATAATGGGTTCAAATGGTGCTGGGAAGACTACTCTGATAAAACACATCAACGGTCTATTGAGGCCTCAAAAAGGAAGAGTGTTCCTTGATGATCGAAATACTTCTCATATGTCAGTTGCAGAAATCGCTCGTGAAGTGGGTTTAGTCTTTCAAAATCCTGACCACCAATTATTCTTGGATACTGTAGAAAAGGAGGTTCTATTTGGTCTTAAGAAATTGGGGTTCTCAGAGGATGAAGCAAACGAAAAAGCTCAAGCAACTCTAGAAAAACTGGGTATAATTGATTTGGTGGAACGCTCTCCCTTTTCTCTTTCTGGTGGCGAACGTAAGCGTGTTGCTCTTGCTTCGGTTCTAGCGAGCCAACCTAGGATTCTCGCCCTGGATGAACCTACAATTGGCCAAGATGCGCTTCAAAAAAGGTATTTAGCTGAACTTCTAATGGAAATGAATAGTGAGGGGAAAACAGTCATTGTTGTCACTCATGACATCGAGTTTGTAATAGAGCATTTTCCACGAACAATAGCCATGGCTGATGGTCGAATAATTGCTGATGGTCCAACTGGGTCAGTTTTGAGTAACCAAGAAGTACTCAATATTTGTTCACTGACCAGTCCACAAATGACTCAGGCAGCTCAGGCTTTAGGGAAATTGTATTCTGATATATCCCCGCGTTTGACCCAACTAGATGAACTTGAGTATGCAATTATGCAAATCCTTGGGAGTGGTATTCAATGAGTTTCCTTGAAATATTTCAATACACTAGACAGGACTCAGTGATTCATAATCTTGATCCAAGAGCAAAACTTGTTCTATCTATAGCTCTAGCAACGGTTTCACTCCTATTCTCCGCAATTATTCCTCATATCATTGTGTTTCTATTCATCTTTCCTCTCATTGTGGCATCAAAATCTGTGCGGCGTTGGACTAAGAGTATGAGAGGTCTTTCTGTTCTACTCATATTCATTCTTGTATTCAATACATTGCTTTCAAGTGCTGAATATCCCTTCTCGTATTCTTTAGCTCTTACATTCAGACTTGTGAACCTCATGACTTCTTTCTCACTCTTCTTCTTAACAGTGCATCCTGATCAATTGTCTCAGGCACTTATTCAGATGCGTGTTCGATTTGAGTTTGCATTTGCAGTAAGTATGGCTATGCGATATGTTCCAACTCTTGGAAACGAGGCTTATGCCATAATGGATGCACAAAGAGCAAGAGGCGTTGAACTAGACAAGGGAAACTTACTCACAAGAATAAGAAATATTGTCCCAATTATTGTTCCACTCATCATTGTCTCAATTAGGCGTGCGCTCTCAGTTGCAGAGAGCATGGAATCTCGTGCTTTTGGTGCTTGTGAGAATAGAACGTATTTGGAGAAATTAGCATTTCGCAGACGAGATTGGGCAGTTGTCATCCTGTCTCTTTTCATACTCACACTAGTCTTATACGTGAATCTTATTGTTGGTTTACCTGATTGGATGCTAATAGGGCTCCCCTTCTAGAAACGAATCGATTGCTCAATGAGCACGCAATCCTTGAGAAAGCTCTCTATATGACCTTGAATGGACTTCAGGATGTTCGATATTGATAGAATTACTATTTAAGTTTGAGAACCTAACCAATATTCCTCATAATTTCTACATCTTCATATCACTTATGTGGAATTGTGCATATTTACATGCGATGTGTTAGGTGATTTCAATGGAGATCAAGAAGAGAAAAAAATATGCAATCAAGAACTTGGTCACTGATCTGAAGAAAATCAATCCGACACCACGCATCCTGTACAAATTCGGCGCAGAGTTAATCTATACTGAATGGAACAACTCTACGCTCACTCGAGGCGCTGAGGACATTATTACAAAAAATCTAGATGAAGTCAGACAGTTCATGAAAAGTGATTATGAGCGTAAAATTGTGGAAGGTGATTTAGAACACGCAACTGACACACCTAAATCAGTTCTTGAAGCATTCATGAGAGATAGACCTTCTGAGTTTCTTAATTATGTTCTCACTCGACATCCCGAATATGTCCACAATCTACTAACGACGGCTTCTGAGATGCGTGAGATTGAGGTTGAACAGTGCAAGAAAATGGAAGATTGTATAAGAAAACAAATGAAGGGTGGACCTGATAGCCCAGAAATTTGGAATCAATTGAGAATTCTTCTCTGGTTGCAGGGTAAATATAAGAAAGCAGATGACGCATTTCAAAAGGCAAAACAGCTTGGTTGGACACCTGAAGATAGCAATATTGTGTCTATAATCTAATTGAGATTCAAATCCTGTTTTAATTCATTGAAATCGAAGAGTGTGATTCAGACGAAGAACTTAGGACATGACATCATAAGGAGGAGTTCTATCAAATCTGATGAATCAATTCATAGTATTGATTTATCATGTATTTCTGTGGATATTAATTCCGTATTCTCAGCAGACAGTAGTGGAAAGATTGTCAAATGGAATTTAGATGACCTGTCCTTTGCTTGCTCCACTACCATTCGAGGAGCTATCATCAATAGCATGCATATTGATGAGAATTTTCTGTATACTGGAAGTTCCTATCTAGATAATCGTATTCGTGTACTAGACAAGGAGAACCTAGAAGTCGTCAAGATACTTGATGGTCATACAAGTTCGATTTCAGATTTGACTGGTAACTCTGAGCTCTTGATCTCCTGTTCTTCGGATTCTGAAATACGTGTCTGGGATAAAACCACCTACGAAAACATCAACACCTACAAATCTGACCAAGACATACTTCTCTCTGTAGTAGTTGATGACGCCTACATCTACACAGGTGGGATTGGAAATAAGATCGACGTCTTAACAATTAGCGATTTGAAATTAGTGACAGAATTGAGGGGTACGGACGCTAGTGTATTTTCTCTCATTAGCAATCAGACTCGTCTATACTCAGGTTCCGGTGAAATCTGGTGGGGTGGACCTGGTTCTCCGAGACCACCTGAGTTTGAAACCGCAATCCGGATCTGGGAAAAAAACACATGGGAGTGTCTTGGTATGATAGAAGGTCATAGTGACAATGTTAATGCACTTGCTCTTCATGAAAGCTTGCTTCTTTCGGTATCCGATGATGGGTCTTTGCGGGTGTATGATGTCAATAGTCATGACGAAATTCTTTGTGCAGTACTTAATGGACGGGGAATCAAAGACATCACCACTGATTCTGCCTATATCTATACATGTCTAATGACCGGAAGTGTTTGGAAGATTCCTTTTGTAACAATTAAAGAGATGGTAGGATAACATATCCTAGAACTCTTCAAAATTGTAATCTATGGGGTGTAGAAAGCACTGGAACTCTAGAGACCGCCCTTCTGGATCACAAGCGAAGAAATGATAAATACCAAATTTCTCATTCTCTTCTGGTTGTGTTGTTGAGATATCTCTGAGTTCTCTATACATGTTGTCAACAACATCGGTCGTTGGATAAAATAAAGTAATCATTCCTTCTGTCTCTTCTATCTCTCTCTGACAGAATCCAACGAGTAACCCCCCGTATTGAAGAATTGTACAACCACTCTGTTCAAGCCAAACCCTCATTTTGATTCTTGTGACATAGAAATCAACCAATTCATCAAGCATCTTCGTTCTAAAGAAAATTATACCACTCATCCTTACTCGCCTTCGGATTCAATTCATCATTTCATCGATTTTTGCAGCAACAATGAAATCATTTTCATAAAGCCCATTTATTGCATGTGTCCAGAGAGTGAGAGTCACTTCATTCCAGTGAATTGAGATGTCGGGATGATGATTCTGTTCCTCTGCTATTTCTGCTACACGGTTTACGAACACCATAGCTTCCTTGAAGTCTTTGAATCTGTATTTTCTGATGATTTGATCAGGCCCATTTTTTAGATTCCAACCCTCGACAAGTATCATCATCTTCTCAATCTTCTCAGGAGTCAACGGGGGTATTCCACCTCTGCATGGAATGCATGTCAGGGATGCAAGGTTTTTTCTTGAACTTGCCATGAAGACTCCAATCACATCTGGGCGTAAAGGTCTTTGCTTCAGATACAAATCTTCTTTCCAATTCGAATATCTTATGAGGCAGGAGTTATCCGATGATAGTTGTCTTCGAGATAGGTGATATTCGTGGATATCATTGACAAGGGAATTCTGGCACAGTTAGCATCTAATTGTAGAATAACGTATGAAGAACTATCCCGCAAGTTTGGAATTACCGCCAATGCAATCAAGAGACGCGTTCAGAAACTAGAAGAGAACGGTGTCATTGCAGGATATTCTATTACCCTGCGGCCTGCAATGATTAATGCGAATGCCCTCTTTGGACTCATAAAGTCCAATGGGTCAATAGATGAACGTGAGTATGTGAATACCATAGGGCAAAATCCCTTTGTAGTGGCAGCTGCAGCATACACCGATGGAAACTACGCACTAATTGCTGAATATATTACCTCAGTTGATTTAGCTAGTATTGGATCTTTCCTTCGGGGTCTTGATGGTGTGGAATCTGTGGAATTTCACACATTTCTAGGCAATCCCGGTAAGAAAATGAACCTTTCAAAATTGCATTTGCAGGTAATATCGCCTTTGATCAAAGATGCACGGATGTCAATCGTTGAAATAGTCAAGGAAACAGGATTTTCAGCTCGTAGAGTTCGCAGAGCACTAAACGAGCTCATAAACGGTGAAGGTATACGTTTCACAGCGCTATTGGAGTTGGGAGCTGCAAATAGTCTTCCATTCCTTGTCAAGTGCACTTATGACGAGCGACAGATAATACCTTCAGAAATACACCAGAAATTAGAATCATCTTACACACTTCCTTTCTGGGAGATATATATCTCAGCTACAGAACCAGTATTCTTCTGCTTGATGGCGGTAGATAATCTGACTGAACTCGAAGAAGTAGTCCGGTCTCTTAGACGAGAAACTTTCATCAAGAGTGCTCAAGCGTTGATAGGGATTTATCACGATTACTTTGAAGGACCCCGCACTCGAGAATTGAAAACTATGCTTCTCGAAGGTGGTTTCGCAGATAAGCTACCTAAGATTCAACCACTTAATGAACCATAACACTATGTTCAGGAATGCATAAATTATACCAAACAACATTCAATTCTGTTCCAAGGTGATGCCTATGAAGCATAATCTATCCAAAGCAATGATCATAAAATTAGATTCCGAATTACCTTCTGAGGCCACGTTTAATCCAAAATATAGGCGGGCTCCAAATAGAGAGTACAATCTAACTGAAACTGAAACCGTTATTGCAGTGAAAAATGCTTTGAGATATGTACCTAACAGTTTACACTCTGTACTTGCAGAAGAATTTTTGGAAGAGCTTGTTATAAGAGGTAGAATCTATGGTTATAGATATCGTCCAAAGGAAGCCATTAGAGCCAAACCTATTGATAATTACAGTGGCATTGTTGAGGCTCGTGCGCTCCAGCTCATGATTGACAACAATCTAGATTTTGATGTAGCTCTGTATCCATATGAGCTTGTTACATATGGTGAAAGCGGTCAGGTGTGTCAGAATTGGATGCAGTACCAGTTAATCAAAAAATATTTGGAAGTAATGACTGAGGAACAGACTCTTGTTGTCAGTTCTGGTCATCCAATCGGTCTCTTTCCTACAAAGCGTGATGCGCCCAGAGTAATCTCTACAAATGGCTTAATGGTCGGCATGTTTGACAATCCCAAGGACTTTCACTGGGGTTCACAGATGGGTGTAAATAACTATGGTCAGATGACAGCTGGTGGCTGGATGTATATAGGACCTCAGGGGATTGTTCATGGAACATACATCACACTACTCAATGCTGGCAGAATGTACCTTGGAATCCCTGAGGACAAGAATCTGTCGGGGATCGTTTTCCTAACTTCCGGTCTGGGTGGAATGAGTGGAGCACAAGCTAAGGCAGTGGAAATCTCTGGTGGTATAGGGATTATCGCTGAAGTCGATAAGAGTCGTATCGAAACGAGAAGTGAACAGGGTTGGTTAGGTAGGTGGACTGCTAGTCTGGATGAAGTCTTTGAATGGGTGGAGGAATATCGGCAAAACGGTGAAGCAGTTTCGATTGGTTACTATGGCAATATTGTTGACCTTTGGGAGTACATAGTCCAGAAAGATATTGTAGTGGAACTTGCGTCCGATCAGACTTCATGTCATGCTGTCTATGAAGGAGGATATACACCACAAGGAGTAACCTTTGAAGAAGGCCGTGAACTGTTAAAGACCAATCGGGAAAAGTTCAACCAACTTGTTGACAAATCTCTTCGCAGACAGTTCGAACTAATCAAACACATGTCCGATCGTGGCACCTTCTTCTGGGACTATGGAAACAGCTTCATGAAAGCAGTGTTTGATGCTGGTGTAGTAGAGATCGCAAAGAACGGAAGGGATACATCTGAAGGATTCATCTTTCCTTCCTATGTGGAAGATATTATGGGGCCTCTTTGTTTTGATTATGGTTATGGTCCATTCAGATGGGTATGTTTGAGTGGAAAACATGAAGATCTAAGAACTACCGATCAGATTGCAATGTCCTGTATGGACCCAAATAGACGTGGACAAGATCGTGACAACTACATCTGGATCAGAGATGCTGAGAAGAACTCACTTGTTGTCGGCTCCCAAGCACGAATACTTTATGCAGATGCAGGTACACGTGTAAAAACAGCATTGGAGTTCAATAAAGCAGTACGTGAAGGCAAGTGTGGTCCTATCATGCTTGGTAGAGACCATCATGATACGGGCGGTACTGATTCTCCCTTCAGGGAAACTGCTAACATCCATGATGGAAGTAACATTACCAGTGATATGGCACATCAGGTATGGGCGGGTAACACTACCAGAGGAATGACACTCTGCGTTCTCTCTAATGGTGGTGGAGTTGGAATTGGGAAAGCGATTAATGGTGGTTTTGGCCTAGTACTAGATGGTAGCCAGAGAGTTGATGACATTATCCGGATCGCGCTTGACTGGGATGTAATGGGGGGCGTAGCACGGCGTGCGTGGGCTCGTAACGAGCATGCCCTAGAAACCGTATTTGAATGGAATCAGATGATGGGTGACAAAGGGCACATCACCTTACCGTATATTTCCGAAGAAGGTTTTGTTGAAGATATTGTGAAGAAGCGACTAAAATAGAAACAATATCTAAACCACAAACGTCGGATCCCAACTAGCCCTAAAATTATCATTAAGTACATTTAGAACAGTCATATCTTCAGGTGAGATTGAAAAATCAAACACATCTGCATTCTCTCGAATTCTCTCTCGATTTCTGGATTTTGGGATTGTGACAACTCTATGTTCCAATACCCATCTAATAAGAATCTGTGCCGGAGTCTTCTCGTACCGTTGGGCAATTGTCTGCAAGACTGGTTCGTTGAGTTTTCTTCCTTTTGTTAAAGGACTGTATGCCTCTAGTTGTATACTATTGCTTCGGCAGTATTCCAAGAGTTTCTTTTGATACAGGAATGGATGAAACTCGACTTGATTCACTGTAGGAACTACACTCGAATTATCAAGCAGCTCCTCCAGATGTTTGATTGTGAAATTACTTACTCCTATGGCTCGACATTTTCCATCATCGAATAATTTTTCCATCGCTTTCCATGTTTCAAGTCGAATATCTGTTACTGGCCAATGCATGAGATAGAGGTCAATATAATCTGTTTCTAGTTGTGAGAGACTTTGATCACATGCTGCAAGGGTTGAATCATACCCTTGATCTATATTCCATAATTCGGTCGCAATGAATATCTCTTCTCGCGGAATTTCAGTCTGTTTAATCGCGATACTGATATCGCGTTCATTTCGATAAAACTTAGCAGTATCAATATGTCTGTATCCTGCTAAGAGTGCATGTAAGATTGCACTCTGAGTGATTCTTCCTGTACCCAGAAGATATGTACCAAATCCTAAATACGGTATCTTAACACCATTGTTCAATGTCGCACATGACTCAATAGTAAGATCCATTCCTCACACCTTGACAACCTATCATGAATCACATAACAGGTGTATATGTCTATACGTGAATATAGAATTTAAGACATCTGTCTATTAAATTTCTATACTGGACTATACGATAATTACTAAAGAGACCTTTAGTTTTGAAATGTAGACCCAATTTTGATATCATCTGGTTAATTATGGTGATTCCCATGGTCATTGAAGTTGATGGTAATAATCTCACAATTGAAGATGTTGTACAGGTAGCACGATTCAATGAACCGTGTCTATTGGCAAAAAGCGCTATTGAGAGAATACAAAAAAGCCGACAAATCATTGAAACTGCAGTTGATGAAGGCAAAACAGTGTATGGAGTGAATACAGGGTTTGGGGATTTAGCAAGTATTTCAATAGGTCGTGAGGATTTAGGTCGTCTTCAAGTTAATCTAATTCGAAGCCATAGTGTAGGAGTTGGTGATCCTTTTCCAGATGAGATTGTTAGAGGAATGATGCTTCTCAGAGCTAATTCACTTGCAAAGGGATATTCCGGAGTGCGCTTGGAAGTTGTGGACACACTGCTCGATATGCTAAACAAACACGTGACTCCAATTGTTCCAGAACAGGGGTCTGTGGGATCTAGTGGTGACCTCGCACCATTAGCTCATATGGTCTTAGTGATGATAGGTGAAGGAAAGGCAAGATATCGTGGAAAGACCATAGATGGGGAATCAGCCATGAAATCCGCGGGTATTGAAACACTCACCCTTGAAGCGAAAGAAGGTGTTGCGCTCATAAACGGAACTCAACCAATGACCTCCTTGGGTGTTATCACTATTTTTGATGCGCTCGACCTTGTGCGCGATGCAATTATCGCCTCCGCTTTAAGCCTTGAAGCATTGCGAGGTACAAGAGTTGCATTTGACGCTCGCATCCATAGTATTCGTCCTCATGAAGGGCAGATGGATATTGCAAAAGCTTTGAAACACATACTCGACGACAGCGAGATTAACCAGTCGCATGCCAACTGTGGCAAAGTTCAGGATGCTTATTCTCTAAGATGCATTCCTCAAGTTCTTGGAGCCTCTCTTGATACAATGCGTTATGTACGGAGTGTACTTGAAATCGAGATTAATTCTGTGACTGATAATCCACTGGTATTTTCCGATGAAGGCGAGGTCATCTCAGGTGGTAACTTTCATGGTCAACCAATCGCGTTAGTGATGGACTTTCTTGGTATTGCCTTGTCCGAGATTGCTAATATATCAGAACGTAGAATTAATCGATTGGTAAATCCACATCTTAGTGGATTACCAGCTTTTCTCATCGATGAAAGTGGCTTAGAATCAGGTATGATGATTGCACAGTATACCGCTGCTGCTTTGGTCTCCGAAAACAAGATTCTCGCCCATCCAGCTAGCGTTGACTCAATACCTACGAGTGCAGATCAAGAGGATCATGTAAGTATGGGTACAATTGCTGCACGAAAAGCGCGTCAAATATTGGGTAACGTTCGAAACGTCATTGCTATTGAGTACATGTGTGCCGCACAAGGTATCGATTTACTTAGCCCTCTTAAACCATCAGTACCTTTGATAGAAGCTCATTCGACTATCAGGCAAGTTGTGGAAAAACTTGTAGATGATAGAGTATTACAGGTTGATGTAGAAAAAATTCGGGAATTAGTGAACTCCGGAGAGATCATATCCGCAGTAGAATCAGTTTCAGGTCCACTGCTTGAAGACTAAGGTCCCAACTTTGTATGGACCACTTCACCATTAACAATCACAGAGTGAACTAAATTCATTCCAAACCTATAGCTCAGGAATTCCGGGGACTTACATTCTAAAACAACTATATCTGCTCTTTTTCCTACTTCCAAACTACCGATTTCAGATGCCCGATTTACTGCATGTGCCCCATTGATAGTAGCTGCAGAAAGAGCCTCTCTTGGGTGCATCTTCATTTTGTAACATGCAAGTGCAATCGTGAAGAACATAGACTCATTAGCACAGTTTGGATTGAAATCAGTTGCCAGAGCAACAGGAAGTCCCATATCTATCATCTTACGGGCATCTGCATAATTTGTATCAAGACTAAATGCAGTTCCTGGAAGAAGTGTTGCTATTGTTCCTGCCCTCACCATTGCTTCGAGACCGTCATCTGACGCCATGAGGAGGTGGTCTGCTGAAACTGCATTCATCTCTGCAGCCAGTTCTGCTCCCCCTAGTTCTACGATTTCGTCTGCGTGTATCTTAAGCTCCATTCCCTCATTCCTTGCTGCACGAAGTATATTCCGCGATTGTTCAACACTAAACACTCCTTCTTCACAGAACACATCACAGAATTCAGCAAGTCCTGTTTCTCCCACTGCTGGGATCATTTCGTTAATCAGAAGGTCAACATAATCATCAGGTCTGCCCTTGTATTCTGGTGGGATTGCATGAGCTCCCATGAATGTTGCTGGTATAATCATTGGAACACGTGTTCTAAGTAATTCTATTGTCTGTAGCATTTTTATCTCATTTTCAATATCGAGTCCATATCCACTCTTCACTTCCACACAAGTTGTTCCGTTTGAAATCATACTACTAGCATATGAAAATGCAGACCGTACTAGATCTTCTTTAGTTGCAGTTCGAGTTGACCTCAATGTATTGAGTATTCCCCCGCCTGCTTCAAGAATTTCCATGTATGTTTTTCCCTCTAACTTCATTGAGAAATCGTTCTCACGGGAGCCTCCAAATACAAGATGTGTATGACTATCAACAAAACCTGGGATTGCCAACATATCGGGAAATTGTATTGTTGGTATATTATCTGCATTATCTATCTGTGCTATAACCTCGGCTGATTTTCCTATCGCAATTATATGCCCCTCTGTGATTGCAATAGCTCCATCTTCAATGATAGACAGATCCATCAATTCATTCTTTGCTTTTGGTTTCTTACTGTGTCCTGCAAGTGTTGCAATTTGCCCGATATCCTTGAGAAGAAGGTCAGCTTTCATGATAAACACATGTCTTCTTCATTAACCTAACACTGATTTAGGTTATGTGGCGGCGATGAAAACGGTTTGTTAATATGGAAGTTCGTCAGAGGGAACACAAGACTGCTATTGGTTGAGCACTATGGAGTACGAGATGATCAGTTGGGATGATATCTACAACCTAACCCTGCGCCTTTCAGAGATTATTGTGGAGAGTAACTATGCTCCTGAAATCATAATAGGTATCGCCAGAGGTGGTTGGATTCCCGCTCGAATATTATCTGATGTTCTATATACAAATCAGATGATGAATGTTAGAATTGAATACTATAGTGATGTAGGAATCAGAGGCAATGAACCCAAAATCATTCAACCTGTCACGGGATCAATCGAAAACAAACGAATTCTGATTGTTGATGAAGTTGCAGACTCTGGAGATAGTCTTTTTCATGCAGTCGAACATGCAAAAACGCTTGGTGCCAGAGAAGTACGCACTGCTGTCATTCATCTGAAACCCACATCACGAATGATACCTGACTATTATATGGTTAAAACTGAAAAATGGACTGTATATCCTTGGGAGCATCGTGAGTCTATAATTGCACTAGTCCGAATATTCAAGGAAGCTGACTCTTCACTTACTTCAAAACAGATTCGCGATAAGTTAGTATTTGAAGTCGGATTTGATCCTACTGTAGCAGACTACTTCATTAAACGCTTATGATACCGAAGTGATGTAATGATTATTGAATCCCTCTTTTGTAATTCAAACGATGTGTTTGTTGGTATCGCTGAAATTCAAAATACTAGGAATCTTACAAAAGACGAATTGATTGCTTTGGCAGCCCACCCCTCAGATGGAATTCTTGCAACTCAATTTCTGAAAGCTTCCCTTATTGCAGGAGGGCTCCATCTTATCTCTGCAGCTCAAAATGCTCTAAATTCTCATAATGGCAATTACGCACTTGCACGTAGTCTTGACGTAGAGATATTGGTATACGCATCATTACAAAGACAGATTGGTCGAGCTATAGACATCATAGGTGTTAATGATGAACAGACATCAGTTGGGCTTGTTATATTAGGCATAGATCGAGACCTTGTTCAAAAACGGTTGGACCGCATTATATCCTCTGTAGGTCATGGTATTGATCCACCCTTTGCGCAATCGTTTGAGGAGATAAGAGAAACTGCAAGGCAGTTCGATGTATCCACTTCAGAAATAGATCTATTAGAAACGTCGGATGACATCGAATCAAAGAGGAGTGCATTAACTAAATGTATCGTAAGCAGGGTCTCTATGGTTTCCTTAGACTCCTAATACATATCATCTCGCATTGTCATTATTGATATAATATCTCTCTCTTGTTTGAGAATTGATACTCCTGTCCATTCTCCCACAACCTCAATCCATACGGTCCAGTCTGGATTTTCCAAATCCACATCCCTGTCTATAACATGAGCTACTTCCTTTACTATTTCCATATGTTCTAAATCGGTGTGTCTTCTTCGAACAGAAACTCTGAAAGTATCCTCCGTGGTTATTTTATCCTTTATTTCATTAGTTGCTTCGATAATAAGCTCCAGTTCGCTCAGAACACATCTCTCAAAAGGAATGAACTTGATAGCAAATCTGAATTGATAGGGATTCTCTAAAGCAAAGTCGTGAATTCTATGCACAACATCGAATGGATCGATTCCGGTTCGACATGCCAATAGACCTGAAATGGGGGTACGCGATATTTTCAGTTCATCATCATCCATGAGGTCTCTTATGAAATATCCAATCTCTGAAATCGCAGCTTTCTCTCTATTTCTTGGACAGCCAACAAGAAGGTTGTAATTGTGCAGCTGAACTCCTCCTACATGTCTGCATATATTATTCGCGTCGTCCAGAATTTTAGTGCGTCAGAGTCAACTTTCAAGTTCTCTGTTAGAAGTTCGATGGAGAGTTCCCCTTCTCGATATACTTTGATACTCCCTTCCTCTTCAACTCTAACAATTGTGGAATTCTTGGTGGCGGCTGAAGGACCACCATCAATATACAAATCGATGTTCTCCCCTAGCTGCTCTATAGCTACATCAATGCTAAATGGACTTGGACCTCCAGTTTTATTTGCACTTGTTCCAACTATCGCACCATCAACCTCTTTTGCTATTGACCGTGGTAAATCATGATTAGGAACTCGAATCGCTAGAGAGTTTCTCCCAACAGTGAGATGCTCCGGTACGTTCTCCTTGGCTGAAACAACTAATGTCAAGGCACCTGGCCAAAATAGACGTGCAATCACCCGTTCCAGACTTGAGAAATGGTGATATGATTCAGATTGCTCTAGATTTGAGAACAGAAGTGGTAATCCTAAATTTCTGTCGCGTTCTTTAACTTCAATCAGTTTATCAATTGCGTCGCAAGATATTGGATTACAAGCAAGACCATAGCTGGTATCGGTGGGGATTACCACAAGACCATCGTTTAGAATTATCTTGGCTGCAGCCTTGACTGCATCCTTTATTTGGTTCTCATCCTCGATACTCAAGACATCGATTGTCAAATAAATGACCCATTTCAATCGAGTACAAACAAACATATGAACCCATTTCTTGATACATAATTGGTTAAAATCAGGAGGTTTTATTGATACAAGCGGTGATTCTCTCAGCTGGACGTGGAACACGTCTGAATCCAATAACTGAGAATCTACCAAAGGCTCTCCTACCTATTGCAGGGTCCACATTAATTGAGCGAACAATAAGCACACTCTTCTCATCAGGAGTAGACCATATTATCGTTGGTGTTGGTTGGCTTGGACATATGATTCATTCACATATTTCAACGATGAAGCGATCTAAAGATATTCTTGTTGTAAATGCTGAGAACTATGAGGAAGGACCTCTTCAAACATTTATGGCTGCTAGTTCTCATTTGAACGAGGAGAAACCTTTCTTAATTCTACCAGCCGATTTCATTTTAGATAAGACAATAATTGATGCTGTCATCTCATCACATCTTTATGGAGCAACACCTCGAATAATGACAATCGGAGTTGATAGAGCCTCTCAGATAGGTGCAACGGTTCATAGTGATGAAAGCGATTTAATTTCAGGACTCAATTTATCCAAATCTTCCTCTGCGATTGGCCGATGTACTATGGTCATAGCAACAAACAGAGGATTCCTGAGATACTGTGATATTGCTAAGCAAGCTGGAGAGAATAGGATTTTATCATCTATCAATCGTATGATTGCGTATAACGAGCCTGTTCGTCCCGCATTTGTTGACGGTTCCTGGTTTGACCTCGACACAATACATGATTTACTAGCTGCAAATAGATATCTCCTGAATGAATTTACTCAGCACTCTGCTGAAACAATATTCGTCCCAAGTGGAGATACAATTGAAATTAGCGACCGCATGAACCTAGCTGCTGATATTGTTGTACATCCTGGTGTAAGCCTTGTTGGTCCCCTTGTCATTTCAAGGGAATCTCGTATTGCATCAAATGCCATAGTGGGGCCATATGTCAGTGTAGGTACGGGCTCTTCGATCGGTGAAGAATGCACAATTAGCAATAGCATTCTATTTGATTCTGTTGTAGCACCAGCAAATCGGACATTGGATGGAGTTGTTGTACACGAAGGTGGAATTGAGAGGAGCTGATCGAAATCTCTCCAAGTAAATTCAGACTTAGAACTATTTTTCGTGGGCCAATTCTTCGTGTAGCACAACCCTTAGCAGATCGTAATGTAAAACCAACTACCATCACATATCTAACTCTTCTCTTCGCGTTATTCGCATTTTTAGCTTTGATGACTCAAAGCCAAATTGTCTACGGCATCTTTGTGTTCCTGGTGGGATTCTTTGATGGTGTAGATGGTGCTGTTGCTAGACTCTCTGACCGAAGTACTAGAATTGGCGGATTCACAGATTCTATTGTGGATAAAGTGTGTGAGGTGATTCTACTAATTGCTATAGTAATGGCATATCCAATGGCAACTATACTTGGGATACCAATTTCTTTATGGGTCCTAATCTGTATGGCAAGCTGGTTACTCACAAGTTACACTCGTTCAAGAGCTGAAAATCTCGGTGTATCTGACCTCGATGTAGGTCTTGGTGCCCGTTCGGAGCGTCTTTTCATTCTCTCTCTCTCCTCAATTATACTGCTACTTTTTCTGGGAGTCGTGATCATCACAGGAATTGGTATTCTCACTGCTGCCTATCGTTTTTCCTACTATGGCACTCAACTTAAATCTACAACGAAATCCAATGATTCAAACCAGCACGTTTAAGAGTCATCATCATTAGGCCGCCTGTAGAATCATTGAGGAGTTCTGGATTCATGGCTAAATTTAGGGCCGATCACTACCTAATTGCGAAATTGAAAGAACCTAACATCAAAGAAGATGGTGAAAAGATTCTAGATGCTTTGAAAGAATTACCTGAGCTCAAAGACCTTGCCATAGTCACTAGGAAACTAGAGGGTAGGCAATGGCGCGAGATTCTTGGTAGAATTGACATTCCAGCTGGATCAAAAGCCTTCTGGGCTATGGTGAAAAACGAAATTACTGACCGAGAGCCCTACAATCTCTTCATAAGAATTGATGTAAATGCTGAAGGTAATGATATCGAAGATGCACGTATGAAGATTAAAAGTTGGGTGGAAAGTGAGTTCGTTCCCCGTATAGAACGGAAAGTGAGTGTTGATACTATACAAGTACTGACTCCAGATCAAGTATACATGCCTAGACTTGATTAACAGAAATTTTACTCTTCAACCTTAATCATGTGGAGTTTTTTACCAACAGCTTGTACAATCTCAGGACTTTTGTCACCTGTTAAATCCCCATAAGCTACAAGAGACTCTATTGATTTCTTTGCTGTCTTGATGGACCCAATGTGGTGTAGTCTATTTCCTTCGTATCTTAGAAGGGCAAGTGAGGAGTTGTCATGAGTGGCTAAAATTTGTCCTTCCTCAGAATTTCTGAGAAATGATCCAATTCGAAGTGATGTAATTGAACTTGGTGCTTTGAGGGAATCAATTCTCTTTATTTCTGGATGCTCATATCTAAAGAGTGTAACACTTCTCCCATCAGAAATAGTCACTATATCATCTGTTCGATTGTCAGTAATATCACCGGTCATAATATGCTGAATATTCCCTTTCACCTTGCTTTTTGCTCTCTCATGTAAACGGTCATCTGCATATTGATAGATATAAAGCGCTCCGGTATCATCACCAAAAACAAATCTGCTATATGATATACCTTTACTATGAATTGGCCTCATAGTATATGTTGGATTCTCAATTACTTTGTGAGCAAGTTTGTCCAGCGCCACATCAAACCAACCGTAGCATCTCAATGTTTTGTCGTTCGTAGATACAATAACTTCTGTTGAGGAGTCTCCAACAACATTCAAAACGCAAATTGATGTCGGTAATGCGCCAAGTGGTGTACGACTTCCTATCTCCAATTCATTGTCCAGATATGCCACAATTCTTAATGTATTATCAATATGCCCTAAAACGAACTCATAGCTCTTTTGTCCAAGCACTTTTCCGTGACCTAGCGTTGCAATGGGCGGAAGGCCTTCAAGACGGGTAACTTCAAAGAATCCTTCGCTTTCATTGTAATTGAGAATTCTCAGTGACCCATTCGTTGTAGTAATAACAATATCTTCGACTCCATCGCCAGTTAAATCTGCAATATCAAGTGATGCAATTGACTCTTCATAGTCATACTCTGTGATAATATTGAATTGCACCATTTATGATGACCTCTTGGAATCAGAAGTCTACAGGTTATGCTTGCCATGTCGCCGCAATTTAAGAGTTATTCCAGCATGTACACCCCAAACTGATGAACTTAAGAGATGTGTTGTTGAACAAGGAATTGAATCGCTAATGCCTTCTGAACTACCTGAACTCACATTAAATGAATCGGAGTGGTATGCAACACCCGAACAGGTGGCTGAAGAACTAACATCTTTTGTAATTGAGTTTGATGCGTTCACTCCAGAATGGTTTGCAGAGGTCAAATTTCATCTTCTGAAGAAGGAGGGATTGACTCAAGAAACACGTGATGAGCTCTGTGAAGTGGCAATTCATTACAAGGTCTGTCCTAAGTGCAACTATCTGTATAAGGCAAAACAATGTTTATTGTGGTATCGGCTCTTTAAATTGGTAACATGGAATATGGTCGAAAGGGCGCCTCCTTGTATTAGATATGCTTACGCGAAGAAAAATATCAAAACCGTTGCCAATTACTTTTCGAAAATAAACCTAATATCCCCACCTTTTTATCAAGTACGAAGTGCTCCTTCATGCAGGGCAATGCAAAGATGGGGATACTGCAAACCTGATGACTATTGTAATGCCATGGAACGAGAAAACACCCTTTACTACAATGCAGCACGTGACAAAATCAAA
Organism: uncultured archaeon; assembly: GCA_964458565.1. Lineage (GTDB taxonomy): Archaea > Asgardarchaeota > Thorarchaeia > Thorarchaeales > Thorarchaeaceae > CAYWJO01. Next base: position 114,111 of record CAYWJO010000001.1, on the reverse strand, counting down.
ATTTCAAAAGACCTCTCTAGAGAATAATGCATCACATATTTTATCAGGTATCTATTTTCCCAATTATCCATGCCCATCAAGGATTAGAGGATGTTTGAGTCTTTGTTCGATAATGATCCACTTGACCTAATCAATATGATTCGCATTACTGGTATTCGCGAGCATGAGATATTAACAACAGAGGAACTTCGTGAACGACGGTGGGATGAAATTCAGGGCTCAATTAATGAACACACAAGAATGCTAAGACAGACAGAACGCCATACTAGACAAAAAGCAATTCAAGACCCTGTTCACGGCGCAATTATTTTTGACCCCTGGGAACTTGATTTAATCAGCTCATGGGAGATGTTAAGACTTCGTTATGTTCGCCAACTAGGTCCTGCGCATCTCGTATATCCCGGCGCAACTCATTCACGCTTTGAGCACTGCTTAGGCACAAGTTTTCTCGCTCAAAAATGCATTAGGGTTGTTACCTATTGTGATGACCTAGATACAGCGACCTTTGTGTCGTTATCAGATTTGCTCGATCCATATCATCAAAAATTATTCAGGGCCGTATGCCTTCTTCATGATGTTGGTCACCCTCCTACTTCACATACCATTGAATTTGCGCTTGAGTCATACATTGGGTTATCTCACATTGACCTGGGAGAATTCCTCATCCTTCATAGTGGTGTGAATGATATTCTTGAGCGACACAATATCGAACCGCGTCACATTGTGGATATTCTGAAACGTAGAACAACCGACCCCATTATGTCGCTCATAAGTGATTTTATCGATAGCCCTCTCGACATAGATAAGACAGACTATCTAATCCGTGATGCCCATTTCAGTGGAGTACAACTTGGAATATTTCCAGCAGAACGGGTTCTTATGACAAACCGTGTCATCAAAGACGAAACAGGACGGTATCGTCGCGCCTTTATGTTAAAAGCACTGCACTCTCTCGAAGCACTGATCCTGAGCAGATCTTGGATGTTCTCTGATCTCTATTTCCACCACGCAGTAAGAGTCGCTGAGGCACTTACATCCAAAGCCACTTACTTCAGAATGAAGGAGGATGATTTGACAAGAAATGAATGTATCGGGTTATTTACCAGGATGACGGATGGAGATCTATATCGTTGGTTGGAACGCTCTGAAACTGATTTCATCCGAGATTATGCAGCTCGTATTCGATATCGCCATCTATTCAAAGTGGTGACAGCGCGACCCATTGCCCTATTCGAAGACGAAGTACGTGAGCGCATATCCAGAATGGAACATGATATTGAGAGATTAATTGAAGCAGAACTCGAATTGAATGAAACTCCTGGTACCGTTATTATTGATATTGTAGACCCTCCTTTGGGTGCTTACTTCCTAAGTAAAATACCAGTTCTTGCGGGGGGTGAAACCGGATTTGATATGGTTCAGCTAAGTGAAACTGAGGAAGGAAAACCGCTTATGCAATTACTAAAACAACAACAGAAGAGCATTCCTTCAGTAAGAGTTTATTCCGATCCTTCAATTGCTAACAACGTTAGAAAACGGTTTGAGAAACTATTTCCTAGTAGTGAAAAACCAAGTTATCGAGAAGATGATTACGACCTCACCGAATATTAGTCACTTCAAGAGTTGAACCGTTTTTATAATCTTTTCAAAACCTTCATTGATGTAGATGATTCCATAGATGGCCTCCAACAATGTACCTTTGATGTGCTCCATTTCTGATTTTGTCTTTGTGGGTGGATCAAAGTGTATCCTTGCTTTGTAGAGTCCCCATCTATCACACAATCGAGCCATGTTTTCATTGCTGACCAAATTAGCTCTCTTCTGAGTGATTTCCCCTGCATCCGAAGTCCGATTACGCCAGAGATGATGGAGTATAGCAATCGATATAGCTGCATCCCCCAACATGGCAATAACACTCCCCATATCACTTATTGCTTCCAGATTTTCAAAATCTTCGATTTGAATTGGGAGTGTTTCGTTGTTTTGGAAGTATATCCGCAACTCCATGAAGAGATTTCTGGTACTAGGCTGAAACATCACAATGTGAAGCAATTCACTATCTGGAAAGATACAATCAAGTTCCATCTCCAATCTTGGCTTAAGATTATCTGATATTCCTTTGAGTGCTGTTGATATATACTCCAATTGCTCTAACCATCTTTTAACCCGTCTTATTGTTCTTGAGTTCTTTTTTGGGATTGCATTCAAATCTCGTTTAAGAACATCAGTAAGTAGGAACACATTGTCTTCAATGTCAACTTCATCAAGAGCAAGTTTCTTTGCGATTTGACTCATCTATCACTCCATCCTCTCGGATATATCCATGATACTACTGCATCATCTCCTCTTGGACGCAGTACATGAATGGCTTGCAGAGAATAATCAATTGCTACGAGAGAGAGTGCGGCTAGGATAGTAGTGACTCCTTGAGTGAGGTCCACGATTACTGTATAATCATCAATTTTTTCTAGAAGAACTTGCTCTATTTGATGGTAAGTACCCTTTATGTTTCCCTCTCCTGCAGTTCCAGTTTCTCCCGCTTGTTCTGCATCAATATCTATCCACTCACTCTCCCACTTCTTCTTGGATCCGTCGGGAACGTATCTATCTAAGTTCTTTGATGCCCCTCGAAGACTCGTTGGATCGATAAACAGAAAGAGCATCTTGGGTTGAATCTCTTTTGATGTTGCTAACCATCTGACAAAATACCTCTGTTCCTCTGCACGGGATAGTGAGGTGAAGAGTGCGATAGGTCTTGTGATGTTTAGAACTCTCCGCACCGGATGTATTGCCTTTGGATTCATCTCGAATATTCGCTGCTGTGATACCTTAGCACTAGCAATAATCCCCTGTCCTTCAAGATGCTTTGTATTGAAGTAGAGTTTTGGATCTGTTACCTTGAAGTCTTTAGGATTAAGTTTCTTCTTTCCTTTTGTCCTGACAGTTTGTGCAGCCATATCCTTCCTTATACTATCCCGTAATTCACTACCTGTCTTTGGACCTCCCTCCAATTGGTCTAGTATTACACGTCTCGCTCGGACTGATTCGATTTCCTCTCTAATCATTTCATCTGTAGTTCGCCAAAACATCTCAATCAATTTCTTAAGATACATATATTATATATATATAATTCCTATGTATAGCATGAAATACTATTACACAAAATATACCTTCCAAAATTGCTTCTGAGGTTAATTTTGTGCCATTTGCGGTAGGTTTTATTATATAAAACATACATAGGTATTATATATTTCTAAGAAATTCGAATACAATCCAAACAAGCCTTAAATAGCAACGGAAGGAACTGTACCTTAGCATAGAGTTCTCATACTCGCTGCAATTGTCTTGCTGCACAACTTTTGCACAAGAACTGATTGAATAAAAAGAGGACCGAAATAAAATGGCTGAAGACGAATTTCTTGGAGCTAAGCCCATCGTTATTGATAACGGTACTGGGCTCAGCAAAAACGGATACGCCGGCGAAGATCAGCCTCGAAGTGTTTGGCCAACACTCATCGGTTACCCACGATACGAGAGTATCATGACCGACGTCGACCACTACACGCGAGACTATTACATCGGCGAAGAAGCAATCAACCTCCGTGGTGTACTTCGATTGGTTTACCCAATCACCCACGGTGTAATCGACGACTGGGATGCAATTGAGAAGATTTGGAGCTATACATTCTATAACGACTTGAAAGTAGATCCCAGTGAGAACCCAGTCCTCCTAACAGAGGCACCATTCAACCCTAGAGAAAACAGAGAACGCATGGCATCAGTCATGTTTGAGAATTTCGGTGTTCCTGCAGTATATGTAGCAACACAGGCAGTTCTATCATTGTACGCATCTGGCAGAACCACAGGTCTGGTTGTTGACAGCGGTGACGGAGTCACACACATCGTACCTTTGTACGAAGGTTTCGCCATCACGCACGCAATCAAGCGTATTGACTTAGCAGGCCGTGACATCACCGAGTACTTGCGAAGACTTCTCAGACAGAGAGGTTATACATTCGTAAGCGGTGCAGAGAAAGAGATCGTCCGTGATATCAAGGAGAAACTCTGTTACGTAGCCCTCGACCCTGAGCGTGAGAGGACAGTAGCAGACAAGGCTGGTGTAGACAAGCCATACATGCTCCCTGATGGTGACGTTATCACAGTTGGTGCAGAGAGGTTCACAGGACCTGAGTTGTTCTTCAACCCAAGTGCTATTGGACTTGACACCAAGCCACTCGATGAGCATATTGTCGAGGCTATCAAGGACTGTGACGTTGACTTGCGACGTGACCTATACGCAAACATCGTACTTTCTGGTGGTTCAACCATGTTCCCAGGACTCAAGGAACGACTCCATAAGGAGATTACCGAACTTGTACCTGAGAATGTTGAAGTCCGAATCATCGCTCCTCCTGAGAGACAGTACTCAGTTTGGATTGGTGGCTCAATACTCGCATCCTTGAAGACCTTCCAGAATGCTGCAGCGATTCCCGTTGTAGCCTGGTAAATGTGGGTCTCAAGGAAAGAGTTCGAAGAAGCAGGACCTGAAGTTATACACCGGTGCATCTAAGCAGGACTAGTTTATGAAGGTGGAGTCAGCAAGACTCCCCTTCTAACTCTCATTTTTCATTAAAATCGGTTTATGGATTCTACTGTTCAGTATTGGCAGCTGAACCAATAAGATAACTACCAAAGCCTATGATCCAAGCAAGTATGGGGTAGATTGCCCAACGTTCCAATGATCCCTTTGCCATTCCAAGAAAAGTTTCTGTAGAACCTGTTGGAAGACCTAGGTAGGGAATAAACACAAGTGACAATATCAAAGACATTGACCCAAGTACAATCGCAATGATGGACATAGGTTTCTTCTGATGAGTGTATGATGCAATTGCAGCAAACGCTCCAAATAGAATTGCCAACAGGGTAGAAATGCTGTGCATTGGTTGTAGGTACCCTGGAAATATTCCCACTCCCATAGCACCGATTCCGGATATTGTCAACAGAGTTGGTAGAAGTTGTTTCTCTTGAGACTTATACAGAAAGAAAGCTCCAGCTACAACGAACACTCCCATTATGAAAACAGATAGATTGTATAAGAGCGCTGTTGGTCCTATTCCAAGTTCACTGACATAATCGATACGACTACTGTAGCCTTCATACCATGACTCTGCAGCAAGAATGCCCAGAAACCATTGGATACCTCCAATTAAGAAGAGGCTTCCACTCAGGACTGTTATATCGATATGTCTTGTTAGACTATTTAGTTTGATAACAGATTTTGTCATTGTAAATCACGAGTTTGAACTAGTATTGAATGAATATAAGAAGTAGACAATCTTTGAACTGCATTGCAGTTTGTGCCGCAAACTAGCTTTTGCTCAGAAATAGGTACTTTAAAGTGAAGATTATGAATCAATCTTGGTCATAATGAAGGTCATTGTCTTCAATGGTAGCCCGCGAAAAGAGAAGAGCACGACGAATCTATTATTGGACCAGTTTATCACTGGTGCAAAGGATGGGGGGGCAGATGTGAATAAGCATCATATTGTTGATTTGAATATTAATGGCTGTAGGGGCTGTTTCACCTGTTGGTGGACAACACCCGGACGCTGTGTTCATCGTGATGACATGGACTGGCTTCTCCCACAAATAGTAAACGCGGATATTATTGTACTAGGCACTCCTGTGTATGGCCGGAATGTGACTCATTACATTCAACGTCTTCTAGAACGAACCTTTTCTTTCAGTCTGCCCGAAATGGCTGTTCATGAGGGGGAAACAACGCACCCTCATAGATTCCGAAAGATACCACAACTCGTATTGGTCTCTACATGTGGGTTTCCTGATGAGTCTAACTTCGAAATCATAAAGCAGCTATATCCCGGTGCATTATTCATTCTACTACCTGCATCTCAAATTTTACATTCGGATAATGGACAAGAATTTCTCTCTGATTTCCTAGATTCGATTCGAGAAGTCGGTGCTCTCATGTCAAGCGGAGTGAACATACCCACTCAATTACGAGAATCTCTTCAAATGATATACTCGGATGAGATGAAGATGGAACTTATATCCAGACACAATGAATATAGTGCATCAAGAAGAGAAAACCAGGAGAATGATTCTTCAAATACTTAAAATACATATTTGTTCATATTGTTTGTAGGGATTTCGAATATTGTCAAGAAATATAAAGTTTTCATTAGGTGGTGTACTAATTCTAGTAGCATTTCTCTTTATAGGGATTGTAATTCTTGGAAGTTTTCCGACACTGAATCTTGGATTGTTGATTAATTTTGGTGGTCTGGGATTACTACTCGGTTTCTTGGGGTTCTATATGATTGCGGATGCGTTATTTAGCGAGAACTAATCCATAAAATCGATATCTGAGATCATGATAGTTTCTTGAGAATGCGCTTCAAATACTTCCCATAATGATTGACCTCTCTCATCGCCTCTACACGATGCTGAGGATGTACTAGTGAGCTTGCCTGCCAGAAGTATATCAATTGAGCATATCGTGCAGCTATGAAGAGATCAAGAGTCTCTAGGTTTGATTCTGGTAATGGACTAGTTTCCTGATATCCCTCAATCAATGAATCCAGCATTTTGGGTGAACTACCCTCACAATCACTTAAGTAATGTGCCAAAGCTACGCCCAAATCGAACATCCAGTAGCCAAAACCACAGTCATCGAAGTCAAATGGTCGTGCTTTTCCTGCATGAAATGCTACATTGCCATCTACGCCTAGGTCTGCATGAATCAACCCATACACACTTTTGCCCTTGCCTAGCTCTTGGCTGGCTTCCTGAACAAGCCTTAAAGTATCATTGAATATGCCTTGATACTTTTGTGGAATAGCTTCCCACGCGTCCTTTGCTGGAACGCCATAACCAAACCCATCTCCGAAGAGACCCTCCCAGTCCCAATGTGGCCGAGTGAATCCCTTGGGCTTTTTCCAATTTAAGGACTGTTCATGCATCTTACCCATCACTCTACCTAATGATTTCATATGATGCGGTTTATGATTCTTCATCAGCAGTCTTCCTTCAGTCCAACTGAGAAGAGTACATGTTCTAGCCTGTGGAATCTCGTATCCCCCATCTGCTAGAGTCAACCATTCACCATTCAGATTTCTGAAAGGATTTGGTACATCTATTTCAGCCTCACGTAAAGATGACAACCAGTCCATCTCTGAGATGATTGCCTCTGGCTTCATGTATCCTGGTTGGTGCAATCTGAGTGCATATCGTCCTGGATGAATATTTGATTTTGATTTATTGGAAGAAATTGTGACCTGGTAGAGTCCATTACCTCCTGGAGTCTTCAACTTCAATTTAGCTTGAGTTATTCCATACTTCCCAAGTGCAATCTTTGCAAGATTCCTTAATCTAAGTAAGTACGATCTATATGTTGGTTGTTCTGTGGTTGACATCTTCTACTTACTCCTGTTGAAGCTCATAGACCATACTCACTCCCTGCATTAAGATTGTTCTAAAGAAAGAATCCCAAAGACCATAGACTCTTCTAAGCTTGGAGAGTGACTTGGTCTTTGTTAGTTACTCATCGTTGTGAGCCTCGATGCGTTTCATCTCATCTCTCTATATAACTCAAATTTTCGACGCAAGAGATACAATTACTGATTGAAGATATTAAGAGGGACTTGAAAATGGATTTAACAAGATCGAGTTTTCAATTGGTCTTGTTATCTATATCTTATCTATTAGATCAGCTGATTTTGCTAGCTTTTCTCCAATTCATGAACACGTTTCTCGATTGCGTCTTCCCCTCTGCCTATACGTTTTTCAATATCTTTGATACGTTTCTGTCTGGTTGAACATTCCTTTTCTCTTCGGCTTTCAGCGCGTTCAAACTCTTTCTTAGCATCTGCATACGATTCTTTCGCGAGACGTATCTGCTCCTCTAAATTCTCGTAGGTTATTCTCTTTACTTCAGCTGTGTTACGGTAATTTCGCAACTCTTCATCTAGCTGAGATAATACGGTTTCCATCTCTGATCTCACAAGCTTCAATTCAACATAAAGTGGTGTTAATCTTGTCACATAATCCTTGATTTTTTCATCTGCAAGATGTTCCTTAATCTTCGATAAAATTGCATCAACTTCTGGTACTGACTTATCAAATGAGGATTTATCCACAGAAACAACAGCTGGTTTTGAAATAGGTGATGCTGGTACGGGTTCCATTGTTGGAGAGGTGGAGGGCATAACAGATTCTGATGCTGCAGGGGCTTGTTGTTTGAGTGGTTCAGGTGCGGATTCAATGATTGGACTTGCTATAGGTTCATCAATGATTGGAATAATTTTAGGTTTATCAATGACAGGTACATGTCTTTCTTCAGTCACTAAATCCGGAGTGGTAGCAGGTGATATATACGGTTCAGCCGCAGCTGGGGGTGATGTTACAATTGGTTCAACTATCTCTGGTTCGGGTTCTTGTGGTTCAGGTTCTGCGGCCATCTTTTCTAACATTTCGTGTACTTCACTTGCCCTAAGCATTCTCTCCTCTACAATCCCTGATTTACTTTCAGTCGTTGTGATATGATCTGCTCTGGAAAACGCCTGCATCGCTTTCTCGGTTTCAGTTATCTCCCTTTGAGGGGTTGTTCTTATTCGGTCCTTGTCAATCTCACTTGGTCTTGCCCATTTATCATCTGTAGATACACTAACAGGTTCTGATGTACCTAAATCAGGTTTCCGTACCTCCGGAGTCGGACGCTGTGGTTCTATAACTGGTGACTCTTCTTCCAATGGCTTCAAAAGAGATGCTCCGCATCGTACACAGAATTTTCGGGTTGGGCTATTTGCCCTTCCACATTTTGGACAATCCTTCAAACATCAATCACCCATCTTTCATTAAAACGAATAACTATTACTCACACACTCTTGTAAATATTTGCTAAATCAATAAATGAACAGAATGACTTAGAATCAACACACTTTCCATACAGGATTCTTCCTACTTACTATTAGAGCTCACTCTTCGGTTCAATGTTTGCGAAGACATTTCTAAATCTTGATAGTGCATCCTCAATTACTTCATCAGTATCAGCCATGCTAGTGTACATACGCGACCCTGCAAGTGTCACTATTCTCTCTGCCATGTAGGCTGCTCCTATCTCCTCCATAGCATGTTTGCGTGCATTGATTTCTCTCAATACAGCTCTAATCTTGAGATAATTGAGTTTGACAAACATCGCACCTGCGGTTTCTAGATGACAAATTGCCCCCTGATTATAAGCGGCAAATGGGAGGCTCATCTCATCTATGAATTCATTGAGCCCTTTCGTTAGAAGATCTGCAGCTCTTCCAGCTTTTTCACATGCATTTGTTTTCTCTATTTCTTGAATTGTGTAGTATCCTGCTGCAGAACTCATTGGATTTGCAGAAAGAGTACCCCCTACATATGCCCTCTTCTTTCCACCTTCTATTCCTGCAGCTAGGTGTTCCATTAAATCTCTCCTTCCTCCCAAACCTCCTGCTCCTGGATATCCTCCCGCAACGACTTTTCCGAATATTGTCAAATCCGGTTTAACTCCAAAATAACCCTGTGCTCCAGCTAATCCTATTCGACCAAAAGACACCACTTCATCAAATAAGAGCAACACATCACGCTCATCACAGAGTTCTCTTATCTGGGAATTATAATCCTCATCAACAGGTCGCGTACCTGATTCAGGTCCAATTGGCTCAACAATCACTGCAGCGGTTCCACCTTTTATTCTGTTTCTTGAGAGATTTTTTCTCAAAGCCTCAATCTTGTTTGGGTAGACTTCCTGCGTATGTTTTCTACAGCTTCCTGGTATCCCATGAGCTTCAAAACCCCCAGTCCTTGGGATATGTAGACCATAGACCATTTGGTCACTCCATCCGTGATACGCACCTCCCATCTTGATTACTTTCTTTCTTTTAGTGGCAAGTCTTGCTACTCTGATTGCAGCCATTACAGATTCCGTACCACTTCCTAGCATTCGAAACATTTCAACTGAGGGCATATGTCTATTGATTTCTTCAGCGAGCTTCAATTCATATTCATGGAACAGGCCCGTCACCGGCCCTACTTCATTGATTACTTCTATCACTTTATTGCGGACGGGTGCATAATTATTCCCAAGCATGACTGGTCCACCTGCTTGTAGAAAGTCGATGTATTGGTTACCATCAGCATCCCAGAGATATGCGCCATCTGCCTTCTCAATCACAATGGGGAATGGATAGTTAAATGCTAAATTATGTTGAACGCCTCCAGGGATTCGCTTCTTCGCTTTGGTGATGATTTTATTTGATTGACTACATTTCGTATCAAAGTGAATGATATATTTCTCCATAGCAGATTTGTTGATGCTGTAAATAGGAAGTTGCATCAGTCTGTCTATTTTCTCGTAGATTTTTGCTGTGTCATGATATTTCGATATACTGAATCCATTCATATTCATCACCATGCAATTTAGAGGAAATCAGGGACTCACTCATAATTGTAATTCCTTACGATTTAGAATAACTATTCCCCTCCCTAAAAAGACGTTGCTGAAATATTATGTCCATTATGAAGCTGATTGCGCGAATGTATCTTCTAAAGTAGTTTCTTCGATGATAAATAGGTGGATTGAAGATGAATAAGATTGAATTAAATCCAGAGCTAGCGCCTTTCCCCAAACCCACCGCATTGATTGGTGCACTTGTTGATGGTCGTCCTAATTTCATGGATATTGTATGGTTTAATAGAATGAATCGAAGTCCAAACATATGGGGGGCTTCATTGAACAAGAAGCACCATACCTTGAAAGGGATACGTCAAAATAATACATTCAGTATCAATCTTCCAGATACTTCTTTAGTTGCAATCACTGATTATTGTGGATTGGTGTCTGGTAAAGATGTGGATAAATCGAAGCTCTTTGAAATATTCTATGGTTTCTTGAAATCAGCTCCCATGATCGCAGAATGCCCAGTTTGTTTTGAGTGCGTTGTGCACGACTATGTTGAATTATCTGATCATGTCATTGTACTTGGCGAGGTTAAGCACATATACACAGATGAACGATATTTAACCGAAGGAGTTCTTGACCCAAAAAAGATGGATCCAATAATATTCACTAAGCGTGGATCTGATGGTACGTATTGGACAATTGGAAATGAACTAGGTCAAGCGTGGTCTATTGGAAAAGAAATAGGTCCATAATAAAATGTTAGAACGATTTTATCATTCCTGAACCTCTACCTTAGTCATGTCGTACATACGTGAAAGAATTGAAATTTGTCCTAGATGCATAGCCTCGTGTTCTATGAGATGGAACAGTATCCATTCAATACTGACATCCGTATCTCCGAGGGGTACCATTCTATCAAGCGTATCATCATCGATTGATTTTAACCAATCAAAAATTTCTTTTCGCACTTCAGAAAGTCGTTGGAGATAGAAATCTTTATCCTTCCCCGTCAGTTGATCTATATCTTCTCTCAACGGAAATGCATGTTTCCATTTCTCATAATCCATCGGAGTATCTCCGATATCTTCAAAGATCCATGACCATTCGACTGCTGCAATATGAAGTAATGACGTACCAATAGTTTCTATCCTTCTACCATGGGGACTATAGTGCATTTCTTCGAAACCTAGCTCGTCTATCCTGCGAAGCAGTTTCTCCCTAATTTTCTGCATCATTGAGAAGAGAAATCCTACACGTGGGGTCAATTCTTCCACTTGCTCTAGCAGGATTGTATTCCTTTGGTCTTTAGCCATCATTAATCACAACAAAATGTATAGCTGAGCATCTATTTCATAGTATTCCCAATGGATTCAATATTCTCTAAGATTTCTTTATCAAGAATTATTACTTTCTTGATTCCATGAATAAAGAGGAGCTAACCCTGCGTCGTATTGAAGCATGGAGAATTCTAGCTAAAGAGGGAAGAACTTGGATATTGTTTGAACATGGAACCTGTGTTTTCTGGGATGAGGCGACCTATAAGCCAGAAGATTATGCCATTGATATACTGAAAAAATATGGTTTCATTGTTCCTAGAACTCCCGCTGGTAATTTCGATCAAAATATATCAGAAAATCCCCCAGGTATGCTAGTTACTTACTATCATCAGGACATCCTCACATTTCTATTGGATGAAGAACTCAAGAATCCTGAAATCGCGTCAATACCAGGATTACTTGCACGACATAGACATCAATTAGATGCTGAAGAACTAAATATTGTACACATCGAATTATCCAACTCAACCGTGTGACTTTAATGGTATGACCAAGACTCTATATGAAAGAATCAACAAATATGAACAGAGGCAATCTAATGAGTAAAAAATTCACATATGACTACATCAAACGTGAGCTTCTACCTAGGTCGAGGGGGACTGAATTACTACCACCTAATGATACTCGAACATGCTACCTCGAATTGAATCCAAGGGCTGATGAACCAACGCTTTGTCCTAAATGCTCAGGTACTCTTAGATGGGATTGGGTTGATGAGGTAAAGATAGATGACACCCAGAAATTTGCCAAAAAATATGGCTTTCGGGGTGCGGATGGTATGGGTGTCAGATTGAACTCTTATACCTGTGAGGATTGCTCTCATTCTGTATATGTTATCATTTACATCTTCTCAGGGACTGAACCTAACACTGACTATATCAGCTGGCCGCCAAAATGACTTCCATCATCGAGTTATCTCGAATGATTTCACAAGTTCAAATAGATTGTGTGCACTTTTTTTCTTCTCAAAATGTGACCTAATAGGTTCAATCATCTTGTCGATGTATACGGTCATTGCATTCTTTAGGTCCATTGGATGTAGGTTTCCCTCACTATACGTGTTCTCAAGTTCGTTATATGAAACAAATTCCAAATCGCCTCCAAATTTGGACGGGCGTTCTATTTTCATACTATCAAACGACCTAAAGACTAAATGTTTCGCATAATCAAGTAGTGGATTGTTAGTCACATCTTTGGGTGGGCAAAATGCACCTTTGATCTTATCTTTTATCTCGTCAAAGGAATCATGAACAAAGATTGTTGACTCTGGTCTGCTCTTGCTCATCTTAGATGCAATTTGTACGTCCATAACCTTTTCATCATCATAACCTTCAGGTTCAGCAGCACCTTCAAGATTCATCAGCATGTGATGACTTATCACAACAGGTTTCCACCATCCCAACTTGGGACCCACTTCTCTTGCTAACATGTTTGCACGTCTTTGATCAAGTCCAAGTTGTGTAATATCTGCTTCGAGATGAAATATGTCTGCCACCTGCATCATTGGATAGAAGTATTGTGCGACTTCTGTCATCTCTCCTTCTTTTCTTCCCATGATAGTTAGCGCTCTTGTTGCTCGTGCAACTGATGTAACCTTGGCTATCCGAACAACGCGTTCCCAATATTCAATCGAATTCATCGCATCGGATGCTTGAAGTACTTCCACTTTTTCCATTGGTACTCCAGCAGCTCTCCAGACTTCTGCAAAGTATTCTCCAACTCTCTGAATTCTCTCTAAATCTCCACCCATTTTCTTGTTTATCCATGCGAACCAATCTGCTAGCCACAGCTTGAATCTAACTCCTGCTTTGATCAAGTCTTTCAAGAGAAGTGCTCTAAATACTCCAAATGGTAAATGTGCTAATCCAGATGGCTCAAATCCATCATATGCGATAGGATGTTTCTTTTCTTCGAGTAGTATTCTCAATTCTTCTGGAGTGACGACTTCTTCACCAACGCCCATTATGAGCCTGAGACGGCTATCTAAATCCATGTGATTACAAATAGGATAGGCTTCTTAACTTTATTGAACAAAAACCAACTTGGACCAAAGAATTGGATTTTGATAGGTTTATGATTTCATTATAGCCGCATAAATATACGTGTGAAAATTATATGTAGGACGGAGAAGACACTCCGTCCACGTGTTAGATTATCTGCGTTTCATTACAATAAAAATCACCAGAATAAAAACTACTCCGAAACCCACTGTGATAACGAGAATTACTGTATTATCTGTTGTGACAGGGGTCGTTGAGGATGTGGTTTCTGAAGGTACTGTTAAGGAACCTGTTGACGTAGTTGTGGCTTCACTTGATGTAGTGGTTGGTACTGAAGAAGTAGTCGTTGGATTTTCAGGTTGATCGAAAATATTGTGTACTATTATGGCATCGGTACTGCCTGAACGAACTGCTTGATACGCATTATTAGTAATTGGAATATCATTCGAATATGTCATCCCGCTCACAACAAAGTGACCGTCCGGACTTGCAGCTATCCCTTCTCCAAAATCGGTACCGGTACCCCCAAAATATGTGGATACTTGAATTATTTGACCACAGTAGCAGATTTTTGTAGCAAACAGGTCTTCTAGACCAGCTCGTTCTGGCTGCAGTGCATTTTGAATTGGCAAGTCATCCGAATATGTGCGTCCTATTAGTGCCATATTACCTGATTGATCAACTCTCATATCCCAGATTCTATCACTCTTATTTCCTCCAAAATATGAAACAAATTCACCTGATCCATTCGCGTTGAATTTAGCAAAATAACCATCGAATAATCCGCCTCCATATGAATTCTGCAATGCATTTACCACCGGAAAAGCATCACTTGCAGTGAAACCAGTTAGAAATACGTTATCTTGTCCATCAACGTCTATCCCACCTCCGACATCATCTGCTACTCCTCCAAGATATGTGGAGAAATTCAACGTTGTGCAGTCAGACGATATCTTCGCAAGAAATGCGTCATCTCCTCCCCCATAAGACTCTTGATAGGTATTTCCCGCAAGTGGTAAATCACTGGAAAACGTTCTTCCTGATATCAAGAAGTTATAGTCAGAATCAATTGTCATACACCAACCTCGATCACTACTAATCCCTCCAAAGTATGAAAACGCGAGAATGGATTGTCCATCAGCACTAAGCTTTGCCACGAATGCATCTTCCCCGCCTCCAATCGATTCTTGATAAACACCAGATGTTGACAATCCAAACGAGGTAGTATACCCTGAGAACATGTAGTTGCCCTCAACATCAAATTCCATTCCGTATATCCATTCATCTCCTGTGCTACCAAAGTATGTGGAATAAATTAAAGTTCCATTTGGACTCATTTTCATGATAAATCCATCACCACTTCCCAACGGAGCATCATGTAATGCGTCCTCAGTAACAGGAAAACCGGCTGAATATGTGACACCAGATACTATGACGTTAAGGTCATCATCAGATGTTACTGTTGTAATATGTTCGTATTGAGTTCCTCCGAGGTATGTACTGAAATTCAATGTTCCATCCGGATTGAATTTAGCAACAAATGCATCCCACTCGCCGCTTCCACTATATTCCGGCTGGATCGCATTAGGGGTAACGGGAAAGTCGTCCGATTTTGTCTGCCCAATCAATATCGTACTTCCTTCAGCATCCAACGCTATCTTTGATGCATCTTCCTGCCCATCTCCTCCGAGATATGTCGTGAAATTGGCATCAAACTGGCTCGTGACCAGGATATTCGATTCTTTTACAATCATAGAACCAGCTGGATTCCGAACATTATTTGGGAGTAGAGGTAGTATAAATAACACCAAAACAAGCATGAATACAGCTCTTGATTGAACTCTCTCTTTACCTAGCTTCATGTTCCCCCTATCTTGATTTTTGGATATTAAACCACTTTTTCTACGCAAGAAATGCATCTTCCACCAAGATTGGTTCATAAATCATATACTTTGGACGGATTTACTCTTGATGACTTGCGACATCCTTTCAAGTTCCCAATTTGAGAAATATATTCCGGTATCTAGATTCATAATAAGTTTAGAAAGTTTCTTGGAAGTGGTAATTGTGACTGTTGGATTCTTTTTTGAAATTTGCATGGATCCATTGGTGAACACGATGATAGGTTTAACGAATAGTCTGTTAACAAAGTTACCAACGATATGATTTTTCAAAAACGCGTTCAGCATAATTGCATTTTTCTTAACTTGGAGACTTACACTCTCAATCCTCATTCCCATTGTATTCGGATTGCTTGCGTGATACCAAGTATCACCAAAGCACCTTACTATTCCACTGTAGTTTTTCGTTTCGATAACAAAAATGCCGTTATGACCAAGAACTATGTGATCGATATTGCCTGACTGTGGATAGAGAACAATATCTTCCAAGAGATAAAACTCATCATCAAGCCTTCGTAAGGCTTTACTGACCTTCTTCTCACCTGAAGCACCTTTGACATAAGAGAACCATTTTCCCAACTGGTTTACCGAAAAAAGCAGTAGCCCTCCAGATATGAAAACACCATACATTGGAACGAAAAGAAATGGAAATGCTGTAAGTATAGACACAAGTGCTACAAGAAGGTATTTTCTCGCTTCTCCCATGAGATACGAGTAATCTGTTTGTACGATGTGCTGAACCATCTATATTCGCCAATTTGATGTGCTCTTATCTTGACTTTTCAGATGGTCATTAATAGAGTCCACTAAGATATGTCTACGACCTCATGTCACACTCTCTGCGAAGCTCTCCGATATTCTATCTATTATATCGATAAAGCCTGAAGTTTATAGGTACAATTTTACATTCATATGACTGAAGGCTGTAGTGATAATGACTGACGAGGAAGTAAAAAAACGCCTTACTATCTTCTGGGACATAGAGAATGTCCATGATGAAAAATCTACTCATACTGCTATGACAAATGCGATTAAAGAATCTGGGGAAGTAGTGAAGGCTTATGCATTTGCAGATTGGGACTCACGCCGAAATATGGCTGAGCACCTTTATTCAATTGGTTATGATTTGATTCATGTTCCTGATTCAAGAGATAATGCTAGTGATTACAAGATGGCATCATACATAATGGAGCACCTTGTCCACTTTCCTGAGGTCCGAGAATACATAATGGTAACCGGAGATGGTGATTTCAAACTTATTGCAGGAGCTTTGAAAGAACAGGGTTACGATCTCTGGTTAATCAGCAATCCGGTCATTACCTCGTCGGAGCTTTCAGATTTAGCAACTCGGTATAGCGACATCTATTCCTTCAGACCCTCTCCTTTAGACTGTACAGATCCTGAGGATTGTGCTGCCAAATCACTAAGTCCTGAAGCTAGACAAATCGCTGCAGTCAAACTACAAGAGGCAATCAGAATCGTAACTGAAGGGGGTCATAAGCCTGGTGTTGGACACGTCAAGCATGTGATAAAATCTCTCAATCCCAATTTTAATGAAAGGGTTATTGGATTTGATAGTTGGATGGACTTCGTCAAATGGGCCGAATCAGAGCGATATGTGACACTGGAGGGCGAGCTTCCTTCCACGATTCTCGGGTTGCCTGATTCCCATACTCCTGAAACAACACGTATCTCAGAGGCAACGAAAACCGCTTTCGCTTCGTTAGTCAAGGTACTGGAAAATCGGGTGGAAGCAGATAAGTCAACATCGCTCTCAGAAATAGCAGGGGACTTGCATGAGCAAGGCGTTGAATATCAGAATGTTGGTTTTCCGAAAATAGAGGATTTTATAGCTTCTGCTGAAAAGCGAGGTCTCGTTCGAGTTGTATCACTCTCAGAAGGGAATAATGACCCCACGTTACATCCAGTGTGTACAGTTGATCGTCTTAAGAAGTGGTTTGAGATGAATAAAGCGCAATACTTCGGCTCATCAGTTAACGTCCCGAAAGATGTCTTTCTAGAGAAGATTGTTGATATGCTTCACAAATCTGGAATAACTCTCTCTCGACTTGAAGCCTATCTACATAATGCGGAAATTCAGAAACGTTACAAAGAAATACTCACTGCCAGTGGTTTACCATTCTTACCTCCGTTTCAAATGCTTATGACTAATATCCTTCTAGGAAAGGGACTGAGTTGTGAAGAAGCTGTAATTAAGGTAAATGAGGAACTTCAACCTCTTAGTATAACTCTCACTTGTCCTATTTTCTAATACTCAATTGTTATTAAGCAGGAATAATGCTGTTTTGAAATCCCCGGAGTGATATTTGTGACTGATGTATGGAATCGTTTGGCAGCAATTCTGGATAAGATGCCTAATGCATACCCAAAAACAGATGGTGACGAACATATTCGTTTGCTTCAATGGATTTTCACCGAAGAAGAAGCAGAATTGGCCTGCGAGCTTAAACTGCGTGGAGAAACACTTGTTGAGATTAGTGAGCGTGTTGACTATGATTCGGAAGTTTTACTGAATCTCCTAGAAACCATGCACCAAAAGGGTCAGATTAGAGCGTGGACCTCATCGCGTACCGGAGTTCGAAGATATGGATTGATGCCCTTTGCAGTTGGAATATATGAAGAACAACTAGGACGTATGGATTCCGATTTTGCCCATAGATTCGAAGAATTCTATTTGAAGGATGGTTTTAGAACTGTTTTGAGCACAGAGCCAGCCCCCTTCAAAGTAATAGCTGTGAATGAAGTTGTGGATTCCGAACTTGAAATATATCCTAATGAGGTGGCTCAAGATATTGTCGAAAATTCTTCTTCTTGGGGCATCCGTGAGTGTATTTGCAAGAAACAGAAGGCTTTGATAGGTGAGCCGTGCTCTTATCCAACTACAGTGTGTCTAATTCTTGCGCCTAATACGGAAAATGCCTTTGATGACGATGAGCTTACAAAGACAATAACAAAAGAGGAAGCTCATAAAATCCTTCGAGATGCCGAAACCGCCGGACTTGTTCACTGTACGTCTAATGTTAAAGATGGAATCAATTACATCTGCAATTGTTGCACTTGTTGCTGTGGAATATTGAGAG
Source organism: uncultured archaeon (assembly GCA_964458565.1). Lineage (GTDB taxonomy): Archaea > Asgardarchaeota > Thorarchaeia > Thorarchaeales > Thorarchaeaceae > CAYWJO01. The sequence goes on along the minus strand of CAYWJO010000001.1, from coordinate 95,322 downwards.
GTATCGCTGAGTTTGATTATCCTCACGCTGTAGTCAAATCCGACTATATTGCTCATGTGGATGTGGACTTATGTTCAGGATGCGAATCATGCATAGAGCGATGCCAATTTAATGCATTGAGCGTCCCCGATGATGTTTGTGTTGTTGATACGAAGAGATGTGTTGGATGCGGTGTATGTGCTATCGTATGCCCTGAAGCGGCACTAAAACTTATTGATCGCCCTGTTGCTGAACACAAGGAGAAACCAGAGAATCTAATGGATTGGATGACTCAAAAAGCCATATCTCGTGGAGTTGACCCATCCGATTTACTGTAGTGCAACTTTGTATTATTACACAGGCTAAAATGGGATGAAAATGTACATATTAGATGATCCCATTTTGAAATATGAAGGACGACTTAGCGAATGACCGTTGATGATGATATACCTCTCGAACCGCGAAAAAAACGCACTCGAAAATATATCCCCAATCTTGCTGAGTTTTACTTCCACCCTACACATGATTGGACAACATCCGAAGCAACACAGCTTTTCATGGATACGAACAATCCATCTGATGCAACCGCACTTGATTCAATCTTATACGAAGACTGTATCCAAGGAATGCGTCGGTTCTCATCAAATTCAATCAACCTTGTTATTGCTGACCCTCCTTTTGGGATCGATTTCGATGGAAAGAGTAGTGTCTACAACCGAGATGAATCGTTGGTAGTCGAAGGATATGAAGAAGCTAATGGATCGTACACGTTTTTCACAAGGGATTGGATTGCTGAAATTCCCAGAATTCTTAGAGATGATGGATCCGTCTACATTTTTAGTGGGTGGACTAATCTAGAATCCGTTCTCAATGGAGCCCGCAAAGCTGGCCTTTCCATTCTAAATCACATAATTTGGCATTATCCTTTTGGTGTTTTCACACAAAGAAAATTCGTGACCAGTCATTACCATGTTCTACTTCTTGTGAAAGACACAGCTGAGTACTTTTTTAATAAGTTAGAGCATTACCCAGAAGATGTCTGGACCGTTAAACGGAAGTATCGTGCTGGTGAAACGAAAAATGGAACGAAACTACCATTAGATGTTGTAGAGCGCTGTATCGACTATTCTTCCAGACCTGGTGATATTGTATTGGATCCATTCATGGGAAATGGAACAACTGCAGTTGCAGCTAAAGCAAATTGGAGACATTTCATTGGGTTTGAAATCAATCGTAGAATGAAACGGATTATTGATGCAGAACTGAAGAGAACAGAACTTGGTTCCCATTATATTCCCTACAGTGAACGCATTCCAGCAATAGAAGAGCTTGGTGAAAGATATCCCCGAGCCTATAAAGAGTATCTAAAGAATCCGAGTGGGGATGTTTGAAGCATGGATGCACGTGATCTCATAGAGAAATATATGACTACCCGAGACCGGCTTGGTGATGCTGTTGCTGTCAGTGATATTTTTGATAGAGGTACGGGAACTGAATTCACTCATTGGGAGCGGCTGCTCCTTAATCAATTTGAAGAACATGTTCGAGGTCCCTACTATAGATATAGAGGCTTTGTGCGACATACAAGAAACAAATCTATCATTCTACTAACTCCTAGTCCTTGGTTACTAGAGGGTATTTTTGTTTACATGCCTGATGAGACAATGTTTCCTGAAGAGGGGGATATGATTGAGGTATACGGACGTAATATCGCGGCACCTCAACAACTTGAACGTACTCAAAAGGTGACTAGGACTATCCTGGCTGAAAAAATAGAGTCGCAGAAATTAGAGTTCCTCTCTGAGATGAAACCCCCCCTCAATCTCAGAGAATTATCAAGCATGCTTTTTGAACATGTAGGAATGGCTGAGAGTAGCAAACGTGTTTTTGCACGACTATACATTTCAAGTCCTCCATACCTTGAAAGTGTTGGTGGTCTCACGGCTGGAATTCAAGCGCTAGCTTCAAAACCTCAAGTGAAACGCCTTCTCAGATTCATGAGGGAAATCCTCCCTCCTTCACTTCGCTCAACTCGCTGGAAAACCCGTGCAGTACGAGGAATGCGTGTCAATATACCCAAAATTTGGCGTCTTGATGTCGGACAAATAAGCAAGAAGAAGATGGATATGTTATGCGTTCAACGCAGGGATCCTTCCGGGTTTCGAGAAGTATCTCTTAGTAGTTTAACTGATACAGACACAGCTGCTCTCCCTGACATTCCTCTGGCATTAACCACTGAGGATTTTTGGATTGAACGGACTGATGTTAGAGAGTTAAGACTCCCTATTCTCAAATCTGCTATTACATTCCAAATGCTTTCACCTACCGTTTCACAGAAGAGTGTAGATAATGGGACCGCTCATGTGATAGAGCGTCTTGAACATCTCAGAGATAGCTTTGATCTCAGAGCTGATGTACTTACCCGTGGGAACTTGCTAGATGCTGATGTATTTGGCAGACCTCTTAGTACACTTCGTCTAGCACGATCTACTGCTAGGGCTGGATGGAGAGCGAGTGTGACTGCCAAGGATATCAAAAAGGAATGGGATAGTATACTCGAACCAGCTTTACGTGAATACATTGAGATAACATCATTACGAGCAGAAACCGCGAAAGATTGGGGTGAGGAGCACCCAACTTACAAATACAACACAAAAATACTACGCTCAATTAAAAGACTTGATTCTGGGAAGAGTGGGTCTCTAGGTCCCACTATAAAAGAGATAGCTGAGGAAGCAGGTGTTGCCACACATATTGCAGCGAGGGAGCTTGGGAAAATGAAAGATGATGGCGTGGTTTTCGAACCACGCCCTGGGCACTTCAGAATGGTCTGAATCTTTAGTTTAGTCGAGTAATGCAACAATGAATTCTTGAGGTTCTTCTCCCTCTTCGATAAGTTCTATTTCCTGTACACCTACACGCTCGGCATCGTAGCGTCGTGCTAGTATCGTGGCATCAAATCTCTCCCTGGCACTTGCTTCCTTTCCCCGCCATACAAAGATGTCCTCCCACGTATCCAATATGTAGACATCATCTGAATGTAAACTCGACTTGTTCAATGGCACCTCCGCAAAGAATGTTTCATCTCCTTCATGATGTACCCGCCACAGTTTGAATTCTTTCTTTTGCAATTGAACATGTTTGAGAATACCTTCAGTATCTTCATCTGTCAGCCTGAAATCATCGAACAGTGCTTTGAATCCATCAGGTTCATTCCCGCCCTCGATTCTATCAATATCCGCATGTCCTTTTCTAGCTGTATCTTTCATAACTGCGGATGCAGCTGTTAGGAATTTCTCATCAACACTCGAGTTGGGTCCAATCCACAGATAGATTTTGGGACCTGCATCAATTAGATAGCAGTCCCCTCTTCCAAATACACCCGGATCAGGCATCTTCACTAATCGTCCTTTTTGAATGTGAAATACAACTGGTTCGTCGATCATGATTTTTTCAGTGCATCATTTAGCCTTAAGTTCTATGTGTACAAAATACGTGACTCTTAAGAGGAAAAATGTGACATTCAACTAAAGGTCGTACCAGGTGATATTCTCTGCCAGAGCTTCCTGAACTTCAGGCATTAGCAATGCGATTGAGCGAAGTACTAGCTGGTAAGACTATATCATGGATAAAAGTCCATAATCACCTTGTCATCCATGGAATTGAGATTACGGACTTCGAACGAAAACCGCGTGGTATGTGTTTCACAGCGTTTCGAGCAGATGGAAAATTCATAATTCTGACAATTGACAATAGTTTTGAGATTGTAATCAATCCTATGTTGACAGGACGCTTTCAATATTTAAATAAACAAAAACCACCAATGAAGACTACTATCTTTACACTTCGCACTGAATCCGGTACTTTGCTCTATAACGACCGAAAACAAATGAGTCGAGTGTATTTGGTTGATAAGGGATGCTATGAGGATGTCGCAGGCTTTTGTGAACGTGGCCCCTCCGCACTTGATAATGGCTTATCCTTAGAAATTTTCAAGAAGCGATTAGTTCAACGACAGGGGCAAATCAAAAACGTACTTCGTAATCAAAAATTCGTAAAAGGAATTGGGAATGCTTACGCTGATGAGATTCTTCTTTATGCAGGAATTATGCCTTTTCGAGGTCGTTCCAGTCTTAGCGAGAGTGAGATTGTTCGTCTCTATCATTCAATGGTGAAGGTTCTTGAAAAATACACTGAACTGGTTTCACATCACAATCTTAAGGAGCTATCTTCAGAGAAACGCGATTTTCTTATGATTCATGGAAAAGGTGGAGGTATTTGCCCATTGTGTGGAGGAAGAATTTCAGAGGCAAAATCGAATCGATTTAAAACGAATTATTGTCAGACTTGTCAGAAATAACAGTCTTGACATAATACTAATCAAGGACCTATTGATATGAATATACTGCTTGTGAGTTGAGTGCTATGGATGAATGGGAAACAAATTTTCTAAGAGATATTATACGACTTGATACCAACAGTGATGAGAAAAAGAACTATGCAGAATGTGCTGAAGTGATTTCTAGATACTGCGAAGAAGCCGGATTGATTGTGGAAGTATTTGATTCAAAAAACGATGGAAAACCTCAACCAAATGTTGTAGCAACACTAGATGTTGGTGCAGCAGAAACTGTGCTCTTATGTACGCACTATGACGTTGTTCCTGCTGGTGATGTTGAAGCTTGGACGAAACCACCTTTTGATCTGACAATTGAGAAGGATAAAGTATACGGTCGTGGTGTTACAGATAACAAGGGAAACATAGTTGCTTCTGTAAGTGCTATGCGTAAGCTTGTGAAGAAAGACAGCTCCAATGTGAATCTTAAATGCTTGATTTCACCAAACGAGGAAATTGGGGGTGAGTGGGGGATTGACTATCTGATAAATGGTCCACCAAAGATTCGCGGTGATTTCGGACTTGTTGTAGACTCATCACCAGACTATGTCAGCATTGGTGCAAGTGGTGTTATCGCTGGCACAATCACAGTAAAGGGTACTCAGGGACATGCAGGATATCCCTTCAAATTCGATAACGCAATTCATCTCTCAGTCCCTCTCATGCAAGTAATTCTAGATTATGTTGATGTAAGAAGGAAGGTGGAATCCAAGTTTCCAGCTCCTCCTGGAAGTCCACATCAGACACTCTGGGGTCGTTTTTCAATAACAATGTACAATGCTGGTAGCAAGACCAACGTAATTCCAGGAAAGGCTGAGATTTCATTTGATTGTAGAACAATACCTGAAGAAGATGTTGAAGATGTAGTAAAAGATATTGAAGCATTTCTAGCTAGAGCGAAGGATGAGACTTGTGTTGACGCATCTCTAAAATTCAAGACTAAGCACGATGGTTGGGGTTCTGACCCTGAGAACAAATTCATCAAGGCTTTTCATGACGCAGTCAAGACGGCAGTCAGTCCTGGGATTCCATTATCCGCAGATTTGGGTGGAAACGATGGCTATTATTTCACGAGTGTTGGGATTCCTACAGCCTGTTATGGTACTATTGTAGATGATTCTAATTTCCATGGAATTGATGAATGGCTTGCAGTTGAAGACTTTGAGAAGGTAAAGAGCGCATTGATACTCTTTGCTGAAACATACACGTGAATCTAGATTCTTTAGCCAGTAGAAGATTATTTCAGTAGATATTATAATCCGTGGTCGGAAAAATGACAGATCTTAGTATGCTTGAAATAGGCGCCCCTGGTCCTTTTCTTCCACCATGGGATAATGTTGAGAAGAACGCTCGCAGAATTGATCAGTTGGGTTATGATAGCATGGCTTTTCCAGATCATTTCGCTGGTTTTGTTCCTGAGAGCATCTGGACATCTGATATCACGCCTCTCTCATTTTTGCAACAGAGTCCACATACGTATTTTGAGGTTATGACCATCATGGCTGCATGTGCTGTAGTCACAGAGAATGTCAGATTGATCTCAGCAGTTACTGAACCAATTAGAAGACATCCTATACTTCTTGCTCAGAGTTTTCTTACACTGGATCATATATCTCAGGGACGGACAATCTTCGGTATAGGTGCTGGTGAGATTGAAAATATCAAACCATATGGCTTGGACTATTCGCATCAAGTAGGAAAACTTCATGAGGCTCTTGAAATTATCAATCTAGCTTGGTCTACTCACGAGCCATTCTCTTATGATGGCAAATATTGGAAATTAAAGGATGCTGTAATGTCTCTTCGTCCTGCAATACAAGGACGCAATCCCCCAATCTGGATTGCAGCTCATGGTCCAAAGATGCTTAAACTGACAGCGCAATTTGGAGATGGGTGGCTTCCTACACTCCTACAGCCTCGTGATTATGGAGATAAATTGAAGACCATAATAAAACATCGAGAGGAGTTGGACAAACAGAATTCATTTACAGCGGCTCTTTGGAACTGGTGTATCCTTGATGATGATCCATCAGAGTGTGAAAGGATGATGCAAACACCCCTTGCTAGGGCATTTGCATTGTTATACCCTTCAAGTGAGTGGTCAAGATTGGGATACGAACATCCTTTTGGGAGCGATTTCTACTCACTCCGTGATTATATTCCTATGAGATATTCTAGAGAACAGACCTTGAATGCAATGGAGCTGGTACCTGATGAAGTGCTTAGGGAATTCTACATGTGTGGTAGTTCTGAAACAATCATCAAGATGCTTGAGGAATATGTACGTAATGGACTTCAACATATAATTCTCTGGAACACCACAGGTATGTTTGACCTTGAACGAACTCGCAGTTCATTCAAAGTCATGAAAGAAATTCTTGATTATATCAAGAACCGCTAATAACGAAATGAATGAGAGCGTTTGACTCTCAAAAGAATCATTACTCTCCAATGGCTGCGAATAGCTTCTCAAGAAACATCTCAGGTGGAGTAAGTCCCTCAGCTGACACGGTTTCGTTGAAGATTGTCTTCGGAACTCCGAAAACTGCATACTTTGTAGCTAATTCCTGAAATTCTAATGCTTCAATCATGTCTGCTTCTATGAGTGGATTAAGTATCGCAGCCTGATGTGCTAAACGTACCATACCGGGACAGTAAGGACATTGAGGAGTTGTGAAAACTTGGATATGTATTGGTTTGTCTATCGCCGAGATATCCTCAATGATATCAGGTTCCAATGGAGCCGTTCCAGTAGACACATCAACGATGCTACCTACTAATGCACTAAATTCATGACCTGCAGGTATCCCATAAAACCTGACCTTGTATTCCTCTTTTCCATGTAGAACAATACCTGGAACATGTTTTACTCCATATTCAACAGCTTTTCCTTGATCCACATCTCCCTTGTGTATTTCAAGTTTAACCTTATCTGATAGTTCTGCTACTTGTGTCACTAATGCAGTGGTGTCATTGCAATAGAGACAATCATGATCTTTAACAAAGAGGTGGATTGTTACATCATTAATCATGGGTTCAAATAACTCAACTATTTGGATCTTCATTTCGTCTTCAATCTCTACAACCATCTTTCTACACAACCATGTAAGAAGCGGATCTCCCAATTATTAAGATAACGATAGTTATCAGCCTCTTATTTAGCTTGCGACGTAGCAATCATATCGGGTTTGAATCCTTCCAGAGGGATTCAAAATATGCAGCAGCCATGTCTGCGAAAATGTAATGGGATGAATAGATGCCCAATGAGTCTGTTTCTTGGGTGCCTTCAGAGAGCATAATCAGTGTATGCTTTCTATCTGAAACAACACCGGCTCCAAAAACACGGTCTCTCGTTCGTACTTCGAAATTATTGGGAATTAAATCTATCATCTTCTTAGGTATCGTTGATGTTAGTATCTTTACTTTTGCTTTAACCCCTAAGGCGGATTCGATGACCGAATTAAGTTGCTCATCTTTAAGATCAAAACTAGGCAGTGAAAGCAGTAGCTCCTCACGCGTTTCTTCAAGGATTCCAAGTGCCTTTGCTAAGATTGCAGCTTTTCCGTGCATTAGCCAGACATCACGAGTTGTAGCAGGTGATTCCTGCTCAAATCTTGGTTGTAACTCCTCTACAATGACTTTGCTAAATCTACCAAGTTTCTCCTCCCAATCCAACTGAACGAGTTTTACAATTTCTTTGGGTGATTTTGCTTGATATAATGTTGGTCGTCCCTTTGATACTATGATAAATCCTCTACGTTCGAGATTTCCAAGTGTATCATATATTCGGCTATAAGGTACTCCTGACTTGGAAGATATTTCTGACGCAGAAGTCTGCCCTCCATCAATTAGTGCGAGGTAGGAATTCATTTCATACTCTGTCAAACCCAGTTCGCGCAGTGCCTTTAGCGTCGCTTCACTCGCTGTCATTTGCTACCACCACTAAACTGAGTGGTATAATCCGAGTTGAAAAACCTTTCATTCAAGGTCTCTCTGACTTTATATCATTCAAAAAACACACCAAAATGTCAGTCCGCGGCAAGAATGGACCTTATATTACAAAGTGTCGTATTGGTGATTTTGTTGAATATATACGAGGAAGTTCCTGTTATGTCTAGGGAAACCCTGTTTGAACAATTCTTATCTCCGAGTGCTCGAGCTCTTCTGAACATAATCGAAAAAGTTGAGAAAGGAGAGAGTCTAGACAATCTCTTTCAACGTGACCCTTCATTAGATAGGATCGAACAGATAGTTTCGACATATCGTGGAAAGTTACACAAAGATTTGTGTGATAGAATCATTTTCCTAATTGATTTAGGAAACGTAGGTATAATCACCCAACAAGATCTTATGCAAATTACCGAGAATATCTGGAAGGATAATATCTCTTCGTTATCAAAGACCGAGTTGAAATTTCTCTCAGCAAGATTTGATGTTGACGGAGCCCCACTCAAGACACAATCTACAATCTCAAGGCTTTCATATTCTCAGACGAGGAGAGCAAGTAAGCGTTTGATCGAAACTGAGATCCTTAGAACAAGATGTGCTTTAAATTGTGAACGACTTGGATTAACTCGTCTACTACTAGTCCTCGAAAATCCGGAATTCATTCTAACAGGTCCGTGGGTTGCAGCAACTATGTTCATTGACGGAGCCTTACCCACAACATATCAGCTCTTGAAAGTCCCTACAAAAAACCTCAATGACATTGTAATCCGCGCTCTTAGAACTGTATCTCATGGCGCTACAGTCTGGAGGCTTTCATCAGGTAGCATGGCATTCAATGGTTTGTGGTATCAACGGCGTTTAGGAGCTTGGAAACCTGATTGGATGCATTTGAAACTATTACTTCGTTCTAGTCTGGGAAACACACTAACAATGAGTTCACCTCCACGTGGTGATACTTCAGCTCCTGACCTCTCTTCTTCCGAATTGAAAACTATCGAATTACTTCAGGATAATTGTGAATACACTGCGAAGCAGATATCTGAAATAATTGGTATAAGCGAGGCAACCGCCTTCAGAGTCCGTAAAGAGATTATGACTAAGAATTATGTTCTACCAAGATCGGGTCTTGATATTCCCGGTCTAGAGGATAGGGTTATCGGTTTACTCGATTCCTCCACTGCAGGTGAAATATTCGCTTCTTTCGACATTCTCCCATACACCTACATTTCACAATGCGAGAACATTGAGAACACATCTGAAAAAAGAGCGCTTTTCATGGCTGCGCTCCCCTCTGGATCCGCGCGAAAATTCACTTATGCAGCAGAGTCCGAGATGTCCAAAGCAACCAAACCGCAATTTGATGTGGTCTCTGGTGGATTTGAAGAACGTATTAGAATAACCTCATTATACGATCGTAAGAAAAAAGAGTGGAGAATGGACGCAAATCTAATCGATGCTAGAACGTATACAACTGTTCGACGGGAATGTATTGGTGATAGATTGCCAATTGATTTAACATGAATTAAATGCTTATCCTCATGACTAAAATAGAACACTGTCTTTATCTTACTCATGCGTCCAGATGAATTACATAAACGACCATTAGCACTTGTCACCCAAAATGAGCACAAACTTGAAGAGCTTCGTCCTTTATTTGAAGAATATCAAATCAAATTTGAGCCTGTTGCCATTGAGAAATTCGAAATCAGGTCTGATACCGTGGAAGAAATAGCTAGAATTGCCGCAGAACATGCTTTTGAGTCACTTGAATATCCAACTGTAGTTGATGATACAGGTTTACATATTAACAGTCTGAATGGATTTCCAAGAACATATCCTGCATTTGTCCTTGAAACAATAGGAACTCAAGGTATTCTAAAACTAATGCACGGTTTAGAAAATCGTGAAGCAATTTTCACTACTGCTGTCGGATATGCGGATCGTTCCGGATCAAAAACATTCGTTGGATCAATGCATGGTTCAATATCTGAGATTGAAGTTGGTTCTGGTGGGTTTGGCTATGACCCCATTTTCATTCCCTCTGGCTATGATCGAACGTATGCTGAACTTGACTTCTCCGAAAAAGTGAGAATCTCACACAGAACAAAGGCATTTCGTGAATTCCTCAAATGGTATACAAAATCAAAACTGCGATAAGTGATAGTCGAGCAAATACAACATTATTCATGGAGTCTGAAAAATGATTGATGTGATTTTCCTTGGCACTGGCGGGAGCATGCCGACTGAAGGACGAAACTTACCATCTATCGCATTTCAGTATGAAGGACAGATTCTATTATTTGATTGTGGTGAAGATCTACAGAGGCAAATCGAACGTGCTGGTATTGGTCTAAATAAACGAATGGCAATATTCATCTCACACATGCATGCTGATCACATTTTAGGATTACCTGGTCTTCTCCTTCGTTTTTCACTCCTTGGCCGATTCAAGCCTCTGAATATCTATGGTCCTCCTGAGTTGATAGAATACGTAAAAGTCAATCAGGCGACTATCAATCTCGGAACAACATTTGAGAGTATAGTATATAGTATTGAAGCTGGACCTGTGTACGAAGATCACGAACTGATTGTAAATGCCTTTGAAGTAGAGCATCGTGGTTATGCATTGGGATACCAGATAATTCACAAAAGACCAACTGGCGTTTTCTTGCCTGAGAAGGCAAAAGAACTCGGTATACCTCAAGGTCCTTTATGGGGAAAACTTTCTGATGGTGAAAGAGTGGTCCTTGATGACGGGACTGTAATAGACCCCTCACAGGTAACCGGGCCACCTCCGAATCCAATCAAAATCGTATACTCTGGTGACACACGTCCATGTGATGCTCTAAGAAACGCATCGAAGGATGCTAATATTTTAATTTCAGAAGCAATGTTCTCATCCGAGCATTCCCACCTAGCTCCTCCACGTGGTCACATGACTTCTATTGAAGCTGCAACTATCGCCCTTGAGTCAAATGTGGATTTGCTTGTGTTGACTCATTATAGTCCAAGATACGAGGATGGTTCAGTTATTGAGGAGGAAGCGAAATCTATTTTTCCAAACACAATTCTAGCACGTGACTTAATGCGTATCACTATCGATAAGAATGGTAGATATAAGATAATTACACAATAAAACCATTAGAGCGATAATCCAAGGCTTAGTGCCTTAAGGGGATGTGATTTGATTAATCGTTTTACTAACTCCCTTCTCACAATAGAATAGGATTTATTTCCAGTAACAAGGTCGATAATCAAATCGCGTATAATATCATCATCATTTGCTAACTTACAAACCATTTCTACATTATTTGGTGATTTGTAGAGCATATTGGATATAGATCTAGCAATACGAAGTTCGCCACCTATTTTCGCTTTGATTCTCTCATCATAAGTTCTAACATGAAGAGGTTTCTTTTGCTTCACAGTTTCTATTGCGACTTCTGCAGCAACAATTCCTGAAAGCATTGCATAGTAGATTCCTTCTCCTGTGATTGGTGAAACAAAACCTGCGGCATCACCCACCAACATAGACCTTCTTCCTGAGTATCTAGCTGCTGTATCTCCAAATGGAATTCTATGAGCACTTCGATTGGAAATATCAAATTTCACATCTTTCTCTTTTTCCAGCCTCTCAATAAAGTTCGTCCATCCTATTCTTAGGTTCTTTACTTTGTCCATCCTTGCTCCAATACCAATTGATACCTCGTCATGCTTTGGAAAACACCAGCCAAAACCCCATTTCAATACACCAAGATACATCTCAATCGCGATTTCAGAGTCATTATCATTCAATCTCATTATCCGTGATATTTCCGATGGCTCCAATGGTACATCCGCAGCGATACATAGTGTAACATTTTCTGGTTTCCACTGCTTTCTTATATTCAATGCTTTCGCAACCGTACTGTTGACTCCATCCGCTCCAACTAAGATATGTCCTTTGAATGAGTCGCCTTTGACAAGTGCTCGAACACCTCTCTTGAGTTGTTCTACTGAAATCACCTTTTCCCCTTCTATGACTTCTACCCCTACCTGTCTTGCCTTATCGAGAAGGAAGGAATCGAATTTTGCTCTCTTTACCAAATAACCCTTGAAATCCTGACGAGCAGCAGTAACAATATTCCCCTGAGGTGATATTACTTTCGCCGCATTTCTCTCAACGTCTATTGCTGCTGATAAATCAAAATCAATAAGTCGATTTATTCGGGGATTAATTGCGCCTCCACATAGTTTTGGACGAGGATGTTTCTTTCTCTCTATTAGAATCACATCAAGTCCAGCCAAAGCAGCTACTCTTGCACAAGTCGATCCTGCGGGACCACTACCCACGATTACCAAATCGTACATGTATTTCCTTCCTTGACTATAATCCTCTATTCATCATAACATCCATAAATATCTCTCATCTCATTCTTATTAGTGTAGGACATTGTCAGAACCGAAGATAACAAAAGTATGCATAATGACCACTGGAGGTACCATCTCAAGTGTCTATGATGAAGAGATACAGGCATATCGCCCAGGCGTCAAGATAGATGCATTATTATCAACGCTGCCCCCTGAATTTCAGCGAATTGAACTAATAAAACGAGAACTCTTTGAGATAGATTCCGCTAATGCTCAGCCGCATCACTGGAGACGAATCGCAACAGAAGTTAAGGAGATCCATGAAAGAATTCCAGATTTGGATGGGATTATCATACTGCATGGGACCGATACTATGGTTTATTCTGCATCATCTCTCAGTTTTATGGTTCAAGATTTTGGGAAACCAATTGTCTTTACTGGTTCACAGATACCCGCCTCCATTCCATGGAGTGATGGTCCAAGAAACCTAGTGGATGCACTTAGAGTTGCAGGATGGGGCGATATCGGTGAAACTTGTATAGTCTTCAATGGTGAAATTCATCGTGCAAATAGGACACGAAAGATACGTGAAAGAGCTCTTGATGCATTTGACTCTGTTGATGGAAGACCTTTGGGTTTCCTAGCACGTGATATCGTATTTTATGAGAATCGAACCCCACGTCATAACCTTGTACCTAATTTCGATACGAGGATGGATGATATGGTTTACTTGCTCAAAGTCTTCCCTGGAATGCGTCCAAGTATAATCCCCCGAATAGTTGAATTAGGATATCATGGAATTGTCATTGAAGGATTCGGATCCGGTAATATTCCCACAAAGGAGAATGCCCTTACAGGTGCAATCAAAAACGCACTCGATGAAGGTGTTATTGTAGTCATGAGTACACAGTGTGCATTTGGTCAAGCTGACCTCTCACTATATGCGGTTGGTAAAGCTGCACAAGATGTTGGGGCTCTGAGTGCGTTTGATATGACATCCGAGGCTGCTGCTGTCAAATTGATGTGGATACTTGGCCATACCAAAAACAAGGAATCTGTACGTGAGATGATGCTTACAAATTATTCAGGTGAAATAACGTTTTCCAGTACTGTTGGACTAAGGGGATCATAACTCTGATTTTACTTCAACGACATTCTTAAAACGTAACTCTATACCCTCCATGCTCAACAATGCCGAGGTAGCCAAGCCCGGATTACGGCGACAGCCTGGAAACAATTGTCTATACAGGCTGTTGAATAGTAAGCTGTTGTTCATATGGACGCGTGAGTTCGAATCTCACCCTCGGCGCCATTTTTATCCTCAGAGATAAAGAATTAGATTTACATTTCGTCTTAATACACTTTAAATGTACGATGAGTTTGATTTGATTTAGAGTACACAAATCCACCACTGTTGAGAGGTCTTCCATTGATTCATACCACTGTAATCATTAGAATGAAAAGTAGGCGTACGGTGGTATCTACAAGGTATTGGACAATTCGTGTCCCACGTGATGATGTTATTGAATATCTTGACAGCCTTGAAAAATTCCTCGCAGTAACAAAAGGGCGAGATGATGTATCTCTTAACGTTCGTGATTGCAAATACTTTAGTAGATTGGTAGACCGTGACATCCGGTTAATTTTTGTTACAGATATCGATGAGAATGAACGTCTGATAAATGAAAAAATAAGCAATGCTGCAAAAGCAGTTAGTGTAATTTTGAAGGAAAAGGGAACCCGCTACCTCAAAGATAATTATTCTAGGATTATCTCTCCATTTGTGCAATCCAAGTTGAAAATTGCTCTCGTTGGGGAAGGTGGTGTGGGAAAAACAACGACTCTTCATCTTCTTATGGGGAAGCCACCTCCAGAACAATATATTCCTACAATCGCTTTAGGTATGGAGTCGATAGAAAACATATTCTTTGCAAATTATTCGTTGGTAATTTGGGATTTTGCTGGTCAAGAACGGTTTCGCAAGCTTTGGAAATTCTACTTCAAGGGTGCAGATATTGTATTTTTGTTAACTGATTCTACTCTGAGAAATATCCTGATTTCAAAAGAAATGTATCGTATGATTCGACAGGACGCACCAAATATTCCAATCGTAATAATTGCTAACAAACAGGATTTACCAAATGCTCTCGACCCCTCAATTATTGAACGTATAATTGGAGCAGAAACTTATCCAATGGTTGCCATTGATTTAGCTTATCGTGATGATATCCTTAAGATTCTCCTCGATACAGCTGCAAAACACGTTAAGGTGCACATTCCTGATTTGCCTGCTGAAGAACTTCTACGTTTCATAGATGAAGAGGAGCTTGAATCAGCTGGTGATGATGAATTCGATTTACAGAATGAAGATTAGATTGATTGTTTGCATGATCTAATTGTTAATTTCCACTCCTCATGAGACTGAATTTTGACAAAACCAAGAATCAAATTTCCCCTAATTTCGTCGTACTTGAACACTCCAAATGTATGGAACACCTCATTATACTTCCATTGTAGTCTACCTCGGTTATGGTAGTTTCTGAAAATTACTCTGCATTCTTTTCTTATTCGATCAAACAGATGACGATATTTTTTTCTCTGGGAAGGACGTATTCCCCATCTAGCTAGTATGAATCTATTTGCTAGGTTATTACTAGATATCAATATAGACTGCCGTCTAATGTTTTCGCCAATTGGCTCTCCAAGAGTACGTTTCAGACACTCCGGAATTGTAGCTAACACTGAAGCTGTCAAAAGTGGTTCGGAATCAAGCGATTTGCTCATTCGTGCGTCCCCTATATCATCCTTGAATACTTGTCAGAATATTAAAACCCAACAAAAGCCCTCGCATAATTACTCCAGAACGCTGCCTGATGGTAACTATTATAAGCATCTCCAAAAAACGAACAGCGCCTCACATCAGTCTGGATGAGGTTACCAACCATGTCCGAGCAAGAATATAGATACATTGTAAGATTGGCCGATAAAGACATCGATGGCCAGGAGAATCTCCTCCAAGGATTCACCCGTGTTAGCGGAGTTGGTTTAAGGATGTCAAAGACCATTCTCGCCAAACTAGGGCTAGATCCATACTCTCGATTGGGATATCTTCCTGAGGAGGATATTGCTAGAATGGAGGAGGTATTGAAGGATCCAATAAGTGTAGGAATTCCTGAATGGTATGTCAATCGTCAACGTGATCGATTGAGTGGAAGATATCTTCACCTCACCGGTGGAGACCTTCAATTTGCTCATAGAAACGATATTGATCGACTCAGACGTATTCGTAGCTGGCGTGGAGTCAGACATTCACTCGGACTGAAAGTGAGAGGCCAACATACAAGAACCACCGGGCGTGCTGGAATGGCTGTGGGTGTGTCAAGGAAGAAGGTGTAGTTAAGAAATGGGAGATCCACGGCGACAGAAGAAGAAATATGTTACACCCAAACGTCCATTTGACAGTGACCGTTTTGAGCAAGAACTTCAGTTAATCGGACTTTACGGATTACGAAATAAGAAAGAACTCTGGAAACATCGTACCGAGCTATCGCGTTATAGACGTACTGCACGTAATCTTCTTGCACAGTCAGAAGAAGAACGTGCAAAAGTTGAGCATGAATTAGTTCAAATGCTCACCCGGCGTGGAATTCTAAAGAAAGAACCAAACCTCGATAATGTACTTGATCTCACCGCTGAAGACCTTCTGGAACGACGTCTGCAGACCATTGTATTTAGGAAAGGTCTTGCCTGTTCAATACACCACGCTCGTCAGCTTGTGACTCATGGTCATATTGCATTAAATAAAGCAAGAGCAACAACTCCTGCGAGAATTATTACACTCCAAGAAGAAGAGAGCATTGAATACACCGGACCCTCCCCTCTGAATGATGCCTCCCATCCAGCTAGGATCGCGGCATCGATGGTAGCACAGAGAGTAGTTCAGGAACCCACTAGTTCTGTTGATACGAATATGGATAGAGAACCAATCGCTACTGATGATGAGGTGGTAGAAGAATGAGTAAGGATGCAAGTGAACAGAGGATTTGGGCAGTAGCACATATTTTTGCCAGTTACAATGATACAATCGTTCATCTGACAGACATAACTGGTGCTGAAACCATTGCACGTTATTCCGGTGGAATGATGGTGAAAGCAGATAGAAATGAATCATCCCCCCACGCAGCTATGCAAGCTGCATTCCAAGCAGCACGTGAGGCAAAGGATAAGGGTATTTATGGTATTCATATACGTGTACGAGCTCCTGGTGGACATGGTCCCAAAACTCCGGGTCCTGGTGCCCAAGCGGCAATTCGTGCACTTAGTAGAGCTGGTTTGAGAATCGGTATCATTGACGAAGTCACACCCCTACCACATGATGGTACCCGAAAACCTGGTGGACGTAGAGGTCGCAGAGTTTAGCCTCCGACCAATCACAATTATTCTCTATTAGGGAGAATGCCATTTATCAATCAGAAGTGATGGAATACCTTTGTTATTCTTTGATAATCTCGCTTCCGGCCTTGTCAAATGTCTTTGAGCACTTATTGGAGGTAGGTAGTACCCCGGAGATAATTTTCTCTCAACTAATGTTTCTACCTTGACCCCGTCACGATCCCTAAATCCACATTTTACACATTTGAAACCTTTATCCCTTCCAGCACTTTTCATACGTTTGAGACAGACTGGACAGATAGGATTTAGTTGCATCATATTTTCAGCTAGCTCTACAACTTCTATTCCTTCAATATTCAAAGTTAAACCATGATTTCTTGAAGAAGGACGTACTCCAGATGAAGCTCTAATGGAATCTCCTGGGCTGAGCTGCAGCACAATCTCTCTGAGATATCCGGTTGGTTCATAGACGGCACACGAAATCTCTCCAAAATCATCACCTATTTTGAAGAACACATGTCCACCCTCACTGATTTGTGGTTGATTGGAAACAATTCCCTCAACAACGGCTGACATGTATGGTCTTACTGAATTGATACCTACCTTATTCTGAAGATGCTGGCCTGTTCCTTGATTGGTCCTGAATATCATCCATCTGTCTATTTCCTGTACACTCTTTACGAGCTTGGACGCCTTGAGTACGTCCTCCGCAGTTTCTCCTCGAATTCCATAGAGGACAGGATCTGGGCCATGTGGTTCAATCAGAATACGCCCATCATTATAATCTAGATTTGAGAACACTTTTTCGCCAGTGATTCTATCCATTTCTACTACTGATTTGTGATCTACTCCTCTTGATACATCCGTTTCTCCAATTCCTCTGTATGTTATGCATTCGTAAGTGTAATCAGAATCAAGTAGATTCCCAATAGCAGCAAGAGCCCCCACCAATCCACGATTATTCCCCTCTGAATGTGCGCTGATATCAAACTCAGATATCACACGTTTGGCGTAACCAGTTGGCACAACCCTCCACAGTGCCTGATTTGCAATCCATTTGACCTTAGCAGGTATATTCCCTTCAATGCAAACCACACCTGGATTTGTATTTGGATAGTCCTCTTTCACATATTCTCCTATCATCTCTTCAACTTGAGTAAGAATGTCTTTGATAGAAAAATTATCCAGATGAAATCTGAGTGCTACCGCACCGTTGCCTCGAGTTCTATATGGAATGTTAGGATTCAATCGAATAAGATTAGGATAATCTGCCCATTCTGCTCCTAATTCTGAAAGGAATTCAACTAAGATACTAGCGAAATGAGTCGTACACCCTCCTCTTGGTGTATCAATGTCATCAAAACCTAAATTGATCACTTCAGACATAGCTGTCAGCTCTCTTGACATCGTTCACATAAGGTTGCTTCACCAATTTTTATGCCATGATCTTCGCAGACTAATTTTCCACATTCATTACAAGCACGAGCTGCCAGATATTCTCCACATATGTAACATCTCGCCTCCTCACATACAAGACATATTCCTCTATTACCACAATCGGTACAAAACAATCCTTTACATGATTCACAGGATTCTAACTCGACAAGCGTCTCTCCACAAATCTCACAAAACATGTCAGACGTTGTTATTTTCAATTTGATTTCACTATTCCCACAAACATGATAACATAGAAATCTATTGATTTGGTTGTTGAAGTGTCAGGTCAGTGAACGAAATGCTCAGAGTCTTTGTATACCATGCATCTCAATGTGATCCAAAAAAGTGCACAGGTATCAGGCTCATTTCGATGAAACGGGCTGAACTTCTTAGTGATATGCGAAGGATTCCACGTGGTGCAGTTGTCCTGAATCCAGTTTCAGAGGTTGCATTCTCTAATGCTGATAGATTGGCTGTGAAAAAATCCGGTCTGGTTGCACTTGACTGTTCATGGAAGCAAGCAGAAGAGATTTTCCAGAACTCCAAACGTGGTGAGCAACGAGCACTTCCATACTTGCTTGCAGGCAATCCAATCAACACATACAAACCAATCAAATTATCCACAGCTGAGGCACTCGCAGCAGCATTGTATATCCTTGAATACTATGAAGAGGCAAAGGACATCATGTCTGTCTTCAAATGGGGTCCTTCCTTTCTTACTTTGAATAGAGAGTGGCTGGATTCTTATGTAGCATGCAAGGACAGCACTGAGATTGTTGCAGTGCAGAAAGAGATTATGGAAGAACACACAAAATCAGATGCGTCAGACTTAGAGATTTAATTTAGTTTTTCCCAACTGGTTCAATTGCATTCCAGATTGCTAATGAGTCTAAATCCGTTCTTAGTTTCATCAGAACAATTCCAATGATGAATAATACTGGTAGTGGTAAAATGATAGTATTGAAGTGACTAAACAAATCGCCAAAATGCCCCCAACCGATTTTTATCACCATTATTGGAATCATACTCAATATTCCGATGGTAATAGTGCTTTCATGTCCTACTTTATGAGTGTAATATCTGACTACCTGTATTGCATAAATAAAACTCAATCCAAAGAAACATGGAACTGCAAGTATGAGTGCTTGAATATCCACAAATAAGATTTCAACTCCGAAAATGGGGTCATATCTTAATCCCCAGAATGATGCATAAATTGCAAAAGCAATACTCGATTCCCTTTCCCAAAGCGAAATGCCTTCGGGTATAAATATAGCAACTAAGAACATGATGACCGCGACATATCGTGCCTTCAATATCTAATCCATCCACGTATAATGTACTATCTCATCTGCTTTAAAAAATTCTATACAATGGAAAAACCTCTTGGCTTTGAATATCTGTTTAGTAGTGTTTTGAATCTGATTTTGAATGTGCCTTTGATTTATTCGATTGGTTCTACTGCTTCTATTGATATGTTGTTTACAACTAAATTACCTGATGTACCAGGTATTTGTCCTTCTATAGAGGAATCTCCTTCCAAAAGCACAAACAAACGTATACTAACATAATAAATTGAACCTGGACTGCAATACCATGGAATGTGAACTTCTGATGCCTGATGCTCACGAATCTCAATGCGCTCAGAATTAACATCTCTCCTATATACATCTCGAAGATAGATGTGATCATAGTCAGAATCTGAAAGAAGTATACTCACACGGAGTTGAGCTGAACTTGCAACTCCTGCAAACAACACGCATGTTAGATTCCAAGTTAGGCTTACATTTATGGGTCTAAATATCTCTGGTTCATATTGAACAAAATAAAATAGCTTGCAACTTCGCTCATCAAGGAATTGATCGTGGATTCCCCGTACACTAAGTAATCCTGTTTCAAAATCCACTGAAGTTACAATGAACACTCGGGTATCCCCATTTTCTATATCTCCACTGTCGTAACGAAGAGGAAGATTCCATACGAACCATGATGTTGATAATATCAGGGTGCACAATAGGATTATAGTCACGCCCTTTTTCAATGGTCCAAGATTTCGCAATGTAGCGATTCCTGATTTTAGGATAGTTGACTGGCCATGCGTTATCTTTATCCTTTCATCAGTGAGCCATTCATCATCGGCGGAAAACTCTCTTGTGACTTTTCTGTATTTTCTAATCCATAATAGAATGAGTATAGACATAATCAAAATTATTCCTACAATGAGGAATCCGAGATAAGCACCACGAATACCCCATGACCATATCTGCATCGCACTCGTTTCACAATTTACTTTACTATGTATTTAATTTATGTATGGAAGAAAGAATGGCTCTGGTGCAGTGAGTAACCATTCATTATAGATTGGACTAACTTATGTTGTCCACCCAGGAACGGCACTGGGTTCTTGTATTTTAACACTCATAATATTCCTAGCTGCATTAACATCTGCTTGAAGTCGGGTTTCACAACTTGGGCAGTAGAAAAACTCTCCTCCTTTCTGTTCTACCTCAGAATCTCTGTTCTGAACTCTGATTCCCTTTTTTCCACACACACTGCATATCTGGGAAGTCATATACGGATTGACCATCCAGACTCCACCCGATTTGTAACCCATCGAATGTCGTCTATAGGTGACTCCCTGTATCATCTGACCCCAGAGATTTGTTGAGAGGTTCCAGCTGTGTCTTCGCATTCCCCCTTTTCCCTGAAAAGTCCTGAGGTCTTCAAAATAAATCGTCTTCACGGCTAGATGCTCGCAGAACCAGACGGTTTCAGAAGCAACTTGATGGGAGATTTCCTTATCGAGACGACGGATCTTTCTCCATACTGACTCCAGCTCTCTTTCCTTCTTCAGTATGATGGCTGGATCTTGCAGTCTCGAATGTTTTCTCTCCCAGTTGTTTCGTTTCTTTGCTATCTGTGACATCAAAACTCTTGTTCGTTGTCGTAGAGATTCTCTCTTTTCATATAGTTCCTGCTTACCAATCATTCGTTCAGAATACCTACTCCCACCATTCTTTATTGAAACCACCATGGAGTGTCTTAGACCTCGGTCCACACCCGCTCTACGAGTCCTTCTTCCAAGATTACGAAGTGAAGTTCTCAAAAGTGATTTGTCCGGAGGCATGAAGGGAATCAATAATGTTGCTTGAGTCCCAACTACCTTGATGATTGGTGGTGCCGAACGACGAACATCTTTTAGGACATGAATCTGTTTCTTTAGGTCGCTAATCCGGTCTTCAAAGATTCGAGAGAAATATTTCAAACTTATCAACGAGTTTTATTCACAATATATCACAAATAATGTTGAAGTCGATTCAATAAAAGGAGGTGTGGTAAAAAACAAGGATATGTATGATGCAATCCATGCAGACTTTATTTTTAGAGTCTTGGGTATTATAGAGAGTTTTCAGGGCGCAATTGCAGCAGCATGGAAATTCACAGCATCGGGAAAGAGGAATTTGGAAAAGATACTGTCAATATTAATAGATCCTAGAGGACAAAGAGGACATATAGAAAATCAAATGCGCAAAGAGTCCTTTACTGAGAAAGATATATGTCGGATGTTTGCAATTCCTTTCTTTTCCCGTTTGGATGATGCAATTGCAGAAGAACTGAGAAGCCTTCTGAAAGACGTCTTTCATAGAATAATGGATTGTGTATGGTACTCATAAAAGTTCTGGGATGAATATGAGGATGTTAGAAATATCTTTGCCCATAATTACAGATTCATTTTCATTGACCAAGTTAATGCTGAATGGAGATTATTGGATGATGAATCAATTCTGGGATTCTTAGATAATATGAAGAATCTTTCTGAAGGAATGGTCTTTATTGGTGCAATACAAAGAGTTGTAATGGGAGATTTAGGTTTCTTACTTCTAGAATTAGAAAGGTGGATATATAACAACCTAAAGGTCACTATTTTGAACAAATACAAATCAGTTATACCACCATATATCCCATATCTAAATTCGAAACAACGAGAAGAATATGAAATGATTTGGAATGCACAAGGATACAACTATTATGGCCCTCCATCAGAGGTAAAGGAATCAATCAAAGTGGATCAACAAATCTTCCTGGTCATAGATTTTCTGGGTTTACTGGACAAGTGGCAACGTTCTTTGATAGTTATCGGAAAGGATGGAAAAGAGTTCAGGTTTCCAGTAAAGAGAATTCAGGAGAAATTTAAGAAAAGACTCAATGACATAGGATTTGTTTTCGATAAGAATGAATAGCCTTTATTTAATTTAAATTAAGAAATAGTTATTCGGTCTTATCTTGCCATTGGTCCCTGTCCATGATATCATTAAAAAGAAATCTTTGGTTAATTTTACTTCCTAACCCCTCAACTTTCAATTAAATGTTGTAATGTAGCCTTGGTCCGAAGAGTAGCCCCGATTCTGTTCCCCCATGACACGTTACCATGTAATGGGCTTGCAACATCGAACTATGCTCTCTACCCTACATCTCAGACCGGCTCTTCATTGATGTATTCTTGAGATTGCTCACCAGTGATGGACCGTTTCATCCTGACCAGATGGATCCTCAACGGATTCAATCACCGTATCATTGTCAAATCCTGTCTGGGGGTGTCGTTTCTGTTTCCAGAGCAAGGCTCTCACCTTCCGGAATGGACTGGTGCCGGTATGAGTCGGGAGCTTCCTCAGCTCTCATCAAAAGATGAGTACCGTCAGTTGCTCTTTCGCTCCAAGGCTTTCAACATTAGCTCTTTTTTTGTTGATAAGGATTGGGAATGCCATTTTCAACATGTATTCTTGCTATTGCATTTCTGCGACTCAGTAATGAGTTCGTTTCGTGAAAGAATATGCTATCTTTAAATGATACTTGATATATATGAATAAAGAGCACTTGTAATGAGAACTACACATAAGGTCTTTTGGAGGCTCTTGAGAATTGCATAATAGGTATAGTGCAATCGCTTTTTTTTGTACTAGTTATTATACTGTGTCACATTAACTCCAATTGACTCTCTCAACAAGACTTATCGCGTCAATCTTCTTTTCTCTCATCCATGGATATTATTCCTTTGAATAGGAAGAGGTCACAGGACCAGCGTCGACAAGTAGTCGGGAGTTTCCTCAGCTCTCATCTAAAGATGAGTACCGTCAGTTGCGCTTCTGCTCCAGAGCCATCAATTCATTACTATTTTTCTATAAATAATCTCTTGTGCTTCAAATTACGCCTCTTTCTTTTTCCACATAGGTGGATATCGTCCTCTTTCCATGAACACGCGTTCAATCTTAGCTACAATCCCGCTCCTCATCGTGGAAATCTTGGAAGCTGGATGCTCACTCCGCGCAATAGCTATCCCCTCATTTTTGAGGGTTTTCAAAGCTACGAGGTCTCCTTTCATAATATCTGAAGAGATTTCCACAACACCGCTAGCCGCAAGATCTGCACCATGACAGATTGCATCTACTGCAGAATCCCGAAGTTTCATGATAGGGAGATGCTTCAATGCGAATTCTATTGGCAGAAGGTATCTACGTAATTCTGTTTCGTCTCCATCCTCAATATAGAACTCATACGCATCCTTCAAATCATACAACGAACACAGATGTTCATCTTCTAAGAAATTACCAACTCGTGTTCGTCGTAGTTCTCTCATATGCGCTCCTTGGCCAATTGCCTCTCCGATATCGAAGCAGAGTTTCCGGATGTATGTACCTGCCTGACATCCAACATTAAATAATACAAATCTACCTTTAATTTCAAGAATATCAATATAGTAAATTTCCCTGACCCGAAGAACACGCTTGACGGCCGATCGAAGTGGGGGCTTTTGATAGATTTTTCCCACAAATTCAGCAATTACGCTCCTTAGATCTGACTCATCTGCTGGACCATGAAGCTCCATTAAGCAAACGTACACCTTGCCTGCTGGTAATAACGCCTGCATAACCTTCGTCCCATCTCCAATACCCATTGGTAATATTCCAGTCACAGCAGGATCAAGAGTCCCTCCATGACCGACGCGATCAGACTTCAGGATTTTTCTCACCCATGTCGCAACTTCATGGCTTGTTGGTCCTGCTGGTTTGTCGAGACATATCACGCCATTTCTGAGTAGATATTGTATTGGTAATGAATCAAGATCAGAAAACCCGAAATCGGGATTAGTTGTCGTATCACTTACTAAGACAATTGTGTCATCGGGTCGATCTGCAGGCAATCGCCCTAGCATTTAACCACCTCAGAAACAGGGTTATCAGAGTCTGACCTTTGACCTGAATTTCTCAATCAATCCCGCATTTTCAAGAGCCTTAAGTACTGCATCATCATCAGCACCACTGGATATCTCAATCTTAATCTCTAGTGGTTCAAGATGACGGATATTACAGGGCCGTCTCCTTACTCCACTTATATGCTTTGGACCAGTGATTTCTACAAAGCTTCCATCCTTCTCTCCTACTATGACGCAGTAGCTACCTGTTTCACGGCCTGTTGTCTTTACACAGACTCTTCCAGTTTCATATAACTTCATGTTATCTACACCTCGCCTTCCCATGGTCAAACTGATTACTCTAAGTCGCCTCAGAATACCATTCCTCTGGTTAGGGAGTATTGTTCCAAGCACAATAGAATCTCAATATGAGCGTTACGCTTGCTCCCTTTATGCTTTCCAAAGAATTCGAACAGCAGTAAAGATGATTTCTATAACATCATCAAGTGCGAATTTGTCCGTATTTATAATAAGATCGTAAATCGACAAATCCGTGATATCGACCTGATAGTATTCCATATATCTAGCTCTCTCGCTTTCCTCACGGTTCAATGTTTCATTTCTTGCAAACTCAAAATCAACACTATCTCTTTCAGCGATCCGTCTGACTCTCACATTCTCAGGAGCAGTCAACATGATTCTAAAATCAGCATTGTCTTTCGCCATCCATGCTGCTAATTGTCCGTCAATAACAATCTTACCTTTCTCAGCTTCGCGTGCAAGAGTAGAATCAAGTTCTCTGTCAATATCTTCATTCTCCTCTGCAAATTCACTAAATTCTTGTAATGTCATTCCTCTATCTTTTGCCATCTGCCTGAATATCATTCCTGCAGATGTTCTTCGCAAGTTGAACTCTCGAGCAATTTTATCAGCAACTGAGCTCTTGCCTGTCCCATGCAACCCGCCAAGGGTTATCACGTGTTTCATATCAGTCGCCTATGTTGCTCTCTCTGCCAATTAATGTACTTTACTTCTCTAAAGAGCATCGTATAAATGTCATGGCATTACTTGTGCAGCTTTCTTGTAGCTCTGATAATGCTTCGACGTGTAGCTTTTGATGAAGCATATCCACCGTATGGACGGTTTGGTCTTCTTGCTGAATGGCTAGAAGTCATTCGAAGTTCTTGATTAGCGCTTCTTGGTAATTGTAACTTAGCACCTGAGATTGCACATGTTCCTTGAGTTGTGTAGATCTTTCTACGATGGACCGTTGTTCTTCCACCTGGAGTTTTCACTGTGCGATTTGCCCTACTTCTTGTTAATTGACCAGGTCTTGGCATATATTGCACCTTCACGTATTCTCTCAAAGGTCCCTATGGCTTGCCCTTAAAAGGCGAGCGGTTGAACGCTTTCAGCTTATCTACATTATCTGCGTTCCCATAATTCTCTGCAGTATAGACGAGAGTCCTAGTCCAGCAAGGAAATAGAATGGCCAGAAATAAAGACCGAATCCTCCCGGAACAATAACTCCAAGACCGAAGCTTTGAAGTGGGATAAGATTATGGAGATTAAACGGAATAACAGCTACAATGATTTGACTTATTCCATCAGCTCCAGTATATAGTCCCCTGAGTAAAGCGAATATCAGCATAAATGGGATAATGAAAATAATCTGTGGTTTGCAGCGTGTTGTCATCATCTCTCTCTGTATTCGATCGATGTATGCCTTTCTACGCTTTACTTTTCTCAAGAGCTTTTCATTCTGGCTCTCTTGAGCCTTCTTTTGCATCTCTTGATACTGCTTTATCTCAGTTTGATATCGTCGAAGTCTTCTCATATCAGCAAAGCGTTTCATAGCAAGATTGCTCATTGACGATATTGAAACAGACACAAAGACTACAAAGAAGCCTGCGAAAGGAGGCCATCTCATTAATTCAACGAAATTCGCAATCAGATCTTGCACCAATATTTCACTCCTTCAAAGTGTCTGCTAATTGTCTTGCAGCTTCCTCTACTTGACCATCACGGTTCTTGATTATTCTTGCTGTTGAACCTGTAAGAGTACCAACTGTGACTGCAGCACCTCTACACATCTCTTGATGGGTTCTTATATCTTCGGTCAGCTGTTCATCCCTTGTACGTGTTTCATCTGTTGATCTTCGATTTGCTATATTAGCTGGGTCTGCTTCTACCAATACTACTGTCTTAGGAGAAATCGCACGTACAACCCACTCCGGAAGACCAATGAGAAACCCATTTTCTGTCTGGATAAGTGTATGAGTATCAACAATGACTCTTGCAGATTTTGCTTTCTCTGCAATACTTTCACCTGCCATCTTCTGCACATCCCGCTGCTTAGCAGTAGGCATCTTGCGAAGCTGGTCCCGATCTGTCACAAATCCCTTTTCCAATGCTACTTCAAACATCTCCGTTCCAAAGTTTAGGACAAGAACATCCTCCCCCTGTTCTTTCTTTACCATATCTACAGCTGTGTTTATGACAGTTGTCTTACCAACACCGGGGATCCCAGTGACAATTACGACATTTCTTGATTCACTCATCTATCTAAATCTCCAACAATTTACAATCATAGTCCAGTGAGTACTGCATGCGGAGAATTTGTTTGTTTTATATTTCTTCTGTACTACCTGTTGAGGAATGTAATGAACATCTAGGATGAGAGTCCGGGTCCTCCAACAAACCCGCTTGGATTGAGTGCCTCCTTAAAGCCATCATAATCATACATGGAATCCTTCAACATATTTCCGGATGCCACAATCATCACTCTAATCGGGTATTCCATACTGAATCTGACATCAAATTCTGCCTTATTGGGTTTCAAACAAAATAATCCAATGAATATTGGCAATACCAAGAGGATTACGAGCATGTAGGTGAAGATCATGGTTAGAGCTGTAGCAGGGGACGTAACCATAGGAAATACAATGAATGGCAGTGCTGCTATTGATATAATGTAGACAATACAACCATACGCACATATCTTTAGGTCATGTTTTGTTTTGGATATCTTTACGTGTCTCTCAGATACAACTTCCATTAGATATTCTGCGCCTTGAAACGAAGAGAGCCAATATTTTACTCTGTCCTTTACTTCTTCCATGCTTGCATTAGGAATCTCGAATTGCTCTGAATACAACGTTAATCCCCCAATTCTTACATTATGTTAATTGAGTATCTATTTTACTATCCACTATTAATCTCATTCGGGTTAAAAAAAAAACTTCGAGGGGTCACTGACCCCTCAATATTGTTCAATATTTAGACTCTACCAGCCACCTACTTCCTGAAACGCCGCCTTCACTCCACCTGAATTGAGGTAGAGGATGATGATTAAACCTATCACTAGTGAGGGTATTATTGAAATCATAGCTGTCATCGTCCCAAGACCTGGCAATATTGTATCGATGATTGCTCCGAGGTAAAAAACCAGAACTGCTGATATGAGTAAACTGATTATATACCAGAGTATTGCAGCCTTTCTAGCCCATGGAATCAATTGCCACATAGCAATTCCAAGTATAAGTCCTAGCACGCCTGATACTGCGGTGTAAATTCCATATACGGGCGTATAGTAGAATGATCCGCTGATTCCCATGAGGTTTAGAAGACCTCCCAGAATCATGAGGATTGCTAGAATTGTTATACCTAGTGGTCTAGATTTCGCTTGAGATGAGTAACCAGTTGGTGTGGGTATTTCTGCCACTTGTTATCCTCCTAATTTATACAAGAAACTAGATGTTCGTACCTTCATATAATTCCTGCGCCTATTAACCCCTCCTTAATTTTCCGAGTTTTTGTGGTGTTTAATACCGAAGAAAACGACGGAAGTGTAGTTTGAATAAACAGGTATGTGAAGAATTTGCTACAAATCGGCCTTGATTATCTTCTTGGTGATGCTGCTAACTTGGTTTCAATAATCGTTAGCATTATTGTTGGAGCTTACTTGCTTTTACTTTGGAAACGGCAAGAAAATCGTCTATCCACAGATCTCCCGCTTGCCTTTGGATTATCCTTTCTGTTTGCTGCAATTAATCCAATCATTCTTTTCTCGATAAGTCAGGGATTAATTCCCAATACACTTGAAATCTTCAAAATCAGAGCATTTTCGGTGTGGTTGAGCGTATTTCCAATGTCTATCGTTCTGTTAGATATCTGGGCATATCGTATCAAACATAGACATCGCCAGATTCTTTTAGGAGAATCTCTCTATGCCATCTCTGTCAGTACATTTGGTCCTTCTGAGCAAATTATCATGACACTAATCATAGTCCTTGTTTTGATAGTTATTTTAGCTTTGACAGCTATGTTTGCTGTCACTTGGAGAACGGGACGTCTCAAAGAAGTTCGCAGTGATATCATGGTTTTCTCAATGGTCCTCATGATAATTAGTCAATTAGTGCTTATTCCGCTCCAGACACAAGGGCTTGCATTCATCGCTCATATTATTCGCGGCGTATCCACTGTGATTGCAGGGCTGGCGCTAAGTAATCCTTGGTTTAGAAGACAAAAGACAGTAAGGCCGTCCGAAACCCTAGATTCTTCTGTCTCTAGAGTAAAGAATCGCGTAGCAAGTAGTAGTCTTCTTTCACTAGCACTTCTCCTTTTGCCGGTATTCTATATCTTTCGTGAGATTGACATCTACATCTGGAATGTCGATGAGACCGTAATCAATGTCATGCCTAGTAAGATCCTCTCGGTTTTAGTTCTCCTTGGTATCTTCTGGTATCTACGGCATCACGAATTCGAACCTGTACTAGGATTGACCACATTCCATTTGAGAGCATTAGTATTGATAGGAATATGCTTCGCTGTTTTTGAGTACTTCCTGGTGAATATTGTTTCAACTGTCATCTATACAGGACTATTAGATTCTAGTGTCGCTGCTCAATTCACTATTGCGATGGATTCCTTTCTCATTGTATACAATTTCGCATTATTCTTCATCAATGCGATCTTTGAAGAGACCTATTTTCGCGGTCTCACATATCATGGTTTCAAAGAGCGTTTTGGAATCAATAGAGCTATAGTTGCTGCGGCAATTATCTTTGGATTCTGGCATATTGCATGGCCTATTCAAGATTTTGTGAAAACGGGTATTTTTCCAGCAAGTGAGGCTTTTGTAAAGGTCGCCTTCAGTGGAATATTAGGTGGTCTGTTCAGTGTGTGGTATGTCAAGTTCTCTGAAGAGAAAAGTCTAATGGGACCAATTGCTGCTCATACACTCATCAATTATCTCAACGAAGGATTCAAGATAGTACCAGCCTCCATTGCAGAGGATGGGCCTGATCTTTCATTTCTGAGTCCAACTCATATGGTAATCGGTTTAGTCTTCGCATTGTCAATATTCATTGTATGTTACATCATCTTCTGGAGATACCGGATATCATCTTTGATGAGAGATGATTCTATGGATGAACCATCCATCGATAAATCAGAGGATCCTGATTTCGTCAGTCCAGAGATATCACCTACCTTACGTCGTAAATATCGCTCAAAGATCTAGGATTCATTTCTATCCATCGCTCTCATCGGTTGACCGAGTACTGAGAGTGATTTTTACAAAACAAAGATAGCTGATTTAATAAAGAAAGGGTGACATAATGCATCGATGGAGGTTTAGCGTTGGTTTCTAAACAACTGATTGAGATGTTAAACAAAGCAATAAGCCTGGAAATCCAAGTCAGTATCCAGTACATGTGGCAACATGTTCGGATTTATGGTTTTGATCATCTCGCTATTGCAGAAGAATTGAAAAAAGTTGCAATAGAAGAGATGAAGCATGCTGAGAGTATCGCTGAAAGAGTAGATTATCTTGGAGGGATTCCTACAACTAATCCTGCAAAAATCACCGTTGGTGACACACCTGATCAAATGATTACTAATGATATGATGGCTGAAGAAGAAACAATCGACTTCTATAAGAGTATCATAGAAAAAGCGCTTGAAGAAAAGGACTATGTTACAAAAAAACTATTCGAAGGCATACTACTTGATGAAGAGGACCATCACAATATCTTTCGTACTCTGTTAGAAAAATAGATTCTACTGTTTTACTACAGTCTAATAGACCGAGTGAATCGCATTGAGTGAAAGAATAGATTATGATTCCGAATGGGCATACTGGATTGACCAGAAGTCGTTGAAACTCAAGAAACACCAAAAAACCATTCCCATTGGTAGTATCGTCTTGACAAAGACTAGAGGCGTGACAGACGAAGGCATAAAATATGTGGATACCTCGTTTGGGATTGCAGAATCTAGTGGAGTGAGAGAGATTCCCAAAAAGGAAGCAAATCGGATTCTGAGCATGCAAATGTTGGAGTATATGAAGACCAAGGCACAGTGGCCTCCTGCAATGTCTACGAAAGATCTTTTGAAAAATGGAGATATTGAAATCCTGTTCAAACCGAGTGAGTATGACTCATTCGTTTTGAAGTTGACATCTAAGATGGTCAAGCACAAACCAATCGATTTTTTGGATGCCTTGAAGGACCCTGAGAAGGAACCTGAACCAGTATGGAAAATCGAAGCTGCAAAATCCGGACGGTCAAAGTGTAGGACTTGTGGTAAGATCATTGATGAGGGACGTTTCAGAATTGGTGAACCCTACTTATACGAAGACCATCTAACATATCGATGGCATCATGCGAAATGTATTGGCCCGGCACTTGATGTACCCATTGAAAAGATGGACGGATATCGATTTCTTGAACCTGATGAAAAACTGCGGCTCAAGAAATTACTGAAATGAATTCTTCTTCATTGTTTTACTCTCTCGAACTTTGTGTATAGAAAAAAAAGGAGGGTGTGGCTGGAAAAGAACACAAAGACATCATTCTGATTGTTGAATTTGGCCACTAATTCGGGTTCTATAGATTATGTTCTTTTCTTCATTATAACGATTATAACAATCACTAATACAGCTCCACCTGCAATCAATATCACTGAGAAAGTATCAATTGGATTTGTTTGTGCAGTATTAGAACTGGGTTTTGTTGATGTAGATGTGCTTCTTGACGTGCTGACAGATGAACTGGATGTCGAAGCAGATGTCGACGTTATAATAGATATTGATACTGAAGACTCAGATGAAGTTGGTGTAGAGCCACTAGTCGCTATAGTGCTACTCGTTTGTGAAACCGAGGGTGTAGTGGTTGGATTAGTCATTTGTGTGGTTGTGGGTTCATCACCATTACTTGGTCGTCCAAGATATTCAAGCACTAAGTCATCACTCATCAATGGATAATTATCTTGGTTGGAGGTATCGATTATATATGGCTGGTCCCCAATACCATCAGAATTAGCATCTATACCTGCATAGTCACTCCAATAGTTACCCACTGTTCCATTATCCCAAACTGATGGTTCTTCAGGATCATCAAGAAAGACTCCTTCTGCAAAACCGTCAAATGAATTAAGATATACAGTCGCTTCATCTGAAGAATACAAACGAATGCATCTATTCGTTGAGTTTGATACTCTATTACCGACAATAGATGTACTGAATTCATTTCCGAGATCTATTCCAGTTTCACAAGAATCGATTAAGTTCTTTGTAATGTTTAACCATCCACCATAGAAAGTACTGATGCCGTTTGTGCAATTTCTTATGGTGTTATTCTTGACAGTTACATAATATCCTCCATAATAGCTAATACCTGAATCAGTGTTTAGTATAATGTTCTCAATAATGTCAACATACCAACATATCCGAAGGTATATTCCTGATCCTCCGTTCATCTGTAAGTGACTAATAGTAACATTCTCAGATTCCTCAATCCTAATCCCGCCTGTATTGAAGGTACAATCTGATATCTCTATTAGAGTTGAATAGTAACAGTCGATGTATCCATCATGCTGGTTTGATATGGTGACCAACTGCGAATCAATCACAATGACTAAACCCATATCTGCACTAAGAACAAAATCGTATTCATCCTGAATTAAGTAGATGTCATTTCCATTCCATGTATTATTCGTAAAACTGAGGAATTTATAGAATTGTATTTCATCGGGGAAATTGATTGTTATTGGTCTACTACCAGAATTCAAGATGGTGTTTCCATCCATTCTTGGCATAAACTGGTGATAGAAGTAAATCCCATTCGAATTGTTGATGATATTCTTGGTTATATTTATCCAACCACAATATTCCGTCTTAATTCCATAACTTCCTCCGGAGATATTGTTCAATTCAATTCTGGTCAGATCAGATTCCTCAAGTCCGATACAAGTTGATCCTGTTGCTTTCATTGTGTTGTTATATATCAATGAATAGTCCAGATCAAGACCTGATATTGGAACTGTGATGTTCTCTACCATTATGTTATTTGTAAAGTTAATGCGATCCATATAGAATCCAAAGAACGAGTTTCCTTGGTTAGAGAACGTATTTGAATCAATAAAGATGTCTTGGCTATGAAAAAGAACTATACCCTTACAGTATGATATTGAATTTTGGAATACCGAGCAATTATAGGAATAATCGGCCTGTATACCATAATCCAGATACGATATATCACAATATAACACGGCTCCCTGTGTCACATTATCAAAATATATTCCTGTTCCCATATCTCCCGATATTGATCGCAGATAGCAATCTCGTATTTCAAAATTGGCACTGGTATTATAAATCGCGATACAGTAACTATCACTTTCAATTGAGAGATTTTCGATTACATATGGTATCTCTTCAGTTCCACTTCCGCTCCATCCTTGAGTGGAAAAATCTGTGTCATTAGTGATTACAATCGGTGCATGCGGTGTATAAGCGGAAGATTTTCCTCTATCCATTGTTGAGGGTAATTCTGGATGGAGCCAAGATGTACTTGGTTCAACTCCTACATTCGGTATGTTAATGATAAGACTGGCAAAAATCAGTATTCCAATAAGTGTTTTCACGCGCATACGAAACTCACGATTCTGTGAATGGATTTTGTGTCTTATATTTATTATTGGGAAAAAAGAAGTGAGAGTGGCTGGAGTAATCTCCAGCATCATACTGAAAAGTGGAAGAAGCATGAGATGAGCTTAAATCACGGATATCAACATGATATACTGTAGGTGTGTCCCATGAATGATTTGGTGCATGAGGGAGAAATGCATAACAATATGAAAGCATCAATGGGGGATTAATAATTGGATGTGCATGAAAAGAAAGCCCTCCTGAAGAGCCTCAATCTGTTTGGTATAGACGCTTGGAATGATATTGATCTGTATTCTGATGAGGTTTTATCGGATATGGATGTTCAGAATGCCCTGCTTGAGAATTTGTATATGCTATTGAACGATGATATAAACATCATCGAACTATCTGACAAAATACTAAGCAATGATGTGCTGCAAATGAATGAAGCTCTTGTGAATCTGCTATTGGATGCAGTATTCGATGATGAGGAAACGCAATTCCATTTCATCTGGGAACTCCTACCTGAACTTATCAAGAAGACAAATATGGAGCACATGGCGCATCTATTAAAGAACTATCTGCTAGGGTACCTGAAGGAAAGTAACGAAGCTTTTGATTTCTATTACAGGATTCTTCCTGATTTGAAAATCCTACAAAACGACGGTGAAATAACACAAGCTGTGATAAGCAACGAGGAGTCTTTCAAGGAGAGCTTTAGATACGATGTATATCCGAAAGAAATGGTAGAAGCCATCAAAGAAATACCCGCGGTGCTCTTATGTGAACCATTTGTTAACGAATTGTTATTTGAACTGAATGAATCAGATCATCCTGAACCTGTAATAGAGGCTATTTATGAAACTCCAACCTTACGAACATGTCCAAAGATATGGACCGCAGTTTTGGAATTTTTATCGGAAAACCCACTTTTTGATTGGTTGAAGGACTATTTCAAATTAGATATTTCTTTACATGCTGATTCTGATGAGTCATTCTCAGTAGATAAATATCAAACCAAAATTATTTCACTCATTGATACAAAGGGATGGGATCTAGTCAAAATCGCGCTTCTACAAGAGTTGATGACATTAGACTGGGGATTTCAAAACGATTGGATTGACTTTACTGAAATACATGATGCAAGAAGGAATTTCTTCAAAATCTTTCGAATGGATGAATATGCAGGTTACGAGGGTGACATAAAAGATGTGCTAATGAACACAACGTATCATGACGATTTTGATAGGTTGTGCTCAGACTTGTCTGATAAGATATCGCAATCTATTGAAAATTATATACAGAACAATAACTCCACTCGTGGACTTGACATTAACGCTTTTCGATCATCGTCTGCATCAAAGCTCATCCCCCTCATTTTGCAGGCACGAATGAGAGAGATTGAGGAAATAGAACTCCCTGTAAAGGAATCATGTGTGGACCTGCGTGAGCTTTGGTCAACCAGTTATGGATACGAAGTTCTTTCGGCAATGAAGGTTTGGAAATTTTGTAGTAAGCGGACACTGTCTACAATTCTTGAGAGGTTTAAAGAACTTGAACTGAATTTACCAATTGTAGAAGGATATGGATTTCAAAAACAGGCTGATAATGATGACACTAGAATCTTCAACAAGAGAATAGATTCAATTGCAAATTACAGAGCTTTAGTTGAGGGTGTATATCAACTTGGTGAAACGAAACATCCAGAAACCTTAGATTTGATTGTTCCTCTAATTCATTCTCCCTCAGAGCTCCGATTCGAGTGGAAACAGGACATAGATTATTACGGTTGGACAAGAAATGAAAAGCCAGTTCCACTATTAGAAATCGTTGATGCAATGGGTTGCATTGATGATGAACGTGTTCTTCCACGTTTGCGAGGTCTGCTTGGAACCCATTGGAACTTCGATAGGTCCAACTATAGCCGGTCAACACTATATGCAACCCTACTAAAAGCACTAGAAAGGCATCATGATAGAACGATTCTGCCTTCACTTCTAAATCTGTTGAAGTTGATCCCCCATTTTGTTGAAGAGGATAGTGCACCACCGAAACATGCTTCACACAGCCTAGACGATTTACTAGAATCTGTGGTCAACATTTTGGAATCTTATAGCGATGAAACGATTCCATCTCTTCTACTTCAAATATATGATAAACTCATTATGTTACGCTATTCAGATTGGGAACACTCGAACGCATATCGAGCAAGGATTGCAATAATTAACGGATTAAAAGCAATCTTACCTTCCTCAAGTTTTGTCGAACTTCTTATTGATCGATTGCTTCTCGATGGTAAGTATATGAATTTTGATATAGCTCGTCTCTTGGAATCCTCTGGAGAACTCGTAATTGAGCCTCTGATTGAACTCATATCAATAGGCACAAATGAACAGGCTGACGCATCAATGCAGGTACTTGGACCAATTGGTTTGATTGGTATAGAGGCGGCTCTTAAGGCTAGACAAGAATCAGAATCTGAAACCGCTCTTACTCGACTCAATAAATTTCTGAAAGGATATGATGTAATACGTCAACTGTGCAAACAAGACATATCCATTATTGACCTCTCAGATACAGAACTGGATTTTTGCGATTTAAGCCCTCTCAAAAGCTGTAGAACCTTAAGAGAGATAATACTGAAAAACAACCGATTATCACAAATTGACCTCTCCTCTTTATCGGATTGTGATTCACTTGAGACTATTGATTTATCTCGAAATAGGCTTAGAACATTGGATTTGAATCCCATCTCTAACTGTACCAATTTGAAGCGATTGTTACTAAATAGGGCTGGACCGAATATGCTCTCAGATCTTGACCTAACCCCTTTGTCAAAATGTAGTCTATTAGAAGAACTCGATATTAGTGGCCAATTTCATTCAATGACAGAAATCAACCTGAAACCTTTGTCCGGTTCATGTAATTTAAAGATACTTTCCCTCGGTTCTAATTTTGTTGGAAACATAGATTTGAATCCTCTCAAGGATTGTGGTTCCCTTGAACATCTTAATCTAGGTGACATGAACCTTGATCGTATTGATTTGTTACCTCTTCAGAGATGTACAGAACTCCAAGTTATATTGCTTAGAAAGAATAACATCCGTGAGATTGATCTTACTCCATTAATGAACTGCCCTAGGTTGCATACATTCAATCTCAGTGCAAATCAGCATACTTTTCTTGATTTGCAACCACTATCCGAAAAAAAAAACATCTTTCAAAATTGATTCTAAATTCGCTCAATCATTTGACATTGGACATAACAGGTCTGTTTAGTTGCCCGTCATTGAAATTTGTTGTACTCTCTCATCCATTCAGAAGCCACCTTAAAGTCAAACTTGTTGGAGATAAGAGGCAATATGACCAATATTCTGGTTCAATAGCTATGTCTGTTGAAGAATTAATGAAACAATACGAGATAACTTGGAGAAACCAAGAATGAAAGGAATGTTCAGAGGATGAGAATAAGCTGGGCGTAGCGTTGGTGATTAAGAAGGGCTTCGCGACTAGCATCATCTTTGTTGATGTCCTGAATAGACAGAGAGAAATCTGTTCTGATACTTTTACTATCTGGTTTTCGGAAAGTAAAATAATGGTTATTGACTCTGACAACAAAAAGGAATGTGGCTCGTTTTATTACGAGCCACTACCATTGCTAAATTATCCCTAACAGCCCTTGGACGCCCTCGCCGCCCATGCCTGCGAGTTGCTCCTTCGCGATCTGTTCGTAGTATTGTTTTATAATCGAAACCATCAGCAAGATACCGGTACCGCTGGCAAGCGCACCCAGAATGTCTGCAGTCGCCGCGAGTATTCCGATAAGGAATCCTCCCAGCCCCGCCACAATGGGGATGTATCTCTCCAACAGACGTTCAAGCACCTTCTCGCTCCTTCTGAAGCCTGGAACGATGTACCCTGATCCTAAGAGTTGGCGTGACACATCACGCGGTGCAATACCACTGATCTCAACCCAGATGGAGCTAAATCCCCAACAGAGAAGTACCATCATCACGGTATAGAGTATGACATGCAACCAGCCATCGCCTTCACTAATGATTCCGAGTATGCCCTGCGGCGGTGTTATGTACCGCGCAAGGCCCGACACCGCGACGAGCCGATTCCCCTGCTCTTGGAATATTCCTATCCAGCTCAGGAAGGGATTCAAACCACTCCGATTCCAGTTACTCCATATTATCTGTCCGAAGAAGATGATGTTTGCATACAGTGCTTGTGCAAGAATCACCGGGATATTTGATGTATACAGCAGCTTGATGGGATACCTAGCCTTCATGCCTCTGTATTTAGCATACTGTAATGGTATCTCCACACGGACGCTTTCCAACCATATCACTGCAGCGAATATACCAAACGTGACAATGAGTGCGAGAACACTCGGATTCACCCCGTCGCGGATCATAAACCATGAGAGGTCAACTGGTGGACCAACATCAGAGCCAATCCCTACGCTTCTCAGGAGATTAGTCACCAGTGCTGCGAGGATTCCTACTGGAAGATTTGTCGAATCCTCAGCGTAACCTACCGGAGCTGCGCCTTCATACTGAGTTATGTTGAACATGTTGAACACGACCTGTCCTGCGACGTTTGTCATGATGAAGAGGGATACTCCTGAACCGAGCCCCCAACCCTTCTGGATAAGTTCGTCCATAAGAATCACAATGATTCCTGCTACCATCAACTGAAGCCAGACAATTATTGCGGCATTGGCAGTCAGAGGACCATAAGCATTACCCCCAATGTATGCAAATGCTTGGAAACCAGTCATGAACAGAGCTAGGACTTTCTGTCCACCTGTGAACAACGCTCGATCGTCCGGATCACCAAAGTCTACGTCGATTATTTTCGAACCTGACAGTAGCTGCATGACCAGACCTGCAGTGACAATAGGTCCTATACCCAGCTCCATCAATGTACCACGTGTGCTTGCGAGAATAACTCGCATTGCCCATAGATAGTCTGTCCCTGTGTTCTTATCCACTGCAAAAAGCGGCAAATGGGACATAATTAGAAAAATAATTAGGACTATTATCGTCCACATGATTTTTTCTCTGAAAGACACCTCTTTTTCTGGTGCCCTGACTTCAGGCATGACCCTGACAAATGGTGACAATACTCTTAGAAACAAAGATGGCATAGGCCTAGTTTCTCCTGCAGGTGTTATTTTTGCGCCTCCAGATTGAGATGCCATTTAAGACTAGTGGTTGTTCAAAGTATATGCCTTTTACTTCATGAAAATTGAACCAACCCACAAGCAGATTAGATTCCTCCACTAATTTCAGGTTCTGCTTGGAAGCAATGGCGTTCATTAGAAGATTCTATGCTATCTTCAAGTAGGAAGACGTTCCTGAAACTGATTCAGAGCGTCAGATGTAAGAATTACTTATCTACTGGCAGGTCTATTGTACCGCCAATGCCAGTTATTTTTTCACGGGCTTGTGCAGTTATAGCGTTGACTCCGGTGAGATCCATTTTCCTAGTGACTTTTCCAGACCCAAGAATTTTGTCAATCCCTAGTTTTGATACATCAATCATGTATCTCTTCCCCTTCATCTCAGCAAGACCTCGTTCAACCAGTACGTCCGCAGAGCTGTCTATCTCTCCAATGTTGATCGCGACAATTTCCGCAAGGAGCTTTTGAGGACGTTTAAAACCATGTTTTCCAAAGTAATTAGGATCTTCAGCAATCACTTTGAGATAGTGATGTTTCTTAGAACCTGCGTTACCCTTTCCACCACGTTGACCTGAGGCTCTATGTCCTGCACTGAAACCATATCCGGCAGACCTTCTCCCTCTCATTTTGTTGATTTTTTTGGGTTTTCGTTTTATTGTCATGATATTCAACTCTATTCTATGCTCTTTTCAGTCGGACTTCTAGTACACCGTTTCTGATTGATGATTTTGCTTCTTCTTTCTGGACTTTGGTTGGTAATTCAACTGTCTTATGATATGGTTTTGATGGGTTGTCAACATCAATTGTCAGAGTCATTCCCTTTACTCTGACCTTGATTTCGTCCTTCTCAACCCCAGGTAGTTCAGCTACAACAACTATGTCACCATTCTCTTCAATGACATCTACCAATGGCTCTAAATGTGATGTGAGTTCAGTCCCTCCTTCACCAGGATGGGCGTTACCGAATTGTTGAATCATTGGCTTTCCATCGGGTCCTACTCGCATCTGAAAACCCCACATGAATGGCATCGTGCCCTGTGGGTTTCTCATGAGTTCATCAAGAGTATCCTTATCAAACACTCCACCTTGACCTATTTCACTCAGCATTCGTTCCATCATTTCTTCAATCTGGTCAAAAACAGACTCAGGTAGAAAATCGCCCAACCATTTACGAAGTTGGCGACGTGGATCATCATCAAATGGATCATCAATTGGATCGTCCCAAGACAACTATAACACCTCATATCATTTTAATTGCGAGTTCATTTATGCTTGTGCCTCTATAACCTGTGACTCCGCCCATACCTACAGGCAGGTTTCGCTTGCCTTTGTATCCTTTCTTTGGAGGGTGTAATCTGAATACTGGTTTGAGACCTTCGACATCACTTGTGGATGCGTTTCCTGATGTAAGCGCCTTTGCGAAATCCTTGATACTCTTGAAACCAGAATTTGCTTTGATGTATGCATCTGTCACTCGATCGTTTCCAGATATTCGCCCTCTCTTTTGCACTAGTTGTTCTACAACATGTTCATCGACCTCACCCCAAGTAATGTAGTCTTTTGATTTGATGACCATGCCTTGAATGCTCGGAGTCATCTTCAATAACCTAGCTTGATGAAGTCTGCCAAGCTTGAGTTTATTGAGAGTGTCTTCTATCTGTGGTCGGACACTTACCTGTCCCCTTACTCTTATTGCAAGGATTACTTTTTCATCAGAGCTCATGACTCAACAACTCCTGTACTTTGCCATTCTTGAGGTGGTAGCATATGGTAGGTCTTTGTCAGGGCATCAACAAATGCTTTAGCAAAATTTGACGATGTTCTTGATCTTCCCTTAGTTATTGACCAGACATCATGTAGTCCTGCTATTCTAAGCACAGTTTTACCAACATCCGCTGTTACTAGTCCAGTCCCTTTTGGTGCAGGACGAAGAGTTATATTGACAGAACCTGAGTTACCTTTCACTTGGAATGGAATGCTGTGTGGATCATTACACCTGCATTCCCAAGAACCACAACCTCTTCGGAAGAGTGTGATATTCATTTTTGCACGTACTTCAGCTGAACGTACAGCTGGTACGAATTCGGGAGCTTTTCCAATACCAACACCAATGACTCCCTCACCATTACCAACTACAACGGTGACTCTGAAGCTTTTCTGCTGACCACTGTCAGACTGACGTTGGACCATAGTTACATCCACTACCTCTTGGCGAAGTTCTGGAAAGAGTGTGTCAACGATCTCTGCTTCTCGAATCACATAGTTGTTTAGAAATATCTCTTCCAAACTATTGACATGGCCCTCTTTGACCATTTTCCCAAGATGCGTCTTGGGAATCCATTCCGCAAGAGGATCTGATTCGGCACGTGGTGCTCTCCGTTTTCTTCTATTACTCATAATGATTCACCCTCACTTTCTCCTCTTTCCTTTCTTACCCTTACCACGAGCAATCAACTTCTTGGGTTTAGGCTTCCTAGGTATAGCACGAGGAGGCTTCTGTTCAGGTTTTTCTCTAATCGTTTTGGTTTTCTTAGGCTTTGTTTCTGTCTTAGTTGGTTTGGTCTTTTTCTTTTTCTTTAGTTCTGCTTTTGGAATCTCAAGAAGTGTAGCTTTCACAGTTTGAAATTGTTTGGGTATCCCAGTAATAGTAGTCTTCTTCTTTCCGAGATCTGAAAACATTCTTGAATCCTTATCATCTGAAAAGTGTTTGAATGCTTCAACTATATGTTCGCCACTCAGTCTTGATTCATCTGGCAATATTTCCTCATTGTGCGGAATATTCATTCCAGCATCAATCACGCCTTTAAGAGCAGCATAGATTCTGGAACCTTTTGTTGGAGGATGAAGTCCTATATCCAAGACCGCATTATCTATACCCCTTGCAGATGCTCTTAGTCCTAGTAAGAACCCTGTGAGGTAAGATGATGGAAGATTTCCTGTTCCAGCTATCCAACCATAATCTCCAAGCTCTGAAGATATTGCAGAAGCTACTGTTACATCTCCAGTAACCTTGGCGTTGATAATCTGTGCTATGATTCTGGTGTTCGTCTTTCTTATCACAAGACGTGATTGTCTAGAGCTGAGTAATCTCTGCCGTCGATAGTAGTTTGTCTTACCTTCTCTTCGTCTTCTGAATTTGACCCTGTATGTTGGACCTTGTGCCATTATTTCTTCACCTCCAACCTTTGCTCAGATATGTACGTTCTGAGGTGTGCTTTGTTTCGGAACGCATTTCCTTTTGCTTTGAGATAGAGTTCTCTGTATACTCGGCGTGTTATGCGTCCATCATCTCTAAGACCTCTCAATTCTTTTCTTAGAGGTCGTATTTTATGCATCCAGCGTTCTTTCTTTGAGAGTTTGGAAGTAGCCTTACCTTTTTTCCTACCTGGTCCTTGCCTCTGTCCTTTTCGTTTCTGACGCAGTATGAATCGAGCTCGGCCTCTGCTTACGCCTTGTACAGGTTTCTTTTGGATTGCTCCTTCATCTATAAGACGTCTAATGTCCTCTTTTGTAATTGCGAGACTTACTTCATCTAAGAATTCGGGATCAATCCATACTCTTGATTCCCCGACTTTCATTACTGCTGCGGCTAGTCTCTTTTGTGTAGTGAGCTTCATTCTAATCAACCTCCAAATCATCAAGCTCTGCAAACAGTTCTTCTTCTTCTACTTCTTCTGGAACTCCGGGGTTTAGAACACGCAAAAGCATTGCATCAGCTTTTTTGATGATTTCTTGACGTTTTCTTAAACCAACTGAACCTCCAATCCTGACAGCATGAATTTCAGGGTCGAGTATTTCTAAATCTGCAGGTCTATGAACAAGTACTTCTTCATATAATGATGGATGAAGTCCTCTCACTGCTTTTGGTTTGCGATATCCCGCAGACACCATCGAAATACGGCCTTTGCGTTTCTCTCGAGTTGCGCTATCGATACCTTTTACTTTTCTCCAAGAATCCTTTATCCGGATCCACCGATGTGCCTGTTCATGCCTGAACTTTGGCTGTCTTCTACGTTTCTCTTGTGCAATGCGGAGAAGCCGTTTTTCAACAAGAGTTTCTCTTGTCGAAATATCCACTTCTTTTGGTTCTTTCTTCTTTACCTTTTTAATCGGTTCCTTCTTGGATTCCGCCTTTTTCTGTGTTTTTGGTTTCTCAGATGGCTCTACAGGAGCTAACTTTCTTGCTTCTTCTATTATTTGAGTTGCTAGTGTTTCACCAATCCCGTCTACTTTTGACACTAGCTTAGCAACATCTGTTTTTGCAAGACTTGCCACGGTCTTGAATCCCGCATCCCTAAGATTGTCAGCGGTTTTTGGTCCGACACCTGGAACATCCGTCAATTCGACCTTCTTTGGTTTCTCAGGTTTTTCCTTTACCTCTTTCTTCTTTGTTTCAGCTGGTTTCGGTTTCTCAGTTTTCTTGGGTATTGGTTTATCCTCAGGAACGAGTTTCTTGGCTTCTTCAACTATCTGTTTTGCAGTTGTTTCACCAATCCCCTCTACCTTCACCATCAATTTTGCAGGATCCGTTTTTGCCAAACTCTTTACTGTTTTAAATCCTGCTTCTCTGAGGCTTTCAGCCGTTTTTGGGCCAATTCCTGGCACATCTTCAAGTTCTGGTTTTTTGGACATTCATATCGCCTCCTATACGATGGTTTTTACTTCCTCACCCAATCTCTTCTTGATAACATAGATGCCATCAAGGAACACTCGGCGGTCTTTATCACGTATCTTGGTTGCCAACTGAATATTCGCTGCACTCTGTGAAACGTGCTCTATATCCACTCCACTAATGATTACTTCATCTTCGGTGGTTTTTACATCCACGTTGCCAATAAGCCGTGCTTTTCTTATTCCTCTCTCTCCAATGAAATTCTTGATATACACTATCTCGCCGTGAATTTCTACTGTTATTGGAAAGTGACTATAGACAATTTTCATCTCATACGTATAACCATGCTGAACTCCAATTATCATGTTTCTAACATGAGCTACGACAGTTCCAACTAGAGCTCGAGTCCGTTTTCTGTTTATCCATGTCGCTGCGACAAGCTCATTTCCTTCTAGATTTATCGTGGTTTGAGGTTCTGGGAATGTCTTCACCAGAGTACCCTTAGTTCCACTGACTTGTACAGTTTTTCCTTCTACAGTGACACTAACGTCCTCTGGAATTTCAATCCGTTTATCGTAGAGTGCTTCTTTGGACATTCTTTAACCTCCTAGAATACATAAGCAAGCAATCGACCACCGATACCCTTAGACCTAGCATCCTTGTGTGTCATTACTCCTTGGGGTGTTGTGACTATGAGAATACCGTAGTTATAGGCTGGTAGGAAACGTTTCTCGAATTTTTCAAATCCGTCACGTTTCACTGGGAATCTTGGCTTAATCACTCCACATTTGTTAGTCCGCCCCATCAATTGAATTCTGAATCGACCTGATTTTCCATCATCAATCTTTTCGAATTCCCCTATGTAGCCGTTTATCTGCATAACGCGCAGAACTCTCTCAATTATACTGGATGCTGGTGTGATTAGTACTTCGGGTTTACCAACAAGTTCACTGTTGTAGATGCTTGACATCGCATCAGCCAGTGGATCTAATAACGTCATATTTTCAAGGACCTCCTAACTATATTTTCGGAATCCCATTTTCACGGCTGTTTCCCTAAAACAGCGTCTGCACATGTAAAGTCCATATGAACGGATGATTGCCTGATGTGTTCCACAACGGAGACATCTTCGATTTCCTTTACCCATTTTCTTTCGTTGTCTAGTTCCTTCTTTCTTACTCATACTAACTCACCTCAAAATAGGTATGTCCGCTCACGTTCCTTCTCAAGTATCTCTACACCGAATTTGTCTTTGATGAAGACCATACTCTCTTCCGGAGTCATGCGATGTCTGTAAGGCACTTTTGTCCTACATTTTCGCCTACGTTTTACACGATTGCCTGGTCGTTCTACACACACTGTGATATTCATTCCCTGAATACCAAGTT
Organism: uncultured archaeon; assembly: GCA_964458565.1. Lineage (GTDB taxonomy): Archaea > Asgardarchaeota > Thorarchaeia > Thorarchaeales > Thorarchaeaceae > CAYWJO01. Next base: position 50,510 of record CAYWJO010000001.1, on the reverse strand, counting down.
GAGGATCGTATTTTACATCTGGAATGTCAATATGCTCATTGATTCCGAATGCAAAGTTACCATCATCATCCCAGTTCTTAATTAGTAGAATCTTGTCCTTTGCCTCAAGAGCCCTACGTAGGAAGCTCTCAGCATGACCATGTCTAAGTGTAACTCTGACAGCTATTGGTTCTTTTCTACGAATACCAAAATCTCGGACAGTCTGTCTTGCTCTTGATTGGCTTGGAGTCTGTCCTGTTAATTGTTGTAGAATTGTTGAAGCTCTATCAAGTGATTCGCCTCCTCCAGTACAGATATCAATAACGACTTTCTCTATCTTTGGCATCCGCATTGGATAAGCTTGCCAGTCTGCTTTGTACAGGTTTGTGTTAGGTAATGGTACTTCATCTGATGCGCTCATTAAGAAACACCTCCCTCTCCAAGATCAATTTCTGGTTTGTTCTCTCCAACGACGAAGACATATTCAAGTGCAGTTTGAAGTCTTTCGCCACCAGAATCCTCTATCGTAACCGTGCTTGCATGGGTTCCAAATCTGCGATTAATTTCTACAATCTTACCTTGGATTCCCACGTTTCTCCCTTTTGTCACAAGAGCAATAGCTCCTTCTTTAAGTGATATTTTTCCAAGTACCTCCTGATCAGGCAACGAAATCTTTAATGTATCAAGGGTTGTATATTCGGATGTTTTTTGCTCCTTAGGAAGTAATACATTTCTCCCATCATGCAGTGTCATCTGCAATCTTCCTCCATGAGTCATCATCTTCTTTTCGACTCTGCAGAGTTTGAATTTGCTTTCTGTTTCTTTGATTTGGTGAAGTCTGAGTCCACCTTTCTGCTTTGGAAGAATTCTGTACAATACGCCTTCGTTTTTAATCTCAATAACATCCATTATTCCCACAGGATATCTTGGATCTTTTCTAATTCTACCATCAACTACTACTTGACCACTAGAGAGTATGGCTTTGGCCTCTCGCATTATTTCTGCATGGCCTAAAACCTCTCTCAGAACGACTGCCAATGTGAAGCAATCTTCTTTGGCATGGGGACCAGGACGTGGTTTTGTGGTAAACTTCGCCATTTTCCTTTTAATTGGCCAATGCTTTGGTGCTGGTAAACGCTTCAGATGTTTTTTTATTCCTCGTCTTGCCATCTACTCACTCTCCACTACAGTCATCGCTTTTTTCGCAATGGCTCTTTTTCTGTCATCATTCATAGATAGCTTCACAATCAAAAGATTGGATGGATGAATAGGTATGTTTGCTTCCTTCCCATCTGCTTTTGTTGTTGTAGCACTATCCACATAGACACGTGCTTTTCCATAACTGACACGTGTTACTGTACCTTCAGTGTCCCTGAATTGTCCTCTCATAACTCTTACAAGGTCCCCCTTCTTGATTACTAGAGATTTGATACCATGCTCTTCTGCTAGGAATTCATCAAGCTTGCAACGGAGTCGTTTCTTATTGGCATGTATCGGATCATTACGAATACTACGCCTTTGTTTTCGTGGGGCCTTTGAACTGACTTTCTTTGTCATTCTTATCAACCTCAGACTATCTTGGAGGCAATAGCTGCAACGCGAGGCCACTTTAGAGTGACTTCTCTTGCCATTGGTCCTCTCAGTTCTGATCCTTGCGGCTCTCCTCCAGGTTTTATCAGAACCGCAGCATTATCTTCAAACTGCATCCATGTTCCATCAGGTCTTCTATAGGGTTGTTTCTGTCTAACAATGATTGCTTGCAGGACCTGTTTTCTTAGTTCTTGTTTTCCTTTAGTAACAGTGACATTAACCCGATCGCCAATTCCAGCTTTTCCCAACTTACGTAGTTTGCCTTTGTATCCAAATACTGTAAGCAGTTTGAGCTCTCGAGCTCCTGAATTATCAGCACATAATATCTTTGCACCAACAGGTAATCCACGTGCAATTCTTGGTATGAACTTTCGAATACCTCTTCCGACCTTTCTTGACATGGCTTATTCCTCCTTAGATGGGTTCTTCGTAACCGCAACGACAACGCTAGATACGGTCTTGCTTATGGGTCTGCATTCCACTACTTTCACCATATCTCCTACTCCCACCTCAATGCAAGGCGGTAAGTGTGCGTGTTTCTTTGACCTTCTTCTTTCATAACGTGAGTATTTCTTCACAAGACTCAGATAGTCCATCTGGTATGTGATGGTTCTCTGCATCTTCGTGCTGGTGACTATTCCCTCCATAACTCGTCCTCTAACAGGAAGACTTCCATGGAATGGACACAACTTATCATCGCAGATATTTTCTGGTGGGTCCACATTTGGAATTCCGATATTACGGATTTTTTTCTCAGCATTCTCCATTATTACCATCTCCTACGCAATCGCATCTTCAGCCTGTCTTCAGGAACCCCTCTCAAATGATGTCCATCAACCCGAACCGTGAAGCCAGATGGCACGACCAAGTCAAAGACACAGGTTGTTTTTGCTATGGTTAGTTCATTTTCATTATCAAGAACTCTGATGGTTTCTCTAGTTTCATCTATAATCAAACCACCTCTTGATATGAGAGTTGGATCTGTGGATGATACTACATTTGTATGCAGTCCAATGATTTCCTGATTTACAATCTCTCTTGGATTCATTACTCTTCCACTGCCTCCTCTTCTTCTCTTTTAATTGTAAGAATCCGTGCAATCGACTTCCTCACATTTTTAGCTCTATATGGGTTCTCTGTACCACCGCCCGTTGCAGTTTGAATTCTTATGCTTGAGAGTTCATTGTACAGCTCTGCAAGTCGTTTCTCTCTCTCTGCTGATGTGAGTCGTCTGATATCTCTTGGTTTCATTGCCATCTGTTAGTCTTCCTCCCCGTCCACTATATCAAGTTCATCGAGTTCCTCTAACTCTTTCAGGGTGCTTTCTTCAATCTCGGAGTCTGTCTTATCTGAATCATCATCAGTGATTTCTGGTTCCACAGTTTTAGGAGGTGACTTCGCTACCGTTTCTTTCTTATCCTCGTCTTTTTCCTCATCAACCAATTCTAAGCCATCAAGTTCTTCAAGTTCACGAAGTTCTTCAATGTCTGTGATTCCCTCCATAGACGCCTCAACGATTTCTTCCTCGTCAGTAATGTCTGATTCTGAAGCAGGAGCTACAAGAACCACCTCCTGTGGCGGCTTGTATTTGGGCTTTTTAACATGAATAACTCCTGGGAGTTTTGAATCAGGTTTCATAATACGGACTTTGATTCCTATTGCACCAGGTTTGAGAATCGCTGTATCATCAGCTTCATCTACAAATAGGTCCGCTGGTTCCCCTGTCTTCGCAATTGTTCCTTGAGTAAATTTCTGATATCTTGCACGTCGGCTTGAAAGCTTACCCTTAACAATGATTTCACAACCAATTGCACCAGCACGCATCACTCTTCGAAGTATCCAATATGCCATCCTTCTGAATCGGACACCTCTTTCAAGCTGTCTAGCTAGTCTTGATGACATCACTTGTGCATTGAGCCATGGGTTTTCAATCTCGCTGACTTCTAACTGAACGTTTGCAATTTGATAATCTGACTCTAGGATTTCTGTGAGCTCACGTATCTTTGACCCTCTGCGTCCAATAACAACTCCGGGTCTTGATGCATGAATTATAACTTCTGTTCGCATAGGCATCTTACGGATTTCAACACCACCATATCCTGCAGAATTAAGTTCCTTAGCAAGGAATTCGTCGATCATTAAACGCCTGGCATTTTGTTCTATGAAATACTTCAATGCTGACATTACATTATCTCCTCCACAACAATTTCAACGTGACTTGTGTTCTCAACATAAGGAGTACTCCTCCCAAAAGCTCTTTCGATAAACTTCTTGTATGCTCTGCCACGATGTGTTACAGCATGCATAATTCGAAGTCGATCTATATCGAGCCCTTTGTTGTCTGCGTTTGCCTCAGCGTTTCTAATTACCTTGAGGATTTCTTGTGAAGCCTTTACTGGATGACCACCAGCAGCCCATTTCTTCATTCCACTGTGGTGTCCACGTTTTTTATAATGGCGTCGGTAAGGAATCCATGTCTTTTCCTCTATAACGCTCTCTAACAGTTCGATGGCTTTGTCAACCATTAAACCTTTGATTGCATTGCAGACTTCTCTACATTGCTTTGGAGAAACCCTCATATCCCTGCCACTAGCTACTGCAGTTCTATCTGGGTCAATTCCTATTATGGAGTATCGATACGATGGCATCATCTATCACTTCCGGTGATACGAACTTCAAATAGACCAGTCACTAGACCAGTCTGTGTGAACTGTTCTGTATTACACCCTCAAACAACCACTAAGGAACATACCGGCACACGTATACAAGCCGTTCTCGCGAGCAGAACTAGAGGCTTGCACTGATTCCATCAGTTCCTAAACGATCATCTACAGAGAGCGTTAAGGAGGAGCCGCTTGAATTTTACATTTAAAACTTCCGAAAGGTGTGAGAATTAACTATGGATTGTTGCCAAATTCTGATGTGACTCTTCGTAATGCTGGTTTGGTTATATTTTTGTCCGCTAGGTCAATTGCTGCTTGAGTCAATGTGCCTATGACGTAGTGTACACCAGCTGATCGTAGATAGACATATCCCTTGCTTTTCAATCGCTGTAAGCTTCCAAGTACCAGTTGCGTTAATTCGTCCTCAGTAATGGGAATCTTACCATCCGGTGACTGCAAGGTTTCACTCATTTTAAGAACGAATTTGATGCTTGATATTTGACGGCGGCTTGTGGAGTAGGGATTCGAATACAGCCATAGTAAAACTATTAGATCTATCACACTCAGACCGATATCTGGATGCTTTTCGATAGTTCTCTTTGCTACAAGTTCTACCATTGGCATTTTACTCACATCTATGTATACATGGGTGTTAATGAACTAGCTGAATTGTTATACTAGATTAACAGTTCCTGATTTAGGTTCGAATATCTCGCCATCTCGCAATAATTTTGCTAGTGATGATTCTACTGATGCCTTTGATACTCCTTTGGTTTCAAAATAGGATACAATTCTCTGCAGTGTTGTTTGATTCCCTTTCTGACGTAAAAACTCCATTATCTCTTTAGACACATCTACAATGTTACCTCTCTCGTTGTCTGTGGTCTCAACAGATGGAACAAGTTTCAAAGTCCAGGGTCGAGGAAAAATCACAACACCTGCATTTGATAATTTGCTCAGCTGTTCTTCAACCCATGCCCACTCTAATTGATAACGATTGCACAATCCCTCGATTTCACCTAACGATCTTGGTTTGTCTTTGGCCTCTCTTTCTAGTAGTAGCATAAGTCTTTGCGTCTTACCAGACGGGAGATCTTGTCCTCTTGAATCCAAACTTTCAGCTTCAATACGTTCTTTAGGCAACAAACTCTTCACACGCTCTTTTGAGCGCTCAACTGCCTTCTCGAATTCATCTGAGCCTCTTGCATTAAACTCCTTGACTGCTTTCGTGGCTGTTTCAGGTGTTTCGAATAGAGCCTTCGCAGCTTTTTTGATGTCTATGATACTACCACAATAGCTACATCTTCTGCTCTTCTGGGTTATTGGTGCAAGAGTAAAATTTCTGCATTTAGAGCACATGAAAACGAAATATTGTTTCAATTCATTCACAACCGAACTCAATATACTATTCACGTTAAGAGTATATAATCATGGCTCTATATGGTTACATGAGAATCATTATATCTTTGATAGACTGGGTCCCGATTGGAGTAGACTATTATGGCAAAGAGCGCCGCGAGAATATTGATAGACCCTCGTTTATGCAAGGGGTGCCACATTTGCATATTCGTCTGTCCTCATGGTGTTCTTGAACAATCTGACACTGTTGACAATCGTGGGTTCTTTTTACCCCGCGTAATTAATCTTGAGGCGTGTAAGGTCTGCAAACTGTGTGAGGTTCATTGTCCAGATTTTGCAATTTCCGTTCACACATCTGAATAGATTTGCCTTCAAATCTAATAGAAATGACTTGATATATTACACGACAATAAATACTTGTGAAACAAGTAGAATTGTTCACGAGTCGATTACAGGTGACTATATTGGAAGACCCTCGAATTCAAATCCTATTGCAATTGCGAAAAGATCTTGAAGATGAATTAGTGAACTTACAGAATCGTATAACGCAAATTGAGGAGTACATCCAGGCGTTGGATTCAACAATTGGTACAGGCAGTTTTAGTACAGCTGATACAGCTCTTGGTAAGTTTGAGAGTGAACCTGTAGTAGAACCAGAACCTTCCGATATTGGAGTCACAGACGAAGATAGAACAATTACAATCCGTGCGAAGGATAAGGATTTGGAGCTTGCAACAATTGAGGTTGCTGGTAACACTTTGAAGGTAGTTCCCGCATCTCACGCTCTCTATGATATAAAACGTGGTGCATTCGCACGTTTCTTTGTTGAGAAGATTTTAGGTTCATTCCAACAAGAAGATAGGGTGAATGTAGAAAATGGTCTAATGGAATGGGAAGAAGCATTTGACTTTGAAGTAATGGCGGATGATGGAATTCTTCAAGAGATAGTGGTACGTAATTATGGTGATGACACCCGACTTGATGAGATCGAACGTACTCTAAGATGGTCCTTAGAAAAGATATATCGGGCACGATGAACACTAATAATTCGCGCGGAACAACAGGCCTCACTTTCCACTGTACGAATCGTAATAAGTAAAGATTACGGATGAAATGTTGTTCGGGTTAATCACTCAGTTCAAAGGAGATTGTGAACATTGCATTCTGAGGATATCGCTATAGCAGTGAGCCCAAAAATAGTAGTGAGTAATGTGCGTGACGCACACGAGTTCTTTGTTGAGAATCGTATTGATATTAGATATCAGGACGTAGCACTTGACCTTATCAGAAGATATGTATCATCCGAAGGAATGCCAAGAGAACCTGACTCATTATTTGCAGCCGCCTTGTATGTGGTTACAAGACATCCATGGAGTTATCCAAATCCATTAACAAAGACAGAATTCGCTAGCCGTTTCAGGATTAAGGAATCAAGTATTGATTGGTACACCGAAAGCATCGTTGAAAAGCTGAGATTTGTAAAATTTCATGATAGTAACCATTTTCCCTTTTTTGTTGACCCAAAAGGTACCATTTCGAGTGTAATCAATTCCGTGGTTCGGAGTAGTGTTGGAGAAGAAGTTGTCCGTACTATTGTTCGGGGAGCAATGCTCTCATCAGAGGCACTTGCTGAGAAGATTGTTGACCGCCTCTGCAATGTTGTTAAGATAATCCCCTCTGCTTTTGAGCAAGAAGTGTATAGAATAGTTCTCAAGAAGATAGATGATGAGAGCAATCATTTACTGAATCAACTGGGTCAACAGTAACTCCAAGATTTCTTAATACTAAGAATTTGTATCAACTGTTCTCAGGATGTAGCGTAACTTCTTCAACAAATCTTTTTCCAGCGACAACTTGGTCTATTGAATGCACTACAGCTCCTGCAGCTTCCAATATCGCTTTGATTGAATCAAATTCTAGCTCATTTCCTTCAAGAGTTATTGTGATTGATTCCGTGTTAGCATCAACTTCCTTTACTGACAGATTGACTCCAATAACATTTGGGTCTCTGGACAACATCATTGCGAGATCTGTCAGACGTGGAGTGTGCGGTTTCAAAACATCTAATACTATTCGACGAATGCCTTCAGGCACTTTAAGATCAAACCCCAACTTCGACCTTTTAGGTCGGGATATTCGATTTCCTATATAATTACTTGTTAAACCTTACTACAGAGGACATTATATCCATTATTAAGACAAATATCATATTTATTAGATACTCTGTTTATTATAAGTCACTGATGGCGCGTTTGTGTGCAAGATTCCCCAAGGCTTTTAACCTATAAGCTACCATAACAAGTTAGCCCATGTTGGGCTTTGCCGGGATGGAGTGCAGAACAGTTGAAACAAGTCAAGATTAATGACAAATCATTTAATGAGTTTTCCAAACCAACTGCAGATGTAATTGTTCCAAAAAAACACACTCCCAGTTCCTCATTATTTGAGGATATGGACTTAAGAAACCTCAAGTCCAATATTTTGTGGGATGTACTTGTCGAAACAGCTCGAAGAAGTCCATTATATTCCAACCTTACTGGATATATTCGTACTGAGATTTTACCTAGAACCCCCAATATTACACCTCGCGAACTTGCGAGTAAATTGTCAATCTCATTTGGCGAAGCACTAGTAATTCTTGCCGACTCTCTAGAATAAATACTCCTACCACTATAGAGTCGTTCTTTTATATTATACATCACTTAGTAGATGTCAGAGTGGAACAATGTGCTGAAGCATGATAGAGCAAATTTGCAGAAATATACTCAAGCGCTCGTAAATGAACTCACTCGATTGAATGCAGGCCGGAACACAAGAATCGTCCATGTATGTGGAACGCATGAAGACACCATTAGTCAACATGGACTTAGGACTCTACTTCCCTCTAGTATAGAATTAGTAGCTGGACCGGGTTGTCCGGTTTGCGTCTGTTCTGCTGAGGATGTTGATATGGCCATCGAACTAGCAAAAGCTGGCGTTACCATCACAACATTCGGTGACATGATCCGAGTCCCTTCAACTTCATCATCACTCTCTAAAGAGAAAACATCTGGTGCGGATGTCAGAATAATCTATGGAGTCAATGATGCCATCGAGATTGCAAGAAAAAATCCAGATAAAGACGTGGTTTTTGTGGGTGTTGGATTTGAAACAACTGCACCAACAATGGCTGTTGAAATCCTCCGAGGCCCTCCTGAGAATTTCTCAATTCTCACGTCCTTGAAATTGATCCCCCCTGCTATGGAACTTTTAGTAAATATCGAGGGATTTGCGGTTGATGGGTTCATAACACCTGGACATGTTTCAGCTATCATTGGAACAAGGGTATATGAACCAATAGCGAAGAAATATGGTGTTCCCTGTGTAGCAGCTGGGTTTGAAGCCCTTGATGTACTTGAGTCTATACGTATGCTTCTTTTACAAATAGATGAAGGGCGTAGTGATTCCGAGAATGAATATACACGTGTTGTAAAACCAGAAGGCAATCTGAACGCAATTCGAATTCTTAATGAAGTATTTAGGATTGATGATGCACCTTGGCGCGGGCTTGGAATTATTCCAAAGTCCGGCTACTACTTGAAAGATGAGTTTCAAGAATTTGATTCACGTGCTAAATTCAATATACCGATAACCGACTCAATCGATATTCTTCCCGGATGTCGCTGCCATGAAGTTATTTTAGGTATAACCAAACCTGAGGATTGCTCGTTGTTTGGTAGTAGATGTACAGTGGCAAATCCTTATGGTCCATGTATGGTAGGTCATGAAGGTACTTGTAGAATAAGACTAGAAAACCTTAACCTCTAGATTTTCCACTGTTTTCAAGATGTCTAAGGTCTCCTTCAGTGTTAATATTGGCAAAGGTTTCCAAGTTTGGGTCTTGGTGTTTTAAAACCTCTGTTGACACATAGAGCACATTGGTCAGAGTGTCCAGAAATTTACTCATTTTCAGATTCCCTTTTTCTAACAGATCCACACCCTTTGCATATGCATGCTCCGAGAGGTAAACCGAGTGTAGTGGTTCGATGTACCCGTTGGGCCACGTTGGAACTACAGCTCCATGTCCTGGTACGAGTTTAGCAATCGTACGTAAGACAGACACTTTCGCTAGTGGCGTATCCACCGGGAGTATCATGGTATATTTGGTTTCCGAAAACTCAAGAGCAGTGATAGTACCTGTAAGTGCGCAGCGTACACAATCTTCTGGGTCCACAATTATTGATATCGCGTTTACTACTGTATTTAGTTTGGCTTTCTGCTCTTCACTTGATGCAACAATCATTACATTGCTTGAAAGTGCTTTGCCAATATCCACCATTGTTGCTACAAGCGTTTTCTCTCGAAATTTTGCCAAAGCCTTCTCAGACTTGAACCGCGTTGATTCACCACCCGCAAGAATACCTACAGTCAGTTCTGATTTGTTCATCTATTTTCACTTCTGATAACTTGGAATAGTACTTTTTATCGTCAGAAATTCTTATTCCTCAGCAGACAGATATTCCTGAATCATAGCCGCTATTTGACCGTCTGTATAATGTTGTGAACGAATCGCACCACTAGGACATGTTGCAGTGCATGTACCACACCCTTTACAGAGAGCAGGATTGACCTCAGCTCGCTCTCTATCATTAAGAGCGATGGCATTGTATGGACAAACAGAAATGCAGACCTGACACCCTACACACCGATCTTCATCAACTACAGAGTAATATGGTTCAATGGTAATTTTTCCCCTACCCATGAGTGCCATTGCACCAGACGCTGCAGCCTTTGCTTGAGCAACTGTGTCTGGGATATCTTTAGGACCTTGTGCCATGCCTGCAACAAAGATTCCCTCATTAAATGAGTCAACGGGTCTTAGTTTGGGATGCGCTTCCATAAGGAATCCGTCTGGAGATTTACTGAGGTTCAAAACCCTTACCACCTTGTCTGCTGAAGGGGGCGATACTACGCCCGTTGAAAGCACAACGAGGTCTATATCATTTAGAAAGATTGGTTTACCAAGAAGTGTATCTTCACCCCGTACAATCAATTGGTCTGTTTTATCATTTTGAAGAATCTCTCCTACACGCCCTCGTACGAATTGAACTCCTGCAGAGGCGGTGGACTCATAGAACTCCTCATAGCCTTTTCCGAAAGTTCTAAGGTCGATGTAAAAGATCCAAATCTGTGCTCCAGTTTTATCCCGTATCATTCGTGCTTGCTTTATTGCTGTCATGCAACACACCCGGGAACAGTACTTGTTCGTTCTCTCGTCACGACTTCCAACACATTGTATGTAAACTATCTTCTTGGGTTCTACGAGATCAGAGGGTCTCACAATATGCCCCGCCGTTGGACCCGCTGAGCTAAGCATTCTTTCAACTTCACCAATGTTTACGACATTGGGATATATTCCGAATCCATATTCCTCCTTTATTGCAGCATCAAATAATTCAAAGCCTGTAGAAACAATAATGGTGCCAACAGTGAGATTTATGGTTCTCTCAGAATCATCATAATTGATAGCCTCAGCTCCACACTTATCTTTGCATTTTCCACATCGTACCGCATCCACTCCAAGACAATTATCCATGTCTAGTAAGTAAGATGAGGGTACTGCCTGTGCGAATGGAATGTATATCGCCTTGCGATAGGTAAGATTCGCATCAAACTCAGAGGGTATATCCACGGGACATATCTCAGAACAGTCTCCACATGAGGTGCACTTCTCAATGTCAACATATCGAGGTTTCTGCTTGATTGTTACTTGGAAATTCCCTACATAGCCATCAACTTCATCTACCTCCGCCATGGTTAACAAATTGATGCTGGGATGACTTCCAACTTCTGCCATTCGCGGTGTGAGGATACAACTTGAACAGTCTAGGGTTGGAAACGTCTTGTCCCATCTTGCCATTTTCCCGCCTATAGTGGGTTCCTTCTCAACCAGATGTACTTTGAATCCCGCATTAGCAAGATCAAGAGCTGCGGAAATCCCTGCTATTCCTGCTCCAATCACCATGGTTGTTTTCTTAATCTCAACTTCTGGTTCATCAAGAGATTCCAATAATCGAGCTCGAGCAACCGCCATTCGCATTAAATCGATAGCTTTCTCCGTTGCAGCTTCTGGTTCGTCGGAATGTATCCATGAATTATGCTCTCTGAGATTTGCAATCTCCAACAAAAATGGATTGAGTCCAGCTCGTCGAAGTGTGTTTCTGAAAGTCAATTCATGCATCCGTGGCGAACATGAACCAATCACGACTCCGTCCAGGTTAAATTTCTTGATGCTGTCAATAAGCATCTGCTGTCCAGGTTTTGAACACACGTATTTGTAATCCTCTACATGTACAACTCCTTTGAGATTCTTCATAGCCTTCATTGTTTTCTCTATGTCAACAACTCCTGCTATGTTACTTCCACAATGGCAGAGGTAGACGCCAATCCTTTTTTCTTGCATATTGCTGGCCTCGGATGAATGGAACATTGAACTCTGAATAACTCCGCCGCGGACATTTGAGTAATAAAGGATTACGGCTCAGGATAATTGACAATAGATAACTAGGAAGAATAGAAAAAGAGACGAATTATTTTCTAATCGTGATTGATTTGGCGATATTAAATCCAGTTATCACATTAGCTGCCTTTCTTGATATCGTACTTCACATTAAACTTGATTTACAGAAGTCATTTCAACGAGGTAAATCTCGCTTCAGTGAGCCTGCATCTAGTGTCCCACCGTATGCCATGGCGATGGTCATCATCTCAACTTTACTTCTTTTTCTTCTTGTTCTGTTCATTCCCATAGCATGGATTTGGCTTGGAGCAGAATGGCTACTAAGTGCAATAATTACAATTTGCAATCCTGTTTTTCTAGTATGGGTTTTTGGGTTTCTGTTTCTGATTCTGGGAATGATTTTACATTCATAGTCTCGCTATGCTAGACAAGATATGGCCGCGTCTTGCGCGATGAGTGAAAAACATAGACTGATTGTAAAAGGTCCCTATTCGAGAATCCGCCACCTCTCCTATATATCCTATTGTTTGTGTATCGTTGGTGTTCTCTTGTTATTGCCTTCAATTCTTTCTTTTATTACTATAATCGGTATTCCTGGATACTATATTGTTGCTCTCAAAGAAGAGGGACTCCTGATATCCAGTTTTGGAGATGAATATCAACTCTATATTTCGCGAACTGGAAGGTTTTTTCCGAAACTGAATCGCTCCTAATCGTTTCCAACTTTTCAAAATCACTTCTGACACCACTTTTGGATTTACCAAAACCGTAAAAAGCATCGCCGACCGCCGAGGTTTAGTCATTTGGAGGACACCTGATGACCGGCAAGGTATGGAAATATATCACTGATAAGATTGAATCAGATGGTGCATTGCATTTTAGTTTGATAGATCCTGATCCATTCTCGATAACTCCAGAAGTAGCAGGGAAAATGGCAAAGTATGCTGAAGATGCTGGATCTGATGCGATAATGATTGGAGGCAGCACTGCATTTCTCATTATTGACGAAGCGACAAAAGCCATCTCTGATCAAATTGACATCCCCACTATATTATTTCCTGGGGGTATCTCCGGAATCTGTAGTCATGCGGATGCAATATTCTTCATGAGCCTTTTCAACAGCACAAATCCATACCACATTGTTGGTACGCAGGCACTTGCTGCAGCTAGTATCAAGATGCAAAAAATAGAACCAATCTCTATGGCATATCTCATCGTTGCTCCAGGAAAGACTGCTGCTTGGGTTGGAGATGCTAAACCATTTCCACGTGATAAACCAAAATTACCACTTGCATACGCTATGGCAGCTGAGATGTTCGGTTTCAAACTCGTTTATCTCGAAGCAGGTAGTGGTGCAGAGGGTGGTGGTGTACCCCCAGAAATGATTTCTACTGTATCTCAATCCATTGGCATTCCCTTAATTACAGGTGGCGGTTTCAATGATGCGAAGTCGGTATCTGAGGCTGTTGATGCTGGTGCTTCGATTGTTGTTCAAGGTACATATCTTGAAAAGAACATGCGTGACAAAGAAATAAAGGGATTAGCTGAGATAGTTACAGCGCTTAAAAGAGCTGGAGCGAAGAGAGTTTAAATACACGTATGCCCCAAGTTCAAAAGAAATCCTAGGGAGGAAAATGACCTTGTCCTCAAAGACTGAAATGCTTCATGAGTTACTTGTTGATCTTAGTAGAGCCTCCCAAGGGAATATTCAGGTAAGCCTTATCATCTCCCGGTCTCAAGGACTTCCAATATTTTCTTACTACCCTGATGATATTGATACAAGTCTAATTCCGGATGAAGATGTAGTTTCTGGTCGATCTATGCAGATTCAAATGGCCACCGCCAAAGTATTCAAAGAACTGAAACGTGGCTCATTGGTTAGAATGCTGATTGAGGGTGAAACCGGTTATGTGATTATTACCGGTGCAGGAGAAGATGCACTCCTTTCTGTTCTGACAAACAAGAAAGTCAACCTTGGATATCTATTCTTCATGATGTCGCGCATTGCTACGCAAATAGAGAAGGTCCTTTAACGAATCCTTTATACTCATATACAGAGGCGAAATATTGCAAGTTTTCTAGGTGAATGAAATGCCTGAAGAAAAACCACAAGAATCTACTGATGACAGTAATGAAGATGAATGGGGACCATGGAGAAAAGCCGGTATTGTGGCAAAAGAAGCTCTAGATATTGCTAGAGGTATGATCGAACCTGGTACGAAGGTATTAGATATTGTTGAAGCAACTGAAAAACACATCTTCGAAAATTCTTCTGGTGCATCATTTCCATGCAATGTTGCATTGAACAACATCGCTGCACATTATACCTCTCCTTTGAATGATGAAACGGTCATACAAGAAGGTGACCTAGTTACAGTAGATGTTGGAGCACATGTTGATGGCTATATCTCTGACAGTGCTTTTACTATCGCTCTTAATCCTGATCATTCGGACTTGGTCAAAGCATCAGAGGAGGCCACGAAAATTGCAATACGCATGATGCGACCTGGTGCCAAATTGAATACAATAGGAGCGTTGATTGAGGACACAATCAAGAGTTATGGTTTTGAACCCATAAAACAATTATCTGGTCACCAACTCAATCAGTATGAACTGCACTCCGAGAAGCAGGTGCCTTGTATTTCAGGAAAATCTGAAGTTCTCGTTGAGGAAGGTGAGGTATATGCGATTGAAACCTTCGCTAGTACGGGTAGTGGAAATGTAACAGACCTTCCAAACCCACTTATCTATCAACTTCTACCAATCAGAGTCCCTGTACGTTTCAAAGGCACAAAACAATTTCTAGGTATCGCAAGAAAGGAGTACAAAGAATTTCCATTTGCAGAGCGTTGGCTTGCAGAAAAAATGAAGCATGCCACACTAAAAATGGCAATTAGGGAGCTTGAGAAGAACGGTGCTTTAATTGGCCATCATATTCTTGCTGAAGAAAAGGGTGAGTTTGTTTCTCAATCTGAGCACACTGTCATAATCACAGAAAAGGGTCATGAACAGACTACTTAATTCAAAAAACCCGAATTGAATCAGCTAAAAAATCAATCCCGCAATCATTAAATGCATAAGTTACTGTAATTAATGAGCAAGTCCGTGAGACTGTCCCTTGATTCTTCGACTGGCCCGTGATTTCAGACAGTTCGATTCGGGCTTAATGCGTGGAGGTCCGATTGTGGATCAATCAAGAGGGGTTGCACCGGAGAAAAGGGATAGTTCTATATCAGCAGAAATTGTTGCCTGCTCTGAATGCGGAAGTAAATCCATAGTGGACGATGCACGGCGCGGGGAGCGGGTCTGTGCCAGTTGTGGTCTAGTTCTTTCTGATCACAGAATCGATTCAGGTGCAGAATGGCGAGCTTTCAGCGCAGAAGAATCAGATGCTCGTAGTAGAGTTGGAGCTCCAATGAGATATACTGTACATGATAAGGGGCTTTCAACAGTTATTGACTGGAAAGATCGCGATACTGCTGGTAGAAAATTAAGTCCAGAGAGTCGATCGAAGATGTATCGCCTTCGAAAATGGCAGATACGCTCGAGAGTACATAGCTCTTTGGATCGTAACCTGGCGCAGGCAATGTCCGAACTTGAACGTCTCTCATCGCAACTTGGATTACCAAAACCCATACGCGAATTAGCAGCTCTGCTCTATAGAAAGGCTATCATCAAGAAATTGGTTAGAGGTCGTTCAATTGAGGCGATGGTAGCAGCCACGCTTTATGCTGCCTGTAGGATTCGCCAGAAACCACGCCCTCTTGATGAGGTTGCAGATGCATCACGTGTCGATAGAAAGAAACTTGGACAGTGCTATCGTTTGTTACTTCGCAGTTTGAATGTGCGAGTGCCTTTGAGCAACCCAGTTGATTATATCTCTCGATTTGCATCAGAATTGAGGCTTTCAAGCCCTGTTCAGTTGCGCACCGTTGAGCTCCTCGAGCGTAGTCGCGACTTTGGTCTTACGATTGGACGCGACCCTCTTGGTCTTGCAGCCGCAGCTATCTATGTAGCATCCATCATGATGGATGAACGTCGCACTCAAAGAGAGATTGCAGAGGTTGCACGTGTCACTGAAGTAACCGTGAGGAATCGATATAAAGAACTAGTCAAAAAACTGGGTATTGACTCACTGAATCTAGCTTAAATTTCTAGAGAAATTAAAGGCATACCTCATACAATAGTCTGTAAAGACATCACACGGAAACCTCGATTGAAGTGAGGTCCCATGCGATTTATCTCTTGGACTACCTTCTTCTTTTTGACATAAACGTCCAGTCGATATGGACCATTTCTTCTGGAAATCCAAGTTTTGCAAGAACACCTTGGATTACTCCACGATGGTCTCCTTGAAGTTCAATATGTCCATGTTTTGCAGCCCCACCACAGGCAAGTTTGCCTTTTAGCTTGGTCGCTAGGTCTCCAAGATCGATATTCTTGTCAAAACCTTCAACAACGGTTGTGAGGCGTCCCCACTTTCTACGTTCAACAGTCACAGTAATTCGGGCTTCCTCTTGTGCAATTGTTTCACAGACACACAAGTCCGTAGGTAACCCACAATTTGGGCATATGCCACCTTCGTCTGTACTCACTAAGCTGATTACTCCTTAAATTCGGTCTAAGTATTGTAGAGTAAGCAGAATTAGAATTAAAAAGTCTGTCTATAATCCCTCAAAACGCATATAGCTGGTGTGTAGCATCAAGAAGAGAGATATAGGCATCGAGTTTTTCAGTACGCGTAGGTGACCCATATAAGTGCCACCTCGTAGTATTTTTACAGTAATCTCTGACGAGTTGGGATGAAAATGACTGAATCGGTTCTCATTGTAGATGCATTAAGTGCAGGACATGGAAAGAGGACTAGTTCTCGTGACTCAATTGGATGTGGACCTAGAGCAATAGCAGGCGTCTTTGAATTACACTCAGTTCAATGTCGAATAATAAGGGCGGAAGACTTTGTCAGAAAACCTCGCATGAAAGATTTCGACCATCTTGCAATCAGTGCGATGACAATGGATGTTCCTATTGTAAACCAGCTCGTCCGAAAATGGAGTAATGTTAGAAAACGGGGTCGAACACTCTTAGGTGGACCAATTGCAAATGATCATAGCATTGTCAAGCAGATCAAACCCGATGTTATGATAATTGGAGAGGGTGAGTCCACATTGAATGAATTGCTCTCTTTAAATTTTCTCTCCGAGGATATCGAACTCGACTTGATACCAGGAATTGGATTTCTAGATTCGGACGGAGTTAGGATTACAGAACGACGAGCCTTCTTGACCTCTCAAGAGATGTCCGACCAATTTATCCCCTCGACGGTGAGAGTGACTGATTATCAAGGATATCAAGCAAGTAGAATCTACGTTGAAGTGACTCGGGGTTGTTCAAATTTCAAACGAACTCGATTACCTCTTCCTGATGGTAGAGAGTGTAGTGACTGTTCAAACTGTGACTCGCCCAATTTTGGTGACCGCGTCAACTGTCCTGAGGATATACCTCCTGGTTGTGGTTTTTGCTCTGTGCCAGGAACTTGGGGTGCTCCTAGAAGTCGTTCAGTTAAGGCCATTGTCAATGAAGTTGAAGAGTTGCTCACATTAGGTGCAAGACGAATCGTTCTGGAATCCCCAGATTTCTTGGATTTCCAGCGCAGTGAAACTCTCCTTACTGACCCTTGCTCCCCTCCTGCAAATACTACAAATATTAGGACCTTACTTGAGACCATCACTGCACTTCCATGGTTTCAAGAAGACCAAGCTCATCTCTCAATTGAGAATATTAAGGCGTGTCTCTTCTCAGAACATGTCGCTCAATTATTATCGGAGATATTGCCATCTACATCACCTAACATAGGTCTTGAGACCGGTTCATTTCAACATGCGGAGAGTATTGGGAAGTGCGGATCCCCTCAAGATGTTCTCCGTGCAGTGAAATTAGCGAAAGAATACGGTATGTCTCCATATGTCTACTTTATATTTGGTCTTCCAGGGGAAACATCCGAAACTGTTGAAGAATCAGTGAAATTAATGAGGTCAGTCAGTCAATCTGGTGCAGAACGAATAATACTTTATGGCTTTCGAGCCCTGCCTGGTTCAGCATTTCAGGATTTTCCTGAACCGAAGCGAGATTATTTACTTGGTCAGAAGATGCAGGAAGAAGCGCAGCGAATAAACCGACGTAAAAAGGATGAATATATTGGTAAAGAATTACGAGCTGTAGCATCAGAGCCCTCTTGGGCTAAGAAAGAGTACACAATGTTCTATCCCTTGGGAGAAGGACCTTTGATGACAGTTCGGGGTGAATATTCTCCTGGGACTCTATTGACGGTACGCGTAGTTAGTGTACTTAGTCCTGGGTTATTAGAAGCGAAGGCCATCAAAAGGGATTAAGTCCAAACAGCCAGAAGAAAAACTTCTTATTACCACTCAAAGCATCACTACAAGTCCGATATACGAGGTATAACTCATGGTTTATGTCTGCCATACCTGTCACAAGCAAGTTACACCCGAGGGCTTGAAGACTTTACCTGGTGTCAAGTGCCCTTATTGTGGTGGAAGAATATTATACAAGATTAGACCCCCTGTTGTCAAGAGAGTCAAAGGTGCATAGACCCTCAGATACTGCTTCTCAAGGTTTGAATAGTAGCCATACTGCTGCCATAATTGATCCTATGAATATCAAGACAAAAAAGGCAGAAACTATTTTTCTCTTCAAGGCATATCTCATAGTCCGACCTCCTTTTCGCGAATGAGTATTTCTCCCAGTCTCTGTAATCCATCAATACCTCTAATTTCACCTTCGAAAAGTGGTACGGGTGTTATATCAAGATCTGAGTACAATTCCCGTATATCTTTCAAGTTTGATTGCTGCATCTGGCGTCTCTGGTCACAAAACTTGCATGATGGATTCTCAGGCACCAACTGATTGATGACTAGATGACTAGCTGGTATTTTCCAACCATTTAAACTTCCTAACAATCTCTGGGTTTCAAAGACGGCCATTGCTTCAGGGATTAAAACAACAACAAATTGCGTCACGTCAGAATCTTGTAATTGTAGTTTTGCAGCTCGTATCTTATCTTTCGTACGTTGTATCATTTCCCATGAAGAGTCTTCGTCTTGACCTCCACCAAACATTCCTCGCAGACCGGACATCATGGAACTTATCCGCTGACGAAAAGTTAGAACCTTTCCTAACCAACTATCTAGCAAATCTGGTAGTTCTAATAATTTCAGAGTATGACCAGTAGGAGCTGTATCAAAAATCACTCTGTCATATGATGTATCCTCAAGAAACTCAAGCATCTTACCAAACGCCATTGCTTCGTCCGATCCTGGAGGTGACATCCCTGAGACATCACCAAGCATTTGGGATGCCATTTCGAATTCTGCACCTGTTCCTCCTGTTTGTAGATTATCTTGAAATTCCTTCATTCCTTTCTTGGAGTCAATTTCCAGGCCCCAGAGGTTGTCTATCCCCTCGATTGCGACGATGTCGCCACCCGACAAGTCTTGGTCAAAGCTATCACTGAGACTGTGAGCTGGATCTGTTGAAAGTACTAGTGTGCGAAAGCCATGTTTTGCAGAAAGGACTGCCATTGCACCTGCACAGCTAGTTTTACCAACGCCACCTTTCCCGCCACTCAGAATGAATTTGATTGAATCTGTATAGAGTATATCACGGATTGTCAATTGATTCGCCTATGGACTTGAATAACTGTTCAATAATGAGGCTTTTGGCATAGCCTAAATGTGAGTTTGTTTCTGTATTATCTTCTTTTTATCTACATGAGGTGGCTCCTTGTCGTAGGCATGAGGAAATAGAGGAAAATCAATACACTGATGATTATTTGACCGATACCAAAGATTGGTGGCATGGCTGTGAAAATCATAAAGGCAATATATCCTCCAATTTGAATAATATTTGCTAACACAGTCACTATCCATGACCATGGTTGCATATTCCACAATCCGAAGCATGCGAATATAAAGAGAATTCCTACGAAAATCAGCGCGATTGATCCGATAGTATATTCAATATAATCAAACTGATAGGATATCAGAATTAATCCTCCCAAGCCAAATGAAACTATTGCTAGAATTACCTGTAGTGTTATAACAATCATTATACCAAATGTTCTGACTCCTGGAGTTGTATATGTCTTACCAGCTCCTGGAATTGGAATTTCAGTCATAATTACGATTCCTCCTCTCCATTTCTAATTAACACGTCCTATTATATGCTACCATTTTTGGAACTACTACTCTCTGTAGGATTGCATCTTGTTCAGGTACAATTTTATGCAGTACTCTTATCTAGGATATTATAGTTCGTATTGGATGGTGAAAAATGGTCTCATTTCCTCAAGTACGCACCACAGCAGTTCAATTCCCCTCGACAATTTTGAAACTAATGGGAATAGTCGTTCCAGAGGACTTTCCAGCTCCAAGCGAAGAAATCACTCAAAAATTCAATCCCAAAGCAGTTGTAATTATCATGATTGATAATTTTGGACTTTTCGAGGCTGTCGTCTACAAACCTGAGGGCTTGATCAAGAACATGGAGGTTTTAGCCCTTATCGAAACGGATGGTCCGTACGCTTCATCACTTATCAATACAATTTTACGCGGAAATCGAGTTGGAGATTTTCATCTTTTCGACTATGTCAAGCGTTATGGCAAAGTGGTTCAAGTTGTTTGCCGGGAAGATGATATGTATGCCTTTGGTTTCGACCAGACTTGCACGTCTCATATTCGTGATGATATGAGTGCATATATTGAATCAACGAAATACATCTTTAGAAGTGAACTCCTCTATGTCCATTTTCTGGATTTTGAGAGTCTCTATGCCCAATATGGTCATAGAACGCCTCCTGAGAAATTATTAGAGAAAATTGTGCGACGAACTGATAATTGGATTAAAGTGCTTAAACGACAGGCACGTGAAGGGACTTTGTTCATTGTGATTGGTAACCATGGACGCACTCCAATACCCCTTGATTATGAAGGAAAACTTGCTGAGTGGCGGAAGGCCAACGCTCCTATTGCTATCATGTTCCAAAAACGTGAGAGTTAGAAGAAAATCGGTATGCCAAACAAGATTGCAATACCTGCAAGTACCAGACATAATTTCCAGAAATCAATCTTCTGTGCTAATCGAAGTAAGAACTCCATTGACGCTAGACCTGTTAAGAACACGATTGATTCAATGAGAATCAGGTCCAAGATCCCAATTGAGCTCGGTAATGGTGTTCCACTCACCACCTCCAGGGCAAGGATCCCAATAACTGCTGGAACGCTCATCAAGAATGAGAACTTTAGTGCTTTCTCCTTTTCCACTCGCTGCATCAATAAAGCAGAAACTGTCACTCCTGATCTACTTAACCCTGGAAGTACAGCAAATCCTTGAACAAATCCTGTGATTACTGCTTCTTTATCAGATACTTCTATAACCTCCAAAGAATGGCTGTCATCTTTGGTTCTTCTTGTTGGTAAATACAATACCAATGCGGTTACTAAAAGAAGTCCACCTACTAGAATATTTAGGAATTCTCCATGAAATACTGAGAGGTTATCTTTCAAGAAGACATAGAGTGGGATTGCAGTTACAGCTGTACAAATTGTTGCGATTAGCAAATGTCTAAACAATTTTCTGTCCCGAAGCGCTAATACATTGAGGATGTCTCTTGGATATCTTACAAGAACAGCTAGAGCAGTACCCAAATGCAGCCATACTACTAGAACAAGCAATTCATCAGGAGGAATATTACTGAAATTATAGAGGAATAAAACTGCTTGACCTTCACTGCTTATTGGTAGCCATTCTACGAGACCTTGTATGAGTCCAACAATGATTTGCCAAGGTTCCAAACTATTGTCTCCTTCGCCATAATGGATTTGAGAAGACTTAAAAGACACTCGCAAGGGCAGACGTGTTTGTTGAGGTGTTATGTCTTGGTCCTTGACGATAAGAGGTTTCATTCACAAGAGTTGGCAAATGTCACACAAATGTTAGAGGCGCATTTCAGAATAGCTCAATCTGCCAACAAAATGGTAATCAGTTCTTTGTTTGCCTGGTTAGAAGAGGGCAAATCGATATCTAATGATGATCTCAAGACAATCACCGAACTTGAAGAGAAGGGTGATGTGCTGAAACGACAAGTTTTGAATCACTTATCTCAGGCTGATACACTTCTGCAAAAAGAAGACTTGTTGCGTCTTCTCCATTATAATGACAAGCAGATTGATGGCGCTGAGATTCTATTATACCACCTCTCTGTAATTATTGATTCATGGGTGCCTGAAGGAATACTGAAAGCGAAACTCCTCGAGCTAGGAGATGCAATGACTGATATTATTACAGAACAGAGGGAAGCTGTTCGATTTCTCTCTCTGAATATTGAGAAATCAATAGAGAAGGCTGACGAGATATGTAGAATTGAGAAAAGAATTGACCTCCTCCAGAGAGAAATTATAGGTGTACTTTATCCATCTGAATTACCTCTTGCAACTCTTCTTCGGCTACGTGATTTCCTAAACATGATGGAAGATGTTGCTAACTTCAGTGAAGATGCTGCTATATCAATTAGAGGTCTTTCACTAACGTTGAATACTTGATTACTCGGTGTGAATAATATTGTCTGCTTTTGAAAGTCCTATAACAGCTGAGCTTGTGCAGGATAGAGGAATAGTATGGAACCCTGAACAAGGAATGCATCTGTATAATGTTGGATATTTCGGTCAACCTGTGGGTATTCGTAAACCTAAGTCTCCTGAATTTGATAAACCCCTTGAGTTATCCTTGATTGAATGTGCTTTTCTTACCGAAACTGGTCGTTTAAATTTACATGACTCGAGAAAGAGAAGAGTCCTCTCAATATCTGAGATTCTGAAACTAGGTCTAAATCAGAACGTGGATTTTAAAGACCGTTACAAAGTATATACTCACCTTAGGCAACGTGGATATGTAGTACGACCTGGACTTAAGTTCGGTACTGATTTTGCAGTCTATGAACATGGTCCTGGAAAAGATCACGCGCCATTTTTGGTGCACGTCATCTCCCAGAAGAATGGAGTTGTTCCTCTGGATATTGTTAGAGCTGGGCGATTGGCAACAAGTGTTCGAAAGAAGTTCATTATCGCCACAGTAAAAGAAACTGGCGAAATTATGTATTACTCTTTTGTTTGGCATCGACCATAACACATGAGCAACACAAATAAGGAGTATCTACATTGAACACACATCTCATCTGACTAAGAGAGTGAATCTTCATGGCAGACAAGGCAGAAAACGCAAAAGCTATCGGTGCACTGCTGGCACAGGCGTGGGAAAACACTCCGTCTTTCATATGCAGTAATGATGACTATATTTACTGCCTATATCCTACTAATGATAGCAAGGAGCAGTGGATTGAAGCTTCGATAACTTTTCCAGATGGCTCATTGGATAAGAAAGAAATCCCTCCAAATACTGCTATAGCTCTGCTGATCGAAGAGCTAAAGGTCTTACCAACTTATGGTGCTGATACAATCGTGACCTCAAAAGCCAAATTAGATGCAGCTGCAGCTAAACTAGGTTCTCTTACTTGATCAATTTTAACCATCAAAAAGTCAAAATTGTAACAAACTAATCTTGGCGAACGCCAATCGGGGTGTAAGGTGATTTGTCTGCAAGGCTGCTTCAATGCCCATCATGTGGTGCAGAAATAGAAGGTGGACCATACTGCAGATTCTGTGGAGCATCACTTCAATCACTAATAACTGAACGTAGTGATATTGTTACTGATGACTCGAAAGAAGAAATCCCTCACATTGACTTTGGTATTTCATTTTCCAAAGCTGAGATTCGAACAATAACTCCTCTATTATCACAGGTGGAACTGGGAATAATCAATGATGAGTTGGAAGATATTATCGAACAAATACGTGCTACAAGACAGGCTTTGAAGTTGGAAAATGTTGAGAGCGAGGTTCTTACCGCCAGAGCTGAGCTGCTCCGTGAGACCTTTGAGAAGCTCAAAATGCGTAAGGAAACCTTACTCAAAGCTCCTACTGCACTCATGATTGAAACTGTGATTGAAGATCTCGATTTGGTTGAAACAAAACAAGGAAAACTCGAAGATGCATCAGACGCTCTTGAAAAAGATGTTTACAAGGAACAGAAAGAGCGACTGAAATCAGAAAGGCAATCTCTTGTTAAACAAATTAAAACCGAATCGAAACTTCTTAATGATTGGATTAAGGAATTCAAAAAATCAATAAGCAAGCTGGAGAAGACTCTTGGGAAACTTGAAGCTCAATTTAAGATTGGTGAGATTTCAAGGACCTCCTATGATTCAAGTCGTACGGAACTCACACGACTAATCATGCTGCTAGAATGTTCAATTTCGAAAATGGATGAGATTCAATTATTAGTAAAATCAAAAATATAGTATATTGAGGTGTCACTTATGCAGGCTCAAATGAAGGAGTGCACACCTATGTGCAAGAAATTCCGTTGTGATAAGAAACCCCTAGCTCTCAAAATCCAACAACAACGTGGGAAAAAGGTACTATGGTGCACTTGGGTAGAAGACGAGTGCGATGGACCATATTGTAAATTTGGAATATGTCTTGATCGAAGAATGACTGATGATTATCGATGTAAACCTGTAACTGGTTCACAAAGAACACAAGATGATTTCATTGATGATTTCGTAGATCCCAGTTATATTCCAAAAGAATATGAAAAGAAAATCAAAAAGAAATGAAGAAAATTTCATAGACTCCCCACAACCTCTATAAGCAATAGAATTGGGATTCGTAACTATCAAGGTGAACTGAAAGTGCTAGAAGAAGTCCGTTCAGAGATGAGAGCATTGATTTATTTGATGGTTGGTTTGTCACTTTTGGGTATCGGTATTATCTTAAGTCAAACGGCTTATGCTCTTGGTTTCTTAGGTCCTCCTTAGCTATCTTGTTGTATGAGCGTGAAGAGTTGACTACGCTTGATGATATAATTACGCTTCTTCATGAATTTGATGGAATATCTCGTAAGTTTGTATTACCTCAAATCATCAGTAAACTGCGTCATCATTCATACAAGGGTGACCTACCTTTTTCACTTGGAGAGGATTCAGCAGCTATTGGAATGAATCGGTCAGATTTTGTGTTACACACAACTGATGCGATTGTTGAGGAGTTATGCCTTCATCATCCTCGTGCTGCAGGTTTCAATGTAGTTCTAGCAAACGTAATGGATATCTATGCAGCTGGTGGTACGCCAACATCCTTTGCCGTTGCATTATCATATTCAGATGAAAATATTGGTGCGGCACTCTTGGAGGGTTTAATAGAGGGCTCACACGCATTTCGAGTTCCAATTGTACGAGGTCATACAAATCCAAGTTCTACGTCTACATATATTGTTGGTTCTGCAACAGGCATCATTGAGAGAGCACATCTCATAACAGCTGGAGGTGCTTGTAATAATGACGTTCTTGTTCTCATTTTTGACAAACAGGGTCAACGTGGATCAAGCTATTCACTTGGATGGGATTCAGTTACAGGCCGAAGTCCTGATGAAATCATTAAGCGTTTGTCTGTTATGAACCACCTCGCTAAAGAAAAAATTCTTCATGCATCAAAGGACGTTTCTGTAGCTGGAGTGATAGGCACAGCAGGAATGATGTTGGAATATTCTGGCTGCGGTGGCATAATAAATATAGATGCACTAAATACTATAAAACCAGAAACAATAGACCTCACTGATTGGTTGAGGATGTTTATCTCATTAGGATTCTTGGTAGCAACATCTGAATCAAATATCAATCGAGTAAAATCAATTGCCGGTGAACATGAAATGTCTATCTCTGTTATAGGCACCGTTGATGAAACGCAGAAGCTTACACTAAGATTGAATGATGAAGAACGTGTGATGTTTGATTATTCAAAGGGACCAATATTAACCCCGAAAAGCAGTTCGTAAACTCTGACTCCGTCATAGTTATAATGGAATACTTCACGAGCAACAGTGAAGTGTGGACAGTGTCATCATTAAAGAAGACCTGCAGCATTGTTGGCTGCGATAAAGCATCAAAGCGATCATTTGCTACAGTACGAATCAGTGAGAGCATTAGCAAGTCGAATCTACGTGTCAAGGATGCTCGGGATAGAAAGACATACCTATGTCAAGACCACTGGAAGACTGTGAAAAAAGCTTACAAAAAGGAAACAAAACCAGAACGGCTTCGATGGGGTCATTAAACAGACCTCCTATCATAATAAATTCCTTTGGAGGATTTTGAGATGTCAGGTGACCTAGAGAGGATTGATAGATTGCAAGCCAGATGGAAGATATGGCTTGAGGATGATGGGGGATATGTGCTTGGTCCGGGAGCTTTTGCAATGTTGAAAAGTATCCGGGATAATGGAACGATTGTTGAGGGTGCAAAAGCACTTGGAATGTCCTATCGATATGTATGGGGCGTTATTCGGAAGATCGAGAAGAAGTTGGATTTGAAACTTCTTGATACCCGGAAAGGTGGCTCTTCTGGTGGTGGTGGAGCAGTTGTTACAGAAGCAGGGCTTCGTCTTATCGATAAATATTATCAGTTAATGATGGTCTTTGATCAAATCATGACCAAGTAATGCAGCATCCTTTGATTTCTCGTTCTATCCTATTCGTATCACAATCGCATCATTAGGACAATGACTTCTGCAATCCAGACACATGATGCAATCTGGACTATGCATTTTCTTGTATGGAAATTTACGAATCTGAATATTCATCGGACATACGACCTCACACACATTACATGTGTCCGGAGTACATCGCGCAGGATTTCTTCCAATGCTAATGATTGCATCTCTTGAGAAGAATCCATATAACCATCCAGCAGGGCAGAGCCATCTACAGAACCATCTTGGGACCCAGAAACCAACTATTGCAATTATTGCTACAAAGGCTAGCTGAAGCCAGAAAATTGGTGACCATGATAATACAATCCAAAGGTTCTCAAAACTAGTTGGCCAGACTTGATTAGTAGTTTCAACGAATATAATGTAAGCTGGATTCCAAGGTGCAAAAGCAGCATCCGCAAACGGACCAAGAGCAGCAATTAAATTCTCAGCAGAACCAAGAATCACACTGATTCCTACCCAAGCTGCAAAGAATATTACAAGTATGAATAGATATGCCTTCACACGACGAAATTCTTTCTCAGTGCTGGGTGCAGGTCTTGTTTTTGACCTATTAGGCAATGTAACAAAGTCCTGAATGGTTCCAATTGGACAAATCCATCCACATGTTGTTCGACCGAGTATGATCAGAATAATCACCATTGCGCCTAATGTGAAGAATGGAAATATCCCCGTGGTCAGCTCTCGTTGCATTGTATCAAATGAACCTGCCAAGATTGCTGCTGGAGCTTCAAGAGGTGCAATGACTGGAAGTGTTGGTAGAAGTTTACTGAAGTTTGACCAGAAAGCAATTATTGCATCGCTTCCAAACCAAGATGCAAAAATATATGCATTTATTCCTAGAAAGAATACGATTTGTACAACCCTACGTAACATTCTAGTGTTGAACACATGTCCAAGAATCATAGAAACACTAAAGCTTCTCTTTGTTGATTCCTTTGTTTGCTTCTTGGGTTTTTCTTCGACCTCTTCGGTCATTTCAGTTTCATCGGAATCAACCATTTCAGGCTTATCGGCATCTTCGGCCATCGCATTCAGTCCTCATCTGAGGCGGTCGTATCGGCGATGACCTGAGTCATCATTAAAAACGTTGTGTTGAGTTTCAGAACAAATTATGGGTGAGGCATGAAGCGAATTTGAATATCATCACCCACTAATTCTACTCTTACTATTTGATTATCCGCTACTGCAGGGGGTATCAAATCAATCGCGTGATTGTAAGTTTCAATCCAAGTGACAGGGTTCTGACTTGATATATAATATGTCACTGTTAAGATATTTCCATCGGAACTCACAGTAACTCCCTCTGGTACAGAAATATAATCTTGAATCACACTTGTATTTGTCTTATCTACTGTGTCAACATATGAGTGCAACTGGTTTGCAAAACTTTCAGCTGCTTGATAGCTTCCCGTGTTATTCAGAAGATTCATCGAATACAATAAAACAGGAACTCCCACAATAACTGCAGCTGAGAGTCCGATAGCTATAAGCATCATCTTTTCAAGAGATCGTGATACCATATTTGTTATCTCCTGGAAGCTCCCAATAAACTACTCGGATGACTAAGGGTTTATTTCTATCATAATCATTATGAGTTTGAGGTCTGCGGAATGGATAATCTGATTCCTGTGCATATAGGTCTAATGGGTCATATTGACCATGGAAAGACCGCATTAGCAGAGGTACTGAGTGAGAAAGTATCTACCGCAGGTCTTGATGCACACCCTCAATCTAAGAAACGAGGAATCACAATTGATTTGGGCTTTACTATGTTTACTCAAGATGATCGAGTAATTACTCTAGTTGATTCTCCAGGACATGCTGATCTCATACGTAGTGTCGTTGCTGGTGCTGGAATAATTGATGGAGCGATTCTTGTTGTTGCTGCTGATGAAGGACCAATGATTCAGACGGGGGAACATGTTATTGTGCTTCGCGCTATGGGAATTGAGCATTTAATTGTTGCAATAACGAAAATCGATCTTGTAACAGATGAAGCAATATCCTCCATTATGAAGAAGATGAAATCCATTGTTAATGGCTCAGGGTTTGAAAAAGTAGATTATGTCCAAGTTTCAGCTCACACCAAACAGGGAATTGATGAACTACGTAAATGTATAGGAACGGTACAGCCCAAGGCTCGTAAAATTGATGCGCCTTTATTCATTCCAATCGACCATGCATTCACCATCAAAGGCCATGGCACAGTCATAACAGGAACGATTCTCGGAGGAACTCTTAGGATTGGTCAAAAAGTACAATTGAGCCCTTTGGGATATGACACAAGAGTTCGATCAATTCAGACTTTTGGTGAGGCAAGAGATTCAGCTAAAGCGGGCGACCGTGTTGGCGTTAATATTTCCGAAGTGAATCCCCAAGATATTTTTCGTGGATGCTATCTTTCAGAAGATGCTTCTCTTGTACCTGTAAAGAGTGTATATACCAAATTAAAACGGAACCCTCACTACAAGGGTCGTGTCACATTTCGTATGATTGTATCAGCTACAATCGGTATGCCCACAGTTACAGCAGAGCTTATTCCAGTTGAAACTTTTGATGACAAGAGTGTTGTAAGTGCGGAAATTACGCATGATGATTTTGATTGTGTGATTTTGCTGCAACAGAATCTAGCCGTGCGACCTGGGATGAAGGTATTATTAATGAGGACTGATTTACCTCCAACTTCTATGAGGATTCTTGCGTCTGGTGTTGTTCAAAAATCATTGAGTTCCGTTATGCTTTACAAGAAACGGAAACGAGTTGGACGAGTTCACAGACTTAGGGAGCATGATATACTCGTTGAAGGTCTTGCAAGTGGGAAAGAGGTCGCTCAACAACTGATTGGCGCAAGAATTAAGACTGTCACAGGTGTGAATGGAACGGTATGTGGAACCTTCGGAACTAGAGGTGTTTTATCTGTTCAGTTTGATACACCAGTAAATCTTGGTGATTCAGTAATCTATGAGCGGCTGACTGAAGAGGTGTTTGAATATGGATCTCGAACGTAAATTAATCGACTTAATCCCTGAAAATATCGCCGACCGTGGTAGAATAACTCTGGATGCATTTCTAAGTCCACTAAAAGACTTGATTAATCAGAGTAAGTTTCCAGACATCGCATTATCGGAATTACAGATTGACCTCTTGATTAGATTACTATCATCTATGGATACAGATAAAGATCCTACTGCTTCAAGGGTAGGTGAAAGGGAGGGTCGAATTGCAGGTCCATTATTGGAACGTCTATCTGGTGGTTTCAATCATGGTGTGGGACGAAGCGGTCAGTTGACTGCTCCACAGCCTAAGGCTGCAGGTGCATCACTAATGCAGAAGCTAGCAAATAATGTCGCACTGGATGCGATCAGGTCTCTCGGTCTGAGCAATGTACACGCAGGTGTTGTCACGCCACTATCAACTGGTATGAGTCTTGCACTCGTCTGTAATTATCTACGACAGCAACTCGGTGTTGACACGATTATATATCCACGAATTGATCATACTTCGCCTCCTACAGGTATAGCATTCGCAGGACTTAGATTGGTATCAATTGAGAATCGACTTGTTGGTGATGCAGTTCAGATGGACATAGAGGCTGTAAAGGAATCTGTTAGCAATACACAGAATTGTGCGATTCTAGCCACAACAACTTTCTTTCCACCACGAGAATCAGACCCTCCAAAAGAGCTTGCCAGGTTTTGCAAGGAATCAGATATTCCATTGGTTATAAACAATGCATATGGTATACAATCTGAAGAAATCATGGCAAGTATACGAGCTGCGATTGACGCAGGTAGAGTTGATGCTATCGTTCAGAGTAGTGATAAGAACTTTTTATCTCCTGTTGGCGCCTCAATCATTGTTACTCCCTTGAGATCAACAATAGAATCCATTTCATCCGGGTACGCAGGACGAGCATCTGCAGCACCAATTCTTCAGACGCTGGTATCTTTATTGCTTCTTGGCTTGAATGGTTATCAAACACTAAGAAAAGAACAGAGAGCGAATCTTGCTTTGCTTCAGAAATTGGTCAAAGGTGTTGCAGAATCTGTTGGTCAAAGGATGCTTGAGGTCAAGAATGATATTGCTTGCGCAATGACACTTGATGGGCTTGACGCACGAGAAATTGGAGCAAAGATATACAATTTACGTGTGACAGGTCCTCGCGCAATTCCAAAGGGACAATATGGCTCTTGTATTAATGAATACCCCCATGATTATATTGTAATGAACGCTGCAATCGGATGTCGAAAATCAGATATTGAGGGAGCAACAGCCAAACTCTATAAGGGACTTCAATCCTAACAATTGCCGCCTGAAGGGAGGATGAACATTTGGACGACCCTGAAAGTAAACACACGCAATCAGTGTCACTGTCTTATTCGGTTCCAGAAGCCGATGTCGTATTCAGAATTGCTTGGTACGTAGTTGGTTCCCAATCGGGAATGCTTCTCTCCGGATATGGTGAGGCTGAGAGTACAGATTTTGAAGGAGTTGCACAGTTTTCGGGTAAGGTGGAAGATACTTCCATTGCAATACGAGTCTCTGTTATGGGTTCAAAGAAGGTCATCGAACTCAAAGCCTTCGGTGACGATGAGGCTATTCTTAAGAATTATCTGAATGGAACATCACAATTTATTCAAGCCTGTCTCAATAAGTATAATGAATTGGAACCTGAAGACCAAAGTCGCTTGCGTAGAGCCCTTGTAGCTAAGACTTGTTGGGATCATATAGTTCATGACATTCTCAACAAAGAAGTTGTAAGTTCTATCTATTACCAATTAGCCCATGGTCGTGAGATGATGATTAAAGCTACTGAGGGAGATGATTTGCATCCGATTACACTATCTACAAGTGGCTGGTTATCAAAGATTGAGAATCTACCACGAGACGAGAAGATGCCTAACGACATAGCCACTGATTTAGCAAAGAAATCCATCGAGTGGAAGAGAGATACCCAATTATTTATTGAGCAATACCTGGCAATTAATCTATAATTAGGGCTTCCTCCAGGGCTGGTGGTCCGGTTCCGTGGGCTTCAAACCCATGATCGTGCAAGCGATGAGAGTTCGATTCTCTGAGGAAGCCGCCACTTTTCTTGTTGATCTATTTATCTAAGATACTCTTCGTGTCAACCTTGCTAGTTGTCTGGATAAGCGTTCTCTAGTTTCTTTTGCTGTGAGATCCTCTTTCTTTGCCTCTCGTAGCATACTCTTTCTCAATTGATGAACTTCGGGGTCTTTTCTGTGAAACGGGTTCTCCCACAAGAACTTTGATACTACTCGTCTTGTCACCCTGTCCCTAAGGTCCTCTATCGTTTCTCCAGTGTAGGGTTTCTCCAAGCTGAGCGGTTTGAGTGTTTGGATACAGTCAAGTATCTGTCCTGCAGCTATCCATAGCTCCTCAGTTGACGGGTCCACTGAATGAATTGGCTGATCCCATTTATACTTGGAACCTGGAATGTCAAATCTCTCATTAATACTAGTTATCACGTGTTCAGGAATCACAGGCTTCCGGGTCAGACTCCAATCAAGAGCTGTCTTTAGGGGTGTATTCACATGAACCACCGCAAAGACGCACTCCGTCATTCTAGCAATATCATAGAGTTCGTGTCTCATACTTGCATAGTAGTTCGTATCATCATGAACGACATTCTTTCCAGTGTTTAGAAGCATGTCTGTACTGCGTAATGCCCTCTCTCGAACTGTCTGTTCATTCTCTGGACGAAACTCAGCGTAGTATGCATCATCACGCCACTTGTCAGTACTGACTATCTGTATCTCAATTTCTGGAGCCGCTTGTTTTTTAATCTCCATTGCCAAAGTGGTCTTTCCGGATGCAGGAAGTCCACAGAGTACTAGCAGGAATTGGTTCATATCTAGTCGAATTTAACGTATCCAAAGTAGTTGAATAATTCTATGTTAGAAACCAAGAATTCACTATACGATATCCACTATTAGCTTCCGGAATCAACAAGATAGGTATTACAGGATACCCCTCCTTAGTTTCATACATGATCACTAATGAATCATAGACTCAGGTGATGATGGATTTATCTTAGGAAAAAAGAAAGTAACAGGGGAGCAATTCTTGCTCCCGATTACCAATAGACTATGGTTTAATTGTAATTTGAAGACTTGTTGCTAAGTCTTTGTACCTATTTCGTACTGTGACCTCTGTAACGTTTGATGCTTCAGCAATCTCACGTTGTGTGCGTCTATCATTTTCAATAATACCTGCAATGTAGAGTGCGGCTGCTGCAAGACCACCTGGGTCCTTCCCAGCAGTAATGCCTCTTTCACGGGCTTCATTGATGATATTCATTGCAGTCTGCACGGTCTTTCCATCTAATGCTAGGTCTGCAGAAATTCTTGGCATAAGATCGTTTGCTGATGGAATTGGAACTTTGACTGGAACGTTGCGGAGAATAAGTCGTACACACTGACCAAGCTCCTTTCTGTTCACACGAGCCTCTGTCACAATCTCGTCAAGCTGTCTTGGAATTTTATGGATTCGACATGAGAGATAAATTGAAGCTGCAACCATACCCTCAATGCTTCTACCTCGAACCAATCTCTTTGATAGTGCCTTCCTGTAGATGAGAGCGGAGGTTTCTTTGGTCTCTCGTGGAATACCCAGCTGGGAGGTAAGTCTGTCCATCTCGCTCATTGCAATACTGAGATTCCTATGTTGAGAACTGTGAACGAGCGTTCTGATCTGCCATTTTCGCATTCTATAGATTGCTGCACGGCTGTTGGCTGAGATACTTCGTCCATTCGCGTCGCGATCACTCCAACTGATGGTTGTGGCCAGACCTTTGTCTGCCATTGTTAGAGTCAGTGGAGATCCGGTCCTAGCTCGAGAGTTCCTTTCCTCTGCTGTAAACGCTCTCCATTCTGGACCATTATCTAAAATACGTTCGGACATAACACAGCCACAAGATGTACAGATATTTTCACCTCGTGACAAGTCCTCGTAGAATTCATTGCCGCCACAAATAGAGCAAGCCATTGCTCCATGTGGTCTATCGCTCATCGCTCGGACTGGTCTCGCCATTATTGATTCACCTAATTGTCTACTCTTCGGGATTTAGCCTTCGATATGATTCGTCAATTATTTGATAAAATTGCAATCCCAAAGAGAATGCTCTTCAAGTTCGAGTTTTATGAGTATATAAGTCTAAGCATATACGAGTATTTGTACAATTCAGAATAAGGGGGTCGGTTTTTGTTTCAGTTTGAAAACACATGCCAAATTGTAAGATTAAGTAAATCTAATTCTTGTAGGTATAAATGAAATCCAAACTGAGCATTATCCATCAAAATGAGTGGTTACACTGATGCTCAATCTTATTGTAATTCATTTGAGAATATTCATGTTGACGGTTATACTGCTACACATCCATCGTAAGAAACCTTTACAATGAGAGAGAATCATGGATTTGACATTGGATTTGGATTCATGGGTATTCCCAGAATTGTTGGTGGTGTAAACGAATCAAGGGGTGTAGGTGCAGGATGGGCTGTTGATGCAGCTATGGCCATCGTAATGGTGAATCCAGAAATATCTTATTATTTCAACCAAACTGTCGGAAAGACTATTCATGAACTTACACATCTCTTTAGTGGAGTTCACTTGAACTCTCCATTTCCATGCATTATGGATTCACAAGGCACACATGGTGACCATACTGGTAATGGTACTCTCAGAATGAGTTATTTGACGGAAGGAACTCTCTCACTCCCATACAATCTACTTCAATTTGCTGGGGCCGCACGTCCCATGACCATTTCCAGTCTGAAATATGGACAGTGGGGTTGCCATACTTTCTTTATGTTCACATCACCAACTTCTCCTGTACAATACATGGATAACTCAGGCGGACCAAACGAATACTTTTGGGAGTATACCGGATGGTATGATTATTTCAACGTGGCAAATCAACGTAGTATGGTCAATATAACTGCTGACAACAACGACGTCAATGAGTCCTACTATTATGTAGGGTATAAGCTCTATTTCAATTCAACATTCTGGCCTACAGGGTTTGATCCCAGTTCAACAACACTAAAAACGAACTTCAGATTCAAGATTTCAGCGGTAGCAGATGACATTCAATATCGTCATGCATATGTACGTCTTCTTGATGATGATTGCATAAATCCATCAACCATGGGAACTTGGTCCTATGATTTCACAAACAATGGTGATATCGAAAAACACACTGAGCTGAGTTCCTCGTTCACTGATACGGACACAACTGTCTGGTTGCTGTTTGGTCTCGAGGATGACACCTCGGATGACTACCATCAACAAGTGTACACATGGATAAAATGGATGGACCTGCTCTATGAATATGGATATACACCCTGAACTAAAAACAAGGATTGCATCATCCAATCCTTTATCTCTTTTTTATTTTGAGATATTCCAGATGATACTGTCTTTCTTGTATGAATGGGGATGAAAAAGTTTTGAAGACCAAATGTGCTATTTTGACCATGATTTTTCTACTTGGGTTAGTCCTCACAATTTCAGACAACACTGGCGCTCATTCTGAATTTCTTGATTCTAATCAATTGATTGATAACATGGAACATTATGAATTCCTGAATCAAAATATCAGTAATTCTGAAAGTCTTCTCTTCTCGTCCTTCATCGGTGGGCATGGATATGAGGAAATCAGTTCAGTGTGCATTTCTGACAATGATGTTGTTTACATCACTGGTTCAACCTTCTCTGATGATTTCCCGAAACAAACTGCTGAATATGACTTACCAAATGGAAGTTATACACCATCACAATCAGACTGTTTTGTATCCATGTTTAACAAGACTGGATTGGTATTTACTGCATTCATTGGAGGAATAACAAATGATTATCCCAATGATTTAGTTGTAGATGATGAGGGTAATATCTATGTGGCGGGCTCTACCTACTCCAGTGATTTTCCTGCAACGACTTGGTATGGTAATTGGAGTGGTGGGATTGACTGTTTTGTCTTTAAGTTGAGCCCAACCGGAGATGAACTTCTCTATTCAATGGTCATCAGGGGTAACAATGAGGAGCGTGCCAACGCCATCGATGTGGATTCCTCTGGATGTGCATACATCACAGGGTACACATTCTCACGTGACTTCCCCACAGTACATGCCTTTGATAGTACCTATGGGAGAAATAGACTGGATGACTGCTTTATCACCAAATTGAGTCCAGATGGTGATGAGATTCTCTATTCGACCTATTTTGGTGGGTATGGTAGCGAACGGGGTAACAGCATCATAGTTGACGAACATGGTTACATCTACATAGGAGGTTCTACTTCTTTTGATATTCCCTTGGTGAATGCGTTCGATGACACAGTTGGCGGCTATCGGGATGGGTTTGTTGCAAAATTGACTCCATCAGGTGATGACGTGGTATTCAGTACCTATCTGGGAGGTTCTGGTAAAGATGAAGTACAAGACATTGATATTGATGGGGAAGGAAATGTATATGCTACAGGATATACTCAATCGACTGATTTTCCCTTGCAGAACGCCTATGACTCCGAATACGACGGACTTCAAGAAGAAGATGACCAGTGTTTTGTTCTAGGACTCAACAGCACGGGAAACGGACTTCTGTACAGCACGTATCTAGGTGGTTCAAGTGAAGACATAGGTCAGTCTATCCGGGTAGATGCGGGTGGTTATGTCTACGTCGCAGGAGAGACCAGGTCATCAGATTTTCCAACATTATTGGCATATGACAACACATCGAATGGAGGGGTAGAATCCTTCGTCTCTCGGTTCTCTCCACAGGGTGATAAACTGATGTACTCCACCTTTGTTGGAGGATCGCGAAACGACTTCACCCGTGGGCTCGCTATCGATGAGTATGGAACAGCATATGTGGGGGGATTCACGATATCGTCCGACTTTCCCCTTGTTGATCCATTTGACTCCACACTGAATGGAAGTGAGGACTGTTTCCTCTACAGACTGGCTGACTTCAGTGATAGCGATAATGACACACTAAGTGAGTACCAGGAGTCCCTCTATGGGACTGACCGATTCTCAGCAGACACTGATCAGGACTCGCTCAATGATGCAGAGGAGTTGTTTGTGTATGGAACATCGCCATTGCTAGCTGATAGTGACAATGACACCTTCGATGATGGATGGGAGCTAGAGAACGGATTCAACCCGCTGGACCCACTGGAGCCGCTTCAGACAATTCAGACACAACAGCTCATCATAGTGGGTTCTGTAGCCATAGTGGTCTCCATTCTTATTACTGTAGCACTCGTACTTTGGCATCGAGCAAGAAGAGCGAGGATGAAACAGGAGGAACTTGAGGATGAAGAGAGAGAGGCTGTACGAGGTCTATCTGATGAATCAAAGGTGTAGGTATTCAGCTCACCGCTACTAATGTCCGAGGCGTGCAGACTAAAAGTGTGACTCGCACAGTACCTAGAGTTGCTGGAATATATTTGTAAGACGCCATGTCTGAGTGAACATCATCATTTACATTATTTCTTGTTTCATTATTCACCGAACAACCATAAGTTTGATTTCAACATAAAAAAGGTAGAAGTTAGATAATGTGGCTGGAGATTGTGTGTAATGAGGTATTAAAAAAGACGCCCCCTACCTAGTTTCTAATTCTCTTATCATCAAATAAACTCCTCAAATCCACTACTACTTCAATTGACACAAACTTTCTATGAAAATTGTTTACATTAAACCCGAACAAAATGCTAAGCTGATAGTATATGAACACAAGTTCATTATCCTATTCAAATGCCATGCAATGGGAATACAGACGTTTGTTACTATTTTCCTCAACTCTATTACGTTCAGAAATGAATAAGAAGGTATGATTCTTTAATATCCGAAATCATGAAAGACACGATTACAATTGATTGACTATTCGAAACAATTCTCAGAATTAATTGAAAGAGTGGGAGCGATTATTGTTCCTCTAATAGAGAATGAATTCAAGAAATTTGGCATGTACCATAGAATGAATTTCCTGAAAGCGGTAAGGACCCATCCCTATCGAGAGAGAATTATTGAACTGTCCGAATTTGTAGAACTTGCTAATCAGGTACAGGAAAGTGGTGTATTAGACCCACTGCATCGTGTTACATCGAGGGAAGGATGGGTGGAGTTGGCACTAATTGACTATATCGCATCAACAGATGCATATCGAATTCCCCCAGAAGATATCTATCCCACTGGAGATGAGGTTGAGAGAGCTGTCAGAAGGTTGAATGATGATCTGAGAGTTGGAATACCTAATAGAAGAGCTTTTGCCATCATAGGACGGACTATCCTCAGTCCGCGATGCATTGAGTTAGATGAAGACGTTCGACTTCGCTATATGTCATTCTTTGAAGAACAATCCATTAAACACAGCGACTTCTACAATAGTATCGAGCTTCCTCAATCAACAATAGATGGTTATCCTTCTTTAATTTCACCTT
The DNA here is from genome assembly GCA_964458565.1 of uncultured archaeon. Taxonomy (GTDB): domain Archaea; phylum Asgardarchaeota; class Thorarchaeia; order Thorarchaeales; family Thorarchaeaceae; genus CAYWJO01. Next base: position 12,269 of record CAYWJO010000001.1, on the reverse strand, counting down.
GTATAATTGAATACAAAGGATCCAAATTGGACCAGATAGGCTTTGAACAAATCCGTGATTGCAGTGTTCAAAGATTAGCAGGAGGTATAATTCAAGATGTGGCTATGTGTCTGAGATTGTACAGAGATACAAATGTGACAATTGGAAATATATGGATTGGTCTTGGGACATGGGATAACATTACAAGTGTTGAACCAAGACCAGAACTAAAGAAAGCAGGATTTCCAAGATGGGAATATTCGAGAATGATTGGTTATACAGGTCCATTTCAGTCAGGAATGGTTCCAAGATTCTTCGAACCCGTATATATCCATCGTGAAGAGGTTGATGAAATCAAACATTTATGGCATCTTTTCTCAAGGTATCGAAATGAACCTGCCACTAGTTATCATGAAGACTATCAAACTGCTCTACTTCAATACAATAGACTGATTGCAGAAGATAGCCCCGATATAGCAGCTAATGCTCTATCGAGCGCGATTGATGCTTTTGCGCGTGATGAAACAAACAGATCAAGTTACGAACTGTTGATAGCACTTCTTGCATATGGGGACAACAGAGATAACATAAGACAAGTAATGAATGACTATCAATTAGAGGTACGAAACAAAGTGGAACATGGGGGACGAATCGATGAAAGCAATTACCAACTAGTCTACGAAATGGGGAATTACTTCCGGTTAGCTTTAACTCATGCTCTTTTTCTTTATGAGAGATTTGGAGTCTTCAAGTCTCGAACAAACTTCCACAGAATTGTCATGGAGAATCAACATGATATCGCAGACATTGTTCCTTCCTGGTTACAAAAACAACTTTAACCAACTCTCAGTATTTTCTCGCGCTTAAAACAATCAATATGCACCAATTCGACTATCTGAGGAATTTAAATCATATTTCTCACGTGCCGCATTGCGGGAACTATTCCGTCTCTGCAAAGATTAGAGTATGCAGAACAGGCTTGAAGGATAGTAGGTGTTATGAGTATAGTTTTCGTGAAGTAGATGGTGGTATCATTGGAAATGATCGAATCCGATAGTAGAAAAGGGTAGATGGATATCCAACACGGATGAGGCAACGCTCTTGTAGTGTAGGAGAGATTTGAAGGAAACTTATGCTGGATATCCACCTTTTGGAAGCCTGAGAGATGAAGGAAACTACCGGACATCCATCTGTGTTTTATAGTTCGATATACTAAGCTTCTAATCACTCAAGCAATCTACGCGTTGAACGACAGCTTTTGGTATGATTCTAATACCATCGTAGATGGTTTCACCTGTGTCCAAGACAGTTTTTACTGAAGCAATCTTGTACAAATCGTCACTTTTACCAAGCATGTATCCAGAAAGGTACTGTAGAGGAACTGTCTGTTTGTCTGCCTCTTCCTTCGACATTGGGCAGCATTCCACACCAGGGCTCTGGTATGTTATCTCTACCATTTCATGATCTTCACAAACATCGACGCGCTTGAGCTCTCGCTTACTTCCATTGGTACCAACAAATTTCTCTACTGCTGATACATCATAGTGGAAGGGCTCTCCTTTAACTCGATGGATTGAAGGCACGATGTACATGGAAACTTCTTCCATTTTGTCTATGTTGCTTGTTCCAGCATCAACGAACCTCTTGTCTTGGCTCTCTCCAACGACATATCTGACATGGTAATGCTTCGCATCCACCATTTTATTTTCGTCATCGCTATCTTTGACTTTAACTCGAGTGTCTGTCCACACCTCAATAGGTGCAAACGGATTCATTGGCATATTCTCCATAGAAATATCACCTTAACAATATTTAATTAACTATATTTAATATAACATTAATGGATATAAGCCTTATGTTAACTGAAGGATGGTTAGTCTGTCAGTGAAATAAGAAAACGAAGTTGTAAAAAAAGAGGTCAAATAAATGATTGAGAATATTATAATCGTGATTGGAGTCACTATTTTTGGAGTTCAGCATAGTGGTATCTCCTCACTACGAGTTAAGAATGCCATTATCGATAGATGGAGTAAGGAAACCTATGCTACCATATTTAATGTTTCATCGGTCTTAGCAGTTAGTATTGCTTTCCTGAGCATGAACTATTGGGATTGGTTGTATTTCATCTTCGCTCCCCACCTAATTGTTATTCCTCTCCTTATCCTTGGATTCGTATTTTTGATTTCCGGATTATATATTGCATTTGAAGCCTCAAGTGTAATCTCAGTTAGTACTGTTGCTGATATGCGGACTGATCGCCAGCCCGAACTCATTACAGATGGTATCTATTCAAGAATTCGACATCCTCTATATCTCGCGACGATTGTGATGTTCCTTGCGATAGGATTTATCTACCCTAATCCTCGTGTTTTAGTGTTTGTCGCTGGGATGGTTCTTTATACATTAGTAGGAGCATATTTTGAGGAACGAAAACTGATTCTCCATTATGGCGAGACCTATCTGGAATATGCGAAGAATGTAGGATTTATCATTCCCAAGATTGGTAGCTAGGAATCAAGTAATACAATCAATTATCAAGCATAGTTTGAATCTTGGACAGATGCCTTGATTTCTTTACAGCTGTGCTTGATACCTCATGGACTTGCCCCTTTTCCACCACGAAATGAAATGTTTCAATATCTGATGTGAAGTGTTTCTTTATGTCCTCTATAACATAATGAAGTTGTACACAATGTGGACTGCCATCCACTGTTAGAATCGTGACTTTCTTAATCCCAGTGTATCGGACTATTGACCCGATCTTGAAACCTGCTTGATTGACATGAGTTTCCTCTAAACAGACATGTAATACAGCGCGTCCTCCCCCTGATCGTGTAAATTCGTCTACTATCTCCGGATATCGATCAGCCATACATGTACCAATCAAGAGCAATTGACCTTTCTCTCTGATTTTGTCGTCTCCAACATTTGTACACATGAGTTTACCTTTGCATCCACAGTCACAATTCATGTTCACCATTTCCTCCTTGGCTGTGCTACATCTTCTTCGTTTTTAGTAACACCTCCAATTGGAGGTGCAATTCGAGCTATCATATCTCCATCAAAGACGTATCTCATTTGGCTGAGTGATATTAATGCTCCATCATATGGTGTTATCACATCTGTTTTATCTTGGATTCTGCCTATCAAGTCACCAGTTTTAACAAACTCACCTAAACGTGCAATGGGTGTGAAGAATCCCTCCTCATCCACATTTACACACTGAAATCTACCTGTGTGAGTTGAAGATGTATCAATTCGTTCTCCTGGAATCATGTCCTTAAGTCTGAATAGATTTAAGATTGCTTCACGAACTTCAACAGCCGCTTGGGAGTCGACCCCCTGAGGTTCTCCTCTCATCTCTATCCTGACAGCTGGAATTCCTTCATGCGCTGCTTCGGTTATCAATGCTCCACGATGTCCTGAACTTTGAACCACCAATGGTAATGAAATCTGAGACGCCAAATTCCTGACATGTATGAAGTCGCGATGCATTCCCGTTATGTGGCTTACACATTGTTGTTTAGAAGTCTTCAGTTGGATTACGGAATCTGATTGTGAAACTCTCCGCCAAATCTCCCACGCAACTCTTTCAGTAACCGTACCATGTTCGTCACCTGGAAAAATTGCATCAAGATCCTTTGAATCTAATGGGGAAATAGGCGTACCAAGTCGAAAAGCAAGAGGATTTGCTACCGGAAGGACTGTAATTGACCCATCTATTCTATCAATGTCGTCAAAGAGTTTCATTATGAGGTAACTAGCATAAACGCATGTGGCAGATGTGCCATCCATTGCTGATAGTATCAGAATATTTGGACGGTCCTCTCCAAATGTATAGAAACCCAATGTTGTACCAGTTTTTGGGTCAATATCAATGGCTTCTACAGATGCTTTCACCATTTTTTGAACTTCCTCTTGCTAGTGCGATAATTATTGACCCGAATGATAAGAAACAGTGTAACACACTAATTGTTTCTTTCAAAATTGAATAGGTAAATATCAGTGTTAAATGATTGATCAATAACGCTATCGTATCGGCCTAAGGCAAAGCTGGAATTATATTTGATATGTTTTCTATCCAACAAACCTGAGTTTGGTGCGCATTTTCTAGGATCTCCAATCCAAATGAGTGGGATGTCCTCGTCCACTATATTGAGGCTGACATCTGAATATAGCGGTTCCCAACATAGAATCACAATTGAGGGATTGATATCGCGTACTGCTTGAAATGCATCTGACTCAATGACCCATTTGGGATATGCTATATCATGTGAGTCTCTCCTGGTGTCTGTGGCTACTATCTCAGTGTCAATTCTGGGTTGTAGGAATTCGGTTAGTTTTCCATCGCCGGCCATTACTTCCAGAATTAGTCCGGTTTCTTTTTCTAATAATTTTGAGATTGAGTCAATGAATTCTTTATTAAAAATCTGAAATATCCAACGTGCTGATGAATTGGCTCCATTACAGTAGCTCAGTATCCCAATTTCTTTCTCAACAACCTGAAGAAATTTTAGAACTTCATTGTAACTTCGAAGTTTTTCATGAATATCTCTGAATTCATCATTTGCAGTTTTCATCCAAGAATCCATATGCCCTCCAAATGTGTACCCTTTTTGGCTGTATTGAAATGGATTTACCACAAACCGCTCGCTATATAAAAGAAACAAAATCGAAGTTGTTGAGCTTTATGAAATGAAACAAGTCGTAGCTACATATCTTCGGGAATCCGATATTCCTGCTTTAGCAAGAATTGCATTTGATTGGCTCCAATCCACTACATTCCACAAGGGAACCAGAAGCATCGATGGAGTGAAACAACTCATCAAAGAAAGCGTACAGGATGCTGGTAACACTATATTCCTGATTTCCTACAATGAATTGGATTCCATTGATGGTTGGCTCAGTATCTATCTTGGTTTCCCTAGAATTGCATTTATCGATAATTGGCATCCATATGTAACACCGAATGAACATGCAGATGAAATCGCGCGATTACTTATAGAGAAAGCAAAGGAACATATTGTCGAGATAGGAAAAGAACGGCTTGAAATTGAATTTACCAATGCTGCATCCCATCCAGAATTGTTGAAGAGGTGCGCTTCATGGTATGACGATGCTAGTTTCAGATGGGCTGCTGAAGAAATCGGAATGCATACAAATCTTGAATCGTTGGAGCTCGAAAAAGTACCACTTCCAACGAATTACCTGCTTGTACCAATCGGAGAACTTGGAAATGAGGTTATCAGAAAGCCATTTTTTGATTCCTTTACACAGAGTCACGACGATCTCTTTCTGTCAATGACTGATAAGCAACAAATCGTTGCATTCGATTATTGGTTCAATAGGACACGACCAATGGTCGATCAAGCATCATATGCTGTTTTATTCGAAGATAGGTGTGTTGGATTCACAATTGCACGTGTTGAGAAGGATGATGCCTACATCGGTCCAATCGGAGTAATTCCCTCTCATAGAGGTAAAGGTATAGGTAATAGTCTGCTAAGTAATAGCCTCTACGAAATGAAACGACAGGGAATTCAGATTGTTACACTTGATGTATCAAGCTCAAATGAACCAGCTCTTAAATTGTACAGAACTTTTGGATTCGAAGAAACAAAAAGGCAAATATTCTATTATTGGACAGCTGTATAATCTCCACCTTTTGGATTAGGCAGATTTATTGATACGATTGAGTTCTTACATCACTTAGTTCGATATTATGGGTGAGTGAGAATGACTCGTCGCACATATCTTAGATATCTTCAATATATCCTGGTTATTATTATCGTGTCACTAATTGCTTATCATACGGTGACTGCGGGAACGACTCTTGATATCTTCCTAACCGCATCTCTTCTTCTAATTTTATACTCCTTAGTGAATCTACTGTATGTCCAATATTCAGATGCTGAGAGAATGGTATCTTGGAGAAGATATTCAGTGCTTTTACTTTTAGCCATGATATTTGGGTCTCTTGGTGATTTTGCCATGCCTGGTATATTCCTTCTCCCCACAGATATTGCATTTATTAACGGTATACTGTACTTTGCAATAGGTCATGTTTTCTATCTTCTTGCACTAAAAAAATCCTCGCCATTACTGTTTGATACAAGAATGGAGTATCGTAGTCTGAAACGGAACAATCTGATTGTATGGATTGTGAGTATAATTATTGTTATCATTCTATTTCAATTGACAGTGTACAATCCTAGTGACCAAATAGTAAGTATTGGTGCCTTCGGATATGGGATTCTCTTGGTATCTGCTCTAGCATTCGCCATTACAAAGTGGTTTGACGAATATCCTCTTTATTTCAAGGTGGCTCTGATTCTTGGGTTCTCTTTGTTCTTCATATCCGATTGGGTTCTTGGAATAAGATATCTCGGAGATAGTTCTCTCATGAGTGGAACCGCTTTTGTCGGAGTGACTTATGCAATTGGTCAGCTCCTGATTCAAAGCTCAGTGCTTTTTGGTCTCAAGAAGGGACAAACAACTGCTGAGATATAATTAGAATGTGATCCCAATAAATAGAAAATGGATAGCTTCTCTTAACCATAGCTCTAATAAGGCATAATGTTCAAACCAGATGGGAAGTGAGCCAGGATGGATTGCGTTCTCAAAAACTAGCGCATATTGCTTTTGCGAGTCCTTTATAGCGGACAGTATCTCTGGCTTGTTAATCACATCTACAAATACAGTCGAGGTCATAGACATTGAGTGAATTTGCCAAGTATGAGAAGAAATGGCAGAGGCGATGGAAGAAAGACAAGGTCTTCGAAGCCGACCCTGATCCCAAACGCAAGAAGTGGTATATCACCAGCCCCTATCCATATCCAAACGGGGCACTGCACATTGGTCACGGACGAACCTACACGCTAGCAGACCTAATAGCTCGATACAAGCGAATGCAAGGATTCAATGTCCTGTTTCCGATGGCATCACATGTAACGGGTACTCCTATCTTGGGAATGCTTGAACGTGTCAAGGCAGGTGATAAGAAAGCAATAGACCAGTACAAACGAGACCTACGACTATACTTTGATACTGAAGAAGAGGTTGAAGCGCAGTTAGCGAAGTTTACTAATCCTTGGATCATAGCATCCTTCTTTGCTAAAGTTATCTCCCAAGATTTTGACGCCTTGGGATATAGCATAGACTGGCGACGTGCATTCACAACTGGTGATAAGATATACAATAAATTCATCGAGTGGCAATACCACAAGTTGATGGAAAAGGGATACATCAAGCAGGGTAATTACCCACTATTGTACTGTCCACACTGTGGCAACCCAGTTGGAGAGGACGACTTGCTACAGGGTGAAACCGCTAAAATCAAGGAATTCACTGCTATCAAATGGCCTTTCGAAAATGGCTATCTAGTCGCTGCTACATTGAGACCCGAAACCATATTCGGTGTAACAAATATGTGGATTAATCCCAGTGCGACCTATGTCTGGGCAAAAGTGGATGGAGAGAAGTGGGTGGTCTCAAAGCAGGCTGCAGAGAAGTTGAAGTTGCAAGCCAAAGAAATTGAAATAATTGAGGCGTTTCCAGGCTCAAAGATCATCGGTAAGCACTTCAGAGCCATCCATGATGATCACAAGATACTCATTCTACCAGCTGAGTTTGTAAATCCAGAGAATGCAACTGGAGTAGTTTACTCAGTACCTGGTCATGCACCATTTGACTATATTGCTCTACGCGACCTGTGGGAAAATCCATCTGGACTAGAGCAGTATGGGCTCTCCACAGAGGATGTCAGGAGTATTGAGATTATCAGCATGATTGACATGAACGGTTACAGTGAGTTTCCTGCGAAGGATGCAGTCGAGCGAAGGGGAATCAAATCTCAGAAAGAAGATGAGCAGTTGGAGGATGCTACTCAAGAGATATACAAAGCCGAGTTCTATGATGGTGTTATGAAAGACAACTGCATGCAGTTTTCAGGTCGGTCTATCAAAGATGTCAAAGACGATGTTGTCTCATGGATGAAGAAAATGAATGTAGCTGATGTATTCTATGAACCTGACACACGTCCTGTTGTCTGCAAATGCGGAACTGATGTACAGGTGGGAGTCTTTGCTGGACAATGGTTTTTGGACTACATGAGCCCTGGTTGGAAAGACAAAGCTTGGAAAGCTCTGAATAACATGGAAATTGTACCTGAAATGTTTAGGAACTTATTTGAAGCTACATTCAACTGGCTGACACAGAGACCATGTGCTAGAAAACGAGGTATCGGCACTAAATTACCATTTGACCCTGAATGGATAATTGAAGCATTATCCGATTCAACAATATACATGGCTTTCTATACAATCGCGCATCATCTAACAGGCAATAAGATAAAGCCCGAGCGTCTGACTTTGGAATTCTATGACTACGTCTTCTTGGGAAAGGGCACACTCAAGAAGGTGACAGAGAAAACGGGAATTGACGCAAGACTATTGAAGACAATGCATGATGAATTCATGTACTGGTATCCTAATGACCAACGTCACACAGCCCCATCACATATCTCGAACCACCTGAGCTTTGCTATCTTTCATCATGTGGCTATCTTCCCCGAAAAATACTGGCTACAGTGTATCAGTCTGAATGAACATCTAGTAATGGGGAGTGGTAAGATGTCAAAGAGTAAAGGAGATGTCATCCCATTGGTAGAGATTCCCAAGAAGTACGGTGCAGATGTCTATCGTACCTATGCAATTTCAGCGGCTGAACCTGGATCCCTGATGGAATGGAGAGAGAAGGATGTTCCCGCAGTTAGGAACCGTTTGAATCAGTTCATGGCGATTGTGAAGAAATTTGCTATCAAGACACCACATATCTATCGTAAAAAGGATAAACCAACTACTGCCACAAGATGGGTATTATCCAGAGTAAATACGATTGTCCAGAATTGTACTGACTTCATTGAGAATCTAAAACTGCGTGACTATGCTATCTATGCCACCTCAGAGATGACGCGAACGATTAACCAGTATCTACGAAGAGCTGAGGTTCCAAAGGACGAACGAGAAGGAACGATGGCTTACATCTGTGATGTCTGGGTCCGATTAATGGCTCCTATGGCCCCTCATACCGCTGAGGAGTTATGGTCTAAGATGAAGAGAGAAGGATACGTTTCACTAGCTGAATGGCCTAAGGCTGACAAGAAACTCATTGATACTGATGTTGAGATGGCCTATGAGGTTGTTGAGGCTACACTACACGACATTCGAGAAATCATGAAGTTGCTGAAGGGCAAGAAGGCCACAAAGGTACATGTCTATGTTGCACCTCAATGGATGTTCGATGCCATGAATGGCATCAGGGATGCGAACCTACAACTGGTCGTAGGTGATATCATGAAGCACCTGATGTCCAACCCAGATTTCCGACAGCATGGAAAAGATGTCAAATCTATTGTAGATCGAATATCAAAGGAGAATGGACTATGGGATCACTCCGTATCTGCAAAAGATGAGACACAAGTTCTAAATGACTCTGCTGGATTCATATCTTCGGAAATTGGATTAGAAGTTGTTATACATACGTCTGAGAAACCGGACTATGATCCTCAGAACAAATCCCGATTCGCACTACCTGGAAGAGTATCTCTATTTATAGAGTAGACTCTATTGTTTTGATAAAAAAAGAAAGAGAGAGTGTCAGTCACACTAGACTGACACTTTAATCTCATTCATCATCCTCGCTTCTTCATTACAATGATGATGATTATCAGCACAACCCCACCAGCTACAATGATGATAATGATTATTGTAGTGTAGTCACCAAGTGGAGGTGCAGTCGTGTTCGTAGTTGTAGGTGTTGATGTTGTGGGTGTCGATGTTGCGGATGTCGATGTTGCGGATGTCGATGTTGCAGATGTTGTAGTTGTTACCGATGGAGTTGTTGGTGGTGGATTAACTATGAAACTACCTTCTACAGTATTTGAAGTTCCAATTTCACTGTACATATAGATTGTATAGTTCAAGATTCCATCTAACGCAGGTGACCATTCGTACGAATACGTGTCACCAACTGCGCTCATCGTATGATTTGTTCCACCGAATTCGATTAATACGTAATCGACACCAGTAACATGCGTCACATTGATTGAGACTGTGACAGGACTACCTGCAGTTGCGGGATTGGGGTCATTGACCGGACTCTCCCATTTAGGACCACTTGTCAACACTTCGTACTTGAAGGTCTGAGTGTTCCAAGAGGTCCATTGACCGGTGCTGTCCATCACTCGTGCTCTGATCCAATATCTTGTGCTATTGGCAAGTGGAAGACCATCATATACCACTGCAGGAATGTTGTGGATGAAATCGAGATACATCTCGTACGTTCTGGTATCATTTCCAACCACTATACCACCCCAACTTACATTCCACGCTCTATAGCCACCACCTCCCACTGTGCGATATAGCGCTGCAGAACCATCAACCAGTGCTTCCCATCGCATCTCAATGAGTAGATCATTATTGTTTGAGTAGTGGAAGACATTGTCAATGTCTATCATCATCAGCTGTCCTAAGTTAGCTACCGTGTAAGATTCAGCCTCGAGTACTAGCATTGGTTCAAGACCTGCATAGTTCTCCTCAAAGATTGGTGACATATAATCAAAACCAGGTGTTTCCAGTAAGTACACCTGAAGATTCCGATATGTTACAGTTCCGTTCGGATTACTAGTTCTGAAGTACAACCTATCAATTATCCCATCATCATTGATCAATGTTTGGTCGTAGAGCATCTGGAACCTGCCCTCAGTCTCTGGATCAACTCCAAATGGATAATCATTTTCTATCATCGATGTAGTTTCGAACACTTCAGTGGATGCAATGTCCAAACGAAGTCCATGTACGCGGTTGTAGACAATGTCTGCTACAGTTGAAGTGAGTGCACCTGGTCCCCACGTATATGCGACTGAACCCACGCCGGTGTCATAATCAACGGGTGACTGTAACCCCTCTCCAGTATTATTTCTGAATCGAATTTCGATTAACAGATTCATATCCTTACTAACAGAAAATACGTTATCGATGTCAAAAATAACCCAGCCATCAGTGTATTCGGGCTCATAGAGTTCTCTAGACAGAACTATAATTGGGTCTCCAAACTCATAGTTTGTATCAAAGTCAGCTGTCAGATTTCCATCATCTTGGATATTGAGCATGTAGATAGTCAAGTCCTCAAAAACACATGTCTGCTCGGACCCAACTTCGAACTGCAATCTATCTACAATACCTCCCACTCCAATGTAATCTTCATGCCACTTCATCTGATATCTCATTTCGTCATGCGTGTTGAATGGTCGTGAATTTGAACCTCCAACACCACCAGATGCTACTTCGAATGTGGTTCCATGACTGTCCTCAAACATTAAGGTATCATCAAAGGTTTCGTTATTCCATACCTCTACTTGGTAATCCCGCTGGAAATCACCTTCATCATTGAGATCTGGTCCCCATGCGATTTGTGGATTATCATTTTGGATATAATCAATCAAGGGTGCAGATGAAATACCATCCACTGTTATATCGTCTATTCCGGGAACGGTATATTCGATTGAGATGTAGGTCTTTAAGAAGTCATCAACATCTGCATCCATAAAGTACTCCCATGTTTCAAATGCTGCTGTTTCATTCTCATCCTTCATTACAAGGGAGAGTATCATGTCAGTCTGGAATGCGTGCCGTAGAGCTTGAGTGACATCCCACTGGTACCAATTCCCAATTACAAACATATCTGCTCCCTCAGGACTAGAAATCACGTCCTGCGGCTGCTCCATGAATTCGGGTTGATTATTCCATGTCAGACTCTCTTCAGTCCATGTGTCATTTTCAGCGTAGTATGCACCAATTGGAGCATCCTGAGTTGTATTCCATTCATCGTTCAGATAACTGACTAGAGTAGCTCGAACAAATCCTATCTCCTTGGGAATGTGCGATAAGTTGAACATGAGCCACGTTCTGGCAATCCCATCAGTAGTTTCGTGTCCAACCCATAGACCTCCACGGGCATTATTACCTACCCAGTTTGAATCTGGATAAGTTTGTGTGACAACTTCATCAGCAAGGACAGGAACAATTAGGTTCCCAATCTCTCCATCTGCTACCTCAAAATGGTTATTCGTTGCACCAAGACTACTGTCTTGAGTAACAGGTATAGCAAGTGGAATGATTCCTCCGATGGTTGTAATAACGAACGCTGCAATCAATAGTGATGCAATAATTCTCTGTTTCATCATATATCCTCTCGTAGTAATTTATCGGGTAAATAAGAGGCAAAAAAAC